>NZ_JAJPWO010000007.1:0-480799 GCF_046549075.1 Amycolatopsis sp. lyj-84
CATTCCCCATGGCAACGCGGATCGAACGAGAACACCAACGGCCTGCTCCGCCAGTACTTCCCCAAAGGGACCAACCTGCACCAGCACACCGCCGAAGACCTCGCCGCGGTCGCCGCACGACTCAACAACCGCCCCCGCAAAACACTCGACTGGCACACCCCACTCGAGAAACTCACCACGCTACTGTCCTAACAGAGCACGTTGCGACCACCACATGAATCCGCCTGGCTTTCGCGACACCGACGATGGTGCCGAATCGCGGGGTTAGGCAAAGGTGGCGTGCGCGTGCCATTCTTCGGTGCCGGTCGCGGGGCGGCTGTTGCGAAAGCCACTTTCGCAACCTTCAATGTTGCGAAAGTGGCTTTCGCAACATCTTCGGGCCGCTGCCGGAGCCCCCGCAACCAGGTGCCGCAACGCGGGCGGTCAGAACTTCAGTTTGAAGCCGGTGTGGCTCGCCTCGAACCCGAGGCGTTCGTAGAACCGGTGCGCGTCCTCGCGTTTCACGTCCGACGTCAGCTGGACGAGGGCGCAGCCCCGTCGCCGGGATTCGTCGATGGCCCACGTCATCAGCTCGCCGCCGAGACCGGAGCCGCGATGGCTCGCCCGCACCCGGACGGCCTCGATCTGCCCGCGCAGCGCGCCTTTCCTGGCCAGGCCCGGAATGATCGACAGCTGGAGCGTGCCGACGGCCTCACCGGCGTCGTCGGCGACGATCAGCAGTTGCGTGGGATCGGCGTCGATCTCCTCGAAGGCCTTGAGATACGGCGTCAGGTCGTCAGTGGAATCCCGGGTGCTGCCGATCTGGTCGTCGGCGAGCATCCCGACGATCGCCGCGACGTCCTCGCGGCGTGCTTGACGGATGATCATGAGGCGTAGTGTCGCACTCCGTCGGTCTCGGCCGCGGTGAGTTTCCCTTGTGCCACCAGCAGATCCAGATGCGAACCGGTCTCGAGGACGGCGAGCATCTGGTTGAACGGGTCCATCTCCGGGAGCTTGCGCAGCTTGCGTGTCCAGCCCAGCCGCAACGCGACCTCGTACGCCGTGGTGACGTCCGGGGTGATCTCGGCGCCCATGACCTCGAGCCGGTCGCGGTGGTGCTCCAGCAGTTCGTCCACGCGGGCGTGGACGCTGTCGGTGACGCGGCCGTGCGCGGGCAGCATGCGCCGGTCCGGCATCTCGCGCACCAGGCGCAGGGAGTCGAGGTAGTCCCTCAGCGGCAGTTCGGCGGGCACCGGCTGGAACCCGATCGACGGCGTGATGTGCGGCAGCACGTGATCGCCGGAGAACACCAGCCCCGCTTCGTCGTCGACGAAGACGACGTGCCCGGCAGTGTGGCCCGGCGTGTGCACGATGTCGAACTCGCGGCCGGGCATGATCGTGCGTTTTCCGGGACTGAGCCACTCGTCGGGCTGTTCCCACAAGTGCGCTTCGGTGTGCCGGACACCGCCGAAGGCCTTGGCGAGTTCCTCGACCACCGGGACCGCGCCGCAGCGCTGAAGGAGGCCGACCTGCGCCTCCATCGGGAAGCGGTCCGGATCGCCGGAGCGCACCAGCGAAGGCTCTTCCAGCTTCCCGAGCCCGACCTTGCCGCCGAACTCGCGGCGCAGTTCCACCGCGAGGGTGTAGTGATCGCGATGCACGTGGGTGATCAGGAATTCGTCGATGTCGCCGAGGTCGGCACCGAGCGCTTTCAATCCGCGCGACAGCAGCTCACGCGCCGACTCCAGCGCCCAGCCCGAGTCGACGAGGACCAGGCGCGTGCCGTCGGTGACGGCGTAGACGTTGACCGCGCGCAGCGCGTCGTACGGCAGGGGCAACGGGATCCGGTGGACCCCCGGCGAAACCGTGTAGACGCCTGGTTCGGCCCAGTCCCGTTCGCCGTCTTCGGGCAACGGCTCCATGGTGACCTCCGTCCCGGACGCACTCCAGCGTGCCGCCCCAGTCCTTCCACCTTGAGCCGCCGGAAGGCGAGTGTCCACTTGAGTGGGGTGAGACCCCGGTCACGCCCCGCTCAGCGGCCGTCGTCCTGCTTCAGCGCGGTGTCGATGGTCAGCGCCGACGCGACCACCATCGACGCCAGCGGATCCCGCAGCGGCCGGTGGATCTCGACGACGTAGTTGTCGGCGGTGGTGAACGCGGCCTTCACGAAACCGCCCCAGGTCTTGGTGATCCGCGCGATCTCGACGTCGGCGTGGTCCTTGATCACGAAGTTCCACGCCCGCCAGTTCTCGGCGAAGATCCCGCCGACCCGCTGGCCGTCGATGACGAAACCCAGCCGGATCTTGCCGAAGACGTTCTCCTGCACGATCTCCCCGATCGGGGAGTCGTCGGCCTTCGTCACCAGGAAGCGGGATTTGAACACCTTGGCCGGTCGCGTCACCTTCAGCACGGTGCTGTGGTTCGCGTCCCGGATTTCGAAGCGGTGGGTCAGGAACTGGTCGTAATTCGTCAGCAGCCGGATGGCCTTCTTCAACGTGCTCTGCCCGACCTGCACGACGCCGCCGAGGCGGTTGCCGTTCTGGTCGAAAACCCCGAACTCGTTGGACATCTCGATGAGTTTCGCGCGCTGGTTGACCACCAGCACGGGTTCGGAGAACAGGGTCCCGCCACCGGCGGCCCCGCCGCCCCGGCCTTGGGTCCCCTTCGCCACCTGCGCCCGGATCTTGTCCGGGTCGTGCGCGCCTTCGATGTCCAGCTCGATCATCTCGGCGTCGTGGGACGGCCGCGTGTTGGGCGTCCAGGCCTGTCCGTCCCACCACCGGTACACCCGGGGGTTCTGCTGGTCGGGATACCAGCCGGCGGGCTGTGGAGAGCTCGTCATGGCAGGTCAGCGTAATGCGCGAGACGCCTCTGCGGGCTCGCCGACGGCAATTGCGGCGAATGTCCGTGTCGTCGGTGTGCCCCGCCTCCCCGCCGAGCGGGACCAAGGGGAGAATCCGGGTGTGAACGAACGACCTTGGCCTCCGGGCGCCGCGACCGCGATCGGTTCCCAGCCCGGCACCGATCCGGTCGAGGCCGCGTCGATCGTGTTCGGCGAACTGCCCGAATTCCCCTATCTGCCCGAACTTCCCGCGCGCGGCGTGGGTGCCGACCTGATCGGCCGGACGGCCGCGCTGCTGGTCGATCTCGCCGTCGAGGTGGTGCCGAGCGGTTATCGCGTCGCCGCCCGCCCCGGGCACGACCACCGCCGCGCGGTCGACCTGATGAACTGGGACCTCGACGCCGTCCAGGAGGCGAAGGAGAAGGCGGGTGCCGCGCCGCCGGTGTTCAAGGCACAGGTCGCGGGGCCGTGGACGCTCGCCGCGAACATCGAACTCCAGCGCGGGCACCGGATCCTCACCGATCGGGGCGCGCTGCGCGATTTCACCGCGTCCTTGCTGGACGGCCTCGCCGAACACGTGGCGGAGCTGAAGTCGCGCGTCGGCGCGCCCGTGGTGCTCCAGTTCGACGAACCGTCGCTGCCCGCGGTCCTCGCCGGCGATCTTCCGACCGCGTCCGGCTACGGCACCGTTTCCGCCGTGCCCGCGCCGGAAGCCCGCGACCTGCTGTCGACGGTGATCTCCGGGGCGGAGCGCATCACCGGGCAGCCGGTCGTGGTGCACTGCTGCGCCGAGAAGCCGCCGATCTCGTTGCTGCGCGCCGCGGGCGCGCAAGCGATCGCCTTCGATTTCACCCTGTTGAAGGGCGCTTCGCCCATGCAACTCGATGAAATCGGCGAGACGCTGGATTCCGGCACGACGCTGATGCTCGGGCTCGTCCCCACGACCGACCCCGGCGCACCGTTGGTGCTGCGTGACGTGGTCACGCCCGTGTTCAAACTCGTCGACAGGCTCGGATTCCGCAGGGAGATCATCGCCGAACGCGTCGTGCCGACCCCGGCGTGCGGTCTCGCGGGCGCGACTCCCGAGTGGATGCGCCGCGCGCTCACCCTCGGCCGGGAGGCGGGCAAGGCTTTCACCGAACCGCCTGAAGGCTGGTGACCGGCGCGGTAGCGTGCCCGCATGCGTTTGTTCCGCCGCTCCCGTAAGCCCGAGGACGTTCCCGACCCCCGCACCGCGTGGCCGGAGCAGCCGGTCCCCGAGGACGCGGCCGCCGCGGCGGTGACGTTCTGGGAGGCGTGGTTCGCGCTCCTGCCGGAGGTCAGCGCCGCGCTCGGCGATCGCGAGCCGCATCGCGTGGAACACGACCTCTGCACCATCGTCGAGGCGCTGCACCCGCGGCTGCACTTCTCCCTCGATCGTGGGCACCGGGCGATCTACTCGCTGGTGCTCACCGGCCAGGAGGATCCGGAACTACGCCCGTACACCGACGCGTGGAAGGCCGCCGCGCCGCCGGAGGACGCGATCTGGGAGTACCACGACTCCGTGCCGCCGGTCCCCGATCCGACCGAGGTCACCGTCAACCTCGGCGAGACCCGCATCGCGCTCGCCGATGTCCGGGTGACCGCGAAGGTGGACGATTCAGCCGGACGGGTGGACGTCACCGTGTTCCACCCGCTGATCGAAGAACTCCGGCCGGAGACCCGGACGACCATGACCTTCCTGCCGCTGGACGCCACGCTGGGTGAGCGCGTCGCGGCCGAAAGGCTGGGCAAGGTCGAGCTGGTGACCGAGGCGCAGGAGGGACAGCTGACCCTTCTGGAGCTCCGTGAAGTGGTCGCCCGACTCGACCCGAGGGCGTCCGGAATTGTCGGTACCCCCGACTAGGCTTACCCCCGTGAGCAGCGAACTTCCGGAAAACCCCGAGCCAGTGCAGGACATCACCGAGGTCCCCGCCGAGGTCCGAGAAAGGCACGCCGAACTGGCGGAGGAGATCCGCGGGCACCAGTTCCGGTACTACGTGCTGGATTCACCGATCGTGTCCGACGGCCAGTTCGACACGCTGCTCAACGAACTCCAGGCCATCGAGGACGAGCATCCGGGGCTGGTGACGCCGGAGTCGCCGACGCAGAACGTCGGCGGCACGTTCTCGACCGAGTTCGTCGCGCACGACCACCTCGAGCGCATGCTCAGCCTGGACAACGTCTTCGACGGCGAAGAGTTCGAGACCTGGGTCGAGCGGGTCCAGAAGGAGATCGGCGCGACGAAGTATCTCGCCGAGCTCAAGATCGACGGGCTCGCCATCAACCTGCTGTACGAGAACGGCCGCCTGACCCGCGCGCTGACCAGGGGCGACGGCCGCACCGGCGAGGACGTCACGCTCAACGTCCGCACGCTGGAGCAGGTGCCGGACCGCCTGACGGGCACCGACGAGTTCCCCGTGCCCGCGCTGGTCGAGATCCGCGGCGAGGTGTACTTCCGCGTCGAGGACTTCCTGGCGCTCAACGCGAAGATGGTCGAGGCGGGCAAGGATCCGTACGCGAACCCGCGCAACACCGCCGCCGGATCTTTGCGGCAGAAGGATCCGAAGATCACGAAGTCCCGCAACCTGCGGCTGATCTGCCACGGGCTCGGGAAACGCGAAGGCTTCGAGCCGAAGCGCCAGTCCGAGGCGTACGACGCGCTGGCCGCGTGGGGCCTGCCGGTCTCGCCGCACAGCAAGGTGCTCGCCACCGGCGAGGAACTGCTGGAGCACATCAGGTTCTGGGGCGAGCACCGCCACGACGCCGAGCACGAGATCGACGGCGTCGTCATCAAGGTCGACGAGGTCGGGCTCCAGCGCCGTCTCGGGACGACGTCACGCGCGCCGCGCTGGGCGATCGCCTACAAGTACCCGCCGGAAGAGGCGATCACCACCCTGCTGGACATCCAGGTCAACGTCGGCCGCACTGGGCGGGTCACCCCGTTCGCGGTGATGGAGCCGGTGAAAATCGCCGGGTCCACGGTGGCGATGGCGACGCTGCACAACCAGGAAGAGGTCAAACGCAAGGGCGTGCTGATCGGGGACAAGGTGGTCATCCGCAAGGCGGGCGACGTCATCCCCGAGGTGCTCGGCCCGGTCGCGGACGCGCGCACCGGCGAGGAGCGCGAGTTCGTCATGCCGTTGCGCTGCCCCAACTGCGACACCGAACTGGCGTACCAGAAGGAGGGCGACATCGACATCCGTTGCCCGAACGCGCGGTTCTGCCCGGCGCAGCGGCGGGAGCGGCTGTTCCACCTGGCGAGCCGCAACGTCTTCGACATCGAGGTGGTCGGGTACGAGGCCGCGGTGGCGCTGCTGGACGCCGGTGTCGTGCACGACGAAGGCGACATCTTCGACCTGGACGAGGAGAAGCTGCTCGAGGTCGATCTGTTCCGTACCAAGGCGGGGGAGCTTTCGGCCAACGGGCGCAAACTGCTGGACAACCTCGAGATCGTCAAGGACCGTCCACTGTGGAAGGTCATCGTCGGGCTCTCGATCCGGCACGTCGGCCCGACGGCGGCGCAGGCGCTCGCGCGGGAATTCGGTTCGCTGGAAAGGATCGAGAACGCCTCCGAAGAGGAGCTCGCCGGCGTCGACGGGGTCGGCCCGACCATCGTGAAGGCCGCGAAAGAGTGGTTCGAGGTCGACTGGCACCGCGAAATCGTCGAAAAGTGGCGTGCGGCGGGCGTGCGGATGGAGGAGGAGCGCGACGAGTCCATCCCGCGCAACCTCGAAGGCCTGTCGATCGTCGTCACCGGTTCGCTGAACGACTACTCCCGTGACGAGGCCAAGGAATTCATCATGGCCCGCGGCGGGAAGGCCGCCGGTTCGGTGTCGAAGAAGACGGCGTTCGTCGTCGTCGGGGACGCGCCGGGGACGAAGTACGACAAGGCCGTGCAGCTGAAGGTGCCGGTGCTCGACGAGAACGGCTTCACGGTGCTGCTGGAGAGCGGCCCCGAGGCGGCCGCGGAACTCGCGTTGCCGGCCGAGGAGTCCGCCGATGAGGAGGACAGCGGTGAGTGATCTGGAGATCCGGCCTGCCCGCGCCGATGAACTGACCGCGGTCGGGGAACTCACCCTGGCCGCGTACTCCGCCGAGCGGAGCCTCGTCGACGGCGTGGGCTACGCGGCCGAGCTCGTCGATGCCGCCAAGCGGGCCGAGCAGGCCGAACTCCTGGTCGCCGTGGACGGCGACGGAACGCTGGTCGGCACGGTCACCATCGCGCGGCCGGGGACACCGTTCGCCGAGTTGTCGCGCGAAGGCGAACTGGAGTTCCGGATGCTCGGTGTGCGGCCCACGGCCACCGGGCGCGGCGTCGGCGAGGCGCTGACCAAGGCCGTCATCGCGCGGGCGCGGGAACTGGACGCGGAGCGCGTGGTGCTGTGCAGCCTGGTCACGATGGCGCGGGCCCACCGGCTCTACGAGCGGCTCGGCTTCGTGCGGCTGCCGGAGCGGGACTGGGAGCCGCATCCCGGGGTGACCTTGGTCGCCTACCGCTTGGAGCTCACCTAGCCGTCCACCTGTGCCATGAAAGTCACCTTCATTGCAAAATTTGCAATGAAGGTGACTTTCATGGCACGCCAGGTGGGGCGCTCAGCTGTCCAGGACGACGGCCACGATCCCCGCGAAGTGAGCCAGCCGCGCCACCTCCGCGGCACGGAAGTTCGGCCCGCCGGGCCGCGCGACCAGCAGCGCCTTCCCCGGCTTTCCCAGCGGTGTCGCCGCGAGTTCGGTGCCCAGTTCCTTCCACGTCTCCGGGACCCACGCCTCCTCGGCGTCGAGGATGGTGGCGCGTTCCAGTGGCAGCCACGGCAGGTCGGTGATCGGCGTCTCGGGCGCGGCGCTGGACGACGCCAGCCGCAGGGCCCCGGACTCCGAGTGCTCGACGACGACCGCCCAGCCCGCCCGGATGATCCGCGGCACACCTTCGGCGAGGATTTCCAGCCCCGAAGCGGGCTTCGCGGCGATCTCCTCGACCAGTTCGAGTTCGCGATGGGTGTCCAGCACCCCGGCGTACGGGCGGACGGCGTCGACCTCGACGCCGTCGACGCTTTCGGCGGCGGTGATCAGCGCGTCCGGAAGCCTGCCGGAGGGGATCTCGACGACGAGGTCGTCGACGGCGATCCCGCCGCCGCGTTCGACCACGTCCACGCTCAGGATGTCGGCGCCGACGGTGCCGAGCGCGGTGGCGACCGCGCCGAGGGTACCCGGGGTGTCCGGTAATTGGACCCGGATCAGGAACGACACACGCGCCCCTCTCGCCTCAGGCGTTCCAGCCTCGCCGTGGAACGCGCTACGCCGGGCGCCGATTGTGACAGACCGGACGAGGTAATGGGACCCGACGTCCGGGGCGCGGGATAACGAACCAGGCACTCCTTACCCGACGTGGGAGTCCCGGCCGCGGCATAACCCAGTCGAGTTCGCCGACGCCGCCACCATAGACTTGCAGCTTCCGACTGAACCCGCACAGCACACCCCGGGAGTCACCCGCGTGCCCAACATTTCCCGCGACGAGGTCGCACACCTCGCCAAGCTGGCCAGGCTTGCCGTCACCGAAGAGGAGCTGGACGTCTTCGCAGGCCAGCTCGACCAGATCCTGGACTCGGTGGCCAAGGTGAGCGAGGTCGCAGGCGAGGATGTCCCGCCCACGTCGCACGCCGTGCCGCTGACCAACGTTTTCCGTGAGGACACGGTCCGACCGGGGCTGACCCAGCAGCAGGCACTGGCCGGCGCGCCGGCCGCCGAAGAGGGTCGTTTCCGGGTGCCGCGGATTCTGGGAGAAGAGCAGTGACCGAACTCATCAAGCTGACCGCCGCCGAACTGGCGGACAAGATCCAGGCCCGTGAGGTCTCGGCGGTCGAGGTCGCCCAGGCCCACCTGGACCGGATCGCCGAGGTCGACGACCACATCCACGCGTTCCTGCACGTGGACACCGAGGGCGCGCTCGACGCGGCCCGCGCGGTCGACGCCGACGTCGCCGCGGGCAACGCGCCGAAGTCGCCGCTCGCCGGGGTGCCGCTGGCGCTCAAGGACGTGCTGACCACCAAGGGCATCCCCACCACGGTCGGTTCGAAGACCCTGGAGAACTGGATCCCGCCGTACGACGCCACCGTGACGCGCAAGCTGCGCGAGGCCGGTGTCGTGGTGCTCGGCAAGACCAACATGGACGAGTTCGCGATGGGCTCCTCCACGGAGAACTCCGCGTTCGGCCCGACGCACAACCCGTGGGACCACGCCCGCATCCCGGGCGGCTCCGGCGGTGGCTCCTCGGCCTCCATCGCGGCGTTCGAGGCCGCGATCGCGATCGGCACCGACACCGGTGGCTCTATCCGCCAGCCCGGCGCGGTCACCGGCACCGTCGGCGTGAAGCCGACGTACGGCGGCGTCTCCCGCTACGGTCTCGTCGCCTTCTCGTCGTCGCTGGACCAGGCCGGTCCCTGCGCGCGGACGGTGCTCGACGCCGCCCTGCTGCACGAGGTCATCGCCGGGTACGACCCGATGGACTCGACCTCGATCGACGCGCCGGTCCCGCCGGTGGTCGCCGCGGCCCGCCAGGGCCTGACCGGTGACCTCAAGGGCGTCCGCGTCGGCGTGGTCAAGGAATTCGCGGGCGACGGCTACCAGCCTGGCGTCCTGCGGTCCTTCGAGGCCGCCGTCGAGCAGCTGCGCGCGCTCGGTGCCGAGGTCGTCGAGGTCTCGTGCCCCAACTTCACCTACGCGCTGCCCGCGTACTACCTGATCGCGCCGAGCGAGTGCTCGTCGAACCTCGCCCGGTTCGACGCCATGCGCTACGGCCTGCGCGTGTCCGACGACGGCGCGCACAGCGCCGAAGAGGTCATGTCGCTCACCCGCGAGAAGGGCTTCGGCCCCGAGGTCAAGCGCCGCATCATGCTCGGCACGTACGCGCTGTCTTCGGGCTACTACGACGCCTACTACGGCTCGGCGCAGAAGGTCCGCACGCTCATCACGCGCGACTTCGAAGCCGCGTACGAAAAGGTGGACGTGCTGGTCTCGCCGACCACGCCGACCACCGCGTTCAAGATCGGCGAGCGCGTCGACGACCCGATGGCGATGTACCTCGCGGACCTCTGCACCATCCCGTCGAACCTCGCGGGCAACGCGGCGATGAGCGTCCCGAGTGGACTGTCGCACGAGGACGGCCTGCCGGTCGGCCTGCAGATCATGGCCCCCGCGATGGCCGACGACAGGCTGTACCGCGTCGGTGCCGCCTACGAGGTCGCGCGGGACGCCGCCAACGGCGGTTCGCTGGTGCACCAGGTTCCGGAACTGGGAGGAAAGAAGTGACCGCCGTAGTGGAACTGATGGACTACGCCGACGTCATCGAGCGGTTCGACCCGGTGCTGGGCCTCGAGGTGCACGTCGAGCTGAACACGAACACCAAGATGTTCTGCGGCTGCGCCAACGAGTTCGGCGGCGAGCCGAACACCAAGGTCTGCCCGACCTGTCTCGGCATGCCCGGCGCGCTGCCGGTCGTGAACGCCAAGGCGATCGAAGGCGCGATCCGCATCGGCCTCGCGCTCAACTGCGAGATCGCCGAATGGTGCCGGTTCGCCCGGAAGAACTACTTCTACCCGGACATGCCGAAGAACTTCCAGACGTCGCAGTACGACGAGCCGATCGCCTTCAACGGCTACCTCGACGTGACGCTGGACGACGGCGAGGTCGTCCGCGTGGAGATCGAGCGCGCGCACATGGAAGAGGACACCGGCAAGTCGCTGCACGTCGGCGGCGCCACCGGTCGCATCCACGGCGCCGAGCACTCGCTGCTCGACTACAACCGCGCCGGCGTGCCGCTGATCGAGATCGTCACCAAGACGATCGAGCACACCGGTGAGCGCGCCCCCGAGGTCGCGCGGGCGTACGTGAGCGCGCTGCGGGATCTGCTGAGCGCGCTGGACGTCTCCGACGTCCGCATGGACCAGGGTTCTCTGCGCTGCGACGCGAACGTCTCGCTGATGGCCAAGGACGCGACCGAGTTCGGCACGCGCACCGAGACCAAGAACGTCAACTCGCTGCGCAGCGTCGAGCGCGCCGTGCGCTACGAGATGACCCGTCAGGCGGCGATCCTCGCCGAGGGCGGCTCGATCAAGCAGGAGACGCGGCACTTCCAGGAGGCCGACGGCACCACGTCGCCCGGCCGCACCAAGGAGACCGCCGAGGACTACCGGTACTTCCCGGAGCCCGACCTGGTCCCGATCGCGCCGTCGCGCGAGTGGGTCGAGGAGCTCCGCAAGACGCTGCCGGAGATGCCGTCGGAGCGCCGCAAGCGCATCCAGCGCGAGTGGAGCCTGACCGACGAGGCGTTGCGCGACCTGCTCAACGTCGGCGCGGTCGACCTGGTCGCCGCGACGGTCGAGGCGGGCGCGACGCCGGACGAGGCCCGCAGCTGGTGGGTCAACACGCTGGCGCAGGAGGCCAACTCCCGCGAGATCGAACTGGCGGAGCTGGCGATCACGCCGTCGCAGCTGGCCGAGGTCATCGGGCTGGTCAAGGCCGGTGAGCTGACCAACAAGCTGGCCAAGGAGGTCGTGCAGGGCGTCCTGGCAGGCGAGGGTTCGCCGTCCGAGGTCGTCGAGAAGCGCGGCCTGAAGGTCGTCTCCGACGACTCGGCGCTGATCGCGGCCGTCGACGAGGCACTGGCCGCGCAGCCGGACATCGCCGAGAAGATCCGCGGCGGCAAGGTGGCCGCGGCCGGGGCGATCGTCGGCGCGGTCATGAAGGCCACCAAGGGCCAGGCCGACGCCAAGCGCGTGCGCGAACTGATCGTCGAGCGAGTCGGTGCCTGAACTCGTTTCCAAGAAGGTCACCTGGCGTGAGTGGCTCGGCCTCGCGGCCGGGCTGCTCGCGCTGGTGACCTTGTTCCTCCCGTGGACGACGCTGACCGCGTCGCGCCCGGAGATCGAGGACGTGCTGACGTCGTTGCCCGCCAACGACGTCACGCGTGACGCGTGGCGCTCCGGCTTCCTCGCCTGGGCGCCGGTCTTCCTCCTGTTCCTGCCCGGTCTTGCCGTCGTGCTGTTCGGCCGCGTCGAAGCCGTCCGCCGCGCGGGCCTGCCGCATCTGTGGCTGATGGTGGCCCTCGGCGCCCTGCTGCTGATGGTGCTCGGCTGGGTCACCCTCGACTGGCAGTTCGACGCCGACCAGCGGGGGATCCTCTCCGCGGCGGGTATCGAGATCGGGGCGGGCCTCGGCCGTTACCTCGGCATGGTGGCCGCTGTCGTCTCCGCCGTCGTCGCCTTCTTCGACGTCCGCGCCCGTAAGTAGTCACTCAGCGGATACCGGCCGGAAACCCACGATCTCCGAGGAGGTCCCGTGTTCCCGCTTCCCGGCGGTATCGGTCTTTCCCATCTGCGGGCCTACGAATGGGAGGCCTCGGACGGGGTGTGCGGTGGCGGCCCGCATCTGCACCTCGCCTGCACCGAGGCCTACGTCGTCACCGGCGGACGCGGCGCGGTGCAGACGCTCAGCGTCGACGGCTACCGCGAAACCGAACTTGAAGCCGGGGTCGTCGCGTGGTTCGCGCCCGGCACGGTCCATCGGATGGTGCAGCGCGGCGGACTGCGGATCACCGTGCTCATGCAGAACAGCGGGCTGCCCGAAGCGGGTGACGCCGTCCTCACCTTCCCGCCGCCGATCCTCGCCGATCCGGACGCGTACGCCGCGGCCGCCGCGATGCCCGCGGACGAAGACTCGGCACGACGGCGCCGCGACCTAGCGATCGAGGGTTACCTGCCGATCCGCGACGCCCTCGCCGCGGGAGATCCCGGTCCGTTGAGGGACTTCCATCGCGCGGCCGCCGCGTTGATCGCGCCGAAGGCCGCCGCTTGGATCCCGCGCTGGCGGGCCGGTGCGCTGGCCGCCGCCGAGCGGACCGGAGAGCACCTGGAGGCACTCGCGAACGGTGACGCGAGCCATCTCGAGGAGTCCGGCGTCCGGGTCGCGAATCCGTCCACAAAGGACGGTTACGGCATGTGCGGGCGGCGCGAGGAGTACCGCATTGACATGTGACCATTTGGTCACCTATTTTGGTCGGCATGACCCACTCACGCAGGACACTCGTCACCGTGCTCGTCACGCTGCTTCTCGGTGCGCTGGTCACCGCCGTCCCGGCGTCGGCCGAGGGGCGCCGTCACGTGTACGAAGGAACGATCGACGGCGCGGACTTCCTGGTCAAAGTGCCGAAACGGTGGAACGGCACGCTGGTGCTCTACAGCCACGGGCTCTACGTGGAGGAATGGAAGCCGGCGCGGATCATGCTGGCCACCAGACCCGAAACCGAGACCTGGCTGCTTGACCAGGGCTACGCGCTCGCCGCGTCGAACTACAAGGGCGTGTTCGGGCACGCGATCGAGGAGGCGCTGACCGACCAGGTCGCGCTGCTGGACTGGTTCAAGGCCACCGTGGGCGCACCGCGGCGGACGATCACCAGCGGGATGTCCATGGGCGCCGTGATCTCCTTGAAGCTGGCCGAGAACAATCCCGGTCGTTTCGACGGCGTTCTGACGCAATGCGGCGAGTACGACGCGAACGGCACCTGGAACAGCGCGCTGGACATGCTGTTCGCGCTCAAGACCCTGCTGGCGCCGGACGCGGACATCGACCTGGTCCGGCCTCGCGATCCGCAGGCGGCTCAGGACGCGCTCGGAGCCGTCGTGGCCGAAGCCCAGAAGACGGAGCGGGGCCGCGCCCGGATCGCGCTCGCCGGTGCGCTCGGCGAAATCCCGGGCTGGGCCTTCGCGCATCAGCCGGAGCCCACCGCGCCGTCGGACCGGCTCGCGCAGCAGGCGATGTGGGTCACCGGGGCCTACTTGTTCGGTTACGGACCGGCCGCGCGCCCCGAGATCGAGCGCCGTGCGGGCGGCAACCCGTCGTCGAACACCGGCATCGACTACCGGCGCATGCTCGCCCGGTCCGCCGGACTCGACCTCGTCCGGCACGCCTACCGGGTGGGCGGCGCGGACCTGGAAGCCGATCTGGACCGGCTCGCCGCCGCTCCGCGGATCTCGGCGGACCCGAAGGCGGAGGCCTACCTGCGTCACTACACCGTGGCACGCGGCACCACGCCGTCGCCGGTGCTGACCGTGCACACCACCGGCGACGGCGGCGCGGTCGCCGGCCAGGCCCGGTGGTACGGCGACCAGGTCCGGCGCAACGGCGATCCCGCCCGGTTGCGGCAGGCCTACGTGAGCCGGGGCGGCCACTGCTCGTTCAATGCCGCCGAGGAGATCGTCCTGCTGCGCACCCTCCTGTCCCGGGTGGACAGTGGGCGCTGGCCGGACACCGGACCGCGACGGCTCACCGCCGCCGCGACCGCGCTGGGCCCCGGCTACCGGCTGGTCCCGGAGCTGTTCAGCGAAAACGGCGAAGAGAAGGCCATGGCGCCGTCGTTCGTGCGCTTCACGCCGCCGTCCTCCCCGAGGCCGTCCCGCTGAGCCGAGGGATGGGCAAGGGGTAGGGCGCGAGTGGCTCGGTACCGGCACCCTGGTCGCTTGAAGTACGTGATGGCCCCCTTCCTTGCGTCTAGCGCAAGGAAGGGGGCCATCACGTACTTCGGCGAGGCGTGAGGGCCGAGTTTCCTCGGCTGAGCCGAGGGAAGGGGCCCCTTTTGCGCGGCCGCTGTGATCATTGGTGCGTGTGGGGCGAAGGTGGCGGTCGTGGCGATCACGAGAGTAGTGAAGGCCTCCATCACTACGGTCAAGGTAGGCAAGGGGCCCTTCACGACCCGGACCCGTGAACGACCGCAGCCAGAGGCCAGTAGGTGGCCAAGGCACCCTCGGCCCTAACCCGAATCGCCACTCACGACCCCCTGGACCGGCACCCCACCCACCCCGCCTAGTTAGTGGTTAGTAACCAGTAACCTCGCGGCATGGCTGAACGGATGAGCGGAACCGACCGGCGTGCCCAGGTGCTGGCCATCGCGGCGAAGGAGTTCGCGGAACACGGGTTGCACGGGGCGTCGACGGAGGCGATCGCGAGGGCGGCAGGGATCACCCAGGCGTATGTCTTCCGGATCTTCGGGACGAAGAAGGCCCTGTTCCTGGAGCTGGTCCAGGCCGCTTTCGCGCGCGTCAGCGACGGGATGCGAGACGCGGGCGAGGGGAAGACCGGCCTGGACGCGCTCTCGGCGATGGGCGCCCAGTACTTCGATTTGCTGGCCGATCGGACCGGGTTGTTGTTGCAGCTCCAGGGCTTCGCCGCTTGTGGCGACCCGGAGGTGCGGGACGTGGTGCGGTCGTGTTTCGCCCGGATGTGGGACACGGCCGAGGACGGCACCGGACTCGAACCGGTGACCGTGAAGACGTTCCTCGCCTTCGGGATGCTGCTGAACACCGGCGCCGCGATGGACGTCGAACAGGTCGAAGCGGACTGGGCCGAGGGGGTTCGCACCCGGATCCGGCCGGAGCTGTTCGCGCACATCACCACCGAGGCGAACCGGTGACCACCCGCGTGGACGGCGGGCTGAGCGTGGCGCTGGTCTGCACGGCGTTGTCGGGAGCGGTGATCGGCAGCGTCGGGGCGCCTCTCATCACGCCGGTCGCGACGGGGATGCACGTGTCCCTCGACGCCGCGCAGTGGACGTTGACGGTGACGTTGTTCAGCGGCGCGATCGCGGGCCCGGTGCTGGGCAGGCTCGGGGGCGGCCCGTACCGCCGGGTCACGATCCTGGCCACCCTGGCCCTGGTCATGGTGGGCGGGCTGCTGACGGTGCTCCCGCTGCCGTTCGCGGCGTTGTTGATCGGGCGAGCTCTGCAAGGGCTCGCGGTCGCGGCCGGGGCGCTGTTGATGAGCGTCGCCCGCGCTCACCTGCCTGCCGAACGTTCGGTGTCGACGATCGCCGCGATCTCGGTCGCGTCGACCGTGGGCATCGGCGTCGGTTACCCGCTGATCAGCCTGCTCGACCAGCTCGCGGGCCTGCGTGCCGCGTACGGACTCGGATTCCTCCTGTCCGCCGTCGCGCTGGCCATCGCCTGGCGGATCCTGCCCGTCGAGGAGCCCGGCGAGCTGCCCCGGATCGACGTCCCGGGTGCGCTGCTCCTCGCTCTCGGCACACTCGGGGTCCTTCTGGTCATCGCCGCCCCGTCGATCTGGGCGAACGCGTGGCTGGCCGGTGGCCTTCTCGCCGGTTCCGCCGCGGTGCTGGCGGTGTGGGCGTTCCTCGAACTGCGCACCAAGGCGCCGCTGGTGGATCTTCGGCTGCTCGGCCAGGGGCCGATCCTCCGCGCGAACCTGGCGATACTCGTGGCCGGGGCCGGTTTGTACCTGCTGTTCAGCCTGTTCACCCGCTACGTGCAGACGCCCGGCGACGCCCGCTACGGATTCGCGCTTCCCGGTGTCGCCGCGGGTGCGGCCCTGATCCCGTTCTCACTGCTCGGATTCGCCGCGGGCAAAGCGGTGCCGCGGCTCAGCGCGCGCATCACCGAACGGTGGACGTACACGCTCTCGGTCGTGGTCGCCATGGCCGGTGCCCTGTTGTTCGCCGTCGGCAACGAGTCGCTCTTCCTCGTCCTCGCCGCGATCGCCGTCCTCGGCTTCGCCGTCGGAGGTGTCTTCGCGGTGATGCCCAAGCTCGTCCTCGTCGGCGTGCCCCGGGAAGAAACCGCCAGCGTGCTCTCGATCAACCAGATCGCCCGCAGCATGGGAATGAGCGTCGGCAGCGCGCTCGCGGGGTTCCTGCTCGCCGCGACCACTCCGGACGGCGCGCTGCTCCCCACCCGGAACGGCTACCTCACCACGGCGCTCTGGGCGCTGCCCCTGCTCGCGGTCAGCGCGCTCATCGTCGCCGGAACCCCGCGCCGGGCGGCGTCCTAGTCCTTGCCGCTCCCGCCGGCGCTGGCCGCCGGGGTGATGATGACGAGGCGGTCGTCGCTCGAAACCGGTGCGCCGCCGTCCTTGTTGATCGTGCCGACCAGTGCTATCTGCGGGTTGATCATGCTCATCGAGGAGAGGCGGCCGAAGGTCTTCGGGGGTTTGCCGGTCTTGCCGTCCAGGGTGACGCTGGGCTTGCCGGTCACGGCGCCGTCCGGGGTGACCGGCAGATGCTGCAGGTTGCCCGCGATCGACGTCGCCACGGCCAGATAGCCGGAGGCGGCGACGAAGTCCGCGCATCCCGCGACGCCGGGCTTGTCCGGCCAGCTCCAGGCCGGGGTGGTCAGGGGCTGGCCCGCGCGAAGCCGGTGGAGGACGTCCTTGTCCGCCAGCCTGTCCGTCAGCCAAATGCGCGAACCGGCCTGGTCGCGGCAGATCGCGCCGGGGGAGTGCACGCCGGTGGAGAAGACCGCCGAGCCCGCGGTGGGATTGCCCGGCGCGGGTTTGCCGGAGGTGTCGACCCGCAGCACCTTCCCGGCCAGCGACGCCGGATCGGCGGCGAGTCCGGGGTTGCCCGCGTCGCCGGTGGCGACCAGGAGCGCGCCCTTGCCGTCGGTGCCGATCGCGCCGCGGTTGCCGGAGGCGCCCTTGGGGATGCCGGTCAGCACCGGTTTCGGCGCCTGGCCCTTCGCCAGCCGGACGAGCCGGTTGTCCGTCGGGGTGGTGATGTAGGCGAAGACGAGCTGGTCTTCGGCGAACCCGGGGGAGAGGGCGAGCGAGGTGAGGCCGCCGTCGCCGGAGCCGTCCACGGAGATGGTGGCCCAGGCGGCCGGGTCCTTCCCCGCGGCGGCGAGCAGAATGCGTCCGCTCTTGCGTTCGCCCGCGAGCGCGCTGGGCGCGGTGCCGTCGCCGGGGATCGCGGCCACGGCCGCGACGGTGTCCAGGCAGGTCGCGATGACGGCCTTGTCGAAGTCCTTGCAGCCCTGCGGCGGCGGAACCGGCGTCGGCGTCTGGTTCTGCCCGTTCCCCCGGCCGCCGGGACCGCCGGGGCCGGAATCGCCCGCGTCACCGCCGGGCCCGACCTGCGGCGGGGATTCGGGGGACGGCGGGTTGACCGGGGTGAACTTCTGCCCGGCCGCCGTGTTGTCGAAGTCGGCGCAGCCGGAGAGCAGCAGCGAGCCGCAGGCCAGCAGAGCCAGCGGCGCGGTCCATTTCCGCCGGTACCGGGTACGCACGGGGCCAGCCTAGGTGGGCGTGCGTGAGCCACGGGTAAGCGGCACTCGATACCGTGGCGATCATGACGGTAACCGTGCTCGTGCCCGACGAAGAGGGAGTGACCGCGCTTTCGGAGATCGAAGGCGTGCGCCCGGTGGTGTACCGCCGGGGAGAGCCGGTGCCCGCCGAAGCCGCCGGGGCCGAGGTCCTCGTGACCGGTGACCAGCCCAGCGAGGAACTGTGGCGCGAACTGCCGAACGTCAAACTCGTGCAGTTGCTGGTGGCCGGCGCCGAGGACTGGATCGGCAAGGTGCCGGACGGTGTCCTGCTCTCGACCTGCCGAGGCGCGCACGGCGGAAGCTCGGCCGAATGGGTCGTCGCGGTCCTCCTGGCGATCTACCGCGGTCTCGACGGTTTCGCCGACGGCCTGCGGCGGAAACACTGGGCCCGCCGGACCACCGACACCCTGCAGGGCAAGCGGGCCCTCGTCATCGGCGCCGGTGACCTCGGCAGGCATCTGCGACGGCGGCTGGACACGTTCGACGTGCGCTGCACGATGGTCGGCGCCACCGCTCGCGAGGGCGTGCACGGCGTCGGCGAACTCCCAGATCTGCTGCCCGACCACGACATCACGGTCCTGATGGTGCCGCTCACCCAGCACACCCAGGGTCTGGTCGACGCGGAGTTCCTGGCCGCGATGCCGGACGGGGCGATCCTCGTCAACGTTTCGCGGGGGCCGGTCGTCGTCACCGACGCGCTCGTCGCGGAACTCGCGTCGGGACGGTTACGTGCCGCCCTCGACGTCACCGATCCCGAGCCGTTGCCGGAGGGACATCCGCTGTGGGACGTGCCGGGGCTGCTGCTGACGCCGCACGTCGCGGGCGCGGTGAGCGGGAGGCGGCAGCGTGCCTACGCGGTGGTGGCCAGGGAACTGAGCCACTATCTGAGCGGAGAGCTGCCGAACAATCTGGTCCACGGCGAATACTGAGCATCATGGCGACACTGCATGTCGGCTGTGCGATGTGGACGCACAAGGCGTGGGCCGGGCGGTTCCTGGCGAAGTCGCTGCCCGCCGGGGAGCGCCTGCGGGCCTACGCCGGCTGGTGCAACGCCGTCGAGGGCAACACCACCTTCTACGCGACCCCCGCGCGGGACACCGTCGAAACGTGGGCGCGGCAGACCGGCCCCGGCTTCCGGTTCGTGGTCAAGCTGCCCAAGGTCGTCACGCACGAGCGACGGCTCGCCGGGGTCGAGACCGAGATGCGGGCGTTCCTGGACGCGATCGAACCCCTCGGCGAACGGGCGGTCCTGTGGACCCAGTTGCCCGCCTCGTTCGGCCCCTCGGACGTCGACGCCCTCGGCCGTTTCCTGCGCAGGCTGCCCGCCGGCCTCCGGCGTGCCGTCGAGGTGCGCCACCCCGAGTTTTACTCAGACGCCCGCTCGACGTCGCTGCTGGAGCGGACGCTCACCGACGCGGACGCCGAGTGGGTGCCGTTCGACACCATGGTCTTCTTCCGGAGCCCGCCGGTCAGTGAGGCCGAACAGGACGCCTGGGCCAAGAAACCCCGGCTGCCGCGGCGGACACGGGCGCTGACCGACCGGCCGATCGTCCGTTATCTGGGCCGGGACGCGACCGAGGAGACCGTCGAGGGATGGCGGCCGTGGACCGAGGTGGTCGCCGAATGGCTGCGCGCGGGCCGGTCGCCGACGGTCTTCGTGCACACCCCCGACAACGACGACGCCCCCGCGCTCGCCCGCCGGTTCCACGACGAGGTGCGCGCCCTGGTGCCCGGCCTCGACCCGCTGCCCGAGCCCGAACCGGTCGAACCCGCGACCCTGTTCTGAACCGCTGTGTCGCCTGACGGGCTTCTTTCGCCTACCCTTCGCGCGTGAGCGATGACTACCAGACCAGCATGATCTCGGACGTGGCCGACTCCGACAGCGGCCCTGGCCCGGCGGAGACCAGGGGCGGGATCGATCTCGGTCTGCTCGTCCTGCGAGTGGTGCTCGGCGTGACCATGGGCGCGCACGGGCTCCAGCACCTCTTCGGCGCCTTCGGCGGGCCCGGGGTCGGCGGCTTCGCCAGGGTGCTCGGCAACCTCGGCTACACCAGCCAGACCACGCTGCTCTCGTGGATCACCGGGATCAGCGAGGTACTCGGCGGCGCGCTCGTGCTGGTGGGCCTGTTCACCCCGGTCGGCGCGGCCGCGCTGCTCGGGGTCTGCGCGAACATCGTGTTCGTGAAGTTCAGCGGCGGGTTCTTCCAGAAGGAAGGGCAGGGCTTCGAGTTCGAGCTCCTGCTGGGCGCCGCTTCGCTGACCGTCCTGCTCGCGGGCTCGGGACGGATCGCGCTGGACGCCAACACGCCTTGGCGCAAGCGGCCGCTCTCGTTCGGGTTGATCGGGCTCCTGCTGGCCGCGGCGGCCTCGGTCGTGGTGATCGTGCTGTGCCGCTGACCCGCGTTTAGTCCTCTGGATGCGTTCGGGCGCGTGCTATGAAGGGGACTTTCATTGCAAAATCTGCAATGAAAGTCCCCTTCATAGCGTTTGGGGACCACGCAACAAGAGGACTACTTGCTCGGGTCCCGCACCGCGCCGGTGTCGGCGGAGGTGGCCATCCGCGCGTAGGCCCGCAGCGCGGCGGTGACCGGCCGCTCCCGCGAGACCGGCTGCCACGGCCGCTCGCTCGCGTCCATCTTCGCGCGCCGCTCGGCCAGCACGTCCGCGTCGACGAGCAGTTCGAGGCGGCGCTCGTGGACGTCGAGCAGGATGCGGTCGCCGTTCTGGACGAGGCCGATCGCCCCGCCCGCGGCGGCCTCGGGGGAGATGTGCCCGACCGAGATGCCCGACGAGCCACCGGAGAACCGGCCGTCGGTGATCAGCGCGCACTTCTTGCCGAGGCCGGAGCCCTTGAGGAACGCCGTCGGGTGCAGCATCTCCTGCATTCCCGGGCCGCCCGCCGGGCCTTCGTAGCGGATCACCAGCACCTCGCCGGGCTGGATCTCCTTCTTGAGGATGGCCGAAACCGCCTCCTCCTGGCTTTCCAGCACCCGGGCCGGGCCCTCGAAACGCCAGAGTTCCTCGTCGATGCCCGCGGACTTGATGACCGCGCCGTTCTCCGCGAGGTTGCCGCGCAGGATCGCGAGCCCGCCGTCCTTGGTGTAGGCGTGCTCGACGTCGTGGATGCAGCCGTCCGCGGCGTCGGTGTCCAAAGAGGACCAGCGGTTCTCGGTGGAGAACGCCTCCGTGGTCCGGACGCCACCGGGCGCCGCGTGGAACAGTTCGATCGCGCGCGCCGAAGGCTCCTCCGCGCGGATGTCCCAAGTGGACAGCCAAGACTCGATGTCCGGCGAGTGCACGGAGTGGACGTCGGTGTTCAGCAGCCCGCCGCGGTACAGCTCACCGAGGATGGCCGGGATGCCGCCGGCGCGGTGGACGTCTTCCATGTGGTAGTCCGAGTTCGGCGCGACCTTCGACAGGCACGGCACGCGGCGGCCGATGGCGTCGATGTCGTCGATGGTGAAGTCGACCTCGCCCTCCTGCGCGGCGGCGAGGACGTGCAGCACCGTGTTGGTCGAACCGCCCATCGCCATGTCGAGGGCCATCGCGTTCTCGAACGCCTTCTTCGACGCGATCGAGCGCGGGAGCGCGGACTCGTCGTCCTGCTCGTACCAGCGCTTGCACAGTTCGACGACCGTGCGCCCGGCGTCCTCGAACAGCGCCCTGCGGGCGGCATGCGTCGCGAGGGTGGAGCCGTTGCCCGGCAGGGACAGCCCGAGCGCCTCGGTGAGACAGTTCATCGAGTTCGCGGTGAACATGCCCGAACACGAACCGCAGGTCGGGCAGGCCGAGCGCTCCACAATGGACAGCCCGTCCTCGTCGACCTCGCTGCTGGCCGAAGCGGCGATCGCGGTGATCAGGTCGGTCGGCGCCTGCGCGACCCCGCCGACGACCACGGCCTTCCCGGCCTCCATCGGCCCGCCGGAGACGAAGACCACCGGGATGTTCAGCCGCATCGCGGCGTTCAGCATGCCCGGGGTGATCTTGTCGCAGTTGGAGATGCAGACCAGCGCGTCGGCCTGGTGTGCGTTCACCATGTACTCGACGGAGTCCGCGATGATCTCGCGCGAGGGCAGCGAGTAGAGCATTCCGCTGTGCCCCATGGCGATCCCGTCGTCGACGGCGATCGTGTGGAACTCGCGGGCGACACCGCCCGCCTCCTTCACCGCGCCCGCCACGATCTCGCCGAGGTCCTTGAGGTGCACGTGCCCCGGCACGAACTGGGTGTAGGAGTTCGCGATGGCGACGATCGGCTTGCCGAAGTCGCTGTCGGTCATCCCTGTGGCGCGCCAGAGCGAGCGGGCGCCCGCCGCGTTGCGGCCGTGGGTGGTGGTCCGGGAACGGAGTGGGGGCACGGCTTACTCCAAGGTTCGGGGTGGGACCAGGGCACTGCCGGGCGAACCGGCGCCAAACTGGTCCTACCAATCCTACTCCCCGGAGTCCGCGGTCTTTTCCGGCGTCGCCTCTTCGGCCTTGGCGACGTCGTCCGTGAGCCCGGAAGGATCGGCCATGTGCCCCGCGCTGACCAGCGAGATCACCGGAAGGTGGCGAGTGCGCACGGCCGGGAGGGCGACCTTGGTGTCGTCCTTCAGCACCGCCTGCACCTTCGCCTTGTCGGTGATGGCGAGCCCCTTGAGGGAGGACCACGGCAGGTCCCGGTGCCCGAACAGCGTGCGGACTTCCAGTCCCTCGGCCGTCGCGGTCGTGCGGGTCCGGATGACGAACACCGCCAGCGCGATCGGGAAGACGTAGAGCCACTGGAGGTACGGCACGTCGCCGAACGCGACAGGCGTCACACAAACGACGAGGAAAGCGATCGCCAACAGTGCCGTGTTCGGAATCTTGAAGACGGCTTTGGGAGCCTCGTTCGCCTGTTCCTGCTGCTTTTCTTCTACCACGTCAAAGATGGTGCACCGCGGCCTTTCGGACCCCGAACGCGGGTCGTGTAGTACCCCGACAGTGTCCAGCATGCGGAATCGCCGTCCCGCAGAGTTGACACTCTTGACGGCGACCGGCTAGCTTCACTCTCGTGACAACGCAGACCGGCCTCGTACTTCCCAAGCGCGTCGACGCTTAGGGAAGTCTCCGCTGCGTCGACGCGCGACCCTCGTGCGACCACTCCGGTCGGCGGGGGTTTTTTGTTGCCTGGAACAATTTCAACGCCGAACCAGCCAATGAATACCCGAACGAGTGACTAGACAAGACGAGGCAGACAAGCGATGACTAGTGCCACCTCGCGAGCTGAAGCGAACACCGGAACATCCGGGTCCCGACCCAAGCCGGCGCCGCCGGCCGGGACCCCCGTGCGGGTCACGGGCGCGCAGTCGCTCGTCCGCTCGCTCGAGGCGGTGGGCGCGGAAGTCGTGTTCGGTATTCCCGGCGGCACCATTCTCCCGGCGTACGACCCGTTGCTCGACTCGACGAAGGTCCGCCACGTCCTGGTCCGCCACGAACAGGGCGCGGGCCACGCCGCCACCGGATACGCGCAGGCGACCGGCAAGGTCGGGGTGTGCATGGCCACGTCGGGTCCCGGCGCGACCAACCTGGTCACCCCGCTCGCCGACGCGAACATGGACTCGGTCCCGGTGGTCGCCATCACCGGCCAGCAGTCCCGCGCGCTGATCGGCACGGACGCCTTCCAGGAAGCCGACATCTGCGGCATCACGATGCCGATCACCAAGCACAACTTCCTGGTCACCGACCCGGCGGACATCCCCCGCACCATCGCGGAGGCCTTCCACCTCGCCTCGACCGGCCGCCCCGGCCCGGTCCTGGTGGACATCCCCAAGGACGTCCTGCAGGAGATGACCTCCTTCTCCTGGCCGACGGAGCTGCGGCTGCCGGGCTACCGGCCCACGCTGCGCCCGCACGGCAAGCAGGTCCGCGAGGCCGCCCGGCTGATCAGCAAGTCGCGGCGCCCGGTCCTCTACGTCGGCGGTGGCGTGATCAAGGCCGACGCCTCGCGCCAGCTGATGGAACTGGCCGAGCTGACCGGGATCCCGGTCGTCACCACGCTGATGGCCCGCGGCGCGTTCCCCGACTCGCACCCGCAGCACCTCGGTATGCCGGGCATGCACGGCACGGTCTCCGCGGTCGCCGCGATGCAGCGGGCGGACCTGCTGATCGCGCTCGGCGCCCGTTTCGACGACCGCGTCACCGGGCAGCTGTCCTCCTTCGCGCCGGGCGCCGCCATCGTCCACGCCGACATCGACCCGGCCGAGATCTCCAAGAACCGCAAGGCGGACGTGCCCATCGTCGGCGACTGCGCGGAGATCATCACCGAGCTGATCGAGGCCGTCCGCGCCGAGACCGACAAGTCCGCGAAGCCGGATCTGCAGGACTGGTGGACGCAGGTCCGCTCCTGGCGCGACGACTACCCGGCCGGCTACGAGTGGCCCGAGGACGGGACGCTTTCCCCGCAGTACGTCATCGAGCGCATCGGCTCGCTCGTCGGCCCGGACGCGGTCTACACCGCGGGCGTCGGTCAGCACCAGATGTGGGCCGCGCAGTTCGTGAAGTACGAGAACCCGCGCACCTGGATCAATTCCGGCGGCCTCGGCACGATGGGCTTCGCCGTCCCGGCCGCGATGGGCGCCAAGTTCGGCGTCCCGGACAAGCAGGTCTGGGCCATCGACGGCGACGGCTGTTTCCAGATGACGAACCAGGAACTGGCCACCTGCGCCATCGAAGGCGCGCCCATCAAGGTCGCCGTCATCAACAACGGCAACCTGGGCATGGTCCGCCAGTGGCAGAACCTCTTCTACTCGGAGCGGTACTCCAACACCGATCTCGGTACCCACAAGCACCGCATCCCCGACTTCACCCTGCTCGCGGAGGCACTCGGCTGCGCCGGGCTCCGCTGCGAGACCAAGGAAGACGTCGACGCCACCATCCGGCGCGCCATGGAGATCAACGACCGCCCCGTCGTGATCGATTTCGTGGTGGGGAAGGATGCGCAGGTGTGGCCCATGGTGGCCGCGGGCACCGGTAACGACGAAATCATGTCCGTGCGCGGGATCCGCCCGCTCTTCGACGACGACGAAGTCGCCGCAGAGGCGGAGATCAACGCCGCGGCAGAAGGAGACGCGCGATGAGCGTGCACACCCTGAGCGTTCTGGTGGAGAACAAACCCGGTGTCCTCGCGCGGGTTTCCGGACTGTTCTCCCGGCGTGGTTTCAACATCGAATCCCTCGCCGTCGGGCCCACGGAAAATCCCGAGGTGTCCCGGATGACGATCGTGGTCGCCGTCGAAGAGCTACCGCTCGAACAGGTGACCAAACAGCTCAACAAGCTGGTCAACGTCATCAAGATCGTGGAATTGGAAAAATCCACAGCCGTGCAGCGCGAACTGCTGCTCGTCAAGGTCCGGGCCGACGCCACCGTGCGCAGCCAGGTCCTCGAGACGGTGCAGCTCTTCCGCGCGAAAGTGGTGGATGTGTCCCCCGAGGCGCTCACCGTCGAAGCCACCGGTACCTCGGACAAGATCGGTGCCCTGCTGCGGATGCTGGAGCCCTATGGCATCCGTGAACTGGTCCAGTCCGGAATGGTCGCGGTCGGCCGTGGCGCCCGATCCATTACCGCCACCTCAGCTCGATAAAGAACTTTTGTTGTAGGTCAGGAAAGGAAGTAGTACCCCTCATGGCAGTGGAAATCTTTTACGACGACGACGCGGACCTTTCGATCATCCAGGGTCGCAAGGTCGCCGTGATCGGCTACGGCAGCCAGGGCCACGCGCACTCGCTCAGCCTGCGCGACTCCGGCGTCGACGTCCGCGTCGGCCTGCCCGAGGGCTCGAAGTCGCGGGCCAAGGCCGAGGAGCAGGGTCTCCGCGTGCTCACCCCGGCCGAGGCCAGCGCCGAAGCCGACCTGATCATGATCCTCGCGCCGGACACCAAGCAGCGCGCGATCTACGAGAAGGACATCGAGCCGAACCTCAAGGACGGCGACGCGCTCTTCTTCGGTCACGGCTTCAACATCCGCTACGACCTGATCAAGCCGCCGTCGAACGTCGACGTCGCCATGGTCGCGCCGAAGGGCCCGGGCCACCTGGTCCGCCGCCAGTTCGTCGACGGCAAGGGTGTCCCGGCGCTCATCGCGGTCGAGCAGGACGCCTCCGGCAACGCGCAGGCGCTCGCGCTGTCCTACGCCGCCGCCATCGGTGGCGCCCGCGCCGGGGTCATCAAGACGACCTTCACCGAGGAGACCGAGACCGACCTCTTCGGCGAGCAGGCCGTCCTCTGCGGTGGCGCCTCCGCGCTGGTGCAGACCGGTTTCGAGGTGCTCACCGAGGCCGGCTACGCCCCGGAGATCGCCTACTTCGAGGTGCTGCACGAGCTGAAGCTGATCGTCGACCTCATGTACGAGGGCGGCATCGCGCGTCAGCGCTACTCGATCTCCGACACCGCCGAGTACGGCGACCTGACCCGCGGCCCGCGCGTCATCTCGCCGGCGGTCAAGGAAGAGATGAAGAAGATCCTCGGTGAGATCCAGGACGGCACCTTCGCTCGCGAATGGGTCGCCGAGGACGAGGCCGGACGGCCGAACTTCACCAAGCTCGAGGAGCAGGGCAACCAGCACCCGATCGAGGAGACCGGCAAGAAGCTGCGCGACCTGATGTCGTGGGTGGACCGGCCGATCACCGAAACCGCCTAGGTTTCGCCGCGAAGGGGCCCTTCCTGGTGAAGGGCCCCTTCGTTTTGCGCGCCTGAAAGGGATACCGTGGGCACCATGAGTGAGCAGCCGGTGGACGACAAAGCCCACATCCGGCCCGAGCTGGACTTGACCGAAGTGACGTGGATCCGGGCGGAACCGGAAGGCGCGAACCTCGAAGACTGCGTCGAGTACGCGTTGGTGCCGCACGAAGACGGTGTCACCTACACCGCGATGCGCCAGTCCTCGGATCCGGACGGTCACGTCCTCGTGTTCACCCCGAGGGAATGGGACGCCTTCTTGAAAGGCGTCGCGGACGGCGAATTCGACCTTCCCGCTTAGACGAGCGCGAACAGTTCCTTCAGTCGTCCGGTGGCGGCCGCGACGGCGAGATGGTCGGCGTAGTCACGGGATTCGACGATCAGCCCGTCGCGCACGCGCAGCACGAAGATGTTGGAGACCCGGAATTCCGGGCTGCCTCCCGCCGTGCCCTGATAATCGAACTCGCCGATCACGACCTCGGGGTCGAGGGTTTCGTGGATCACCAGATCGCGGACCTGGAACCGGACCTCGTGCTGCTCGCCGAACTTGAAGTGCTCGTGCAGGTCTTCCCTGGTCTCCAGGGTCTTCGCCCCCGGCAGGAACGGGTGCGTCACGTGGGTTTTCCCGGCGTAGAGCGCTGACAACTCACCCCACTTGCCGTCCGCGACGCCGTGGACGAGCCGCTCGAACACCCCGCGCGGACTCTTCGGATCCGCCGTCGACACCGGACGCGGCGGAACCGGCGTGATTTCCTGCTCCGCGGTTTCGTAGCTCTTTTCGAGGTCCTCCAGACCGTCGCGTGCCGCGGTCAGGCGCAGGTAGTCGTGGTAATCGCGGGAGTGGGCGATGAGCCCGTCGCGGACCCGGAGGAGCTGGATATTGGCGATGTCGAAGGACTTCCCGGTGTCGAGCGCCTCGCCGACGTTGCGGTACTCGGCGATGATCACCTCCGGGTCGGTTGTCCCATGAATCAGGACATCTGCCCTGCTCATGCGCACGTTGATTCCTCCGCCGAAGTTCTTGCGAAGGGTTTCGCGGCCCTCGAAGCGGGCTGGCACGGGTGGGCGCTGCGGGTTCTCGACGACGGCGTCTTCCGCGTAGAGCGCGAAAAGGTCTTCCCAGCGTCCGGCGGTGATGCCTTCGGACAGCTCGTCGAAGACTTCGCGGGGTGTGGTCATTGAGGTCTCCCAGTCAGACAAAAACGGAGTCTGTAGTCCGTCTTCGACGATACGGACTACAGACTCCACTTGTCCACCTTGCGCTGCGGCACGGGCGGCAGGGGCGGCTGGGGGGTGCTATGAAAGGCCCGTTACTTGCAAAATTTGCAAGTAACGGGCCTTTCATAGCACTTGGGGCACCCCACGCCCGCCGACCTCAGGCTCCCCGCAGTACCGCCAGGATCTCCCGCTGCTCGAAGTGCTCAGCCCACCCCAAGGCCGACGACGAGTACAAAGAGTCCTCAAGGGACACGTCCGCCCCCACCGCCAGCAAGGCGCGGACCGCGTCCACGTGCCCGCCCTGCACGGCCAGGTGCAGCGCCGTGACACCTTCCCCGTGGGAGAGCCCGCCGAAGGTGCCCTGCCGGTTCACCGAAGCCCCGAGCTCGGCCAAAGTCCCGATCACCGAAGCCTTCCCCTGGGCGGCGGCCCACGTCATCGCGGTCCCGCGATAGACGTCGGCGTCCACGTCGGCTCCCCGCTCCACCAGCGTGCGGACAGCCGAAGAACGGTCGTTCCGCGCGGCCCACGAAAGCGCCTCGTTGACGATCTCGGCCGGGTCCTCGCTCGGCCGCCATTCCGGGAAACCGCTGTGCGGCCGGTGGAACTCGCGGTGCGTGCCCGCCTCGGGGGAAAGCGTGCCGTCCGGCGCGATCAGCGCGTCGAGCAGGTCCGTGTGTCCCAGACCGGCGGCGACGCGCAGGTTCCCGGGGGCCAGGCTGTGCGCGGCCAGCGCCTCGGCGGCCTCGCGGTGGCCCCAGAACAGCGCGGCCACCAGCGGTGTCCCGCCGTCGCCGCGGGCGGGAACGTCGACCGGGGCGCCCGCGTCGAGCAGCATCGTGACCAGCAGCGGCAGCCCGACATACCCGGCCTGGTGCAACGCGGTCCAGCCGTGCACGTTGGCCGACGCCGGATCCGCCCCGTGGTCGAGCAGGATCCGGCACAGCCGCTCGTCGCGGGTCGCGACGGCCATGCCGAGCAGGTCGTTCCCGTTCTTCCCGTGTGCGTGGACGAGCGTGGGCAGGTCACCGATCAGGCGCGCGAGCCCGGCGAGGTCCTGCGCATCGATCAGTTCACGCGCGTTTTCGAAGGCGAGTTCAGCCGGTGACGTCACGCTTCCGCACGCTACCCGCGACCCCCGACAAAAGCCGCCATTCCGGCAGCGGGATCCGTTCGTCCTCGGTCAGGACCTGAAGGCAGACATGATCCGCGCCCGCGTCCAGATGTGCTTGGATCCGGGCGGAAATCTCGTCCTCCCCGACGGCGACCAGCGCGTCGACGAGGCGATTCGAGCCGTAGTCCTTGTCTGTGAAGCCGAACCGCCGCAGATTCGCCTGATGGTGGGCCGCCAGCTCCAGGTACATCGACACGTGCCGCCGGGCGATCTCCCGATCCGCGCCCAGAACCACGGCCTGTTCGACGGCCAGGTAAGCCGAAGGGCCCATGATTTCCCGGGCGCGAGCGGTGTGCTCGACCGGGACGAAGTACGGGTGCGCCCCGTCGGCCCGTTCCGCGGCCAACGAAAGCATCTTCGGCCCCAGCGCGGCCAGCAGCCGCCGGTGCGGGGAGTCCGGTGTGGACAGTTCGGTCCCGTTCATTCCGTCGAGGTATCCGCGCATCGCTTCCAGCGGTTTCGTGCCCCGTCGGTGCCCGCCCAGGCCGAGGACGAACCGGCCGGGATAGGCCTCGGCGAGGGTCCGCCCGGCGGCCGCGGCGGTCGCCGGTTCCCGCTGGTCGAAACGCGCGATCCCGGTGGCGACCGTCAGCCGGGACGTCGCCGCCAGCAGCAGCCCCGCCTGCGTGAAGGCCTCCCGTCCCAGGTACTCCCCGAACCACACCGCGTCGAAGCCGAGCTCTTCGATCTCCGAGGCCGCGTCGCGGACCGCGCCGATTTCCTTGCCGTCGAAGGAGAACGTCCAGATCCCGACGCTCATCGGGTCACCTCCGCCAGCGCCGGGGCCAGTCGTTCGAGCTGATCCACGATGACGTCCAGGCTGTCGCCGACCGGGTTGACGAGCACGGTGTCCGCGCCGGCGTCGACGAGTTCCTTGATCCGCCGCGCGATCTTCTCCTCGTCGCCCCACGCGGTCAGCCCGTCGACGAGCCGGTCGCTGACGCCGTCGATGTCCGCATCGGTGTAGCCCAGGCGTTTCCAGCCCTTGATGTAGTGCGGGATGCCGTACTGCTTCAACAGTTCGATGGTCTTCGCGATGTTCGCCCGTGCCTCCTCCCGGCCGCCGAGCAGGACCGGATGCTCCGGGATGAGCAGCTTGTCCGGCCCGACGATCTCGCGGGCGTACGGCGTGTGTTCGAAGGGCTGCGCGAACGGGTGCGCGCCGTCCGTCAGCTCCCTCGCGAGTTCGAGCATCTTCGGGCCGACGGCGGCGAGAACGCGCGGAAACGGGACCGGTGAAGGGAATTCGGCCTCCGCGGCGGCCATGGCTTCGAGGTACTCACGGGTCTGTCCGAGCGGCCGGTAGTCCGCACCGGACTTCGTCGCCTGGAAGGCGTGGCCGATGCCGACACCGAGCACGAACCGGCCGGGGAAGGCATGCGCGAGCGCTCGCCCGCCGGCCTGGGCGGTGTACCCGGGGCGTGACCAGATGTTGGCGATCCCGGTGCCGATCACCACCCGTTCGGTGGAGGCGAGCGCGATGCCGCTGTGCGCGAACAGCTCCCGGGCCGCCGGTCCCTCACCCGCCCAGACGGTGCGATAGCCCAGCTCCTCCAGCCGTCGTAGCGCCTTCAGTTCTTCTTCGGGTGACGGCTTGAGCATGCCGAGCGGCAGCCAGACGCCCACCGGTCCCAGCAGGTCGCGGGTCTCTTCGATCAGGTTCACTTCGGTCTCTCCAGCTAACATGAGGCAGCCTCCGGTTACCTGGCCGACTATACGGAGGCTGCCTCCGATTTGTCGAGACTAAGCTCGGGAGTGCGATGGACACCGAGAAGAAACCGCTGCGCGCGGACGCCCGGCGCAACTACGAGCGCCTCGTCGAGGAGGCGAAGCGTGCCTTCGCCGCGCGCGGGGTCGAGGCCTCGCTGGAGGACATCGCCCGCAATGCCGGTGTCGGCATCGGGACGCTCTACCGGCACTTCCCGACCCGCGAGGCACTGGTCGAGACGGTGCTTCGCGAACGGTTCGACGGCCAGGCCGTGGCGGCCCGCGAACTCCTGGGCTCGCCGGAGCCGTTGAGCGCGCTCAAGACCTGGCTCGCCGGGATGGGCAGGCAGTCGGCGAGCTACCGCGGGCTACCCGAACTGATGGTCGACGTCCTCGACGACGAGGCCTCGCCGCTGTATGCCTCGTGTCACGCCATGCGGGACGCTGTGTCCCAGCTGGTGGAACGGGCGAAGGCCTCGGGGGAGCTGAGGGCGGACGTCACAGCGCACGAATTGCTGGTGCTGCTGCACGCGCTTTCCTGGGCCAGTGAACATCTTTCGGGTGACAAGGGCCTCGAACGGCTCCTCGAACTCGTTTTCGCCGGATTACGGGCGAGTTAACAATCCCCTGTCACCAGGTCTAAACTGCGGCGCAACCGGGCACAACGGCGTGACCGAACAACCGTGAGTCGCAGGCACAGACCAGATAGTGGGAGCCGTATCGTGACCAAGCCGAACAAGCCCGTCGTCCTCATCGCCGAGAAGCTCGCGCCTTCCGTGTTGAGCGTGTTCTCCGACGAGGTCGAGGTCCAGCATGTGGACGGCACGGACCGTCCCGCGCTGCTCGAAGCCGTGAAGACGGCGGACGCGCTGCTCGTGCGGTCCGCGACCAAGGTCGACGCCGAGGTCCTCGCCGCCACCACCTCGCTCAAGGTGGTCGCCCGCGCCGGCGTCGGGCTGGACAACGTCGAGGTCCCCGCCGCCACCGAACGCGGTGTGCTGGTGGTCAACGCGCCGACGTCGAACATCGTCTCCGCCGCCGAGCACGCCGTCGCGCTGCTGCTCGCGGTCGCCCGCCGGGTCCCGGCCGCGGACCAGAGCCTCCAGGGCGGCGCGTGGAAGCGCAGCAGCTACTCGGGCATCGAGATCCAGGGCAAGACCGTCGGCGTGGTCGGCCTCGGCAAGATCGGCCAGCTGTTCGCTCAGCGTCTCGCCGCGTTCGACACCAAGCTCATCGCCTACGACCCCTACGTCTCGGCCGCCCGCGCCGCGCAGCTCGGCATCGAGCTGGTCACGCTGGACGAGCTGCTGGAGCGCGCCGACGCGATCTCCATCCACCTGCCGAAGACCCCGGAGACCAAGGGCCTGATCGGTGCCGAGGCGCTCAAGAAGGTCAAGCAGGGCGTCATCATCGTCAACGCCGCTCGCGGTGGCCTGATCGACGAGCAGGCGCTGGCGGACGCGGTGAGCTCCGGTCACGTCGGCGGCGCCGGGATCGACGTGTTCGTCACCGAGCCCACCACCGAGAGCCCGCTGTTCGGCCTGCCGAACGTCGTCGTCACGCCGCACCTCGGCGCGTCGACCGCCGAGGCGCAGGACCGCGCGGGCACCGACGTCGCGAAGTCCGTGCTGCTCGCGCTGCGCGGCGACTTCGTGCCGGACGCGGTGAACGTCGCGGGCGGCGGCACGGTCGGCGAGCACGTGCGGCCGTACCTCTCGCTCACCCAGAAGCTCGGCACCGTGCTGACCGCGCTCAACCCGAAGGCGCCGACCTCGGTCACCGTCGTGGTCAAGGGCGAACTGTCCACCGAGGACGTCAGCGTGCTGCCGCTCGCGGCCGAGCGCGGCGTGTTCGCCGGCGTCGTCGAGGATCAGGTCACCTTCGTGAACGCGCCGCGCGTGGCGGAGGAGCTGGGGGTCCAGGTCGACCTGGTCACCGAGACCGAGAGCCCCAAGTTCCGCAGCCTGGTCACCGTCCGCGCGGTCTACGACGACGGCGCGACCCTTTCGGTGTCCGGTTCGGTCACCGGCAAGGACGACGTCGAGAAGCTGGTCGAGGTCAACGGCCGCCACTTCGACCTGCGTGCCGAGGGCAACGTGCTGCTGCTCGAGTACCCCGACCGCCCGGGCATCATGGGCCGCGTCGGCACGCTGCTCGGCGAGGCTGGCATCAACATCGAGGCCGCGCAGATCAGCCAGACCACCGACGGCGCGGACGCGGTGATGCTGCTGCGGGTGGACCGCTCGGTGGACTCGCACCTGCTGGAGCCGATCGGCGCCACCGTCGGTGCCCACACGATCCGTGCGGTCAACTTCGGCTGACCTGGAAAGCCCGACAAACGAAAGCCGCGTCTCCGGACGCGGCTTTCGTTATATGGCAACATGTTACCGGCGTTACAAGAATACTTTTCGCCAGTAGTCACAGCGTTGCGAAGAGCAAGATTCAATAACGGTGAAAAATGCCTACTGAAGTCGTGCTGGTCCCCGGATAGGTTTCTCCGGCGAGGCCGAACCATCGCGCCGTCAAGGGCACGGCGCGGCGCCGGGGCTCACCGTCGGGGGTGTGTTCGAGCGGCAGGCAGGTTCCGAGTCTAGGCCTCGAGTGAGGGCACTTACTCATGAACAGATCCCGCGTACCCCGGTGGGCCATCCGCTCATCGGCCGCGGTCTTCGCCGCGTTGCTCGCGACGTCCGTGACCGGGGCGACCGCAGCCGCACAGGATGTCCCCCTCGCGGACGGCGTCACGCCGGCGAAGATCGACCGTAATGGATTCCAGGGGAAGGTCGAGCCGAAGCTCAAGGCCGCCCAAGGGCAGATCACCGCTTTCGTCGAGCTGGCCAAGCAGCCCGCCGTCGACGCCTTCAACGCCGAGCAGAACAAGGGTGCCGGCAAGGAGAAGGCCAAGAAAGCGGCGAAGGACGCCAAGGCCAACACCGCCGCGACGGTGAACTCCGTCGTCGGCCAGCTCAAGGCCGCCGACGCCGGGACCCAGCTGGTCACCCAGACCTCCAACGCGGTCGCCGGGGCGGTCGTCACGGCCGACGCGGCGAAGATCCGCGAGCTGGCGAAGCGGCCGGACGTCGTCTCGGTCAAGAAGGTCGTGCCGAAGACCCGCACCAACTCCAGCGCGGTCCAGCTCACCAACACGCTCGCCTCGTGGCAGCAGACCGGCCGCTACGGCGACGGCATCCGCGTCGGCGTGATCGACGACGGCATCGACTACACCCACGCCGACTTCGGTGGTCCGGGTACGGCCGCGGCCTACAACGCGATCAACCGTGACCAGGCCACCCCGGCCTTCCCGACCGACAAGGTCGTCGGCGGTATCGACCTGGTCGGCGACGCCTACGACTCGGGCAGCAGCGACCCGGCCCTCAAGACCCCGAAGCCGGACCCCAACCCGCTCTCCTGCGGCCACCACGGCACGCACGTCGCGGGCACGGTCGCCGGTTTCGGTGTGGACGAAGCGGGCAAGACCTTCACCGGCGACTACAAGAAGCTGAACAAGAAGAAGATCGAAGCGATGCAGATCGGCCCGGGCACCGCGCCCAAGGCCCTGCTGTACGCGATCAAGGTCTTCGGCTGCGACGGCTCGACCAACGTCACCTCGCAGGCGCTCGACTGGTCGCTCGACCCGGACGGTGACGGCGACTTCACCGACCACCTCGACGTCGTCAACCTTTCGCTGGGCGGCGACTTCGCCACCCCGGACGACCCGGACTCGCTGTTCGTGCGCAAGATCGCCGCGAACAACGTCGTCCCGGTGTTCTCCGCGGGCAACGGCGGCGACCTCAACGACGTCGGCGGCGCGCCGGGCAACACGCCCGAGGCGCTGACCGTCGCCAGCAGCCGCGACGCCTCCGTCCTCCGTGACGCCGTCGAGGCCGTGGCCCCCGCCGGGGTCAAGGGCGCGAAGACCGGCCAGTTCAGCCAGAACTACGCGACCTACGACACGCTCGACGTCACCGCGCCGGTGGTCAAGCTGTCCGCCGCCAACGCGGCCGGGTGCAACCCGTACTCCGCCGCCGACAAGGCGGCCGCCGCGGGCAAGATCGTCTGGCTCGAATGGGACGACAACGACGCGACCCGCGCGTGCGGTTCGGGCGCCCGCTCGAACAACGCGCAGGCCGCCGGTGCCAAGGGCGCGCTGTTCTCCTCCACCCTGGAGCACTTCTCGGCCGGGATCGCGGGCAACGCCGCCACCCCGACGTTCCAGCTCACCGGCAGCGCGACCGCGTCGCTCCGCCCGGCGCTGAACGCGGGCACGCTGCAGGTCCGCATGACGGGCAAGGGCCGCGTGTCCGTGCCGACCAGTGACCAGTCCATTGTGGACACCCCGAGCTCGTTCACCTCGCGTGGCGGTCGCGGCCCGGCCAGCAAGCCGGACGTCTCCGCGCCCGGTGACTCGATCTCGTCCGCGCTCAGCGGAAGCGGGGCGGGCCGCCTGGTCATCTCCGGGACGTCGATGGCCGCTCCGCACACTTCGGGTATCACCGCCCTGATCCGTCAGGCGCACCCGGACTGGTCGGTCGAGGAGGTCAAGGCCTCGGTCATCAACACCGCCGGTCACGACATCCACGATGCTTCGGGCCGCACCTACGGTCCGCAGCGCGTCGGCAGCGGCCGGATCGACGCGAAGGCCGCGCTGGACAACCAGGTCCTGGCCTACGTCGTCGACAACCCCGGCTTCGTCTCGGTCAACTTCGGCGTCGTCGAAGCGGGCGGCCCGGTCACCCTGACCAAGACGGTCAAGGTGGTCAACAAGGGCATCAAGCCGGTCGAGTACTCGGTGGGCTACGAAGCCGTGAACGCGCTCCCCGGTGTCGAGTACACAGTGGACAAGCCGACCGTGAAGCTGAGCCCGCGCGGCGTCGCGCTGGTCAAGGTCACCCTGAAGATCGCCGACCCCAAGGCGCTCCGCAAGGTCATCGACCCGACCATGGCGACCACGCAGGTCGGCCTCGCCCGGCAGTTCGTGGCGGACGCCTCCGGCCGGATCGCGTTCACCCCGAAGAGCGGCACGACTGTTCCGCTGCGGCTCTCCGTGTACTCCGCGCCGAAGCCCGTCTCGTCCATCAACACCCCGGGCGCGGTGACCTTCGGCAACGGCCAGAACCAGGCCGTGCTGAACCTGACCGGCAAGGGCGTGGACCAGGGCAACGGTTCGCAGCGGTACCGCTCGCTGATCAGCGTGCTCGAACTGCAGGCGGAATCCCCGCAGCTGCCCGAGTGCGACGGCGACGTCACCACCGACTGCACGCTGAACCAGACCGCCAAGGGTGGTGACCTGCGCTACGTCGGCGCGGCGTCCACGGCCCCGCTGGCCAAGGCGCAGGGTGAGCCGGAGAACGCGTTGCTGGCCTTCGGTCTCACCACCTGGAGCGACCTGGCCAACCTGGGAAGCAACACCTCGCCGTTCGTGGACATCGACACCACGGGCGACGGGCAGCCGGACTTCGAGACCTATGTCACCAAGGTGACCGCGACCGACGTCCTGGTCGCCGTCACGGTGGCGCTGAAGCCGGGCTTCCCGCAGGTGGACATCCAGCCGGTCAACGGCCAGCTCGGCGACGTCGACACGAACGTGTACGACACCAACGTCGTCGTGCTGCCGGTGAGCATCGCCGCGCTGGGCATCGACCCGAACGCCGCGTCGCACAAGATCAGCTACACGGTCGGGACCTCCGGGTTCTACGCGGCGCCGGGTGCGGACTCGTCGACGATCGACTACGTCGGCACGCCGCTCTCGTTCGACGCCTTGGCTCCCGCGTACACGGTCCAGGGCGGCGGCGACTCCGCGCTGGGCTACGTCGCGAAGCCGGGCACGGCGCTGGTGGTCAACCGCAACACGGCCGCGCAGGACACCGTCCTCGGCCTGCTGGCGATCGATCACCACAACGCCTCGGGCAACCGGGCGAGCGTGGTGAAGATCCAGGCGAACGCCGGAAACGGCAACGCGGGCGCCGACCGGCCGGGCAACGGCGGACGGCACACCGGACGTCAGCCGATCGGTGTCGGCTGACGCGGTAGTGCGGTAACCCGCGTTCGATGAGGTGAGGGACGCCCTGGCGGCATGCTTTCCGCCAGGGCGTCCCTTCTTGTATTCACTCTTTCGGCTGTCTCGCTCTGTGGGAGATTCCGGCATAAGGGTGGTGCGGCTACGGCTACCGGGCTACGGCCGGTAACCTTCCGCTGCTGGCGTTTTCTTGCGGATGGGCCATCCGGACTGCCGGTGGCCTGGTCTACGGAGGTGTGTGGATGCGGCTCGCGGTGATCCCAGGAGACGGGATCGGGCCCGAAGTGGTCGCCGAGGCGCTCAAGGTGCTCGGTGAGGTCGTACCTACGGCGGAGATCACGAACTACGACCTCGGCGCCGCCCGGTGGCACTCCACCGGTGAGCTGCTTCCGGAGTCCGTGCTCGGCGAACTCCGTCAGCACGATGCGATCCTGCTGGGCGCGGTGGGCGACCCGACGGTGCCGAGCGGCATTCTGGAGCGTGGTCTGCTGCTGCGGCTCCGTTTCGAGCTCGACCACCACGTGAACTTGAGGCCCGCCCGGTTGTACCCGGGAGTGCGCGGCCCGCTCGCGGAGTCGGGCGAGATCGACATGGTCGTCGTGCGTGAGGGCACGGAAGGCCCCTATGCCGGCAACGGTGGCTTGCTGCGCAAGGACACGGAGCACGAGATCGCGACGGAGGTCAGCGTAAACACGGCGTTCGGCGTCCGGCGCGTGGTGACCGACGCGTTCAACCGTGCCGAGGCGCGGCCCCGCAAGCACCTGACGCTCCTGCACAAGACGAACGTGCTGGAGTACGCGGGCTCGCTGTGGTCGCGGATCGTCGAAGAGGTCTCGCTGGAGCACCCGGAGGTGACCGTCGCCTACTCCCATGTGGACGCGGCGATGATCCACCTGGTGACCGACCCGTCCCGATTCGACGTCATCGTGACCGACAACCTGTTCGGCGACATCGTCACCGATCTTTCGGCGGCGGTGACCGGCGGCATCGGGCTGGCGGCGAGCGGGAACCTCGACATCACGCGGCGGAACCCGAGCATGTTCGAGCCGGTGCACGGCAGCGCGCCGGACATCGCGGGCCAGGGTCTCGCCGACCCGACCGCCGCGGTGCTGTCGGTCTCGCTGCTGCTGGACCACTTGGGACAGAAGGAAGCGGCGCGGCGGATCGAGGCCTCGGTGGCCTTCGACCTCGCGACCCGCGATCAGGCGTCGCCCGGCGCGACGCACGCGATCGGTGACCGGCTGGCGGCGCTCGTGTCGTCGAACGTGCGCCCGGTCACTCAGTAGTCGGCCCTGAGATGAAGGGGACTTTCATTGCAGAATTTGCAATGAAAGTCCCCTTCATTGCATTCGGGGGCTCCCAGAAGGTGGGAAGTGTCGCCCGGCCTGTGGACGCCCGCCGGAGCGTGTGCCATGATGCGTTCGTGACCTCCTGCACCATCATTATCGCCGAGCGCGCCGGATAACAGCTCCACAAGAGCCCCCGGCGCGCAACCTCTCGCACCCATGCGGGAGGTTTTTTTGTTGCCCGAACCAGCTTTGCCTCCCGCCACAAGGAGTTTCCCGTGAACCGCACGGAGCCCGCCGATACACCGCTCGGCGACGCATTCCACCTCTACGACACGACGTTGCGCGACGGCGCGCAGCGCGAGGGGATCTCCTACTCCGTCACGGACAAGCTGGCGGTGGCGAGGCTGCTCGACGATCTCGGGGTCGGCTTCATCGAAGGCGGATGGCCGGGCGCGCTGCCCAAGGACACGGAATTCTTCGCCCGCGCCGCTTCCGGCGAACTGAAACTGCGGCACGCCGCGCTCGTCGCGTTCGGTGCGACGCGGAAGGCGGGCACCAAGGCGGACCAGGACAAGCAGGTGCGGGCCCTGCTCGATTCACAGGCGCCGGTGATCACGCTGGTGGCCAAATCGGACCTGCGTCACATCGAGCGCGCGCTGCGGGTCGACGTCGGCGAGGCCTGCGCGATGGTGCGGGACTCCGTCGCCTTCCTCGTCGGCGAAGGACGCCGCGTCTTCCTTGACGCGGAACACTTTTTCGACGGCTACGCGTTCTCCCCGGACACCGCGCTGAAGGTGCTCGACGCGGGAGTGAACGCGGGCGCCGACGTCGCGGTGCTGTGCGACACCAACGGCGGCCAGCTGCCACTCGGTCTCGCGGAAACCGTCCGCGAGGTCAAGGAAAGGACCGGATTCCGGCTCGGAATCCATTGTCAGGACGACACTTCCTGCGCGGTGGCGAATTCCGTCGCCGCCGTGCAGGCCGGCGTGACGCACGTCCAGTGCACCGCCAATGGGTACGGCGAACGGGCGGGTAACGCCGATCTGTTCGCCGTCACGGGAAATCTGGTGACCAAGCTCGGTATGGAGGTGCTCCCGACCGGAGGCGCCGCCGAGCTCACCCGGGTCTCCCATGCTCTTGCCGAAATCGCCAACCTCGCCCCCTACACCCACCAGGCTTACGTAGGGGCGTCGGCTTTCGCTCACAAGGCGGGACTGCACGCGAGCGCGATCAAGGTGGATCCGTTGCTGTACAACCACATCGATCCAGCTTCTGTCGGCAATGACATGCGGGTACTGGTCACCGAGATGGCCGGCAGGGCCAGCCTGGAGCTCAAGGGACGTGAGCTCGGGGTCGACCTTGCCGGCCAGCCCGAGGCGCTGACGAGCGCCGTACGCAAGGTGAAGCAACTCGAATCCGAAGGCTGGTCCTTCGAGGCCGCGGACGCTTCACTGGAACTGCTGCTGCGGCGGGAGGTCGACGGCCCGCAAAGCGACGTCCTCGACGAACCGCCGTTCGAACTCGAGTCGTACCGGGTCGTCCTGGACCACCGCTCCGACGGCCAGGTCGTCTCCGAGGCGACGGTGAAGGTGCACGTCGCCGGGCAGCGCGTGATCGCCACCGCCGAGGGCAACGGCCCCGTGCACGCGCTCGACGCCGCCCTGCGCGAGGCACTCAGCCCGCACCTGTCCTGGTTGGACAGTGTGGAGCTGGCCGACTACAAGGTGCGCATCCTGCCCGGCCACCCGGGCACCGACGCCGTCACGCGCGTGCTCGTCGAGACCAGCGACGGCGAGCGGGAATGGACGACCGTCGGCGTGCACGGCAACATCGTCGAAGCGAGCTGGCTCGCGTTGTGCGACGCGCTCGTGCACAAGTCCCTGACCGAGGCATGACAGCGCGGGAATCGTTGGCGCAGCGCGATCGGGCGGTGATGGTAGGTGAAAATCCGCCTGTCGGCGGTGTTTGGCGATCACGCTCCGCCGCTAACCTGAACGGTGGCCTGCAAGGGGACAGGTACCGTCTCGCCTGCGACCGGTCGAGCGTGCCTGCCGAGGATCGGGGGCACATGTGGCGTTGCGGGACGACAGGCTTTCGGAGGAAACCGATTTCGCGCGGCTGAAGTGGGTCAAGAGCTCGGCCAGTACGGGCGACGCCGACGCTGACGATGCCTGTGTCGAGGTATCCGCGGGGCGCGATCTGGTCTTCGTCCGTGATTCGAAAGCCCCCGGTCCGATTCTCGGTTTCACGCCCGCCGCGTGGAAGGCGTTCATCGAAGGACCTCTCGGCGACTGAATCGGATTCACCTTCCTGACGGCTTCGCCGCGAGCGGCGGAGTCGCTTCGTCGCGTCCGGGCGACGTATGGGCATTCATGCAGATAGCCGCATGCCATGAGGCACAGTGAAGCCTTGCCTAACGACATGTTCCCGTCCGCCAGGGGCAATGTGACTCTCGTCATAGAGAATGGTACCGTTCTGCCAGATAGCAGACAGCCAGGACTCAGGAGGATCGCAGATCATGACGAGGGCCCAAACTCCGGTGAACAGCCAGAGGCGCCTGCTGGCGGCTGTGCGGGAGGCCCGCGACGCGCTGAGGCTCACGCAGAAGGAGGTCGCGGAGGCACTCGACTGGTCGGTTTCGAAGGTCATCCGGATCGAGAACGGTTCGGTGGGCCTGTCCACCACCGACTTGAAGGCCCTGCTCCTGCACTACGGCATCACCGACCGGGATCGGGTGGAGACCTACGTCCGGTTGGCGAAGGAGAGTAAGCAACCCGGCTGGTGGGACGAGTACCGCAGGGCGTTCAAACCGGAGTTCGTCCGGTTCCTGGGTCTCGAGGCGTCGGCCTTCGCCATCCGGCAGTTCCAGCTCCTCTTGGTGCCGGGGTTGCTTCAGGCACCCGAGTACGTCCGGTCTTTGATGGCGAAGGGGCCGAACGCGCCGGATACGATCGAGCGCGCCATCGAGGTGCGTCTAACCCGGCAGGGGCGGCTGAAGGACCTGGAGTTCCAGCACCACTTCATCATCGACGAGTCGGTGCTGTACCGGCGGGTCACCGACGAGGACGGCTGGCGGAAACAGCTCGCCCACCTGCGGAAGGTGGCCGAGCAGCCCAATGTCACTCTGCAGGTGTTCCCGTTCACGGCGGGCTTCCTTCGAGGCATGCGGAGTTCGTTCCAGCTCATGGAGCTGTCCGACCAGGTGAACGACTACTTCCTCGTCGTCGAGCAGCCCGCGGGTGACGTCTACTTCGACGAGGCCGCCGGTGCGGACAAGGGCGCCGAACACTTGAAGATCTTCTACCAGCTCGAAGAGGCCGCGTTGCCGCCCGAGGAGACCCCTCGGATGATCGACAAGGCGCTGGCAAGGCTGGAGGAAGAATGAGATAGCCCGACGTAAAAGGGCGACTTCTGCTGGCACAGAAGCCGCCCGAGTGGCAATACCCACCACAGGACTCACTGCGTCGCGAGGCGTGGACGTACTGCCGGATCGCCAGCATACGACCTCATCGCCTCCGGAGGCTGCCCCCGTCCCGGTGGCCGTTGGTGTTCACCTGTCCGAGCGGACCGGGAACATCTCGGCCACCAGGGACCGCGGGGCCGCCGAATGGCCTTGTCCGACGAAGCGGCAGGAGGCCGCCTCGTGCCTGGAGGATCCACATGAGGGTCTTTATCAGCTATGCCCACGACACCGAGGGCAGGAAGGTCGCTCAAGCGCTGGCCGAAGCCCTGCGGAAGCGTGGGGTCGACGTTCTCTGGGACCGCGATCTCCCCGAGGGGAATCCGGTGTCCCTGCCGGAATGGATCGTCACTTCGGTGACGAAGCACCCGGTGCTCTGCGTCCTGTCTCCCGACTACGTGTTGCGGTTCGGCGCCGGTGACGGCACGGCCGCACGCAAGGGCGTCCTGTTCGAAAGCCGTGTCCTTCAGCGCCGGATCTACGACCACACCTCTTCGGGTGGCTGTCCGGTCATACCGGTCGCCGATCTGGGGTTCTCCGCCGACCTCGCCCCGGTCGTGCTGAAGAACCTGGTGATCTCGAGGTTCGACGTCGAGACCGAGGACGGCCTCGAACAGATCGTCCGCCGGTTGCTCGCCTTGAGCCCGGTGACGTCTCCCGCCCGGACCGTGGCCGTGCCGCCGGAGGTCGCCGAGGAGCTGGCGCTCGTCCATGACCTGGAGGCGGCTTCGCCCTCCTCGGCCGCGGGGCCTGCCCTGGTGCACGACTGGCTCACCGTCGTACCCGGCTTGAGCCGGGCCGACCTCGTCCGGGCGTTGCCGGCGGTGGAGCGGATCCTCAAGGCCGCCGGGGACGCCGAGGCCATGCGGCGGGTGACCGATTGCTGTCTCCGCTCCCTGCCGGACGGAGCCTTGGCGGCGGACGACCGGAGAACCCGGGCGTGGCTGCTGCTCCGCTGCCAGGCATGGCACCTGCACCGGATGCACGAGCTGTCCGCCGCTGTGTCCACTGTGGACGAAGGGATCCGGCTGGCCAAGGAGTGCGGGGACGGTTGGATGGTCGCCTTCGGCAAACGGCTGCTCGCGGTCCTGCACTGCGAGCTCGCCGAGGTCTCGCGGCCGGACACCCGCAAACATCACCTCGCCCAGGCGGTGGAATGCGCCAAGGCCGCGAGCGCGATGTTCCATGCGCTCGACCCGGCGGGCGACGAGTACGGCGCCTGCCGCAATGTCCTCGCCGGTATCTGGTTCACCCAGTACCGATTGGACCGGCGACGTTCGGCGTTGAAGCGGGCGAACAAGCTCGCGGGCCAGGCGGTCGGCTACCTGCCGAAGGACCGGACCCGGGAGTACCACGAACTGCTGATCCTCCGGGTACGGATCTCCATCGCCCGCGGCGAACTCCCCAGGGCGAGGGAATTGGTGGACAAGGCGCTCGCGTCGCTGGCGACGCATGCCGACGACGGTGCCTCCTACACCGAACTCCTCGGCTCCGCGCATCTGGCCAGGGCCGAACTGAGGTTGAAGGAAAGCGGGCGTGACGCCCCGGCGAACGCGGCGAGGGACATCAGCCTGGCGTTGAAGTTCTTCGACGAGATCTCGCTGCCCTACGCCTCGGCGACCTGCCGGTGGTTGCTGGCCAAACTCGTGCCGGAGACGGCCGGGGTCGAGCGCGGCGACGTCCGGATCTGCGAACGTCTGTTCACCGATCCCCGGATCCGTCTGCGCGGGCTGGAGGAGCGGAGCCGACGGATCGGGGAATGCGTCGGTGGTCGCTGGACCCGGCGTGCCGAATGGAGGGAGATCGCGCGCAAGCTGCGCAGTCAGGTCTGATCGTTCTGGTCAGTGACGAAAGGCGGCCAACCGTCCCCGGACCCGTTCGGCGTCGGGGAGGCGGTGCTGGGCAACGTAGAGCTCGTAGGTCCGCTTGAAATGCTCCGCCGCTTCGGTGAGCCGTCCGCTGGAGAATTGTGTTTCCGCGAGGTGTTCGGTCACCTCCGCGGCGAAGAACCTGTTGTCCTGCCCCGAACTGAGTTCCAGCGCGCGCAGGTAGGAACGCTCCGCCTCGTGGGGCAGTCCGGCCCCGCTGGCGATGGAACCGAGGTTGTCCAGGGTGACCGCCACTCCGCTGCCGTTGTCCTGCCTTTCGTGCAGGGAAAGCGCGATGGTCGCGTACTCGCGGGCCCGTTCGTGGTCGCCCAGTTCCGCGTACTGCCGCGCGACTGCGTTCAACGCGTGCGCCTCGCCCACCTGGTTTCCCGCCCGGCGATACAGTTCGAGCGCCTGTTCGCCGTGCCACAGCGTGTTTCCGCGATTCCCGAGACGTGCATGGGCACGGGCGAGATCATGGTGCGTATGCGCTTGTTCCTCGGGCCCGGTCGCCGAAGCGAGGGCACGGGAGAGCCAGGTGAGCGCCTCGTCGAGACGGCCGGCCCGGGTGTACGCGCGGCCCAGTTGCCGTTGTGCGAGCACAAGCATCACAGGAGAGCCCAGGCCTTCCGCGGCGGCCACCCCGAGCCGCGAGGTCTCGATGTTGTCGTGGATCAAGCCCTGCCGATGCTGATAGGTGTCGAGCGCACGGGCGAACCACCACACCTGCACGGGCAGGTCTTCGCCGTCGACGAGCCGTTGGACGGCGACCAGGGTGCGATGTTCGGCGGCGAACCACTCCAGCGCCGCCGCTTCACCGGTGAATTCGAGTGGCCGGACACTGTTCGCGGGGACGGGGGGTTCGAGTCTGGCGCGATGTGGGTAGAGCAGGCGATCGGCGTGCAACGCGGTGTGCAGGTAGAAGTCCGCCATGCGTCGCTTCGCCGAGACGAGTTCGGTCATCGGGTCCAGTTCCTCCGCGAGCTCGCCCGCGTACCGGTGCACGAGGTCGTGCATCCGATACGACTTGGGACGGTGTTGGCGCACAAGGCCTTTGAGGTCGAGGGAACGCATCAGGGCCGTTGTCCTCGCGGTACTCAACGCCAGCAGGCTGGCGATGGCCGCTTCGTCGAATTCCGGCAACGGAAGCACTCCCAGCAGCCGGAACCCACCGGCTTCGTCCAGCCCCAATCCCCGGTACGACCAGGAGAACACGGACCTGAGATCGGCCGATCCGTCGCCGGTGTCGAAGGCGTCCAGACGGTTGTCGGCGCCGCTCAGTTCGTCGGCGGTCACGGACAAGGGCAGGTCGGGTCTGCTCGCCGAGCGCGCGGCCAGCAACGACACGGCCAGTGGCAGACCCGCCGCGTAGGAGAGCAGGAGATCCGCCGCTTCCGGCTCGGCCAGGACCCGGTCCTCGCCGACCTGGTGCGCCAGCAGGTCGCGGGCTTCCGATGAGGAAAGCGCGTCGAGCCTGAGCGAACTGGCACCGCGGAGCCGGAGGCCTGCCAGATTCGTCCTGCTCGTCACCAGGACCGCGCAGGAGCGGGTGCCGGGCAGCAGCGGTGCCACCTGGCCGAGATCCGCGGCGTTGTCGAGTACGACGAGCGTCCGTTTTCCGGCCAGCACGCTGCGATAGAGCGCGGCGGCCGATCGTTCGTCCGAGGGAAACGCGGCCGGCGCCACTCCGAAGGCGCCGAGGAAGGAATGGAGCACCGACAACGCGGACACCGGTTCGCCCGTCCGGTCGAAGCCGCCCAGGTCCGTGTAGAGCTGGCCGTCCGGGAACCGGTCGAGGTGCTCGTGCGCCCAGTGCAGAGCGAGAGTCGATTTCCCCACGCCTCCAGGCCCTTCGACGACCACGACGGACGCCGGGGCGGCGCGGGGACTCAGCGTCCTGGTCAGGACGGCGGCCTCGGTTTCGCGGCCGACCAGCCAGGGCGGCGGGAGAGGAAGCTGACGCGGGACGGTCATCGGGTTCGGCGGATACGCGTCGTCGTTCATCTCGCGGCCTTCCCTTCGCCCGGCGTTGCGTCGGCCTGACTTCCGATGGTCGCGCTTGCCCCGCGGGCACACAGCGCCTGGACGGGTGCACTTCGGTGGCTTTCGGTGCAGCCACTCGAAGCCGTCGATGATCGGCACACGTAAGGTGGATGGCGTGCGTCTAGCCCGAATTGCTCATCCCGGTGGTGTCGCGTTCGCTTCGATCGAAGGGGACGGCGACGACGCCCAGGTACTGGAAATCGCCGAGCACCCCTTCGGCAACAACCCCAACTTCACCGGCAAGCGCTGGCCGCTCGCCGACGTCCGGCTGCTCGCGCCGATCCTGCCGTCGAAGGTGATCGCGGTCGGCCGGAACTACGCCAAGCACGCGGCCGAGTTCGGCAACGAGATCCCGGCGGACCCGATGCTGTTCATCAAGCCGTCGACCTCGGTGATCGGCCCCCACGCGCCCATCCGCCGTCCGCGCGGCGTCGGCCGGGTGGATTTCGAGGGTGAGCTGGCGATCGTCATCGGCCAGCCGGTCAAGAACGTGCCCGCCGCCCGTGCGGCGAGCGCGATCCTCGGCTACACCGTGGCGAACGACGTCAGCGCCCGAGACCTGCAGAAGTCCGACGGCCAGTGGGGCCGGGCGAAGGGTTTCGACACCTTCTGCCCGCTGGGTCCCTGGATCGAGACCTCGCTCGACGCGGCCGACCTCGCGCTCAGGTCCGAGGTGGACGGTGAGCTCAAGCAGGACGGCCGGACGTCGGACCTGGTGCACAAGATCCCCGACCTGATCGAGTTCGTGTCCGGCGTGATGACCCTGCTGCCCGGCGACGTCATCCTGACCGGCACGCCCGAGGGCGTCGGCCCGATCGAGGACGGCCAGTCCGTTTCGATCACCATCGAAGGCATCGGCACCCTGACGAACCCGGTGCAGGACGTCTGAAGCGCGCTATGAAAGTCCCCTTCATTGCAAAATTTGCAATGAAGGGGACTTTCATAGCATCCGGAGGCTAGCTCTCCGCAGGCTCCATCGCCCGCCGCGCGAAGGCCGGGGCGTGCTCCGGCCGGAGGCCGAGGCCCAGCAGCCGTGCGGGGAAGTAGGAAAGCACCGGGAAGCGGCTGAACAGCTTCACCATCACCGCCGGCGGGCCGTTGCGCTTGCCCTCCATCACCGGCCGCATGATGTTCTTGTGCAACAGCCGTTGCAGCCCTTGCACCAGCATCGTCGGCGCGAGACGGCGCTTGCGGACCTTCGCCAGGTCCGCTTCCGTCGGCCTGCCGCGGCGCAGCGGCTCGGCGAGCAGGGTGGCGGCCGCGACCGCGTCCTGCACGGCGAGGTTGACGCCGACCCCGCCGACCGGTGACATCGCGTGTGCCGCGTCACCGATGCACAGCAGCCCGTCGAGATGCCATTTCCGCAGCAGGTTGAGCTTGACGTCGAGGAACTTGACGTCGTCGGTCGTCTTCAGCTCGCCGACGCGGTCGGCGAATTCGGGGCAGACCTCGGCCACGTTCTCCCGGAACCATTCGATGCCCTTGGTCCGCAGGTCCTCGCCCTTCGGGCCGAGGTAGGCGACCTGGAAGTAGCCCTTCCTCGGCAGCGGCACGGCAAACCGGCGATTCCGCATCTTCGGGGTCAGCCTGCCCTCGAGTTCGCCGTCCCGCCGCGAAATCCGGAACCACCACGCGTCGAACGGGGTGTCGTACTCCTTCGGGATCAGCCCGGCCTCCCGCCGGGCCAGCGACCAGCGGCCGTCGGCGGCGATCACCAGGTCTGCGCGCAGTTCGCCGGTCCGCCCCTCGGCGTCGCGGTAGCGAACCCCGCTCACGCGGTCCTGCTCCAGGATCAGGCCGGTCATCTCGGTGCTCTGCCGCAGCGTGAACGTGGGTTCCTTCGCGCCTGCGTCGGCGAGCAGGTCCAGGAAGTCCCACTGCGGGACCATCGCGATGAAGGGGTGCGCCACCTTCAGCCTGCTCAGGTCGGCCAGCCGCATCATCGTGCCGTCCTCGGCGGGGAATCCGGCGTAGGCGATCTCGCTGTGCGGCAGGCTGAGGAACTTCTCGCTGAGACCCAGTTCGTCGAGCAGGGTCAAAGTCGACGGGTGCACCGTGTCGCCGCGGAAGTCCCGCAGGAAGTCCTTGTGCTTCTCCAGCACCGTGACCTCGACCCCGGCCCTGGCCAGCAGCAATCCGGCGACCATGCCCGCGGGGCCACCGCCGACGATCACGCAGTTCGTGCGTTCGTTCATCCGTCCCACCCCTTCGAAACTCTTATTCATCACCTGTTGAATAAACTCAGCATGCACCTGCCCGGCCGGTGCGTCAAGCGCCATCCGGGCGGATGCGCCGTTCGGGCTATGGCGCGGATCTCACCGGTCCTCGGCCATCTGCCTACATAGGACTTAGTGTGCTCGGACCGTCCTGGAAGGACAGCGGTCGCGGACGCGCCCTTGTGGACTGTCCGCGATTCGGACCGCGTAAGGATTTCATTGTCATCACAGGGAGTGCGTGCGTCGAATCGGACGTGGCGCCGGGTATCGACATTTCACTCGCCCGCCCGCGTTAGCCGTTGTCGGGTAACTAAAACACGACATCTCACCAACTGGGAGTAGAGCGCACGCGCCGGAACAGAGCAGCCTTAATCACCTCATCGGCAGAGTCGCGATCGCCCTGGGTGCCCTAGCCTCACTTGGTGGATTTCGCTCTCGTGCCCCGGACCCCGTCACGAACCACTCCGGCCGTTCCGGACGGAGCCCCTTGGGAGCCTCCGGAGTTGCGGTTGGTGTGCCTCGACATCGACGACACGTTGATCGACTGCACGGCGGCGATCCGGCTCGGCCTGCGCGCGCTCACCGGCCAGAACGACCTTTGGCCGCTGTGGGATCTCATCACCGAGGAGCACGTCGCGCTGGTGGTGGCGGGTGAAATCGATTACGAGACGATGCATCACAAGCGTACTGAATGCTTCCTCGCGGAGATCGGCATTCTGGCCGACGAAGACCAGGTCATCGGCTTCGAAAAGCGCCGTCGTGAAATCCTCACCCGTTCGTGGCAATTGTTTGAAGATGTCCTTCCGTGCCTGGAATGGCTGCGTGCCGCCGGCGTGCTCATCGCGGCGGTCACGAACGCCTCCGGTGCGCATCAGCGCAAGAAGATCGCCGATCTCGGACTCGCCCGGTTCTTCGACCACGTGGCCATCGCCGGTGAACTCGGAGTAGCCAAACCGGACCCGGCGATGTTCCACTCGGTCTGCCTCGGTCTCGGCTGCGACCCGGCGCAGGCCGTCCACGTCGGCGACAAACTCGACACCGACGCCATCGGCGCACGCGACGCCGGCCTGGGCGCCGTCTGGCTCGACCGGGACGGCATCGCCGAGCGCGCCCCGGCGGGCGTGCACACCATCACCGGCCTCGACGAGCTCCCTGAGCTGCTCGTTTCCGAGTTCGCGAAGCTCGGCGTCCCGGCTCAGCGCGCTACGGAGACCCCCGCTTTCACGGTGCGGAACAGCGTGCTCTAGTATTTCTTCTCGTGCGGCACCGAGCCGGTCAAGATCGGAACGGTACCTCACTGGGGTATGGTGTAATTGGCAGCACGACTGGTTCTGGTCCAGTTAGTCTAGGTTCGAGTCCTGGTACCCCAGCTGGAGAACTCTCCGGAGTGAAACACAGAGTGACCCCCCTGCGAAGGCGGGAAACCCGGTCTGGTAAGTTTCTCCACAGCAACACAGCAGGTGAACAACTGAAAACCTCCTTCTGAAGGAGGAAAGATCCTAGCCCCCGTCGTCTAGCGGCCTAGGACGCCGGCCTCTCACGCCGGTAGCGTGGGTTCGAATCCCATCGGGGGTACAAAAGTTTCACCCAAGAGCGTCGATCGAAATGATCGGCGCTTTTTGCTATTCCGGGAATCAGCATAGCGTCGGTGACCTTTCCCGCTTCTGATGGCGGTTCAACCCCGATCGTCACGACGTCGCCGAGGCTCTGCTTCAGACACTCTTCGAGCTGAGCCACTTCGGCTTGAACAGTGTTCTCAGGGCTTTCGCGAACGGGTCGTCGGGGCACGGTCTTGGGCGTTGGAGGCGCTGTCGTCCACAGTGGCCAGGTCGGCGTGTGGATCGGTGCCGCCGCGGTTGTTCTTCCGGGGGCAGCACAAGTAGTGGGCCGATCGCCCTCGGTGTCAGAAACCGTTGTGACGTAAGCAGAATAATGGCGATATTCGGGATGAAGGTGACACTGAACGGGTCAGGTTGATCGCCGCCACGGGGTGAGTGCCACCTCGGTGGCGGTCCGCATGGCGGCTTGCAGCGTGGCAGGGTCGGCCTTGTCGGCACTGTCGAGGAGGGCTTGGAGCGCGCCGCTGACGGCGCCGACGAACGCGCCCGTCAGTGCCGCCGCGCGTACCAGGTCCAGCTGGTCCGGGAAGGCCTCGGCCAGGTGCTTCGCGATCTCGCGTTGGGCGTCGAGCTGCAGCTGCAACGCGCGGCCGCGCACGGCGGGCACGGTCTGGATCAGTCGTAGCCGGAGCGCTGCCAGCGGGCTGACCATCTCCTCGCTGGTGTCGTTGATCTCACCGAGGGTACGCAGCAGCACGTCCGCCGGTCCCTCGTCCGGGTCGCGCGTCGCGATGGCGTCGATGGCCGCCCGCACGCGCTCGTCGGCGTCGGGGAACAGCAGTTCCTCCTTGCTGGCGAAGTAGCTGAAGAACGTCCGCGCGCCGATCTCCGCCGCCGCCGCGATGTCGGCGATCGTCGTCTCGTCGTAGCCCTGGCGCTCGAACAACTCCGTCGCCGCGTCGATCAGGGCCTGGCGCGTGCGGGCTCGCTTGCGGTCGCGAAGGGACATGGACGGCAGCATACGCAGGTCGGCAGTCAGTGCAAATCCGCACTCGTTGCAAACTTGCACTCACTGCGGCTAACGTCGTGGGCATGACGAAGAACGTGCTGATCTCCGGGGCAGGCGTGGCAGGCTCGACCCTCGCCTACTGGCTGGCCCGCAACGGTTTCAAGCCCACGGTCGTGGAGCGGTCGCAGGGCCTGCGCTCCAGCGGCAACCCCGTCGACATCCGCGGGCCCGCCCTGCCGGTCGTCGGGGCCATGGGCGTCGTGCCCCGGCTGCGGGACGCCGCCACGACGTCGAACCGGATCCGGTTACTGGGTGTCGACGGTCGCCTGGTCGCCACGGTGGCCATGCCCGCCAAGGGCAACGAGGTCGAGATCCCCCGGAACGACCTCGCCACCATCCTGTACGAGGCGGCCCGGGACGACGCCGAGTTCCTCTTCGACGACACGATCACCGCGCTGCGCCAGGACGAGCACGGTGTGGATGTCACGTTCGACCGTGCCCCGCCCCGCCGGTTCGACCTCGTGATCGGCGCGGACGGGCTGCACTCCACCGTGCGCCGCCTCGCCTTCGGCCCCGAGCGTGATTTCGTGCGGCTCACGGGCATCTACGTCGCCACGACACCGTTCAACGAGCCGGTCGACCACCCCGAGGACGTGCTCATCCACAACACGCCGGGCCGGCTGGTCGCCCTCCACCCGTCACGCGGCAAGGGCGGCGTCGCGTTCATCTTCCGCGCCGAGGTCGACCACTTCGACTACCGCGACATGGCGCAGCACAAGCGGATCGTCACGTCGGCGTACGCGGGCGTCGGGTGGCGGGTGCCGGAGCTGCTCGACCGGTTGCGGCACTCGGAAGACGTCTTCTTCGACGCGGTCAGCCTGGTCGACCTTCCGTCGTGGTCGAAGGGCCGCGTCGCGCTGGTCGGCGACGCCGCGTCGTGCGTGTCCCTGCTCGGTGACGGTTCCAGCCTCGCCATCGCCGGCGCACACACCCTGGCCACCGCGCTCGCTGCGGATGGAGGCCTTGCCCGGTACGAGGCCGAGCACCGCGCCAGGGTGATGCCGAAGCGGCGCACCGTCAAGCTGGCCGCGGCGCTGCTCGTGCCGAAAACCAGGCTCGGCCTCGCGACGCGGAACCTCGCGGCGCGCGTCAGGTCACCGCGATCATGGCTGCTTGAGTGACCTGAGCTTCGCGTCGTTCCTGCTCGGCCTGCTTCCGGCTACATGTGACGAAGTTAGCGTACGGGCGTTCGCTATTGATTTAGCGAACGCCCGTACGCTAACTTTCGGCGACCACCGCCGAGAAGGAGTACGGGATGCGAACACGACGACTGGGCTGGGCCGGACTGGAGATCGAGGCGGACGGTGAGCGGCTGGTGATCGACTACGTACGGGACCTCTCGCCACTGTTCACCGGATGGCGGTCCGGCGACAGGCTGACGGCACCGAGCGGGACGGCCGGCGCCGCGCTGGTCACCCACCTGCACCGGGACCACACCGACGCGGCCGCACTCGCGGGCGTGCTGGCGCCGGGAGCGCCGGTGCTCCGACCGGCGCCGGGCCACGGCGACGACGTGGACAACGTGACGACCCTGCAGGCCGAGCGCGAGCTGGCCTTGCACCGACTGGCCGCCGAAGTCGTGGATCCCTGGTCCACTCGCGAAATCGGGCCGTTCCTCGTCACCGCGATCCCCGCCGTCGACGGACTGGGCGACCCGCAGCTGAACTGGGTGGTCCAGGCAGACGGGCACCGGATCTTTCACGGCGGCGACACGATGTTCCACGGCTACTGGTGGCTCATCGCGCGCCGGTTCAGCCCGTTCGACGCGGTGTTCCTGCCTGCCAACGGCGCGGTGGTCGACGCGCCGCATCTCCAGCCGCCGAGTCCGCTGCCCGCCGCGATGGACCCGAGGCAGTCCGCCGCCGCCGCGGAAATCCTCGATGCCCGGTACGCGGTTCCGATGCACTACGAGGCGGAACAGCCGGACAAGATCGCGGGCTACGTCGAGGTCGCCGACCCGGAGAAGGAGTTCCGCGCGCACGCCGGCCAGCGCGCGCACGTGCTGGCCGTCGGGGAGTGGCTGGACCTGTCCGCATGACCGCGACTCCGCGACGAGGCCCCGGCATGGACGCAGTCGGTTCGGGGCAAGGGAAAGGACTCCGGGTGAGTACAGAGAACAGGGTCGTCGCGGTCACCGGCGGCGGTACGGGCATCGGCGCGGCGGTGGCCCGCCGCTACACGGCCGAGGGCGCGAACGTGGTGGTCCTCGGACGGCGGCGCGAACCGCTGGAGAAGGTGGCGGAGGAAACCGGCGCGCACGTCATCGCGTGTGATGCCAGCGTGACCTCGGACGCGGAGAACGCGGTCGCGGAGATCGTCGGCCGGTTCGGGCGGCTGGACGTCGTGGTCGCGAACGCCGGCGGGCACGGGCTGTCGTCGGTGACCGACACCGACGACGAAGAGTGGGAGTTGGCGTTGCGCTCGAACCTCTCGAGCGCGTTCGTGTTCTGCCGGGCCGCGCTACCCACGCTGGTGGAAGCCGGGGGACAGGTGGTGATCGTGTCCTCGTTGGCCGGTCTGTTCGCGGGTCCCGACGTCGCGGGGTACACCGTCGCGAAACACGCGCTGATCGGCCTCACCCGGTCGATCGCCCGGGACTACGGGCCCCGCGGTGTCCGCGCGAACGCGGTTTGCCCCGGTTGGGTCCGCACCCCGATGGCCGACGGCGCAATGGAACGGTTCGCCGAATCGGCAGGGTTCGCCGGAGGGCGGGACGAGGGCTACCGTCGGGCGACCGCCGAGGTCCCGCTCCGACGCCCGGCCGAACCGGACGAGATCGCCTCCATCGTTCGGTTCCTCGGCTCGCCGGAATCGTCGTACATCACCGGCGCGGTACTGGTCGCAGACGGCGGCGCGCACGCGGTCGACCTGCCCACACTGGCCTTCGAACGCGTCGGCACGGACACCTGACGCCGGTCTCCCCAACGTAAACTCGCGACGTCGAGTGCAAGGAGAAAACCATGGTGCCCGATAGGCCCGTACTCGAGGTCACCGATGCCGAACTCGGTGAGCTGCGAGCTCGGCTGGCCGCCACGCGATGGCCGGCTCCGTGGCCGGTGACCGGCTGGTCGGCGGGAACCGATCCCGGTGAGTTGCGGCGACTGGTCGCCTACTGGGCGGCCGGCTATGACTGGCGTGCTCACGAAGCCGCCATCAACGTGCTGCCCCACCACGTCGCGGACATCGCCGGGACACCGGTGCACTACCTGCGTTTCGACGGGGAGGATCCGGAGGCCCTGCCGATCGTGCTGACCAACGGGTGGCCCAGCTCGTTCCTGGAGTTGACCGGCCTCGCCCGGCGACTGGCCACCCCGTCCAAGCACGGGGGCAGCGCGGCGGACTCGTTCACCGTCATCGTCCCGTCGCTGCCGGGATTCGCCTTCTCCCCGCAACGGCCCTCGCTCACGGATCCCTTGCAGACCCACGAACTGTGGCACTTGCTCATGCACGAGGAACTGGGTCTTGCCCGGTACGGGGCACACGGCACAGACCTGGGTGCGGGCATCACCTCCCGGCTGGCCGAAGCCCATCCCGACGCTCTGGTGGGAATCCACTTGGCGGCCGTCGCCAGTCCGGTCGACTACGACGACGAGAGCATCACCGCGCAGGAGCGCGCCTACCTCGACTCGGTGACGACCTGGTCGGCGAAGGAAGGCGCGTACCAGCACCAGCAGAGCACCCGGCCCGTCACCTTGAGCTACGGGCTGGCTGACTCACCGGCCGGGCTGCTCGCATGGATGATTGAGAAGTACCGCGCGTGGAGCGACTGCGAAGGTGATCTGTCCTCGCGGTTCAGCGACGACTTCCTGCTGACACAGGCGTCGCTCTACTGGTTCACCAACACCATCTCGACCTCGTTCCGGCCGTACTACGAGTACGGCGAGAACATGACGCGCAGAGTCGAGCGGATCGAGGTCCCCACCGCCCTGGCGCTGTTCCCGGCCGACCTCACCCGGCCGCCGCGCAGCTGGGCCGAGCGCACCTACAACATCACGAGGTACACGGAGATGCCGCGCGGCGGTCACTTCCCCGCACACGAACAACCCGAGCTGCTCGCTCACGACCTCACCGACTTCTTCCGGCCGCTGCGGTGAGAACCGGACTGTCGAACCGGGTGGTCGAGTGCACGGTCGCCGATCACTGCCGGCCGGGGTGCGCGCTGCGGGCGTCCAGCAGAAATTCGGTCAGTGAAGTGGCGTCGGCCGAGCCCGGGTCCGCCGTGAACATCACCGCCCTCAGGTCGCCGTCGGGAATGTGGACGGTGTCGCAGTCCAGTGCGATCTGCCCCAGATCCTCATGCTGCAGCCGCATCCGGCCGTCGTGCTGCCCGGTGGTGGGTGTGCTCGCCCAGAGCTCGGCGAACACGGCGCTGGCGCGCTGGAGGTCGGCGGTCAAAGACGCCAGGTCTTCGTCCTCGGGGTAGCGGGTCGAGGCCGCACGCAGTTCGGCCACCAGCAGGCGCCGAAAGCGCGCCTCGTCACCTGGCAACCGCATCACCCGGCCGGCCTGGCCGACGAACACCCGCCAGGGGATGTTGCCCTCGCGCGGGTGGAGCGAGGGCACCCCGCAGGCCAGCGCTTCCCAAGCCCGGTTCCAGCCGACGACCGTCCACGTGGCGTCGAGCACGCACACCGGCGTGCTCTCTATCCGGTCCACGAGCCGGCGGGCGCCATCACTGAGCCGCCGTGGCACCCGCCCTTCCACCGGCGCGTAACCGGCCAGCGTGCACAGGTGCTCGTACTCCGTCCTGCTCACCCGGAGCGCTCGGGCCAAGGCGTTCAACACGCCGGGCGAGGGGTGCCGACGACCCTGCTCCATGCGTTTCAGGTGATCCGTCGACACGCCTGCCAATTCGGCGAGCTCTTCGCGTCGCAGGCCGCCCGTGCGCCTGCGGCCGTGACCGACGACACCCACCTGTTCGGGCCGGGTGCGTTCACGGTGCTCCCGCAACGCCATTCCCAAAGTGCTCGCGTCGGACATGACCGAAGAATATCAGCGGCATCCGCCAGGAGGGGACATTCTGGCCCCTGCTACGGCGGCCGGAACCCGGAAGAATGACCACCAGAAAGGCGGAGACAGCGCACGCGAATCCGTGTTGACACGCGCTCCCCTCTCGATGTTTTACCGATCGTGTTCTCGATGAAGGAATACTCATGACTGATGTCAACCACCTCGCTGACCGGGTCGCTGTCGCCGAGACCGTGGCCCGTTTCGCTTGGTCACAGGATCTCAAGGACTGGGCCGGTCTGCGTGCGATCCTCGCCGACACCGTCACGATGGACGTCTCCGAGCACTTGGGCGGGCCGTCGCAAGAATTGAGTGCCGATGATTTCGTGGTCGCCAGCCGGGCGGTGCTGGAAGGATTCCAGAGTACTCACCATTCGACCTCCAACGTCATCGTCGAGGTTGAGGGCGACCATGCCACCTACCGGAGTTTCGTGGTGGCCTACCACCACGTTCCCGCCGACGAGGTCGACTGGCTCGTCATGCGTGCTTTCTGGCACGTCGACCTGCAGCGGGTCGGCAATGAATGGCGGCTGAGGCGCATCCGCGTCGTGCGGAAAGCCCCTTTCGCGGGCAACCCCGAGCTTTACGCGATCGCCAAGGGGTCCCGCGGACGAGGCGGGCGAGAAGTGAGCGCGTCGACCGACGACGTGCGCGCCGTTCCGTTTCGCATGGCCGCGGCGATGTCCGATCGTGACGTCGAAAAGCTGGTGGCCAACTACGCCGACGACTTCGACTGCGTGATGCCGGTGCACCCTGATCGCTCCTTCCGCGGTGCCGACCAGGTTCGCGCGAACTACACGAAGATTTTCGCCCGGTATTCGAAGGGCCTGGACGCCAGGGTCATCGACTCCGTGGTGGACGGTGACCGGGTGTGGACGGAGTGGGAGATGATCGGCACGCGGGCCGACGGGGTCGTCGAGACCATCCGCGGCACCGTCATCATCCGGGTCGAGGACGGCCGCGCCGCAGCTGTCCGCTTTTACCTCGATCCGGTCGATGCCCCGGATGCGTCGGCACAGCTGAACATCCTCGGCTGAAATCCGGCTCGGCAGACGCATCGACCCTCAGGAGTGGATTTTCATGCACCTCACCGTTCTCGCCGCGTCCGGCCCGACCGGACTTTCCCTTACCCGGCAGGCACTCGAACGTGGCCACATCGTCAGGGCCATCGCCCGCAATCCGGACCGGATCACCGTTCCGGACGCCCCGGGGCTGACCAAGATCGTCGCGGACGTGTTCCGCACCAGCGAGATCGACTCGGCGCTCGAAGGCAGTGAACTGGTGCTGTCCGGGCTGGGTGTGCCCAAGGGGACGAAGCCGGGTGTGCTGACCGCGGGCGCCCGGTCGGCGGTGGCCTCGGGCGCCCGCGTCATTTGGCTGGGTGCTTACGGCACGGGGCCCTCGGCCGCGGTGGCAAGCGCGCTCAACCGGCTGGTCCTCAAGGGACTCGGAGCGGAGGTCGCCGACAAGGTCGAGTCGGACGCCGTGGTCACCGAAGCCGGCGGGACGGTTTTCCACGCCGGACCCCTGTCGAACAAACCGATCAGCCCGGACCGGCGCACCGTCGGGCTCGATGCCTCCCCCAAGAGCATCTTCCGCATCATGGTGAGCCGGGACACCGTTGCCGCCGCGATGCTCGACGAAGCGGAGAACCCGCGGTTCCCCGGCCGGATCGCTGTCCCGCTCACGCGCTGACCCGCTCAGTCTTCGGAGTTCGCCAGCAGTCCGTGGTCGCGGGCGTAGATCGCGGCTTGAGTGCGATCCCGTAGTCCGAGGCGGCCGAGGATGCGGGAAATGTGGTTCTTCACCGTTCCCTCGCTGAGGTAAAGCCGTGCGGCGATTTCGCGGTTCGTCGAGCCGGTCGCGACGAGCCTTAGCACTGCGGTCTCCCGGCTGGTCAGTACTTCGGTGGGGGCCGGTTTCGCGGGTTCGGCTGTCGGAGCCGCCGCTGCCAGACGCCGCGCCACCGAGGTGTCGAGCTGGGTGATCCCGGCGTGGGTCAGCCGGATGGCGTCGGCCAGTTCGTCGGCGGGGAGGTCCTTGAGCAGATACCCGGCGGCACCGGCGCGCAGCGCCTGCACGACGTATTCGTCGTCGTCGAAGGTGCTCAGCATGACGATCCGGCAGCCGGGCGCTTTGTGCCGCAGGATCGCGGCGGCTTCGACGCCGTCCATCCCGGGCATCCGGACGTCCATCAGCACCACGTCGGGTTCGAGCGCGAGGACTCGGGCGACGGTTTCTTTCCCGTCCGCGGCGACGCCGACCACCTCGATACCCGGCTGGATGCCCAGCAGCGAGGCGATGCCGTCCCTGATCAGCCGTTGGTCGTCGACGACCAGTACGCGCACGCTCATCGGGCCGGCACCGTCACGGTGATCCGGGTGCCCGCTCCGGGTTGGCTCTCGACCCGGGCGAGCCCGCCGACCAGTGCCGCGCGCTCGCGCAGGCCGAGCAACCCGAACCCTTCTGCGGGCTCGGACGCTCCGGTGCTGAACCCGCGGCCGTCGTCGGCGACGACGAGCCGGGTCTCGGTGTCGCCGAACGTCAGTGACACCGAGACCCGATCGGCTTGTGCGTGCCTTCGCGCGTTGGTCAAGGCTTCTTGCGCTGCGCGGAAAAGCGCGCTCACCGTCGCGTTGTCCCCGGCGCGCTCCTCGCCGTCCACGACGAGGCTGACCTGGAGCCGGTCGTCCCCGGCTCGGTCGACGAGTTCGGCCAGCGACGCGGACAAGGTGCGTCCCTCCCGCTCGTCACGGAGTGCTCCGACCGACCGGCGGACGTCGTCGAGCGCGTGGCGTGCCGAAGACCGCGCGTCGGCCAGGGCCTGGTCCGCCGCGTGTGGATCGCGCTCGCGGAAGGCGGACGCCTTCTCCACCTGCACCGCGATCGCGGTGAGGTGGTGGCCGAGGCTGTCGTGGATGTCCCTGGCGAGACGGTTGCGTTCCGCCGCCGCCGAGAGGTCCGCGACCTGGGCGGCGTAGGAGGTCACCTCGTCCAGCGACTCCTCGAGCCGGGCTCTGGCCTGCTGCTCGCGGACCGCGATTCCGGCCATGGCGATGGCGAGAACCAGGCCGATGACGAACATCAGCACGTCGGCGACGTAGTTGGCGCTGGTGTACCAGCCGGGAACCCACAAGGCGTAGGAGCAGACGAGCAGCACCAGGCACAGCGCGGCGAGCGCGATACTGACCGTCCGGCCGAACGCGAGGTAGGCCGCGAACGGCACCAGCACGAACAGCGCCCGGGACAGCCCCGAGTCGTCCAGCGCGGCGACCGCGACGAACAGCGCGAGCCGGACGAGCAGGAACGCCGACGCGGTGCCGCGCCCCGCGCCGCAACGCCGTTCGGCGGGTTCCAGTGCGAACAGCGCCGCGACGCACGCGACGAACCCTGCTGTCCTCAGTGGACGGACGTCCGCGCCGAGCCCGGCGACGACGTAGTAGAGGCCCGCGATCAGCACGATCCCGTAGACGACGGCCGACACCCAGGACATCGGTGATTCTTTCCGCACGATCGGCATGCAGGCACCTCCCGACACGGAAAGAGTACGGCCGATCCGGCGGCATTCTCCCGGGTTCGGGAAACCTTGGCCGAACGGCACGTGCCGTTCGGCGGTGCCCGGTGGGAACTCCGGCCCGGTCGGCACTTCCGGACCGCGACGGCCCTTCGTAGCGTTCGGCCCTGTCATCGCACGCTAATGCTTGTGCCACAAGGGAGTTCTCATATGCTGTCGCCCACGTTGATCCGCCTCGGCGCGCCGTGCGGAATCGCCGCCGGACTGTTCATCGCGGTTCCCGCGGCCTTCGAAACGGTGCTGGGGGAGACCGCGGCCACCAGCTTCGTCCTCGGCCTCGCCCCGGCCTTGGCGACGCCCGCGCTCGTGGCGCTCTACGCGCGTCACAGCGAGGCCGCCGGCCGGTTCGGCGCCCTCGCGTACCTGGTCAACCTGATCGGTCTCGGACTGTTCGGCGGCGCCGCGTTCGCACTGAACATGGCGCTGTTCTACCTCGACGGCCCGGTCGTCGCCGAACTTCTGCGCGGTCCGACGAAAGTGGCCCTCATCGCGAGCGCGGGCGTGTTCGCCCTCGGGTCGGTGCTGTTCGGCCTGTCCTTGCTGCGCGCCAAGGTCCACCCGCGGCTCCCGTCGGGCCTCTATGTGGTGGTACCGGCCGCGTTCGCACTCGCCGCTCCCTTGCCGGACACCCTGTTCACCAGCGGGTTGCACATCCTGTTCGGCTTCACGCTCGGCTGGCTGTCGACGGCGATGTGGCAAAGCGCGGGCATCAGTCCGGTCGGCTCCACCAGGGTGGGCTAGCCGGATTCGCCGGCACGGCGTGCGGCCAGCGCGGAAGTGGCCCGGTGGATTCCCGGTGGCTCGGTCACGTCGATACCGGTGAGTTCGTGGATGCGGCGTAACCGGTAGTCGACCGTGTTCGGGTGGACGTGCAGCAGGTTCGCGATCCGGCGGCGGTTGACGTTGCCGCCGAGATAGTGGAGCAGCGTCTCGAACAGATCGGGATGTGCTTCCAGGGGGGCCAGCAGGTCGGCGAGCCTGTCGCGGGCTTCGCCCGGGCGTGTCAGCTGGTACTCGATGAGGACGTCTTCGAGGCGGTAGAGCCCGGGGGCGCGCTCGAACCAGCGCAGGACGTCCAGTATTTCGCCGGTCTGGACCGCCGCGGCCGCGACACCCGAGGACGTGGTCAGGGCCCCGGCCGCACTGACGGTCACCCCCGCCGCGCTGCCCGCTTCGGCGATCGTTTCCGACCACTTCGACCAGTCCATGTCCGACGATATCGGGACCAGGACGATTCCGCCGGTCGCCTCCAGCGCGTTCAACGCCTGATCGTCGGTCGCCGCCTCGAACACCGCGAGCAGCCTGCGCAACATCCGGCGGGTGACCGTGGTCGGGTTGACCCCGGCCTCCTGTTCGTCGGGGTGTGCGCCGATGGCGAGGTTGAGCAGCAGGTACTCGCTGGCGAGACCGATTCCGGCGATTCCGGCGGTCGCCGAAGCGGATTCGTCCCGCAGCAACGCGGCGAGCAACGCGCGGCGGGTGTTGTGCTCCTGGCCCACCGTGGTGCGTACCTCTTCGAGGTAGCCGCTCGCCACGGCGCCCGTGGTCGCCTTGATGAACTCGAAGATCTTGTTGCCCAGCGCGAGCACCGCGTCGAGGTCATCAGGGCCCGCGTCGGCGGTCAGCGTCGCGAAGATTCCTTGCAGCCCATTGACATAGGCCGCCAGCAGAGCTTCCAGCGGCACGCCTTCCTCCGCGCGCCGAGCGGCGGAGCCGCCGATGCGGCCTGCTTGGTCGGGCGTCGCCAGGGTGCCTTCGCGGAGCCAGGAGATGTAGTAGGAGACCACGTCGCGGCTGATGTTCGTGATGTCTTCGCGCATTTCCTCGACCGGCATGCGCCGGAAGCTGTCGAGATCGCGCCGATGCCTGGCCAGCATCTTCGTCGACGTCGTCCAGCTGGTTTCGCAGCGTCTCGTGCACCGGCACCCCGGCGATGACCACCGGAGACGGCACTTTGACACATAAGCTCTTTGCCGTCGGCCGATCCATGGTTGGATCGGCCGCATGTCCGCCATCGTCGTCGCCGTGATCGCAGCCGTCGCCTCCGTCGCCGCCGCGGTGGTCGCCGGGATGTTCGCGTTGGCATCGCGTCGTTACGAAGCCCGCGCGCAACGGGTCGATCAGGTCCGGGAACGGATTTCGGAGCCGAAACGCACCATGTACGAACCCGTCGTCGACATGCTGGACCGCATGTTCACCAGCGACGACGTGCCCACCGAGGAAGAACTGAAACACAAGCGCCGTTTCGACACCTGGGTGAACGTGTACGGCTCCGACGGCATCGTCCGGGCGTACTCCCGCCTCATGCAGGCCCTTCCCCTCGGTCCACCCGCCGACATCCAATTCCGGCTCTACGCGGACTTCCTGATCGAGGTCCGCAAGGACATCGGCGATCCGGGCAGCACGGTCGACCGGATGCAGATCCTCGGCCCGCGGTCGGCGAATCTCTCCGATCGCCGGAGCCTGACCGACTCCGACATCGACACGGTCTGCAAACGCCTCGGCTGGACCCCGCCTTGGCGCGCCGGCAAGTGAGCCGTCGGCGATGCTCGGATCCGGCAAGAAGGTGGAGGTCCCGGTATTTCAGGCCGGGCAACGGATCGGGTGCCTGAGGAGGCGGCGAACACGAGCGCGTTCCCGGCTAAGACGCGAGTCTGCGGTAGGGGCGCACGACGGCTTCGACGAACGCCGCGACCTGTTCGTCGATGTGCACCTTCCCCTCGGAGTCGTTCTCGACGAGGAACAGCCGGCCGGCGACGCTCTTCTGGGCCTTCAGCAGCGCGAAGTCGTCCCTGCTGTAGAGGGTGTCCGCGGCGTTGCTGGGCAGCCGGTGGTCGTCGGACACCTCGAGACTGATCAACTGACCCGCCACCGAGATCTTCGGTGGCTCGCCCCGCCTGGCCAGCCGGGCGGCGCGCTGGGCGTCGGAGGCGCGGACGTGGACGATCTGCGACGCCGCCAGGACCTCGTCGCCGAACACCTTGAGCGCTCCGATCGTGTCGGCCCTGGCGAACTCGACGATCGTGATCGGGTTGCTCCGGCGGTTTTCCCAGACGCGATGGCCGAGCGTGTGAAGGGCCGGCCGGAGATCATCCTCGCGCTCCACCTGGAACGCGCCGCCCTGCTGGGCGCTGAAGCCCGCGCCGCGACCGTCGCCGAGGAGCATCAAGGCGTGGAGGAATTCTTCGAACGCGTAGACGTAGTCGTTCAGCTCGTCGACCTGCATCCGCCACCGCCGGAGCTCTTCGGCGAGTGCCCGGCGGACCAGTGATTTTCCGGCGCCCGGCAGGCCGGTGACGAAGATGACCGGCGCGCGGTGGCGGAACGCCAGGTGTCGCAGGACCGCGTCTTCCGCCTTGGCCGACAGCTGGTACGCCGCGCGCTGCTCCCGGATCCGGTCCGCGAGGCGGGACAGTCCGTCGCCCGGTTTGCTCTCGGTCAGGAGTTCCCCGGCCAGGAACGATTCGAGGGGTTCGGACTCGCTCCACATCTCGTCGAAGTGGCTGCGGAACACCTTGGAGGCGGAGATCTCGTCCAGCCGTTCTGGCCGGTCCTTCCCGCCGTTGCGCCGGTTGAGCACCGTGTGGTGCTCCAGGCCGGAGAACACGTGGTACGACAGGTGGTCCGCGGTCAGTGCGCGGGACACGCGAACCTCGATCCCCGCCCCGAGCAGCTCGGCTCCGGCGGTCAGGGAGGCCGGTTCGGTACGGGTGATCACCCGTACTCCCCGGCGGCCGTTGATCTGCGACCACGATTCCTGGATCTCGGCGAGCACCGGAGAGCCTGCCGCCGGCAGCAGATTCGGGACCAGCGCGTCGAGTCGCTCGACGTTGTCGTTCTTGGAGATGACGAGCATCTCGGCCAGGTAGTTCCGCCGGGTCATCCGCTGGGAGAGCCCGGTCGGCAGACGGGTGCGCCGCCACAGGAACCTGACGGTCGCCACGATGAGAGCGACGGCAACGCCGCTGGTCACGGGTACGAGGAGCTGGCTCCAGTTCATCGGGGTCCCCAGTCCGCCGTCGCCATACGGCCTGCCTTTCGCAGGGTGGTGGAACACCTAAGCCAAAGTTTAGGCGCGACGAACTTTGATTTCAAGGGTGGCGCACTCGGTTTGATGTCGAGCTGAAGAACGAGGTCGGAGTGAACTCGGGACGCCGCCTGCCTCGACGATGATCGTCAGCGGCGCCGTCTGCGGCTTCAGCGTGACGACCGCGGTTCGAGCAGGGCGAGGTCCGGCGGCACCAGGGTCGCGGTCTGCAGGAGCTCGTCGATCAGGTGGATGTTCAGCGCATTGCCCACCGGTTCGCCGACCTCGTCCTTGGTGAGGCCGGGCACTCCGGCGCCGGCGAGCCGGCCGCGGACCTTGACGACCATGTGCTCGACCTTCTTGGAACTCCAGTTCCGGTCCGGTTCCAGCTCGGCCAGTTGCTCGGCGATCTGGCGCCAGCTCAGCGGCTGAGGGTAGGCCTCCTGGTGGAGGAATCGTTGCGCCAGCGCCACCAGGACGGTGCGCTCGGTCGTGGTCAGCCGCCAGACGCTCGGCGATTTCGTGACTTCGTCGGGAAGGGGCGGAGGGGGCGGCGAATCGTCTCCGACGACGAAGATCTCCAGGAGATGCTCTCGCCCGCCGGAGCCGTGGATGAAAAGCGCGGTGTAGCCGTCGGGGAGCGCGGCTGGTTCGTCTCTTTTGAAGAGACGCCGGGAGCGGGGCAGGCGCAGCGGGAGCTTGCCTTCGTTGCGTACGCACCAGACGCCGTCCTCGTGGACGAGCGTTCCCTGGTGGCGGCTGATCTGGACGTCGTCCTCGCCGAGGCAGACGTGCATGTCGTCCCGATTGCGGCCGAACAGAAGCCGGCGGCCTTCTTTCGGGGGCATCGACGACTTGCCGGACACGGTCGAGGCGAAGATCGTCCCCGCCTCCGCGGGCGGGACACCGTGGGCGAGACTGGGACGGAAGCCGTCGATCATCGTCATGGCAATCTCCTCGCCACTTCGCCCGCCAAGGTCGTGGCCGGGACGCAGAGTCGTTCCGATGGCTGGTCACCGTCCACGACGATCAGGACGGCTTCCAGCATCGGGGTGTTGTCGATGTCGGTGTACGGGCGGTAGGCGATCGTCGAGCGGCACGTTCCCGGGCCGTAGTCGTCGGCGAGGGTCCGGATTTCCCGGCCGGACTGGGTGGTGCGCACGCCGTTCCGGTCGTCGAGGGGATGTCCCCGGTCGAAGATCACTCGCACCCGGCCGGTGGGGCCCTCGTAGGCGCAGCCCCATCGGCCGAAGGACGGTTTCAGCGGGCCGGGCACCTCGGGTGCGGCGGGATCGAGCAGGGAGCACGCGTCCACCTCGGCCAGCGAACGGGTGGGGAACGGGGCTTTCCTGAGCGGGGTTTCGTTGCCGGACAACGTTTTCGTCGCCGAAACGGTCGCGATGTCGGCGACCGCGCACAGGTCCACCGGGGCGCCGGGGTCGTCGCCCGCGGTGACCGAGACGATGTATCCCGCGGGAACGAGGATCAGCCGGGTGCAGCTGTCGTCCTGGAGCGGGCCGCCGACGACGTCGAAGGTCCCGACGCGTTTCAGCTCGCCTTCCGGCGGATTCCCGGGATGGTTCTCCAACTCCACTTTGACGTCGGTGTAGGACCCGTCGCCGCGGTGGAGGAGCACGTCACAACGGTCGAAGTTGCCATAGTCGGGTTCGAGTTCGGTGCGGCCGTACGAGCGGAGCGCGGCCGTGTCGGTCAAACGGCAGGGATCGAGCGCCCGGGCGTCGAAGGACGCGGGCGCGGGCGCCGCCGGAGCAGGCGGCGTGCTCGCCGAGAGCACTCCGGCCGCGACGGCCGCGATTCCCGCCGCGGCGCCGATCGGACGCCGGAACCGGTGAACCGCACCTCGCCGCGGGGGTGCCGCCTCGGCGATGCCGCCCGAGCACGCCGCAAGGGCCGTGCCCGCTTCGGACGCGGACGGGCGCTGTGCCGGGTCCGGGTCCAGCATCCGCGCGAGCGGAGCGGCCAGCCGGTCCGCGGCACGGGACACCGGGATGTCGCCGTCCGCGGCACGCCGGACCCGCGCGAGCGGAGTCTCTCCGGCGAACATGGGGGAACCCTCGATGGCGGCGTAGAGCGTCGCGCCGAGGGAGAACACGTCCGACGCCTCGGTGGGCGGGTCGCCGCGCGCGACCTCGGGAGCGAGATAACCGGGGGTCCCCGCGTACAGCGCGGCGTCGGTCAAGGTCTCGTCCGCCACGACGGAACGGGAGATGCCGAAATCGGTCAGTTTCGCCCGCCCGTCCTCGCCGATGAGGACGTTGCCCGGTTTGAGGTCGCGATGGAGGATCTTCCGCTCGTGGACGGCGGCGAGCGCCGACGCCAGCTGGACACCGATTTCCGCGACCCTCGCTTCGGACAGCGCGCGATCGCTCAAGACGGCGGCGAGGGTCCGCGAAGGGACGTACTCCTGGATCAGCCACAGCTCGTCGTGATCGCTGGCGACTTCGTGACAGGCGACGACGTGCGGGTGGTCGACCGAAGCGGCCAGTCGTGCTTCGCGGCGCAGTTTGCGTCCGGCTCCCGTGACGCTCACCTTCGCCTGTTTGACCGCGACCGTCCGCCCCGTCCGCTCGTCGAGCGCTCGCCAGACGACGCCCTCCCCGCCGGCGCCGACGCGCTCGATCAGCCGGTAGCGGTCCGCGATCCGCCGGGCCGCCGGTTCGCGGTCTCGGCGTGAGAACGTCATTTCGGACCATCCGTGGTCGTGAGCCGGAAATCACCATCGTCTTCGATGAGAAGTACCCGCACGGGCACTGAGCGTAGCGTGGCCGGTCCCCGTCCCCGGAGCGACGGTGCTTCGATTCGGGATCCCTCCCGAATCACTCGGTTACCGTCCGTGCCGTGAGCGAGGACACCCGGGGGTGGGCGGCGTGGCGGGCACGGCTGCCGGTCGTGACGATCGTCGTGGTCTCGGTGGCGGTGCTGACGACCGCGATCACCGGCGCGGCGAAACCGCCGCCGGGACTCCAGGAGATCCCCGGCGGCCACTGGGTCTACAACTCCCTTCTCCAGTCGGCCTTCCACCTCGACGGTGGCACGGCGGGGATCGACGCGCAGGCCGCGGTGCCCGGTGACCGGGGGAGCCAGGTCGTGCAGGGGGACACCAGCGGCTACGTCGTGGGCGACACCCGGATCACCCCGTTCGGGAAGTCGGACCTGACCGCCGGGCCGGCGCAGGTGCCGCCGTCGGGCGAGGTCCCGGTCGGGGTGGAGACCGCGGGCGGGCCGTACCTGGTGTACCGGCAGGCCGGTCAGATCATCCGGCTCGGTGATCCGCCCGCGCCGATCTCCGCCGGGGGGCCGGTCGGGGATCCGGTCGCCACCGCGGAGGGGACGCTGTGGCTGCCGCGCATCGCGTCGAGCCTGCTCTGCCGGCTGGATCGCGGGGACGAGAACCTGTCGTCGTGCCCGGTGCCGCTGCCCGCCGGGCACTCCGGGGCGCTGACCCTGGTGGGGGACCAGTTGCATTTCGTCGACACCTCCGACGGTGTCGTGCGGGCCGTCCGATCCGGCGGCCTCGGCGAGCCGGTGCCGATGGGCCTCGGCGCGGGGACCGACCTGCGGCCGGCGGCCAACGACGTGGCCGGTCGCGTGGCGGTGCTCGACCAGACGGGGAGCAGGCTGCATCTGGTGGATCCCGCTCCCGGTTCGCGGCGGCCGGTCACCGTGCCCCTCCCGGCCGGTCAGTACGACGCCCCGGTCGCGGCCGGTTCGGTGGTCGTCCTGGTCAACCGCTCGTCGGGCAGGCTTCTCACCTACGACGCCACCGGCAGGCAGACGGACGAGAAGCCGCTCCCGGCGGACGGCGGCACGGCACGGATCGTCCGCGGCGAGGACGCGCACGTCTACGTCGACGGCGGCCAAGGCACCCATGTCCTCGTCGTCGCCAAGGACGGCAGGGTCACCGACGTTCCCGTGGTCCCGCCCGCGGGGAAGACGGAACAACCGGCCCCGGCCGAGCCCGCTCCGGGGCAGCAGCCGGTGGCCCCGCCCGCCGAGCGGCGTGGTCAGGAGGGGCGGCCCGGCCCGGACACCGGTTCCGGCGCCGACCGGCCCGGCCCGGCGAAGCCCAGCCAGCCCGTGCGTCCTCCCTCTCAACCGGTCACCCCGCCCGCCGTCCCGGCCAGCCCGCCGGGCGCGCCGCCCGGCGTGTCGGCGACGGGTGAGGCGGGCGCGGTCACGGTCGCGTGGACGGCCGCCCCCGCCAACCGGGCCGACGTGACGTCGTACCGGATCAGCTGGGCGGGCGGGTCCAGGACGGTGGACGGCGGCACCCGCCGGATCACGATCACCGGGCTGGCCAACGGAACCCGCTACACGTTCACCGTCGTCGCGGTGAACAAGGCGGGCACCGGGCCGGGCGCTTCGGCGTCGGCGACCCCGGCCGCGGCGGCGGCCGCACCGGCGCTGACCGCGAGCTACCGCGACGGCGCCGCGTCGCTCACCTGGACGCGACCGGACCTGGGCGGCGGGACACTGGTGCATTACCTCGTCACCGGAACCGGTCTCGCGCAGCAGACGGTCACCGGCACGTCCGCGACCTACTCCGGGCTGACCGCCGGGAAGTCCTACACCTTCACCGTGCGCGCGGTGACCAGGACGCCCGACGGGCAGACACGGAACGGTGCCGCGGCCGGCAGGACGATCACCGTGCCCTCGCCCGCGATCACCATCAGCCGCGGACGGGACACCTCCAGCGAGAACTGCGATCCGCCGGACTGCGCCGCGGTCAACGTGACGATGAAGGGTTTCGCGCCGAACACGCGGTACTCGATCCGGCTCAGTTCGTCGAGCAACACCAACGTGCGGACCGAGTCCACGACGACCGGCGCCAACGGTTCGGCGACCTACAACGAACTCAACTACGACGTACCCGGCCAGACCATCTGGGTCAGTGTCCAAACCCCGGACGGCCGGATCACCTCCAACAGGATCAGGTGGACCTGACTCGATGACCGCTTTTCCCCCGCCGGGTGTGGTTTACGAACGCATCGCGGCGAACGTCCACAGTGTGCTGCGCGGCAAACCGCGGGTCGTCCGGCTCGCGGTGACGGCGTTGTTCGCCGAGGGCCACCTGCTCATGGAGGACGTTCCCGGCGTCGGCAAGACGACTCTGGCCCGCTGTCTGGCCAGGAGCGTCGGCGGGTCCTGGAACCGCATCCAGTTCACCCCCGACCTGTTGCCCGGCGACATCACCGGTGTCCCCGTCTACCACCAGAAGGAAGAACGCTTCGAGTTCCACCCCGGCGGGGTGTTCGCGAACGTCGTCGTCGCGGACGAGATCAACCGGGGCACGCCGAAAACGCAGTCGGCCCTGCTCGAGGTGATGGCCGAGCGGACCGTCACGGTCGACGCCGTCCGGCACGAGGTACCGCGGCCGTTCCTCGTCGTCGCGACCCAGAACCCGATCGAGATGGCCGGGACCTACCGCCTGCCCGAAGCCCAGCTGGACAGGTTCCTGATGCGGCTGGACGTCGGCTACCCGGACCTCGCCTCGGAGGTCAAGGTGATCATGGGCGACTGCACGGGTGTCGGTCCGGACGAACTGGCCCCGGTGGTCGACATCGAGACGGTGCGGCAGGCGATCGGGCAGGTCCGCGCCGTCCACGTCCAACCCGCTCTCTGCGAGTACGCCGCCCGGATCGCCGCCGCGACGCGTGAGCACGCCGACCTGAGGTACGGGGCCAGCCCGCGGGGCAGCATCGCGCTGATCCGCGCCGGGCAGGCCTACGCCGCGACCGAAGGCCGGACGTTCGTCACCGTGGACGACGTCAAGGAGATCGCGCAAGCCGTTCTCGCGCACCGGTTGATCCTGACCTCCGACGCCGAACTGGACGGCCGCGACCCCGGCGGCGTGGTGGACGAGGTCCTCGACGCGACGCCCGCCCCGGTGCACGCGGGGTCGCGGGCCTGATGATCCGGCTGACCACACGGGGGGCCGGGGTTCTCGCCGCGACCGCCGGGCTGTTCGTCCTCGGCCACTGGGCCGGTTATCCGTTCTTCCTCGCGATCGCGGGTGCCGGTGCGGGCACGCTGATCGCGGCGATCGTGGTGACCGGACGGCGGCCCCGCGTCGCGGTGTCCCGCGAGGTCTATCCGGATCGGGTGGAGCGGGGCAGGCCCGCGGTCGCCACGCTCCGGGTACGGAACCCGGCCAGGCGGCGGCACGGCGCCTTCACCGCGGGGGACCGGGTCGGTGCCGCGACGCGGACGGTCGGGATCCGCGCGCTGGGACCCCACGCGGAAACCGCGCACAACTACGAACTGCCCACCGAGCGGCGCGGACGGCACCAGGTCGGTCCGCTCGTCCTGGAACGCGCCGATCCCTTCGGATTGGGGCACCGGCGGCTGACCACGGGCGAGACCGCGACCCTGTGGGTCCATCCCCGGGTGCACGTGATGTCCCCGCCCGGGGGCGGACGGCCGCGGCACCACCACGAGGGGGCCGCGGTGGACGACCGGCTGCGGGGTTCCAACGACCTGCGCGAAGTCCGCGAATACGTGCGGGGCGACGAAATCCGGCATCTGCACTGGAAGGCGACGGCGAGGACCGGCAGCCTGATGGTGCGCGACTACGTCGATCCCCACCAGCCCAGGTTCACCGTGCTGCTGGATTCCCGGCTTCGGGGCCCTCTGCTGGAAGAGGCCGTCGACACGGCCGCGTCACTGGTCAGCGCGGCGGCACGCGCGGACCGGCCGACGCGGCTGGTCTCCTCGGGTGGCCTCGACGTGGACACCGGGGGAGGACCGCGCGCGGTGCGTCCGCTGCTGGACGCCTTGTGCGTGCTCGAACCGTCCTCCGGGCCGGCACTGGTCCCGGAGGTGCTGACCCGATCCGGTGTCGGCGGGCTGGCCGTGGTGACCGCGGGCGGTGGACCGGCCGACCGGGCCGCGGTGGCCGCGCTGCGCGACCGGTACTCGCCGTTGCTCGTCTTCGTCCTCGGAGAAGCCGGGACGTTCGGCGGCATCCCCGGCGCGGTGGTGCTCTCCGTCTCCGGCGCCGCGGACGCGGCCCGGCGCTGGAATGCCCTCGGCCGATGAATCCACAGTGGACACAACGACTCACGGTGGCCCTTCTGCTGCTCGCCACCGGACTCCCCGGTCTGCTCTTCGCACCGGTCTTCGGCTTGGGCTCGCTCGTGCTTCCGCTCGTCGCGGTCGTTCTCGTCTGCTTCGCGGTCGCCGAGGTCTGCGCGCGGGTGTCCGCGTTGCGTCCGTGGCGGCCGGTGCTGATGCTCGTTCTCGGCCTGCTCGCCTTGGGGGAACTGGAGTTCGGGCCGGGCCTGCCGGACGCGGCGATGCTGCGGGGCCTGCTCGACGGGGTCACCCGGTCCTGGCAGCTGACGCTCCAGTCGACCTGGCCCGCGCGGGCGGAGGCGGAACTGTTCCTGTTCGTCCCGCTCGCGGTGCTGTTCGCCGCGGTGCTCGGCGTCGAACTGCTGCGCCTGCCCGCGGTGGCACTGCTGCCGGGACTGGCGGTCGCCGGGCTGAGCCAGGCCTACGTGGCGCTGTCCGGTCCGGTGGCCACCGCCGCCGGACTGGCCTACGTCGTCGTCGCCGGCGCGCTGCTCGCCGTGACCCGGCGGCGGGGCAGCAGGCTGATCCTCGTGCTGCCCGCCGTGGTGCTCGCGGTGGCGGTCTCGGCCGGGATCACCGCGGTGGATCAGGGATCCCGGCCGTCGCTGGCACTCGAACACGAAACCGCCCCGGTGCCGCCCCTGCGGGTGGACAATCCGCTCGACGAGGTCGCGGACCGGTTGACCCGACCGGCCGAACCCGTCTTCGGCTATACGGGGACGGCGGGGGCCGACCGCTGGCGGATCGCGGTCCTCACCGAGTTCGACGGGGTCAGCTGGCGGGCGAACGGCGCCTATCTCCGGCTCGGCGCGACGCTGGGGACGGCCACCCAGCACGCGCGGATCACCGTCCCGGACGGCAGTGGCCCTTGGCTGCCCAGCCAGCCTCTCCTGGCCACCGTCGCCGGGGCCGATCCGCTGGTCGACCCGGGAACCGGGGCACTCCTGCTGCCGGGGCGGCGCGGACCGGTGGAGTACGAGCTCGGCTGGCGTGAACCGGCGGTGGCGCCGGGGGACCTGCTGGACGCGGGAATCGACGCTTCGGCGGTGTCCGGTGGAGTCGGGCAGGTGCCGCCGGGAGTCTCCGAGCTGGCACGGACCGCGACCGGCGGGCTGCGGCCGTCGTTCCGGGCCGCGCTGGTCCTGGAGCGCTATCTCGCCGAGCACTACCGGCAGGCGACCGGTCCGGTCCTGCCGACCGGGAGCGGCTGGGCACAGTTGAACAGGTTTCTTTTCACCGCTCGCGCGGGTACCAGCGAACAGTTCGCGACCGCCTACGCGGCACTGGCGAGGCTGATCGGCATCCCCGCCCGCGTCGCGGTGGGATTCCGCGCCCCGCCGGGAGGACCCGGCCCGGTGACCGTCCACAATGGAGACTCCTTCGCCTGGCCGGAGGTGGCCGTCGCGGGCGTCGGCTGGGTTCCGCTCGATCCGACCGGTGGCGCCTCCCACGGTGCCGCCGCGGTGGCCGGGGCGCTGGCACAGGCCACGGACCAGGCTCGCGACGACCTCCCGCCGCCACAACGGTTACGCGATCCAGAAGTCCCCCCGGACGAGGGGGTCACCACCGGCTCGTCCGGATCCGATGAGGCATGGATCGGGCCTTTGCTCGCCTGGCTCGGTCTCGGAGTCGTCTCGGTGCTCGTCTTCGCCGTCGTGGCGATACCGTGCTGGCGAGCCGTCCGGACCGCTCGACGGCGCCGCCGCACCGGTTCGGCGGCGGTCGTCGCGGCCTGGCTGGAGGCGAGGGACGTCCTGCGCGCGCACGACGTCATCGTGTCCCGCGGTGCCACGGCACGCGAACTCGCCCGCCGTCTTCCCTCCACAGTGGACAAATCCGTCGCGGAAGGGCTGGAATGGCTCGCCCGCCAGGTGGACATCGCGCTGTGGTCCCCGGGCGGTGCCGACGACCGGACGGCGGCGCAGGCGTGGTCGGCGGTCCGGGCGATCCGGAAAGGACTCACGGTGGTCTCGTTCCGTGCCCGGATCCGGGCCGTGTTCGATCTGGGCAGCCTGCGCGGACCGGGGATCGTGGCCGAATGACCGTTCCCCTCGGCACCGGGCCGGTGGCCACCGTCTATCCCACGATCCACGCGGGTTTCCCGGCCGTGCTCAAGGTCTACCCTGGGCGGCTCGATCGCGCGACGTTGTCGGCGGTGGAACGCGATCGTGATCGGTTGCGGGCGGTGGCTTCCGCGCTGCCGGTCGACGGCGTCGAACAGTTGCCCGACGGGCGGCACGCGCTCCGGATGGAACGGTGCTCGCACTCCCTCGCCGCGTTGCTGGCCCAGGTGGGAAGACTTCCCACGGCCGACGCCGTCGAACTCGGCCATGCCGTCGCGACCTGTCTCGCCGCCGCGCACGCCGCCGGCGTCGTGCACGGCGGGGTCCACCCCTCGAACGTGCTGTTCCGCACGAACAACCAAGCGGTCCTCGCCGACTTCGGGGTCGCCCTGCGGCAGGCGTTCCCGCGAGACCCTGCGCGGTCGCTCGAATACCTGGCGCCGGAGACCCTGCGCACCGAGACGTTCGACGAGCGGGCCGATCTGTACGGCCTGGGAGTGGTGCTGCACCTGGCCCTGACCGGCGAGCACCCGCAGCCCGGCAGGCTCGGGGAACCGATGGGCGAGCGGCTGCTGAGGCTGCTGCGCACCCCGGTGCCGCCGATCGACCTGCCGGGGGTGCCGGTCATCCTGTCGGCGATGGTGAGCAGGCTGCTGGCCCCGGATCCGGCGCACCGCCCACCGGACGCCGCCTGGGTCGCCGACCGGCTCGCCGAAATGTTCTCTCGCCCCGAGGAAAGGAACGGTGGCTCCCCGCCGTCGAACGAGCGCCGGGAAGTCCCGCCCGCGACGGCGGAGGCCGGCCGGCCGGCCCGAGTGCGCCGCGGCGTCGTGTTCGGCGCGGCGGCGACGGTGGCCGCCTTCGGTGCGGTGGCCGCGGTCCTGCTCGGCGACCGGCAGCCGGACCTCGTCCCGGCGTCACCCGCCGTGGCCACTCCGGAACCGGAGCAGGCGGAGGATCTCAAGCTGGATCTCGCCGAGCCCGCCGATCGGGGAAACCAGGTCATGCTCACTTGGACCAGCAGTTCGGACGTCGTCGACTACGCGGTGATCGTCGCCCCCGAAAACGAACCCAACCGGACCGTGCTGGCCGGGAGGGCGCGTTCGATCACCATCCCGGTCGACCCGATGCGCCGGTACTGCTTCGAACTGCAGGCGGCCGACAGCCGGATCATGGCCGTCTACACGAGCCCGCCCAGGTCGATCCGGGGAGCCGTTTGCCGTCCCTGACGCGGATCGCGGTCAATGGCCCGAATGCGCCCTGACCCGCCTGGCGATCTCCGCCGGTCCGAACAGCTCCCTGAACGGGGTGCCGCTGCACTTCCGGCACAGCGTGGCGCAGGCCAGGCGCAATCCCAGCGGAGGGCCGCTCGCGCAGTCCTCGACGATGGGAAGCAGGCGTCCGGTCCGGGTGCCGCACTTCTCGCAAGCGTCACCGGTCAGGCAGGGGCTGCTGATCGGAGCCGCCTTGGCCTGCCGTTCGAGCAGAGCGCGCTCAGGGGAATGACGGCGCTCCAATTCCTTGTTCAGCGCGTCGAGCGCCGGATGCACCGCCCGCAGATACTGGGCGCGTGACGGCTGGAACATCCTTCGCCACCAAGGCTTGAGCAGTCCGAGCACCACACGGCGCCCTTCCTCGAAAACCCGCATCAGCTGGGGATCGTGCCCGTTCCTGAGCAGATCCACCGCGCGCAGCAGCCCTTTGTACAGCTCTTCGACCGCGGCGGCGTCGCGGGGATCTCGCGGATCGGGGAGCACTTTCGTGAAGTTCACCGTGTCCGGAGGACCGGGGGACGGCCGAGGTTCGGCCGGGAATCGCGGTGGGGTCGTCATGTGCGCGACTTCGTCCGCCGGTATCAGCCCGCCCTCGGCTATCGGCGTTCGTGCGGTTCGTCGCGAATCTCGCGGGGACGGACGGTGTCGTGTCTTCTTGGGTGTCCGTTTCTTCGACCGCGGCATGTGCCGTTGTTAGCACTCCGGTGGCGGGACTGGTCCCGAGCCGCTTCGCCCTCGGCGGTCAGTCCCCGTCCACTCCGAGGGCGTCGGCGAGGCCGCGCAGGCAGTCTTCGAAGACGGGTTCCAGGTCGGTGTAGGCGAAGTCGAGCTGGTGCAGGACTTCCATGCACAGCAGGCCGTACAGCCGCGTCCAGCAGGTCAGGAAGACGTGCGAGGCCTCGGGCGGGAGGCGTCCGTCGATGGTGGCGGAGTAGGCGACCAGCTGCTCGCGCAGCGCCGGGGGCAGGTCGGCCGGGTCGGGTACCGGGAAAGGGTCGGTCCGCCAGAGTTCGGCGGTCAGTTCGAGCAGGACGTTCTCGAACCGTTGGCCCGCCTCGTGCCGGGGCGAGTCCTGTCGCCGGTTGGGCGGGGCGATCGGGCTGGCGAAGACCCAGCCGAACTCGGCCGGGTGGGTGATCGCCCAGGTTCGCAGGGCCCGGCATACCTCGAGGATGCGATGGCCGGCCGGGGCGGCGGCGTGGGTGTCGCGGGCCTGCTCCAGAACAGTGGTCAGCTCGCGGAAGAAGCCGGCGGTCACGGCGCCGATCAGTTCGTCATGACCCGCGTAGTAGTGGTAGAGCGCGGGGCCGCTCATGCCCACCTTCCGCGCGACCGCGTTGATGGTCACCGCCGCCGATCCCTGCTCGACCAGCAGCGTGCGCACGGCCGCGTGGATCTCCCGCAGCGAGTCCTGACGCCGCTTTTCCCGCCTGCCGCCCGGGCCGTCGGCCATGGTCACCTCGTCTCGTCGTGCCGTTGACATCCTAGAGCACCTATGTTTCCTTAATGGCTCTAAGCTAGCCTAGAGTCATTAAGGAGAACTCGATGAAAGTGACCATCGTGGGAGGCGGGATCGGCGGGCTTGCCGCCGCCGTCGCGTTCCACCGGCGCGGCTGGGAGGTCGAGGTGCTCGAGCGCGCGCCCGAGTTCACCGAGATCGGCGCGGGGGTGTCGATCCAGCCCAACGCCTTGCGCGCGCTGGACGCGATCGGCCTGGGCGACCGTCTTCGCGACGGTGGACTGGCGGACCCGGTCGCGGGTGTGCGTCTCGCGAACGGGCGGTGGCTGGTCCGCAACGACGTCGACGATCTGCGGCGGCGGTTCGGCCAGTGGGTGACCGTGCATCGCGCCGACCTGATCGACCTGCTCGTCGAGGCGCTGCCCGCGCGGGCGCTTCGGCCCGGCACCGACGTGCGTGAGGTGCGGCCCGACGGCACTGTCGTGCACGGCGGTGGCGAGACCGTCGCGGACCTCGTCGTGGGCGCCGACGGCGTGCACAGTGTGACCCGGCGGTCTCTCTGGCCCGAGATTCCCGGGCCGCGCTACGTCGGGTACACCACTTGGCGCTTCATCGTCCCGCCGCACCCTGTCGGCGAAAGCGTCGAAACCTGGGGCCGTGGCGAACGGTTCGGGCAGCTGCCGTTGCCTGACGGCCGCGTCTATTGCTACGTGATGGCCAACGCTCCCGCTCGTTCGCGTACCGGTCTGGACCGGCTGCGCGAACGGTTCGCGCGCTGGCACGACCCGATTCCCGCGTTGTTGTCGGCGGCGCGGGAGGAGACGGTGTCGCAGCACGACGTCCACCAGTTGCCGGAGTTGCCCACCTACGTGTCCGGCACGGTCGCCCTGCTCGGCGACGCCGCGCACGCCATGACTCCCAACCTGGGACAGGGTGCGTGCCAGGCACTCGAGGACGCCGTCACGCTCGCCGCCGTCGTCGACAAGCTGGGAGTGCCTGCGGGACTTGAAGAATACGACCGTTCCCGCAGGCCTCGAACCCAGCTGATCGCCCGGCGCTCCCGGCAGGTCGGGGCTCCCGCGCACTGGACTTCCCCGCCGCTGATCGCCTTGCGCGACGCGATGCTTCCCCGGTTGCCCAAGTCCTTCTTCGAGCGATCGATCACCCCCGCCTACACCTGGACCCTTTGATGGCTCTGCCACGAACGGCGATCGTCGTCGACATTGCGTCCGCCGCCGGATTCCGGGATGCGCGCGTGAGCCGGTGAAAAAGTGGTCGTGACGAATTTCCCGGCATCGGAAATGCCGGTTAGCCGAAATGGCTCTGCCGCTTACTCCATGTACTTCGGAGTGGCGCGCTGCTCGTATTTGCGGCGGACGCTGGTTCCCTTGCTGAGGTCGGCGCCGTAGACGTGCAAGGTGATGGCGACGGTGTCGCCGGTGTTGTGCACCTGGTGGATGTCGTCGGGCGGCGCGACACCGCTGACCGAGCCCGCCGCGCGTTGCCGCTGGGCTGTCCGGACCAGCCGGTCGCCGTCGATGTCGAAGATGTTCTCCGTCTCGGTTCCTTGGAGGACAAGGAATGTGCACCACACCAGGTGGTCGTGGATCTCGGTCAGCTGGCCGGGCCGCCAGACCAGTGCGGTGATCGAGAAGGTGGACTCGGCGTGCAGGGTGTTGCGGGTGTAGCCGCCGGCGGCCCCTTCCCGTTCCACCGGGGTGAGGAGGTACGGCGTCGGGCGGAGCCCGGTGAGGACGGCCGCCACGGCCTGTGCGGTGGCGTGGGGTTCGGATGTTCGCCCGGTGCACTCGCGAAGGCGTTTTATGAGCTCCGCGAGACCGGGTCTGACATAGGTGGACGGGGTGGTGGACGCGGCGGTCATTCTCACTCTCCTTCTGGTCGCTTATCATCGTGGTCCGCTCTCCGCCCGGCGTCTAATGACGACGTTCTTTCCTATATATAGGTACTCTTCATGTATGCTGAATCTGGTCCAACTGATGGTGCTGGACGCTGTCGCGCGGCATGGTTCGATGACCGCCGCGGCGAAGGAACTGCATTACACCCAGCCGGCGGTGAGCCACCATCTCGCGCGGTTGGAAGCCGAGACCGGCGCGAAGCTGATCCAGCGGATCGGCCGCGGAATTCGGCTCACCCCCGAAGGAAACCTGCTGGCCGCCCGCGCGGCCGAGATCGTCGGCCGGGTCGAAGGCGCCGAGGCGGAGCTGGCCGCGCAGGTGGGGCTGAGGGCCGGGCGGGTCCGGATGGCGGGGTTCCAGTCGGTCTTGAGCACCATCGTTCCCGAGGCGGCCGCTTCGCTGGCCCGCGCTCATCCCGGGATCGAGCTGGGACTGGTCGACGAACATCCGGTCGAGGCGCTTCGCATGCTGCGGGAAGGGCAGATCGATGTCGCCTTGATCTTCCGGTACGCCGACACCCCGCGGGAGGACCAGGGGCTCCGGCTGGTCCATCTTCTCGAGGATCCGATCTATTTGATCACCAGCGAACCGGGGCAGACCATCGCCGATCACCGTGACTCGATCTGGATCGGCGGCTGCACCCGATGTCAGGACGAGCTCGTCACGATCTGCGGCCGGGCCGGGTTCACTCCGCGCATTTCCCTGGTCAGCGACGACATCGTCGTCATGCAGTCACTGGTCGCCGCGCGCATGGGCGTCACCACGCTGCCCCGCCTGGCGCTTCGCGCTCATCGGCTGCCGGGCATCCACACCACCGAACTGGCGGAAGATCCTCGCCAGATCTACGCCGTCACCTACGGCGATCCGCCGGACCCGCCCGCCGCGACCGCGCTCATCCGCGCGCTTCAGGCCAGCGTCCAGGTCAGCTGAGAGCTCGTTCGACGGAAGCGCCTACTGCCAGCAGTTTCCGGTCTTCGCCGATGGCGCCGTCGAGCGCCAGCCCGGCGGGGAGGCCGCTGGGGCCGCGGCCCATCGGGACGGTCAGGCCGGGGACGCCCGCGATGCTGCCGGGCTGGCAGTTGCGGATGAAGGTCGGGAAGGTGGGGACCACGCGCCCGCGGTGCACGAAGTTCGCGACGGCCGAGAAGTCCTGGGCGATCGCCGGTGTGGTGGGAAATACCAGTGCGTCGATGCCGCTCTCGCCGAAGATCGTCGCGTAGGTGCGACGCAGGGCCGAGCGGGCGACGAGGGCCGCTTCGTAGACGGCCGGATCGACACCTGGTAGGACCGAGTCGGCGAAGATCGCCTGGACGTCGGCCGCGGCGACCGCCTTGACGAGTTGCTCGAACGAAACTCCGGGTACGTACTCGCTCAGGTAGGACCGGAGTCCGACGCCTGCTTCGTGGATCACCAGCGGCATTCCCTGATCGGCGCTGAGTTCGGCGAGCGTGGTGTCGTCGATCGGCACCAGGGTGAACCCGGCCGCGCTCAGCCGGGTCACCGCGGACGCCCACAGTTCTTCGACTTCGTCGTCCAAATCGCCGGTCAGGAAACCGTGTGGCACGCCCAGCCGAAGCGCCGACGGCGGGATTTCGGTCAGGGTCTCCGGTTCCTCCGCCGCGAGCACCGCGTCGAGGAGCGCGAGATCGCCGACCGTGCGGGCGATCGGCCCGGCCGTGTCGCGGGTGCTGCTCAGCGGTGTCATGCCGTCGGACGGGTAGCGGCCCGTGGTGGGCCGGAACCCGCAAACCCCGTTGAGCGCGGCGGGAACGCGCACCGAGCCTCCGGTGTCGGTGCCCAGACCGGCCGGGACGACGCCCGCCGCGACGGCGACCGCGGTCCCGCCGCTGCTGCCCCCGGCGAACCGGAACGGGTCACAGGCGTTGCGGACCGGTCCCAGGGGAGTCGTGTCGCAGGTGATGCCGAACGCGAGCTCGTGCATGGTCGCCTTGCCGATGACGACGGCGCCCGCGTCGACGAGCCGCCGGACCACGCTCGCGTGCTCGCGTGGGACGTGGTCCGCGAGCGCCGGGGTTCCCGCGGTGTTCGGCATGCCCGCGACGTGGATGTTGTCCTTGATCACCAACGGAAGGCCCGCCAGCGGGCCGGCCGGCGCCAAGCCGTCTCCGTCGTCGCCGGAGCGCGCGAGATGGCTGATCGCGTGGAGATCCCGGACTTCTTCCGCCCGCGCGCGGCTTTCCGCGGCATTCCAAGATCCACTCATGACGGCTCCTGCGGTCGTTCGGCGAGGTGAGCCAGCTTAGGGGGCTGAAGGACGCTTTCCCCTCATGTCATGCGACGAAAGCGTCCTTCACCGCGTGAGACGCGGGGAAAGGCCCCTTCAGCTCACGACCTGGAGGGTGACAAGGCTCACAGTTAATGATAAAGACTATCATTTTCATTAAGCTGCGGCCGTGCTTTTCCATCGTCGGCCTTCGCGCCTGCTCGTCACATCACTCGTCACTTTCTCCGCCGCCGCACTCGTCGGCTGCGGTGCGCCGGGAGCGTCCGGGGGTGCGCCCGACCGGTTCGTCGTGATTGACGCCGAGGAACTCGGCAGGTTCAATCCCCTGACCGGACACGGCGGCAACGGCGAATCGAAGATCTACGAGAGCCTGTACCGCGTCGCGGAAGGTCAGGACGACCGCATCCCGGACGCGGTCCCGGTTCTCGCGGAGGCAGCGCCCGAGCCCGTCGACGGCGACCTCGGCCATTGGCGGGTGAAGACACGCAAGGGCGTCACTTTCTCGGACGGGACGCCGTTCGGGCCCGAGGACGTCGTCGCGACGTACAACGCCGTCGTCGATCCGAAGTTCGCGTCGCCGATCGCGGCGAACTTCGATTTCCTTCGCACCGCTCAGGTTTCGGGGCCGGACACCGTCGATTTCCTGCTGAACGGCGCCTACGGCGATGTGCCGCACCGGCTGTTCCTCGCGATCGCGCCGTCGGAGTCGCTGGCGGCGCCCGGGCCCGCGGACAAGCTGCCGCTCGGCGACCACCCGGTCGGAACGGGGCCATACGCGCTGACGGAGCTGCGTCCGGATCAGGTCGTCCTCACCGCGCGCGACGGGTACTGGGGCACCAAACCGCAGGTGAAGACCTTCGTGGTGCGGCGAACCGACGACGAGAAGGCTCGCGCGGCGCAACTCGCGGGCAGCGCGGACGGCACCCGGCTGTCCCCGGCGCTCGCGCGCGCCGTCGCGAAGGACGGCTACCGCACGGTGGTCAGCAAGGCCAACGATTGGCTCGGCGTCACGCTTCCCAGCGGCAACCCGGTGGCCGGTGACGCGGCCGTCCGGCTCGCGCTGAACCTCGGGGTCGACCGCGGCGCGATGGTCCGCGACATCCTGCAGGGTGAGGGAACCCCCGTCTCGACCCTGGTCACCCCGCTGTTCGGTGACGCCTACGATCCCGCGCAGGACTTCACCTTCGACGCGGACCGCGCGCGGAAGGTCCTCGACGACGCGGGGTGGCGTGTCGGCGCCGACGGCGTCCGCGAACGTGACGGCCGCCGCGCGCAGTTCGACGTGGCCTACTACCCGACGGAGACCCTGCGCCGCGATCTCACGATGGCCACCGTCTCCGACGCCAAGAAGATCGGCATCGAGATGAAGCCGGTCGCGGTGGAGAAGTCGACCATGACCCCGCAGTACCTGGCGAGCACCGCGTTCCTGCTCGGCGGCGGCGGGCAACCGTACACAGTGGACACTCAGCTGTACCCGAAGTTCCACTCCCGGTACGCGGCCAAGGGCGTGGGATCGAAGTGGGACAACGCCTCGGACTACGTGAACCCGGAAGTCGACAAAGCGCTGGAGGCGGCGCGCGTCGAACGTGATCCGGCCAAGCGCGCCAAGCTGTACCGGGACTTCCAGGCCGCCTACCACGCCGCGCCGGGCATGCTCGCGCTCGTCGCGGAGAATCACGTGTACGTGCTGCGTGACAACGGCTGGCAGCCCGGGGCCACCGCGCTGGAACCGCACAGCCACGGCGTGGCCTGGGGACCGTGGTACTCCCTGGCGCGCTGGACGCGGAAGTGACGCGGTCGCGCCGCGCCCGGATCGGTCGTCTCGCCGTACGCCGCCTGCTGTTCGGCGTCCCGTTGGTCCTCGTCGTCTCGCTGGCGGCCTTCGCGCTGGCCGCGGCCAGTCCGTTCGACCCGCTCGAGGCCTATCTCGGCGGGTCGGGCGACGGCTACACGGAGGCCGAACGCGAGGTGCTCCGCCACACCCTCGGGCTCGACCAGAGCTGGATCTCGGCTTGGTGGCACTGGATCTCCGGCGCGGTGACCGGCGATTTCGGGTACTCGCGGGCGTATCACGAACCCGTCGCGCAGGTGCTCGCCGAACGGCTGGGGTGGACGGCGTTGCTGGGCTTCGCCGGTTCGGTGGTGGCGGTGGTGCTGGCGTGCGCGCTCGGGATCACGGCCGGGCTGCGGGCCGGCGGTTTCGCCGACAAGGTGATCAGCGCGATCGCCGTGGTGCTGCAGGCCGTACCGCCGTTCATCGTCGCACTCGGCGCGGTCCTGCTGTTCGCCGTCACGCTCCGCCTGTTCCCGACGTCGGGACTCACGGATCCGGGGGAGCCGATCACGGCGGCTTCGGCCGCGCGCCATCTCGTCCTGCCCGCGCTGGTACTCGGGGTTTCGCAGGTGCCGTGGCTGGCACTGGGCCTGCGCGAAGCCATCACCGGGGCCATGGGCAGCGACGCCGTCCGGGGCGCGTACGCCCGGGGCCTCCCGCCGCGCGTCGTCCACAGTGGACACGTGCTGCCGATGGCTTCGGCGCCCTTCTTCGCCCTCATCGGCGGAAGGCTGCCGGAGCTGCTCGTCGGCGCGACCGTGGTGGAAACCGTGTTCGCGTGGCCGGGTCTCGGCGACGCGACGGTGGATTCCGCGCGGGCGCTGGACTTCCCGCTGCTGGCGATCGTCACCGTGCTCACGGTGGGGCTGGTGGTGGCGGGCAACCTCGCCGCGGACGCCGCCGCGATCGCCGTCGACCCGAGGATCGAGGCCGATGGCTGACAAACGCGCCGCCTGGATCGCGGGCGCGGCCGTGACGGTCTTGGCCGCCTACGCGATCGTCACCCCGCTCGCGCACCCGATCGACGAAGCCGTCACGGACTTCGCGGCCGGAGACCGGGGTCCCGGAGCCGGGAACTGGTTCGGTACCGACGCCTCGGGACGCGATCTGTTCACCCTGGTCGCGATGGGCATGCGGGTGTCGCTGGGGATCTCGCTGGCCACCGCCGTCCTGTCCACGATCGTCGGGCTTTTCGTCGGTGTCACGGCCGGGGCGTTCGGTGGCTGGTGGGATCGCATCGGGATGCGGGTCGCCGACGCGATGACGGCCATCCCCAGTCTCCTGCTGTCCCTGCTCATCGTCACGTTGTTCCGGGGTTCGCTCGTCGCCATCGTCGTTTCGCTCGTGCTCACGCACTGGACGGCGACCGCCCGTGTCGTGCGCGCCGAGCTGCTTTCCTTGCGTGACGCCGAGTACGTCCAGGTGGCGCGCCTCAGGGGACTGCCGGGGGCACGGATCGCGCGGATCCACTTCCTGCCCGTCGCGGCGGGTCAGGCCGGGGTGGCCGCGGTACTCCTGGTCGCCCACGCCGTATGGCACGAGTCGACACTGTCCTTCCTCGGTGTCGGGTTGCCGCCGCACCAGGCCTCGCTGGGCACGCTGCTCGCCGAGTCCGGGGAAGCGCTGCTGCTCGGGCACTGGTGGCGGCTGGTGTTCCCGGCGGGCGCGATCGTCGCGGTCACCCTGGCGCTTTCGGCGCTGGGCCGGTCGTTGACCCGTCGTCCGGAGGTGATGGCGTGACGCTGTCGCTCGAAGGCGTCAACGTGCGGTACCCCGCCGGTCACGCGCTCACGGACGTCGATCTCGTCGCCCTGCCCGGCAGGCCGCATTTCGTGATCGGCGGCTCGGGTTCGGGGAAGTCCACCCTGTGCGCGGCCGTGACCGGGCTTCTCCCCGCTTCCGCGAAGCTGACCGGGAAGGTGTCGGTCGACGGCCATCCGGAACCGCGCAGGGGAAGCGTGATCGGTGTGGTGCCACAGTCCGCGATGACCTGCTTCACGCCCGTCCGGCGGCTCGGCGGGCAACTCGCGGAAACGGTTCGCCACCTTCGCGGCGAACGCGGGCCGGAGGAACTGCTCGCGCTCGTGGGCCTCGAAGCCGGCGCGCTGAGGAAGTACCCGCACGAGCTTTCGGGCGGGATGGTGCAGCGGGCGGCGATCGCGGCCGCGCTGGCGGGCGATCCGCCGGTGGTCGTCGCGGACGAACCGACGTCCGCGCTCGACCGGGAGCGGTCAAGCGACATCGTCGCGTTGCTCACCGGGCTGGGCCGGGACCGCGTCGTCCTGGTGACCACCCACGACCTCGGTGCGCTGCCGGACGACGCGGACCTGACCGTGATGCTCGCTTCGCGTGTCGTCGAGACCGGGCGCGCGGCCGACGTCCTCACGACGCCGAAGCACGACTACACCCGCGACCTGCTGGCCGCGCTTCCCGAAAACGGGCTGAATCCGTTGCCCGCCGACCGTCACCACGGGAGTTGATCATGCTTTCGGCTCGCTCCGTCGCGGTCGGCCACGGCCGCACGCCGCTGCTCTCCGGCGTCGACCTGGACGTCGGGCCGGGGGAGATCGTCGGTCTCGTCGGGCCGTCCGGCAGCGGCAAGACGTCGCTGGCCCGCGTCCTCGCCGGACTCGACAAGCCGCTGGAAGGCGAGGTGCGCATCGACGGCCGGGTGGCGATGCTCTTCCAGTCCCCGCGCCGGTCCGTCGATCCCCGCCTGACCCTGCGCCGGTCGATCGAGATCTGCGCGACCGAGTCCGGCGTGGACTGGGAACGCTTGTGCGCCAAGGCGGATCTCCCACCCGGACTGCTGGACCGGTACCCGCGCCAGGTGTCGGACGGGCAGTTGCAGCGGGCCGCGATCGCCCGCGCGCTCGTCGGCGAACCCCGCTACCTCCTGTGCGACGAGATGACCGCCGCACTCGATCCGGCGACGACCGCCGCCGTCGTCACGACCGTGCGCCGTGCCGCGGACGAAGACGGCCTCGGCGTGCTCTTCATCAGCCATGACCTGCCCTTGGTCGGTGCGTGCTCCGATCGCGCTCTCGAGATCCGGGACGCGCGTGTCGCACCGTCCACCATCCTGTCCACCAGAAAGGTCGACCGTTCATGAACTCCGGCCCCTCGCTGCACATCCTCACCCGGACGGATCTGCACAACCTCGAACTCGCGCCGCACGAGGCGATCACGATGGTCGAAGACGGCTACCTCGCCTACGCGTCCGGAGCGTCGCGCAACCCGGCGAAGCTGATGGTGCCGATGCCGGATCCCGCGCGGGACGCCGTCGCGTACTCGATGCTCGGCTACGACGGTTCCCTCGAACAGGCCGCGTTCAAGACGAGCTACCGGCAGGGAAGCACGTCGGCCGAGAAGTACTACACGACGATCACCCTCTACGACGACACCACCGGCCTCCCGTTCGCGCTCATGGACTGCCATCGGGTCGGCGCCACCCGCACGCCCGCCAGCACCGCGCTGATCGCGCGGACCTGTGCCCGGCCGGGGGCGCGCACCGCGCTCATGGTCGGCACCGGCGCGCAGGGGATCCGGACCCTGCCGTACCTGCTCACCGCGTTGCCGGGGCTCGAACGGCTGCGCCTGTTCGGCACGCATCCCGACGGACTGCGCGACAGCGTCGCCGCGGTGAAGGACCGGTTCCCGGACCGCGAGGTCGAACTCGTCGACGACGTGGAAGCCGCGGCGCGCGAGTCCGACATCGTGGTCGCCGCTTCGGGCCGGGCCGCGCACCCGAAGATCCGTCTCGGCTGGCTGCCGCCGGGCGGGCTGCTGATCTCCGTCGCCAGCAAGGGAGTCCAGGAGGGCACGCTCGCCGAGGCCGACTACACCGTGGCCACCAACGGCGCGCAGGTCGAGGTGACCGGGCAGCGGATGGCGGGCCCGGACGGCGTGTTCCGCATCGACGCCGAGCTGCCGGACATCCTCGCGGGCCGGGCGCCGGGCCGCCGCGGTGACGACGACCGCGTGTTCGCCTTCAGCAGCGGCATGATCATCACCGACATCCCGGTGGCGCACGCGCTGGCCGCCCGCGCCATCGCCGCGGGCCGCGGCCGCGAGGTGGCGCTGTGGACCTGATCGACACCCTGTCCCCGCCCTTGCCCGCGCTCGAACGCCCGTGGGCCCCACGGTTACGCGATTCCGAGACCCTGTGGGAGATCGCCCGCGCGATCGGCGGCGGCCCGTTCCACGTGGTCCATCCGGCTTCGTTCGCCGAAAACCTCGACGGGATGATCGCGGCGCTCGCCGCCGAGCGCGTGCCGGGCACCGTCTACTACGGGAAGAAGGCGAACAAGGCGGCGACGTGGCTGCGGGAATGTGCCCGGCCCGGTGCCGGGGTCGACGTCGCGAGCGTGCCCGAACTGGTGCACGCGCTCGGAAACGGCCTGCGCGGGGAAGCGATCGGGGTGACCGGCGCGGCCAAACCGGACGGCCTCCTCTGGCTCGCGTTGCGGCATCACTGCCTCATCGCGGTGGACGCGGCCGACGAACTGGAACGCGTCGCGCGCCTGGCCGCCGAGCTCGGTGAGACGGCGGAGGTGCTGCTGCGGGTGCGGCCGCCGTCCGCGCCGGAGAGCCGGTTCGGGTTCGCCCCCGAAGCGCTGACGATGGCCGTGCGCCAGTGTGCGGATTCCGTTGTCGTGCGCGGTTTCTCGTTCCATCTGGACGGCTACGATCCCGTGCCGCGGGCGGAACTCGCGGCGTACCTGATCGATCTTTGCCGCGACGCCCGCGCGCTCGGGCACCCCGCGTCGAAGATCAGCATCGGCGGCGGGATCGCCGTGTCCTATGTGGACTCCGGCGATTGGGAGCGGTTCGAGTCCGGCAGGAACGACGGCTGGTTCCACGGTGGCCGCAATCCGGCCCGGACCTACCCGTATCACCAGACGCCGACGGGCGCGGCCATGGTCACCGCCATCCTCCGGCACGACATCGCCGGGAAACCGCTCGCGGATCGCCTGCGCGCGGCCGGGATCGAGCTGCTGCTCGAACCGGGCCGGGCCCTCGTCGACGGCGCCGGGTTCTCGGTGTTCCCGGTGCTGGGCTGCAAACCGGCCGAAGACCACCTGATCACCACGGTCGCGGGCTTGTCCATGAGCCTGTCCGAACAGTGGAAGGGCAGCGAGTTCCTGCCGGATCCGCTCCTGGTGCGCCAGGACGGGCCGGGCGGCGAGCCGGTGCGCACGATCGTCGCCGGGTCGAGCTGCATGGAGTACGACGTGCTGACCTGGCGCGCGGTGGAACTGCCCGCGCGGCCGAAGAGCGGCGACCTGCTCGTGTACCCCAACACGGCCGGCTACCAGATGGACAAGAACGAGAGCGGTTTCCACCAGCTCCCCCTGCCGCCGAAGGTGGTGCTCGACGGCGACCGCTGGCACGTCGACACCGACTACCCGATCCAGGAGATCCGATGACGATCGTCCAGCGCGCGTCCGACCTGATCGGTGGCACGCCGCTGCTGGAGCTCGCGCGCACCGGTACCGGCACGCGGCTCCTGCTCAAACTCGACCACCTCAACCCGACGGGCTCGTGCAAGGTGCGCATGGCACGGCAGATGATCGACGAGGCGGAGATCGACGGCCGTCTGCTGCCGGGCGGGCACATCGTCGAACCCACGTCCGGCAACACCGGGAACGGGCTCGCGCTGGTCGCGCTGGAGCGCGGCTACCGGTTCACCGCCATCGTCGATCACCACGCCGCCCGCGAAAAGCTCCGGATGCTGCGCGCGCTCGGCGCGGAACTGGTGTTCGTCGACTGCCCGCCGGACGGCGGGGTGAGCTCGGTCCAGCGGCGGCAGGTCGCGGCCCGGATCGCCGCCGAAACCGGCGCCTATCACCCCGACCAGCACAACCATCCCGGCAACGGCAACGGTTACGCCGGGCTGGCGCGGGAACTGGTGCAGCAGCTCGGCGACGTCGACGTGCTCGTCGCGGCGATCGGCACCGGCGGGTCCCTGTGCGGGACCGCCCGGGCCCTGCGCGCGGCGGGAGCGGGCACCCACGCGGTGGCCGTCGAACCCGTCGGCTCGATCATCTTCGGTGGCACGCCGGGGATCTACCACCAGACCGGGGCGGGCAGCCCGGCCGGATTCCCGGTGGGGGACAACGTGGACCGGTCCGTGATCGGCGAAGCCCACCGCGTGTCCGACAGCGACGCCTTCGCCGGTGCCCGCGTCATCGCCCGGCGCACCGGTGTCCTGGTCGGCGGGACGACCGGCGGCGCGATCCACGTCGCGCTGCGGCGGCTCTACTCGTATCCGGCCGGAAGCGTCGTCGTGGTGCTCTGCAACGACGCCGGGGAGAAGTACCTCGACTCGGTCTACGACGACGAGTGGTTGCGCGCCAGGGGAGTGCTCGACGAACTGGCCCATCGCCGGATGGACCGCTGGTTCACCACCTACGCCGAGTCCGTGCGGGTGGCCACGCGCGACCGGCGGGCTCGTTCGGCACCGGTGGCGGTGGGCGCGTGACCACGGCGGTGGCAGCGCGCGGCTACCGGGCGCTCGTCGCGCTCGCCGCGCCGATCGCGGGGATCCAGCTGGCACAGGTCGCGCTCACCAGCGTCGACCTGGCCATGCTCGGCCTGCTCGGCGTGACCGCGGTGGCGGCGGGCGGCCTGGCGATCCTGCTCTACAACCAGATCCGCACCATGTGCGTCGGCATGGTCACCGGCGTCGGGAACCTGGTGGCCACGGCCGCCGGGGCCGGTGAACTCCGCACCGGCACGGACGAACCCGACGAGCGCGCGCGGGACGAGATCCGGTCACTCCTGCGGTCGGCGCTGCTCGTCGCGACCCTGACCGCGGCGGTCGGGGCGGCCGTCCTTTGTGGACTGGCGGCCGCCCTGCCCCTGCTGGGACAGAAGCCGGAGATCGTCTCGCTCGCCAGGGCGATGATGTTCGCGCTGGCGGGCGGGCTGTTCCCGATGGTGTGGCTGAACGTGTTGCGCCAGTTCGCCGTCGGGCTGCGCCGTCCCGGTTCGCTCCTCGCGGTGACGTGCGTGTCGATCGCGGTCAACGCCGCCCTGAACGCCGCCTTCATCTACGGCTGGGCGGGGCTGCCCGCACTGGGCGTCACCGGGATCGGGCTGGCGACGACGCTGGTCCAGTTCTTCACTCTCGCCGTGTTCGCCTCGGCCGTGCGCAAGGACCCGCGGCTGCGCCCGATGGTGTCGCTCGCGCTCTGGCGTGCGGATCCGGCGGTGGTCCGGCGGATCGTGCGGCACGGGACCCCGATCTGTTTCACCTACGGATCGGAGGCCGCGATCACCTCGATCGCGACGGTGCTGATGGGAGCTTTCGGCCCGGCGATGCTCGCCGCGTCGAACGTCGCGAACCAGCTCGCCTACATCGTCTACCAGGCCAACATCGGGCTTTCGCAGGGATCGTCCATTTTGGTCAGCCGCGCGGTCGCCCACGGCGAACCGCGGCGGGCTCCGGTGATCGCGCGTCAGGCACTCACCCTTTCGTGGAGCTTCATGGCGGTGGTGAGCCTGGGATACCTGGTGGTGCCCGAGTTCCTGCTGTGGCCGTTCCTGCACGGCGAGGCGGACGCGGTGGTGCTCGGCACCGCGTCGACCCTGCTGGTGTTCGCCATCGCGCAGCAGTACAGCAAGGGGACCCAGAACATCCTCGTCGGCCTGCTGCGCGGGCTCGGCGATACCGTCTCCGGGCTCCGTTGCACTCTTGTGGGGTACTGGGTGGTCGGCGTGCCCGCGATGTTCCTGTGCGCCTACGGGTTCGCTTGGGGCGGCTGGGGCGTGTGGGCCGGTCTGTGCCTCGGTTTCGCGGTGACCGCGATCCTGCTCGGACGGCGCTTCGCCGGCTACGGGGCCGGTTCCGCGCGGTAGCGGTCGATCCGGTCGAGCAGGTCGCGGGAGCCGGAATCGGTCGCGTGGTTCCGCAGCAGTTCCGCCAGCGGGCCGAGGCGGTCCTTGGTCCGGGCGGAACCGAGGCCGCGCGCGAGGTCCACCGCCTCGGTCCCGGTGCGGACCGCTTCGTCGAAGTCGCCCTGGAGCGCGTGGTTCTGCGCGAGCATGATCAAGGTGAGCGCCAGGCTGCGGGACATGTCCGCGCCGTAACCGGCGGTGGCGTCACGAAGCCTGTCGATCGCCTCGTCGCTGTGCCGCGGGGTGACGACGTGGGCCAGTTCGGTCAGGACGGTACCGCGCATCGCGGCCATGTCCGTCGTGCCGAAGAAGGCTTCCCAGGGGCGTGCGGTGGCCCAGTCGTCCGCTCCCTCGAACTGGCTCTCCGCGTGTCCCAAACTCGTGAGGGCGGCACGCTCGTCACCCGCTTTGGCCAGTGCCCAGGCCTCGTTGACGGTGAGGATCGCCTGTGCCCGCCGGGATCCGGACCGGTGGGCGGCGGCCTGCCCCCGCCGCAGGTGACCGAGCCCGCCCTCGACGTCGTCATGGTGGAGGGCCAGCCTGCCGAGGCGGTAGCAGATGTTCGCGACGAGATTGTCGTTCCGCGCCTCGGCGGCGAGGTCGAGCGCGCGGCCGAACCGGATCCGCGCCGGTATCCGGTGGCCGATGTCGAATTCCGTCCAGCCCAGCAGATTGTGCAGATCGGCGAGGACGGTCAGCAGCCGCGAACGGAGCGCCGCCGGGACGGCGCCCCAATGGAGCAGGAGGCTGACCGTTTTCACCACGTGCACCGCGTCCCGGCAAAAGGCGCCGCCCTGCCGGTAGTCCAGCGCGCGCAGGACGTCGACCGCGGTTTCCAGGCGCTCCACGTCGGTGGTCCCGATGCGGTCCGGTCGCTTGCCTTTTCCGGTCCCTGTCATGAACTCACCTCACGCAAGTCATGGCTCGTGCTACCGGCTACCCGGAGTAGATCCTTTTGAAACGGCGGTCGTGAGTGGCGATTCGGGTTATAGCCAAGGGCGCCCTAGGTACCTACAGGATTTTGCGTGCGAGTGTTCGCAAGTTCGCGACACCCGGACTGGCTGGCGCGGCCCTCGCAACGGCCCGCCACGCCACTGCCGCTCTGGCTCTCCTCTGCGGTACATGAAGGCCCCCTTCCTTGCGCCTAGGTACAGGAAGGGGTCCTTCATGTACTCGGGGGAAGGGGTCCTTCACGCGCTGCCGCCCGTGACTGCTGGGGCTGGCGGGTGTCGCTAAGGCTTCGGAGGGCGATCACGTAGTCCGTGAAGGCCTCCTTCCCTACCTTCAGGGTAGGCAAGGAGGCCTTCACGGACCTGCAACCAGGCACGAGGTGAACGGGTCCGTCCGCGTCCTCAGGGGGTGTCGAGCTCCGTGTGCCGGGTGGCCAGGGTGGCGGCGAGCTCGGCGAGTTTGACGTTGAGGTCCTGGGAGGTGCGGCGAAGCAGGTCGAAGGCCTCGTCGGCGGTCAGCCCGCGTCTTTGCATGAGGATCCCCTTCGCCTGCCCGATGACGTCGCGGGACTCGACGGCCCGCCGGAGGTGCCTCGCCTCCAGGTCCGCGCGGCTCACGGCGGTGGTGGCGGCGAGGGCGAGTGAGCCGTGGGTGGCCAGCAGCAGGGCCATGTCCTGGGCGGCGGCGTCGAAGGCGGCGGGGCGGCGGCCGTAGATGTTCAGCGCCCCGGGCAGCTTCGGCGGCTTCGCGTCGGGCACCAGCACGGTCGACAGGATCGAGGTGAAGCCGTGCTGGACGGTGGCCCGGGAGAAGTCCGGCCACCTCGTCTCGTTCGCCAAGTCGTCACTGCGGATGTGGCCGGGGCTCCCGTCGGCTGCGGCATCGACGCAGGGGCCGGTTCCGGCGCGGTACTGCACCTCGTCGAGCTCCAACGCCACTTCACGGGTCGAAACAGGGGTGTGGAAGGTCCCGTCCGGGGCACGGAGGGTGATCGACACCAGATCGGCGCCCGGTACCACCCGGTACGCGGCGTCGATGACCTGCTGGAGGACCTGTGCGGGTGTCGACGCGACCAGCAACAGACGGGTCAATTCGACGAACTGCTCCGACAGAGGACCCTCCGGCGCGTTCGTGCCGGAGCCGAATTCCGCCTTGTCGCGTTGCCACAGTCGTTCGTCCGCCATCGAAGCCCGTTCACTAGGTTTCTTTGTCCTTCACCGAATACCCCGTGGTGGCAGCCTCCAATCGAGGCGCGTGTCTCAGGGGTCGAGTCGCTTGCGAAGCAGGCAGAACACGTTGCCTTCGGGGTCGGCGAGCACGTGCCACGACTCCTCCCCGGTCTGGCCGACATCGGCGGGCCGCGCGCCGGCGGCGAGCAACCGCTCCAGTTCCGCGTCCTGGTCGCGGTCGGTGGGGTTCACGTCGAGATGCAGAGGGAGCTTGCCGGGCTTCGGGTCGTCACCGCGGCTCAGGATCAAGGTGGGTTGCGGGCCGCCGAATCCGGTTCCGGGCGGGCCGATCTCGATGTCTTCACCTTCGACGCCGAGCTCCACGTATCCGAGGACTTCGCACCAGAACGCCGCCATCCGGACGGGATCGGCGCAGTCGAGGACGAGTTCGGTGATGCGGCAGGCCATGCCGCCGAGGGTAGCGAGCGGCCTTGGCGGTTGCAGGTCGATCTGTGTCCTTCTACCGTTCGTTGAATGGCGTTCAACACTGATACCGGGCAGTCCGCTCCTCTCACCGTGGTCGAGGCGGCGCGCTCGGACGGCGCCATCACGATCGCGGTGACGGGCGATATCGACATCTCGACCAGTCCCCGGCTCCTGTCGGAGATCCGCGCGTTGCTGGCGGGCGCTCCCCGCGTGGCGGTGATCGACCTGACCGGTGTCGGCTTCTGCGATTCCTCGGGCCTGTCCGTGCTGGTGCAGCTGAATCGCCAGTGCGCCGAATCGGGGACCGACCTGGGGCTGGCGCCCTCCAAGGTGGTGCGCCGGGCCATCGAACTCACCGGCCTGCTGCCGACGTTGAAGATCGTCGAGTAGGGCGGGCTTTTCGTCGCGCGTCGATGTTTGCCGCTCCGGCCCGACGGGTACCAGTGCTTTGACGGAAAACGTCACGCCGGTCCGGAAGGGACAGATGAGCCTTCGATGAACGCGCCGTCCCTCGTGGAAGATCTCGACCGGTCCACCTCGCGCGACGAGGTGCTACCGGCTCCGCGCGACCGCAGCGGCACTAAGACGCGGCGGGGTGACGACTACTCGCATTGCCGCCCTCTGTTCGACGAAATGGCCGCATTACCCGCGGATCACCCTGAGCGCCGTCGGCTGCGCGAACGCCTGATCCTCGAGTTCCTGCCGGTCGCCGAACACATCGCCGTCCGGTTCAGCGGCCGCGGTCAGCCGAGGGAAGACCTGGTCCAGGTGGCCCGGATCGGGCTGATGAAGGCCGTGGACCGGTTCGACCCCGGCCTGGGCGGGGAATTCCTGGCCTACGCGGTGCCGACGGTCATGGGCGAGGTGCGCCGCTTCTTCCGCGACACCGGCTGGGCGGTACACGTCCCGCGAGGGATGCAGGAACTGCGCACCCGGCTCGCCCGGGGGACCACGGAGCTGACCCAGCTCCTCGGCCGCGCGCCGACGCCCACCGAACTCGCCGGTCACCTGGACGTGGACGTCGAAAACGTCCGGGAAGGCCTGCTCGCCGCGAACAGCTATCAGACGTCGTCGCTGGACAAGCCCGTCAACGACGGTGATGGCTCGGCGCCGCTCGCCGACGTGGTGGGCGAGCTGGATTCCCGCTTCGAGCTCATCGAAGACCGCCACACCGTGGTCCCGTTGCTGAAGCGGCTGCCGGACCGGGATCGCGCGATCGTCACGATGCGGTTCTTCGACGGCCTGACCCAGTCGCAGATCGCCGAACGTCTCGGCATCTCCCAGATGCACGTTTCCCGCCTGCTCACGAAGATCCTTCAGGACCTGCGCGGCAGGATCGAAACCTGAGGGGAACAGGGACGCTGTACGTCCCCGTCCCCCTCACACGAACGGCTTACTGGCAGGCTTCGCAGTCCGGGTCGTCGATGCGGCAGGCGGCGCCGTCAGTGAGCGGGAAGTCGAAGTCGTCGAGCGCGGGGACGGCCAGAGCGGTTTCTTCCGGCGTGGCGGTAGCGGACATGTCACTCCCTTGGATAAGAACGGGTCTTCTCTCTCTGTAGCGCTCGAGATCGCCGCTCATTCCGTGACGCGTGCCACAGCGGTCAGACGGCCGCGAGGTCCTTGCCCGGCAGCATTCCATTGGGGATGTCGGTGACGCGCCAGGAGTCCACGGTCAGCTGGACGGTCTCGATGGGCGTGTCCAGGAACGGCGCGACGTAGGGGACCTTCGCCACGAGCAGGTCGCGGGCGGTCTGGGCCCGGTCGCCGTCCAGGATCTCGGCGCGGACCATCGCCTGGAGGAACGGGTCGGCGGGCGAGCCGGTGGAGACGATGACCGAAGCCACCGGGTTGCTCCGGATCGCGGCCAGGGTGCGCCCCCGTCGTTCGAGGACGAGGACGAGGGTGAACAGGTCGGACTCGGCGAAGAACACGCCGTTCACCCAGGGGCCGGACTCGCCGGCGGTGGCGAGGTACAGCGACTGGTGCGCCGCCAGTGTGGTCCGCGCGAGGGCGGAGACATCGGTCGTGGACATGGCGACAACTAGAACCCGGCGGCGCCGGGCCGCCAAATTCGACCATCCTATCGGGCGATTTTGGCTACTTAGTGGCGAAAAGGGCAACGGTGGTGTGCCTGGTCACGGGGGTCGTGAGTGGCAAAGCGGGTTCTGGTGGACCCGTATTTGCCTGCCCACTGGATCCTGATGTCATCTCGGTGGCTTGTAGCGCTTGTTCTGGATGCCGTTGTGGGCGAGTGGGGAGGATTTGAGACGTTCAACGTCCCAAATCCTCCCCACTCGGCTGCCGTCCGCGAGGTTGCGGGGTGGCACGGTCTTGATCGACGGAGGATCGGGGACGTTGAGTGTCCCCGATCCTCCGTCGATCAAGTACCAAGACCGGAGCGACCCCTCGACGATGAAGGAATCGGGACACTCAACGTCCCCATTCCTTCATCGTCAACGCCCGGCACACGCGTGAGCGCCACCCCAGCCGAGTGTGGAGGATTTGGGACGTTGAACGTCCCGAATCCTCCACACCCGAACCTGCCGCGGTGAGAGTCCGGTGTCATCGAGCTCCGAGACAGGACCGACCCCCTCGACTACCGCACCACACCTTCGCCCTGGTCACGCGTAGGCAGGCAAATACCGGTCCGCTCTAACCCTCTTTGCCACTCACGACCTCCTCGAAAACCGAACATCTAGTCATCAAACGGACATTCAGCCGTCTGGGAGTCCCCCCCGTAGACGCTCGAGGAACGAGTGGCGCTCGCCGACCGGTCCAGAACCACGCCGCGAAGGCCACCTCTCAGCCTTGAAGCCAGCGAAGGGAGCCTTCATCGCAGAGGCTCGGTCACGCCACCTTTGACTTACCTCTCAATAACCCGAAACGCCACTCACGACCGACCCGACCCACCCGCCACCTTCGCCCTACCCGTCCACAGCGGCGAGAAGCAGCGCGTCCGCCTCGTCCAGCGCCTTGGCGAGAACGCCGGGATCCGGCCGCAGACCGGCGACGATCGCGTCGATCTCGCGCAATCCCGCCCGCCGCAGCAGCCGTTTCTCGTTGGTGACCCACTCGCCACGCGCCGCCAGCACCGCGTGCGCCGTCTCCATGGCGGCGGTGGCCAGCGCGCCCGCGACCTCCGTGGCCGCGCCGCGCGCGACGTAGGCGCCCCGGGCGTAGCGCAGGGTCAGTTCCGCGCGGCCCCGCCACATCGGCGGAGCGGTTTCCCGCAACGCTTCCGGGTACTCCGGCCGCGGCAGGTCGCCGCGCAGCACCCGGTTGACGGCGAGTTCGGCGACGACCAGGTAGCTCGGGACGCCCGCGAGGTGGAACATCAACGGCTCCCAGTGGAACCGGCCCTCCCGTGCTTCGGCGAGATGGTGTTCGACGACGTCGAGGTCGCGGTAGTGGACGTCAGCCTGCCTGCCGTCGATCGTGAGCCAGGCACCGCCGTTGAACACGCCGCCGCCCCAGGCGCCGATCTCGGACACTTCGCCGTCCCAGCCGACGGCGCGCAGGTCCGCCGGATCGAAGCCGCCGCGGTAGTAGACGGCGAAATCCCAGTCGCTGCCGGGATCGTGCGTGTTCTGGGCGCGTGACCCGCCGAGGGTGACGGCGTGCACGGACGGCAGCGCGGCCAGGCCGCCGGCCACGGTGGCAAGGAAGGTTTCGTCGTTCATGGCGTAATCGATCTTACGGGCGAACGCGACCGGTTTTTGAGCGCGCGAGAGCCTGCTCGCGGCCTTACGCTCGACACATGACCACGATCCCGGGACGGCTCCGCGCGCCGCTGGCGTTACTTCCGTTTCTGGCCGCCGTCGCGGTGGCGGCGCTCGTGGGCGGGCTGGCCGCGAGCAACGCCCGATCTGTCTACAGTGGACTCGAACTGCCGCCGTTCGCGCCGCCCGCCTGGCTGTTCGGTCCGGTGTGGACGGTCCTGTACATCGGGATCGCGGTGGCGGGCTGGCTGTACTGGAAATCCGGCGGCGAGCGCCGCGCGCTGGTCTGGTACGCGGTGCAACTGGTCCTGAACGCCGCTTGGACCCCGCTGTTCTTCGCGGCGGGCGCGTACGGCCTCGCCCTGGCCGACATCGTGCTGCTCGACGTCGCCATCGTCGTCACCGCGCTGTACTTCCGCCGGTCTTCCCGGGTTTCGGCCGTGTTGCTGCTGCCGTACCTCGCCTGGACGTCGTACGCGACGGCGCTCAACGTCGCGATCGTCGTGCTCAACTGACCCCGATCGGCAGCGTGGCGGCCACTCCCTTGGCGTGCCTGCCGTCGAGCCGGTCCAGGGTGAGTCCGCCCCGGCGGACGGCGAGTTCGAGGTCCCGCACCGCGTGCTCGACCGCTTGAGCCCCCGCGGCGGCGACCCGGATCGCCGCGCTGACCCGGGGTTCGGTCTCGGCTCCGCGGCGCGCGGTCACGGCGAGCGTCACCGCGGCGCGGGGCGCGGCGGCGAGCAGGCGGCGCGAGAGGTCCGCCGCGAGCGCCGGTGACAACGCGTCCCAGCCTTCGAGGCGGAAGGTCGCCTGGCAGATCGGGCCGCTGTGCCAGAACCGCCATTCCTCCCGGATGCGTGCCCGGCCCGCGGTGACATGCGCCAGCGACGCGAGCGCGCCGAGGACCTCGTTTTCGGCGAGCGACCGCACGGGCAGGCCGTCGCGGCGGAGTTGCCGCCGCACCCGCCGGACAGTGTTCCCGAGGGCCTGCCGCACGTCGGCGTCGTGGTGGACGTCGACGGTGCGCAACGCCTGCAACGCGACCCAGCCGCGCGGCGGCCGCGAGCGGTCCGCGCCGACATGCTGGATGACCTGCGCGGCGACGTCCAGAGCCTGTTCCCGCGACGGTGGCAGCAACGTCAGCGGTGACGGCATCGGCCGCTCTCGCGCGGCCGATTTCGGTTGCAGCACAGCGGTGATCCCGTCGGCGCGGCTGACCATGAACACCGTCTCGCCGCCGATCTCGCCGGTGGTCCCCGCCGCTTCCGGGGACAGCAGGCTCAGCAGCGCCCGGCCCGCCTCGCCCGCGTTCCGGAGATCCCGGTCGCGGTCGCGGGTCAGGTATCCCGACGCCGAAACGAGCCATTCGTAGAGCCAGCGCCCGCGAACCCGGACGGCGGTCAGCGCGACGGTCACCACGGCCGCGGTGACCACGGCGGCCGCCAGCGGCCACGGCCGTCCCGCCACCAGGACGAGCGCGACGGCGACGAGCTGCCAGCAGACGATCTGCAGGACACCGATCCGGCGGGGACGCCGTCCCGAAGCGGGTGCCACCGGACTCGGCCGCGGCGGCCCGGGAACCGGAGCGGGAACGGGCGCCGTCGCGGACCACCGCGGTCGTTGTTCCGCCTGGCGTGCGGCGCTCAACGCGGCCAGCGCGGCCTCACGTGCGGCGGCCCTGGCGTCCGGCGCCGCGTAGGCGAGCGGGCCGGGCAGGGCCTCCGCCCGCGGTACGGCCGGCGCCGCCCGGGGAAGCGGCGGGGGCGGAGCCTGGTACCGCTCGCCCGTCCTGGCCGCGCCGAGATCGGTCATCGTCCTGCCTCCTCAAGCCGTGTGCGCCTCAGCGTCCCCGGCGAACATGAGGTTTCGATGACACGGCCCGGCAGGTCCGCCGACAGGCTGTTTCATCGAAATTTCATGGTCGCTCTCTAGCTTGATCGCGTGAACACCGACGAGCGGAGCACGAAGCGGTTCAGCGTGGTGGCCAGGACCCGGATGGCCGTGGCGCTGGTGGTCGCGGGCTGCCTGGCGCTGGTCGGCCTGGCCGTGAGCGGACAGGCGTCCACCCCGGCGGCGCTGGAATTCGTCCAGGTCGGCCACTGGGTGTACAACGACGCCGCCCAGTCGGCGTTCCACGTCGACGGCTCGACGAACCGCGTGGACGCGCGCGCGAACGTGCCCGGCGCCGAAAGCGGCAGCCAGGTCGTGCAGGGGGACGACTCGGGCTACGTCGTCGAGCGGAACCGCATCACGGAGTTCGACAAGGCGACCTTGAGCGTGGACGAGTCCAAGCCGCCGCCCGCGCCGGAGACCCCGTTCGTGATGGAGGTCATGGGGGGTCCGTACCTGGTCTACCGCAACGCCGGTCAGGTCGTGCGCCTCGGCGATCCGACCGCGACAGTGCCCGCAGGGGGGCCACTGTCCCGGCCGGTCGCGACCGTCGAGGGCACGGTGTGGGTGCACCGGGTCGACAACGGCTCGATCTGCGAGCTGCCCAAGGGCGCGGCCGTCCTGACCTGCACCGCGCATCTCCCGCCGTCGCACGGCGGCGGGCTCACGCTGGTGGGTGACCGGCCGGTCGTGCTCGACACCACCGGCGACAGCCTCCACCGGGTCGGCCTCGACGGGCTCGGCGAAGCCCTTCCCCTCGGCATCAAGCTCTCGCCGTCGGCCCAGGTGGCCACCAGCGCCGTCGGTGACCGGCTGGCCATCGCCGACCCGGAGCGCAACCAGCTCCACCTCATCGACATCAGCGGCCTCGACCAGGACCGCCCTTCCGCGAAGCCGATTTCGGTCGAGCTGACCAAGGGCAGCCGGTTCAACGGCCCGGTCTCCTCGTCGAACGTCTTCGCCATGGTCGACGAAACCCGCGGGGAAGTCCTGACCTACGACATGGCGGGCAAGCTCAAGTCCACGGTGAAGGTGCCGGGCCAGGCCGCGGCGGCGAGGCTGGCTAAGGGCGAGGACAACCGGATCTACGTCGACAGCTCCGACGGCTCGCACGTCCTGGTCGTCAACGGCGAGGACGGCACGGTGCTCGACGTCGATGTCGACAAGGCGGCCAGCAGCCAGACCGCGGGAGCGCCGTCGGCCACCCCGGAACCGCCGTCCGGTAACGAACCCCCGCCGCAGCAGCAACAACCGCAGCAGCCGCAGCAACAACAGCAGGCGCCGCCGAACACGCAGAAACCGGTTCCGCCGGTGGCGAAGGCGACCCCGCCCGGCGCGCCGAGGAACGTGGGCGCGACCTCGGGGGACGGCTCGATCAAGGTCTCGTGGAGCCCGGCCGCCGACAACGGCGCGCGGGTCACCGGCTACCGGCTGACCTGGTCCGGCGGTTCCACCCGGGTCGGCGGGTCGGCACGGGGGGCCACCGTTTCCGGGCTGAAGAACGGAACCCCGTACGTGATCACCGTGGTCGCGGAGAATTCGGCGGGCGTCGGGGCGGGCGCCAGTGCCAAGGCCGTCGTCCCGGGTCCGGCGTCGCGGCCCGCCACCGCCCCGGTCGTCACCGCGAACGCCGGTGCCGACGGGAAGGTCTCGGTGAGCTGGACCCAGCCCGACCTCCGCGGCGGCACGCTGGTGCACTACCTGGTGAGCGCGACGGGCCAGGGCGAGCGCAAGCTTTCGGCCAGGTCCACGGAATTCACCGGGGTCAAGGGCGCCATTACCATCACGGTCCGCGCGGTGACGAAATTCGGTTCGGGCGCCGCGCTCACCGGGGCCGCGGGCAGCCGGAAGGTCACCGTGCCGGTGGCTTCGGGGCCGCCGACGATCACCATCACCCAGGTGCGGGGCGAGGGCAACAAGCTGTTCGTTTCCGTGATCGCCGACGGGAAGGGCGCTCCCGCGACCTGCCAGGCGGAGTTCTTCGGCAAGACCAAGCCGGTGGCCTGTTCCGGGGCGACGACCCTGGTCATCTCGGAGGTCTCCTGGCTCGGCGCCATCACGATCACCGCATCCATCAAGACCTCGGCGGGCACCGCCACGGACACCTGGCGAGGTGTGCCGTCGTGACCGGCCGACGAAAGGACGAGGAAGTTCTGTGACGCTCACACCCAGGGTCGCCTACGAGCAGATCGCCGAGAACGTGCAATCGGTGGTGCGCGGAAAACCGGAGGTCGTCCGGCTCACCGTGGCGGCGCTGTTCGCCGAGGGGCACCTGCTGATGGAGGACGTGCCCGGCGTCGGGAAGACGACGATCGCGCGCTGCCTCGCCGCCAGCATCGGCGGCCGGTGGAGCCGGATCCAGTTCACCCCTGACCTGCTGCCCGGCGACATCACCGGCGTGATGGTCTACCACCAGAACACCGAGCGCTTCCAGTTCCACCCCGGCGGGATCTTCGCCAACGTGGTGCTGGCGGACGAGATCAACCGGGGGACGCCGAAGACCCAGGCCGCGCTGCTGGAGGTGATGGCCGAGCGCCGGGTGACCGTCGATTCGGTCGGCCAGGCGGTGCCGCGGCCGTTCCTCGTGGTGGCCACGCAGAACCCGATTGAACTGGAAGGCACCTACCGGCTGCCCGAAGCGCAGCTGGACCGGTTCCTCATGCGTATTTCCGTCGGCTACCCGGATCTGGAATCCGAGATGCGGGTGGTGATGGGGGACTGCGCGGGGGTGACCCCGGACGAACTGAAGCCGGTGCTGAGCATCGCCGACGTCCAGCAGGTGATCGACGAGGTGCGGAAGTCCCATCTGGCACCGGAGATCGTCAACTACGCCGTCCGGCTGGCCGCGGCGAGCCGGTCGCATCCGGACGTCCGCTACGGCGCGAGCCCCCGGGGCAGCATCGCGCTGATCCGCGCGGCACAAGGGCTCGCCGCCACCTTCGGCCGCGACTTCGTCACGCCGGACGACGTCAAGGACGTCGCGCATCCGGTGCTGGACCACCGTCTGGTGCTGACGCCCGACGCGGAACTCAACCAGCGGCGGACCGCCGACATCGTCGACGAACTCCTGGGCGCGACGGCCGCGCCCATGGCCGCGATGGGGAGGTAGGCGTGCGGCTCACTCGCCGCGGCGTCATCGTGCTCGTCTTCGCCGCCGGGTTCTACGCGCTCGGCGAATTCGGCGGGTACACGTTCTTCCGCGCGTTCGCCGGTATCGCGGCGGCCGCGGTGCTGATCGCCTTGGCCACCACCAGGTTCCGGCCGAAGGTGGAGATCGGCCGGACGGTCCGGCCGGACCGGGTCGAACGCGGGAAGCCCGCGCTGGCCTCGCTCGTCGTGCGCAACACCGCTTCGCGCAAGCACGGTGGTTTCGCCGCGGGGGACGGGATCGGGACCGAAACGCACCGCCTGCGCGTCCGCCCGCTCGCCCCCGGCGCGGAAGCCACGTACCACTACGAACTCCCGACGACGACACGCGGGAAACTGCGGGTCGGGCCACTCGTGGTGCACCGGCCGGATCTGTTCGACCTCGCCCGCGGCGAACAGACCGTCGGCGGGACCGCCTGGCTGTGGGTGCATCCGCGGCGGCACGCGGTGCGCGCCGCGCAGGCGGGCCATCCTCGGCATCACCACGAAGGCCCGATCACCGATCCGCCGCTGCGCGGTTCGGCGGATCTGCGCGCGGTGCGGGAGTACGTGATCGGCGACGAGGTCCGGCATCTGCACTGGAAGGCGACCGCCCGGACCGGGCGGCTCATGGTGCGTGAGTACGCCGATCCGGCCCAGCCGCGGTTCACCGCCGTGCTCGACACGCGGCGCTCGTCGATGAGCCCCGCCGTCTTCGAGGAGGCCGTCGAGGTGGCGGCCTCGCTGTGTTACGCGTCGGCGTCGGCGGGACAGCACTGCCGCCTGATCACCGCCACGGGCGCGGACACCCTGACCGACAGCGGCGTGCGCGCGGCGAGGACCTTGCTGGACGAACTCGCGCTCGTCACGCAGGACGCGGCGGACGACGCGCCCCTGCTGCCGTCCGTCCTGGCCGCCGGTCAGCGCCCGGGAGGGGTGCTGGTCGTGATCACCGGACCGGACGCCGACCTCGGCCACGCCGCTCGCTGGCTGCCCGACACCGTGGTCCGGCTCGGTGACCTCAGGCCGTCGGCGGGCGCAGGCGGCCTGATCATCGCCGTCGACGCCGCCGGTGCCGCGGCCCAGTGGAATTCCTTGGCGGGCAAGGCATGAGCGCAGGATTCGACCGGATCGCGGTCGCCGGGCTGCTCGGCGCGACGGGGGTCGCCGGGCTGCTCTTCGCGCCGGTGTTCGGCTGGGAGGCGTTGCTCGTTCCGGTGCTCGTGGTCGTCCTCGTCGGCTACGGCTGCGCGGAGCTGACGGCGAAGTTCCCCAAGCTGGTTCCCTACCGGCCGTTGCTCGTGGCGCTGCTCGGCCTGCTGGGTCTGATCGAGACGGTGCTGACTTCGACCACGCTCGCCTACCTTCCCACCACGGCGTCGGTGCAGGGGGTGGCGCGCGGCCTCACCGAAGGCTGGCAGCTCACCCTGCAGTCCACCTGGCCCGCGCGGCCGGTTCCCGAACAACTGCTGTTCGTCCCGCTGTCGGTGCTGATCGCCGTCGTGCTCGGGCTGGAATTGGTGCTGCGCCTGAAGAAACCGCTCGTGGCGCTCGTGCCGAGCCTGGCCGTCGCCGGACTCGCGCAGGCGTACCAGGCGTTGACGGGCATCGGCGCGGTGGCGGCGGCGCTGGGGTACGCGCTGCCCGCCGGGCTCCTGCTGTGGTCGGGCCGCCGGCAGGTGGTCCGGGCACCCGGCGGACCGCGGTTCTCGTGGCGCGTGACGGGATCGGCGGTCTGGCCCGCACTGTCCACTGTGGTCGCTCTCGTCGCGGGCGCCGTCGTGCTCGCCGGGCTCGATCCGGTCGGACGTGATCCGCTGACGCTCAAGGACACCCAGGCCGCGCCGCCGCCGAAGAGCAGGCTCGGCAACCCGCTGGACGACATCGCCCAGCGGCTCACCCGGCCGGACGAGGAGGTGTTCCGCTACCGCGGCGACACCCCCGTCGATCAATGGCGCTTGATCGTGCTGAACGGTTTCGACGGGTCGAACTGGCTGGCCGATTCCCGGCTCCGGCGGCTCGGCGCGGGACTCGACGGCGCTCCCGACGGTGCGGGTGGTTCCGCCGAACTGCGGGTGCGCGGGCTCGCGGGACCGTGGCTGCCGAGCCATCCGGATCTCACCGGTGTGGACGGTCTGACGCCGCTGGTGGACGAGTCCGCGGGCACCTTGATGATGGATTCGGCGTCCACCGGCCCAGAACGGAACTACCGGCTCAGCTGGTCCTCACCCGACGTCGACCTGGGCGCCGGGGAGGTCGACGCGCGGGCGCCGGGCGGGCTCGGCGGACTCGGCGCGGTGCCCCCCGAACTCGAGCAGGTGGCCAGGGACGCCGTGCGCGGTCTGCGCCCGACGTTCCAGACCGCGTTGCAGCTGGAACGCTTCCTCAGCACGAACTATCAGGTCGCGGTGGGCAAGGAGGATCTGCCGACCGGGCACGGCTGGCCGCAGTTGCGGCACTTCCTGCTGGAGAGCAAACGGGGCACGAGCGAGCAGTTCGCCACCGCGTACGTGGTACTGGCGCGGATGAGCGGCATCCCGGCGCGGCTGGTCGTCGGGTTCCGCGGTTCGGCCGAGACCGACGGCGGGATGAACGTCGTCCGCAACCGCGATGTCCTGGCGTGGCCCGAAGTCGCGGTCGCCGGGGTGGGCTGGGTGGCACTCGACCCGACCGCCACCGCCGGCAAGGCGGGACGGGATCAAGGCGGTCCCGGCAAGGCCGTCGCCCGGGCGAGGGCCCAGCTGCCCGCCGAACAGGAACTTCGGCCGCCTCAGCTTCCGCCGGGTACCCCGCCGGACGCCGCCGAGGACCAGAGCACCGACGTAAGAGCGGGCTGGTGGTGGCTGGCGGCCGCCGCCCTGATCGTCCTTTTCGGACTCTTGTGGCTCTTCGGGGTGCCGATGGCGAAGGTCGTCCGTGCGCGGCGGCGGCGTCGCCGTTCGGGTGCGGAAGGGGTGCTCGGCGCCTGGGACGAGATCCGCGACCGGTTGCGCGCGCACGGCGTGCCGTTCCGGATCGGGATGACCCCGCGCGACCTCGCCGAGTCGGCGGGCGCGCTCGCCGGGGAGGGGATCCGCGAGCCTGTCGCCAGGCTGGCCAAGGTGCTGGACGTGACGCTGTGGTCCGGTGTCCCGGTGGGCGACGGCGCCGTCCGGCGGGCGTGGCAGGAGGTCGGCGAGGTCCGCCGGGGCCTGGCCACCAGACCGTTCGCGGCTCGGGTGCTGGCGGCACTCGAGCCGCGGACCCTGGTACCGATCAAGGCTTCGCGCCGGTCTTGAGCGGCGTGGTGGGTCCAGGTGGTCGCCGGAAGTACGTGAAGGCCCCCTTCCTTGCGCCTAGGTACAGGAAGGGGGCCTTCACGTATTTGGGGAAGGCGCGGCCCTGTCTCAGGAGTTGCAGCGGGCGCCGCGGATCGGGATCGGTTCCGTGGTGTAGACGTGACGGCCGTCGGTCGCCCTGAGCTGGAAGCAGTACCGCCGCGCCGGGTCGACCGGGACGTCCAGGCCGCGCTGGCGGTGGGCGACGAGCTGTTTCGTCTCGAGCCGCTCGCCCGCCATGATCACGACGAAGTCCAGTTCGCCTTCCGCGGTCCAGGTCAGCCGCACGTGATCGCTCTGATCCTGAGGCGGTGCGAGGGCCAGCTTGACGTCCGGAGCAGGAGCGGAAGCGGGTGACGGCGGCGGGATCGCGGCGGCCACCGGGACCGCCTGCCCGCCGACCTCCGCCGGGCCGAGGACCAGTGGCAGCACGGCGATCCCGGCGACGAGCACGCCGACGCCCGCCAGCGCGACGGGACGCCGCGGAATCCCGCGTTCGGTCTTGAGCGGTCCGCTGAATTCGCGGATCAGCGTGCGGCCGCCCGCGGGCGGCGCCTGCACCACCTGGACCGGCGCCGGGACCGCGGGGGGTGCCGCGCGGACCGGGGCAGCGGACCGGTGGACTTCGGCGAAGTCGTCGAACTCGACGTCGACGTCCTCTTCTTCGCTTTGCGCGTCAAGGGAATCGCCGGTGACGACCTCGCCGCCCGGCAGGCGCAGTTTCGTGAACAGCCGGGCCAGTGAAGCGACGTCCTGCGGCCGGTCGGCCGGTTCCTTGGCCAGCAACCGGAGGATCGTGCCGGAGAGTTCCCTCGGGACACCGGCGTCCTGGATCGGCGCCACCGGTTCCCTCAACACCTGGAGGATCCGCTCGCCGGGCTGCTGCCCGGTGTGCCGGGGGAAAGGCGGCGCGCCGGTCAACGCGGCGTAGAGCACCGCGCCGAGTCCATAAAGGTCGGACGCGGGGGAAAGCGTGTCGTCGCGCAGGGTTTCCGGCGCGGTGTACTCGACCGCGTACATCGGATCGCGCGGGAACCGCCGCCGCAGGGCCACGCCGAAATCGGCGAGCACGAATTCGCCGGACGCGCGGTACAGCACGTTGTGCGGGGTCACTCCGCCGTGCAGGACGTCCGCCCCGTGCGCCGCGGCGAGCGCCGAAGCGATCGAGGCGCCGAGTGCGAGGACGTCGGAAACCCCCAGGCGGGCACCGGATTCCAGCAGTCCGGCGAGTGAACCCGGGCACACCTCACGGCGGATACCGGACCGGCCGTCGGGGTAGGACTGGACGTCGTCGATCTGCAGGACCGACCGCGTCGACCGTACGGCGGCGAGAGCCTTCCGTTCGCGCTCGAGCCACGCAGAGGTCTCGCGGTCGAAGGAACCGGGGAACATCTTGACCGCGAAATCGTTGCCCGTCACGGGATCCCGGCCCGCGTAGACGGTGGCGATGGGGCCCTGGGCGAGTAGCCTCGGTCCGCCGACGCCTGTCTCGATGCTCATGACCCCATTGTCGCGCAAGAAGGCCGGATCCGTCGCCCTTTCCCGGCGGCAGGTTCCTGCCGCGGCGGCCCGGCGGCCCGGTCACCGGCCCACCCTTTTCCCATGCAGACTGCCGGCCTGGTCAGGGTCACCATCACCACTCCGCACCGGCGCATCGACATGGCGCTGCCGGAACACGCGTCCGTCGCCGAAATCCTCCCCGGCCTGCTCGCGCGGGCGGGTGAGGGGATGGCCGACGACGGGGTCGCCGGCGGCGGCTGGCAGTTGCGCCGCGCCGACGGGACGGCCTTCGATCCGGACCGGACGCTGGGCGCGCACCGGGTCCGGGACGGGGAGATCCTCCATCTGACGCCGCGCCGCGCCGAATGGCCGGAGCCCGAGTACGACGACCTCGTGGACGCGATCGCCACCGGTTCCGGCCGCACCGGCAAGGCCTGGGGACCGCGGCACACGCGGCGGGCCGGGCTGGCGGCCGGTGCGGTGGCGATGATGTTCGGCCTGGTCGCGGTGCTGCGCGCCGGTCCGCCGTGGACGTCCCCGGCGTTCTGGGCGCTGGCGGTTTCCGCGCTGCTGCTCGCCGCGGGCGTCCTGCTCGCGCGGGCCCTGCGCGACGCTGGTGCCGGAGCGGTCCTGGCCGCTGTCGCGCTTCCGTTCGCCTTCACAGGCGGCGGGCTGTTGCTGGCGGGCGACGATCCGATCGGCGCGCTGTCCGCCGGTCACCTGCTGCTGGCGAGCGCGGCGCTGCTGCTCGCGGCCGTCGTCGGGCATCTCGGGGTGACCGCCGCGCCGGAGCTGTTCACCGGGGCGGCCACCATCGGGGTGCTCGGCGTGCTCGGCGGCTGGCTGGCCACCTTCGACGACCTGGCGGGCTACCGGGCGGCCGCCGTCATCGGCGGCGGGGTACTCGCGCTGTCGACCACGTTCGCGCCGTTGGCGCTGCGGCTCGGCCGGGTGCCGATGCCGGTGCTGCCGCGCTCGACCGCGGACCTCGTCCGCGACGATCCCCAGCCGCCGCTCGCCCTCGTGCACGCCGCCGTGGCCAGAGCGGACGCGCTGCTCACCGGGATGCTGGGCGGCGCCGCGATCGTCGTCATGTACTGCCAGCTGTCGCTGATCCGCAGTGACAGCGAGGCCGCGGTCATCCTCGTGGCCCTGCTCGCGGCCGGTTTCCTGGTGCGGGCGAGGTTGTATCCGATCCTGCGGCAACGGCTGCCGGTGCTGGTGACCGGGATCTTCGGCGCCGGATGCCTGCTGGCGGGTCCGCTGATGACCGACCGCTCGCTGCTGCTCGTCCTGGCCGGGCCGTTGTCCCTGGCGGTGGCAGCGGGTGTGATCGCCTCCGGCGTCGTGCTGAGCACCCGCGCCGCCAACCCTTATCTCGGACGGCTCGCCGAGTACTTCGAGATCCTGGTGATGATCGCCGTCGTCCCGGTGGCGTGCTCGGTACTCGGCCTGTACGGCTACGTGCGCGGACTGGGGGGCTGAAACCATGGCGTCCAAACGAGATCAGCTGCAGGCGTACCAATTCCTGGTGCAGCGCGCGATTTCCGCGCTCGTGACCAGGGAGACCGATCCGGAGCAGCCGCCGTTCCGGCGTCCGTCCGGTGCCGCTTTCGCCAGTGTCGCGCTGGCGATCGTGGCGCTGGCGTGCGTCGGGGTCTACGGGATGATCGTGCCCGGCGGGAACAACGCCTGGCGCAAGGAACCGGCGGTCATCCTGGAGAAGGAGACCGGAACCCGGTACGTCTTCCTGGACGGCAGGCTACACCCCGTCGCGAACTACACGTCGGCGTTGCTGCTGCTCGGCGATCACCGCGCCACGGAACGGGTTTCGCGCGATTCGCTCGCCGGAGTCCCGCGCGGGCCGCGGATCGGCATCGCCGACGCGCCGGACGCCTTGCCCGGCACGGAAAAGCTCCTGACCGGTTCGTGGTCGCTGTGCTCGGCCCCCGCCAGCGATCTCGCGGGCAGCCGGATCGAGGAGTCGGTCCTGCTGGCGGGCGCGTCGCCGTCCGGCGGCGCGGAACTGGGCGAGGGGGCCCTGCTGGTGGAATCGACGTCGACCGGCGACCGGTTCCTGGTGTGGCGCGGACACCGGCACAAGATCGACGACTACAACGCCGTCGGCACCGGCCTCGCGCTCACCGCCGAACCGTGGGCGCGGGTCGGCAGGGCGTGGCTCGACGTGCTCCCGGAAGGCGCGCCGATCGGCCCGCTCCCGGTGGCGGCGGCGGGCGAGGTGTCCACCGCGGTCCCGGGCCGGACCGACATCCGCAACGGGATGCTGCTGATGGTGCAGACCTCCGGTGGCGGGCAGCAGCACTACCTCACCGAACGGGACGCCCTGCGGCCGATCACCGAGCTGCAGTACGACGTCCAGCGCGCGAGTGCCCAGATGATGGCCGCTTATCCCGGCACCGAACCGAAAACCGTGCCGCTGCCGCCTTCGCTGGCGACGATGTCCCGGCAACTGGACCCGATCCAGGCCGAAGCGGGCGCGGCACCCGCCACCCGGCCCGCCATCGCGCGCCTGCGCGACCAGAACGCCACCGTGTGCGCCACCTTCGGCGACAACGCGGCGGCCCCTTCGCTGGCCGTCGATCCCACGCTGCCGCCCGCCGATCCGATGTCCACCACCGCCCGCCGGACCTCGTCCGGGACCCCGCTCGCGGACCGCGTCCACGTGCCGCCGGGCAGCGCGATCGTCGTCGAGGCGATGCCTTCGGCGCAGGCCCCGGCCGGGACGCTGACCGTCGTGACCGACATGGGGCGCCGCTACCCGCTGGCTTCACCCGACGTACTGAAGATGCTCGGCTACCCGTCGGCGCGTCCGGTGCGGCTTCCCGCCGGCCTGGTCGCGCGGCTTCCCGAAGGCCCGAGCCTCGACCCTTCGGCCGCGCGACGCCAAACGCTGGGCGGCTGAAGGGGCCTTTGCCCGCGTGAATCCAGGCTGGGCGCGCAGCGCCTCATTTGAGGGTGGCGGCGGGGGCATGGATGGAATGACAAAGGGAGCTTTCCCCGCATCAGATGCGGGGAAAGCTCCCTTCAGCCCACCGACAAGGGCTCGGTCAGGAAGTGCTGACCGGGAACCGGAGTTCGAAGATCGCGCCGCCCTCGTCGGCGTTGTACACCGCGAGTGTGCCGCCGTGCGCCTGCGCGACCCATCGCACGATGGAGAGCCCGAGACCGGAAGATCCGCCGGTGCTGGCGAACCGGTCGAAGGCGTCACCGGCCATCGTGGTGTCGATACCCGGGCCGTGGTCCGCGACCGTCACGGTGCCGCCGGCGACGGTCAGGTGCACGAAAGCCTTCGCACCGGGTTGGCGGCCGTAGCGCACGGCGTTGTCGAGGAGGTTGCCGATGGCCCGTTGCAGCAGCGCGGGATCGGCGTCGACCTTCGTGGGCGCGGCGGTGACGGTGACCTCGGCGCCGTCGGTCGCGCTGTCTTCGACGATGCCCACCACCAGCTGGTCGAGCCAGATCGGCTGGATGCTCAGCTGTTCCACTCCCGCGGCGAGCCGGGCGCGGACGAGGAGGTCGTCGATGATGCCGCCCATCCTCGCGGCGAGGCGGACCGTCCGCGGCAGGAGTTCCGCCGACTGCGCGGGGTTGGCCATCGCGGTTTCGGCGAGCGCGCGCAGGGCGGCGACCGGGGTGCGGAGGTCGTGCGCGGTTTCGGCGAGCAGGACCTCCTGCTGCTGCAAGGCCGCGGCCGCGGGCCGGATCGAACGGCCGGACAGCAGGTGGCCCGCGAACCCCAGTATCGCGACCAGCAGCACGGTGCCACCGATCACCAACAGCGTGAACCGGGTGTGCGCGGAGTCTTCGGCCTCGGTGGACTGCACCGCGACGACGGCCGCGAACGTCTTGCCGTCGCCGTCGCGCAGTGGTTCGACGCGGACCTTGACCACGTCGCCGTTGGTCGCCTTTTGGTGGCCCTGCACCAGCTTGCCGGTCTTCACCGCTTCGGTGGCGAGCCCGGTCAACAGCTGCATGCTCATCGGGACGCAGCTCGCCCGCGAAAGATGTGGCTGGAACGCGGGCGCACCGCCGGGCAGGACCGCGAACTGCGGGCAGCGGTCGTTCAGCACGTCGGTGTTGACCAGGCCGAAGCCGACGGTGCCGTCGAATTCGACCAGTCTGCTGACCGACGACGTGACCTGGTTCAGCGCGGCGTCGATCCGTTCCTCGCCCTGGTCACCGTCCTCGTTGATGAGCAGCCACGCGAAGACGACCAGCCCGAGGGTGTTCATCGCGGTGAACAACGCCGTCAGCGTCCAGCGGAGCCGTCGCAGGCGATCGGCCGAGGAGTGGGTGTTCACCGGGCGCCCAGCCGGTAGCCGAGGCCGCGGACGGCGTGGATCAGTTCGGGTTCCTTCAGCTTGCGGCGCAACCGCTTCACCACCACATCGACCACATTGGACATCGGATCGGCCTGCTCGTCCCAGCAGTGCTCGATCAGATCCGCCCGCTTGACCGGCAGTTCCGCCCTGGTCAGCAGGTATTCGAGCACCGCGTACTCCTTGTTGGTCAAGGTGAGCAGCACGCCGGCCCGGCGCACCTCACGCCGCGCGCAGTCCATCACCAGGTCTTCGTGCTGCAGCACCGAGGGCCGGTCGAACGCGGAGCGGTGACACAGATTGGCCACCCGCTCGGTCAGCTCGGCCATCACGAACGGCTTCACGAGGTAGTCGTCACCGCCGTGTTCGAAACCGGCGATCCGGTCGGCGAGCGCGTCGCGGGCGGTGAGGAACAGCACCGGCGCCCGCCAGCCCAGCTGCCGTCGCATGTGGACGTATTCGATGGCGTCGCCGTCCGGCAGCATCCGGTCGAACACCACGCAGTCGTGGTGCGTACCGCGCAGCAGCCGGTCCGTGGTCGCGATGTCGCCGGCTTCGTCGACGACGAAACCGGCCGAGCGGAGCTGCGTCACCAGCGCGAGCCGCAGATTTTCGTCGTCTTCGACGACCATCACCCGTGTCATCAAAACCTCATGTTCGGACAGCGAAAGTAGACGCGTGCAGTTGCCCCGGCCCACCGTGCCGGCCGTGATGCCCCTGAACGCTAACGCGTCGGGTGTCCCCGGCGGCCCGGACGGGGAGCAACTGGCATGAACAGGACGTCGTCGGCGGCACCGCGCCGGGGGGAAGAGGGAGGTACCTGCGATGACCGTGCAGACCGGCCAGCTCAGCCTGGTCACGGGAACGGGCCAGGGCGGCGACCGGGCGGGGCTCGGCGAGCTGCTCGCGGACGCGACCGGCGAGGTGCTCGTGATGAGCACGGGAACGGACACCGCGTTCCAGCGGATCGCGCTCGCGAACGTGCGCCCCGGCGTACGCCACAAGGTGCTCTTCCCCGACTCCGCGCGGATGTCCGGCGCGCTCAACCGGCTGTCGCGGGCCGGGGCCGAGGTACGGACCGACGCCGAGGTCCCGATGGACGCGCTGGTGATCGACCGGACGCTGGTCGTCCTTCCCGCGGAGGGCAGGCAGGCCGGTTCCGCGGTGTTCCGGCTGCCCGGCGTGGTCACCGCGACGGTCGGGCTGTTCGAGCGGATCTGGCAGGCCGCCGCGCCGCTCGTCCCGCTGGAGGACCCGGAGTCGGAAAACGCTTCGATTCTGACCGGCCGCGAGCAGGAACTGCTGACGCTGCTGTTCTCCGGCACGACCGACGAATCCGCCGCCGCGCGGCTCGGCATCTCGGTGCGCACGGTGCGGCGGATGGTCGCCGACATCATGAACCGGCTCGGCGCCCGCAGCCGCTTCCAGGCGGGGGCCAAGGCGGTCGACCGCGGCTGGCTGATGGCGAAGGCGGGTTGATGACCATCTCGACCCCAGGACGCGCCATGCTCGTCGCGCGGCGGCCCGGTGCCTTCCCGACCATCGGCGAAGCACTGCTCGAGGCGTCCGACGGCGCTGTCATCACCATCGACGGCGGTGAATACGCGGAGACCGTCGAAGTGACCGGTCGCCGGGTGACCCTGGCCGCCGCGAAAGGGACCAGCGTGGTCATCGACGGCAGGGGCGCGGACCGTCCGGTCCTCCGCTCCACCGGCGGAGCGCTCGTCCTGCGAGGGATCGAAGTGCTGGCCGACACGTCGTCCGCGGTCGTGGCCGACGACACCGAGCTGGTCATGGACCGCTGCACCGTCTCCGGCGGGCGCGGGCCCGCGGTCATGCTCCGCGGGACGGTGGCCTTCACCGTGACCGGCTGCGTGATTTCGTCGGCGGAGCAAGGAATCACCGTCGACGGCGCGCCGGGCAGGATCGAGGACACGACCGTCGAAGGCGTGACCGGTGACGGGATCACCATCGGGTCCGGCGCCGATCCGGTCGTCCGCAACTGCACCGTGACCGGCTGCGGGTTGCGGGGGTTCTACGTCTACCAGTACGCCCGGCCCGTCATCGAAGGCTGCGCGATTTCGAACGCCGGTCACGAAGGCATCGCCGTGGCGCATCACAGCGCTCCCGTGCTGAAGCGGTGCACGGTCGACGAGGTGGGCGGGTCCGGGATCGCGTTCGGCCCCGGTTGCGGGGGTTCCGTCACCGCCTGCCGGGTCGAGAACACCGCCGAACCGGGGATCGCGATCGCGGAGAGCGCGACGGCGACCGTCACGGCGGCGGATCCGGCGGGGCGCGGTACTTCCGGCGACCTCGAACTCGACGACATGCTCGGCGAACTCGACGCGATGATCGGCCTGCCGGAGGTGAAGGAGGAGGTCCGCGCGCTCGTCGACGAATTGCAGGTCAACGAATGGCGCCGCCGGGCCGGGCTGCCGATCGGCGCGGCCGCCCATCACCTGGTCTTCGCGGGCGCGCCGGGTACCGGGAAGACCACGGTCGCCCGGATCTACGGCAAACTGCTGAAGGCGCTGGGAATCCTGCCGCGCGGCCAGTTCTGCGAGGTCTCGCGCCGGGATCTGGTCGGGCAGTACATCGGGCACACCGCGGAGAAGACCGCCACCGTGTTCGAGAAGGCCAAGGGTGGCGTCCTTTTCATCGACGAGGCGTACACGCTGTCGCGGCTCGCCGGTTCCGGTGGCGACTTCGGCCAGGAGGCGATCGACACCCTGGTCCCGCTGATGGAGGAACATCGCGACGAGGTGGCGGTGATCGTGGCCGGGTACACCGGCGAGATGGTCGACTTCCTCGCCGCCAATCCCGGTCTCGCGTCCCGCTTCGGCAAGACCATCGAGTTCGAGGACTACAGTCCCGGCGAACTGCTCTCCATCTTCGGGCGCATGGTGTCGGCGGGTGACTACGAACTCGATCCCGACGCCGCACCGGTGCTGACCGAGCACTTCCGGCTCGTCTCCGGCGACGTCAACTTCGGCAACGCGCGGGACGCGCGCAGGCTGTTCGAAGGGGCGCGCAAGGCGCAGGCGCAGCGGTTACGGCTGTTGGGCCGGATGCCGACCGTCGAGGAACTGCGCGCGTTGCACGTGGCCGACGTGGAGGTCGCGACCACACGATGATGCCCTGTCGAAGGTCGATCGCGGACACGGGTTCACCGACAGGCACTAGGGTGCCAGTGTGCGGGTGCTGGTGACCGAGGACGACGAGAACTTGCGGGTGGCGCTGGAATTCGCCCTGCGCGGCGACGGGTTCGCGGTGGACACCGCCGCCGACCTGCCCGGCGCTGACGAGGCGCTGACGGTGAACGCCTACGACTGCGCGGTGTTCGACCGGATGCTGCCGTCGGGGGACGCGCTGGCCTACGTGCGCGGCAGGCGAGGTGCCGGGTGGCAGTTGCCCGTGTTGTTCCTCACCGCGCGCGACAGCGTGGCCGACCGCATCGACGGCCTGCGCGTCGGCGGGGGCGACTACCTCGTGAAGCCGTTCGCCATGCCGGAACTGATCGCGCGGGTGCGCAGCCTGTGCCGCCGCGACATGTCCGGGCAGGCGGTGATCCTGCGGTGCGCCGACGTCGAACTCGACACCGGCAGGCACCAGATCTCCCGGGCGGGCGTGCTGCTCACCGTGACCCGCAAGGAGTATCTCGTCATGGAGCGGCTGATGGCCGCGTCCGGGCGGCCGGTCTCGCGACGGGAACTCATCCGGTACGCGTGGGACGAGATGGCGGACCCGGCGTCGAACGTGCTGGACGTGGTGATCGCCCGGCTGCGGCGGAAGCTCAAGGATCCGCCGTTGATCCACACCGTACGAGGGTCGGGGTACCGGATGGCGCCGCACTGATCCGATTCGGCAGCTTCCGGCCAGCGGCGCGCACGGCGCACGCGTCGGGTGTCTGATCGGCAGGTGACCTTCGACATCATCGGCCTGTGCGCGGACCGGCCTGATCCGGCGACCGCCCTCGAGTCGGTCCTGCCACTGAACGGCGGGCTGACCGCGTCCACAGTGGAGGGTGGGCCGGTGGTCCAGCTCCGCCATCCCGACGGACGGCTGCTGGTGAGCATCGAGGACCCCCGCCTCGTGCGCGTCCCCGGCGAGGCGCGGCGGTTGCTCGGCGTCGAGATCGAGGTCCCGCATCCGGTGTGGTGGGTGGAGAGCCGTGCTCCCGACGAGGACCCGGAGGCGGAAGCCGTCGCCAGGGCGTTCACCGAGGCGCTGGTGGGCGGGACCGGGGGGTTGTCGTGGTCGAGCAGGTGACCGGGCATCCCGCCGCGGACTGGGCGACCTCGGAGGCACTGGTCGTCGAACAGTCCCGCCGTATCGTGCCCGCTTCCTCGTGGATGATCGACGCGGCGCGTTCCGCCCTGCGGAGCGAGCGGGTTCTCCAGCTGCTCACACCCGAGGACAGCAGGCTCACCTACCCGATGGAACTGCTGCTGCGGGACGCCGCGGCCGAGTGGATCGTGCAGGAGGACGCCGACCGCTACCGCGACGGGATCCGCGGCGTTCCGATGACCTGGTCCGGAACGCGCTTCGTCCGCGATCCGGGCGGGCGGGCCGCCACCCCGGTGGAGCCGAAGATCGGCTCCGGCGACGTCGAGGTGCGGATCACCACGGTGCACCCGGTCTCCGGGCCGCTCCGGCTCGGCTCCGCCGCCGAAGCCGTGCTGCGGGCGTTCACCGGTGGCGCGCCCGCGGGCTGGGGGGACGCCGAACCCGCCACCTCGCCGTGGTCGGCCGACGAGATCACCGCGTACTGCCGGAACCGCGCCCCCGGCCGCACCCAGCTGGTCGTGGTCGGCGGTGAAGTGACGGGGCAGCTACGGGTGTCGCCCACGGACGAAGGGACGATCGAGGAGACCAGGCTCAGCGGTCCCGGGACGCTGCGGCCGGAAGACCTCACGGCGTTGGCCGAGCAGGTCTCCGGCAGCGCGCGGCTGATGCTGGCCGCGGTGCATCCCGGCAGGCAGGGCGGGCCTCGCTCGGCCCGCCCGACCCGGCCGGCCCTGCCCTACGGACTCCTTGTCGGACAAGAGATAGTCGCGGCTCGCGGCGTGGTCCACGCCGAGCGGGCCCCGGCCGCGCGAGTCACGATGCTCGGGTCCGCCGCCTGGTGCACGCTGGACGGCGGCCGCCGTCCGCCGTACGAACAGCTCGCGGACCTGCTCCGTCACTTCGGAGTATCGGACACTCCCTGATCGCGACGTCTTTTCGCGACACCTCGGCCAGGAACGGGGTCACCCTGACAACGTGTCGCGAAAGCCACTTTCCCAACCTTCACCGTTGCGAAAGTGGCTTTCACAACGCCCACCCTGCGAACTCGCCCGCGGTGATCTGTCACAGCTCTCGTGGGTAACGCATCGCCCACTCCGCGGCGTAGCGCTCGTCCGCCGACGGCGGCTGCGCGGAGAAGTGCCAGAACGCGTCTCCGGCCACGGTCTCGACCAGGTCACGGGCGGCGAGCCGGTCGAGCCACTTTTCCGGCAGTCCTGGGATTCCTGCCCTCGATCCGGCGACGGCCCCGGCGATCGCGGCGGTGATCGCGCTGCCGCCGGAGCGGTCGACCGCGGCCATGATCGTCCACTGTGGATCGAAGAAGCGCCGGAACGCCGCGGTCATCGAGCCGCCCAGTGCGTCCACGGCGGAAACGCCCGCGAACGGCTCGTGCTGATCGGCGCGGACGTCGTCCCGTGCGCGCAGCGCGATGGACAGCGCCTCGGCCACCGATCCCGCTGTCGCGCCCGAGTCGATCAGCCGCCTCGCGAGGACATGCGGGGGCGCCGGTTCGGGCCGGAACAGCCCGGCGAACAGAGTCGCCATCGCCGCGGCGGCCTCGGCGGTCACTTCGTCGGCTCCGTCGCCGGAGACCAGCAGGCGGGCGACGCGTGGGGCCGTACTGCCGCACAGCGCGGCCACGATGCCCGGTACGAGGAATCCGGCGTCGTCGGCGCGACCCGGCAGCTCCGGGGGGATCGTGCGCAGTTCCCGGACTCGGCCGAGCCAGCTGCCGTCCCGCGCGTCCTCCAGGCGCCGCCTCGCCCGTACTCCGACGGTCATCAGCCCGCTCGGCACCGCCCCGCGATACGGACCGGGCAGCGCTCGCAGCAGGCCCTCCGTGCAGAACAGCAACCGCCGCGTGAGCGGGCCGATCCCGAGCTCCCCGGTCTCCACCGCCGATCCGAGCGACTCGCCGAGGGCGAACCCGGCGAACGCGCCGGCGACGCGATGCCAGGCGGACTCGCCGTCGGCGGCTTCCTGGCGGAAGAACTTGCCGCCGGTCGCCACGTGCGGGCGGATCCGGCCCGCCGCGTCGTATCCGGCGGCGAGCCCGTTGGCGTGGAGGTCGTCGGGCCAGTGCTGTCCGGTGAGGTCGTCCAGCGGGGAGCCGACCCCGGACGGGGACACGCCATTGCGCTGTTCCCAGGCCCGGCCGAGGACGAATCGTTCGCATTCCCGCGCCGACAGTTCATACCCGGCGGACCTGGCCTTGGCCGCCGCTTCCGCGAGCCCGGCCGCCGGTTCGGCCGCCCCCGACTCCGCTCTGATCCGCTCGGCCGCGACCAGTACGGACTCCGAGTACTCCGGTGAGACCTCCACTTCCCGGGTACGAGGGAGAAGTTCCGGCCAGCGCGCCACCGTGTCCGCCAGTTCGGCCGCGCCGACCGTGTCCGACGGGAACGAACCGGGATTGATCGACAAACCGGCTCCAGGGAACTCGCGGACGAACGAGAGGACGTCCGTGCGCAGCCATTTCTCCGTACCGGGCGGCAAACGGCGCCGCGAGCCGAACACGCGCAGCGCGTTCGGCCTCTCCTGCCGGAACCCGGGAAGCGGCGTTTCGGTCCGGAAGTCGAGCGGGAGAAGGACTTCCGAACTCAGCAGCCCGGCGAGATAGCGCGGGCGGTCGTACCGGTCCGCCGCCAGCAGACCGAGGAGCCGGTCCGTCGCGGTGTCCATGGGCGAGTACCCCAGCCGTTCCGGACCGGGCCGGTAGTCCGGATTGACCCGGATCTCGCCGGTCGCGGAACCGTCCGGAGCGTATTTGTGCCATGCCATCACGGCACTGGACGCGACGCCGAGGTACGCCACGCCGCTTCGCCGGAACTCCGGTTCCAGGATCTCCCGCCAGTCGTCCTCGCCCGCCACCGGCACCGGACTGCTCGGCCCGGTCCCGTCCCGGCTGGTGTCCGGACGGCGCAGTTCCCCGTCTTCACGCACGATCAGCGCCGGTTTCGGCACCAGCGAAGCCAGTCTGTCGCCGTCCAGCGCGCGGACCGTGTCGTAAGGCACGAACCAGCCTTCGGGAACACGCAGGACGTTCGCGAGATCGACCCGGACCGCGTACTCGCCGCTCGTCAGATCGGCGGACGAACCGGTCCGCAGCCATTCTTCGACCTTCGCGGTCGCTTCCTGCGCCTGCACTACGCACCTCGTTCTCGGGGGAAATGGAGCAGCAGAATCTGCAAGGGGAATTCCTCCAGCAGCGTCAGCCAGCCGGTGAGCGGGTCGAGGAAGACGACGCCGCTCGGATGGTGGGCGACCAGTGCCACATGCGATCCGGTCTTTTTGTCCTTCTGGTAGAAGAAGTTCACCGCCGCCAGCGAGCCGACGGGGCGAGCCAGCATGGCCGAGATGACACCGTCGTAACTGGCGTCGTCGACTTCCGTCCACTTCCCGCCGAGGTTGTCCGACACGTAGCTCAGCGTGGCGATCTGGTCTTTGAGTTCCACCGGAACCGGCGGTGCGGTCAGATCCTCACCGAGCAGCCTTCGCACGTAATAGACCACGGAGCGGGTGCAATTCGTGTGGAAGCCGAGCCGGTCGGCCCAGTCCGCGTAATAGCCGGGATTGGTTTCCGGCAGCTGGGGGAAGTGTTCCATGATGAAGGCGACGGCCTCCTTCCAGCGGCCGTCCACGGTGTCCGCGTCCATCGCGGGCAGCGAATGGAGCGGCGTGTCGCGGAACATCGGCGAACCGTCTTGCGGCCCGGATCCCGGCGAAGGCGGGTACCGGTCGTAGGCGGGATGTCCGTTGTAGCCGAAGTCGGCGGAGAATTCCGGTAGCGAACGGAACACGGCGTCGCCGTGCGGAGAGGTCGTGACGATCTTCTCGCCCAGTTCACGACTTCTCGCGGGTTCCGGCAGGTGGAGATTCCCGGTCGGCGCGTCAGGATCGGTGTAGGGCAGCAAAGCGATCCTGGTGGGCCTCGGCGGCAGTTCCATCAGCGCGCCGTCCAGCGGATCGAGGAACACGACCCCGTGCTTGTCCCGGCCCACCAGCGCGACGTGCTTGTTCTCCGCTCCCATGGGGGTCTTCGAATCCACGGCGATGACGGCCAGCGCGCCGACCGGCCGGTCGAGCATTGCGGAGATGACGCTGTCGTAAGCGGTGCCGTGACCGTGGTCCCACTCGCCGCCGAGCCGGTCGGAGACGTACCCCAGGCTCCCGAGCGCGGCGTCCTCCGGCCGGAGCGGCGGTGCGGTGACGTCTTCACCGAGCCGGCGGCGCTCGTGGTAGACCACCGTCCGGGTGCAGTTCGTCGTGTAGCCGGCGGCCACGGCGTCTTCGTCGTGGAAACCGGGGTTGACCTTGCCGAGCTCAGGATGGAACGTCTCCAGGTATGCCTTGACCTCGGCGGGACGCAGCCGCGCGGTCCCGGCGTGCAGGGCGCTCAGTTCGTTGAGCGGGGTGCTCCTGAACAGTTTCGCGAAGTCGTCGGGATGCCCCAGCGCCACGGGGTTCGCGCTGTTCAGTTCGTCGAGGGTGATCGGGCGGGAGCCCCCGGCGGAGTGGAGCATGACCGGACGTTTCCCGTTCGGCGGGAATTCCGCCCAGCCGTCGCCGGCGCCGTAACCTTCGACGACCTCCTGCCCGAACCGCAGCACGGTGCCGTCCGGCAGTTCGGTACGGCGGCCCAGCACATGCAGGTCGGACACCGGGGCCGTCACCGGGGCGCCCAGCGCGACGGCGAACCGCCGCGCCCACGTCGCCGAACCGCAGGAATGCAGTCGCACCGGGCGGCCCGGCGTGTAGTACTCGCTGCGCAGCGTCGCCGCCGCGAGTTCTTCGGGGCTGGGGAGCGCGCCGTCGTCGTGCACGGTCACCACATACGGCCGGCCGGGATCCGGCCGGTTCGCCATCATCGTCCGGAGGTGCGCCTTCTGCGTCTCCGCGGCGGAGCCGACCGACATTCCCGACGGCGCGTACCGGACTTCTTGACCGTTGCCCAGCGCATGACCCGGAGAGAGAGGGGCCGCCTCGACCGGATTCCCCTTCAGCCCGGGGACTTTCAGCTTCTTGACGGCGAAGATGGCCTTCTTCAGGTCCTTTTCCGCCGCTTTCAACGCCTTGTCGTAGCCGGTGGACCCTCGTCCGCGGGGAGCGCTGACCTGCCAATAGTGGTGGAGAGCCCAATGCAGTTCGCCGAGCACCTGCCCCAGCTTCGCGTCCTGACCGGCGGCCTCACGCCATTTCGGCGCGCTTTCGCGCCGGTAGCGGTCGATGACCCGCTCGATCTCGTTGAGCGCCGAGGTGATGTTCCCGGCCCGGGCACCCGTCCGCCGCGTGGCGTTGAGCTGGTGATAGCGGGTGATCGCGTGCTTCAGCCCGGTGAGCGCGTCTCTGACCTCGTCGGTGGCCGGATCCGGCCACCGCCAGCCCGCCGCGGTCGCCTTCTGGTGACGCGCGATCGCGTTCCGCAGGTCGGTGACCGCGGCCCGCATCGCGGGGGCGGACGGTTCATGCCGCTTCGGATCTCGAAGAGCCTGATAGCGGTCGATGGCCTTGCGCACCCCGGCTTCGTCACCCGTCGAGCGTGCGCCGGGGGCGGCTGACTCCCGATACCGGCGCACGGCCTCGTCCACGGCGCCGAGCGCCGCCCGCACGTCCGAGGTGCGGGGACGACGCCAGGTCGGGGCGCTCCGGTCCAGGTAGCGCCCGGCAGCGCCGTCCACTTTGGACAACGCGTCGCGAGTGGCCTGGACGGCCGCGGGCGGCTCGAGATACCTCGGTCCGTTCAGCTGGTATTCGTGCACGGCGTCGTTCAGCGCGGCGATCGTCGTCTGGGCCGGCCCGGCGCCGTACTCGCCGATGGCGTCGAGATGCGTCACGGCCCGGCCGGCGAGGTCGAGGACGCTCGCCAGCAGGCCCAGCCGCTTGGCCAGCGTCGACCAATCGCCCGAGCGGACGGCCAGCTCGGTCCGTTCGGCTTTGACCGACTGGATGATCTCGTCGAGCGCGGCCTTCGCCTGGTTCCGTACCGCCTGGTCGTGCCAGCGGTCGCCTTCGATCCGCAGCGGTCCGAGTTCGTCGAACGGTGTCGCCGGGGACTCGGTCTCGACGTGTCGTGTCAGCATCCCCCAGACGTCGGACAGCAGGGCGAGCACGTCGGTACGGCCTGCCCGCGCCGCGTCGTCCGCGATGGACACGAGGGGCTCGGTCAGCCGTTCGGTGAGGAACTCGGCGAGGGCGGTGGCGTCACGTTCGAACTCGGCGAACCCTTTCAGCGCGTCGGCGTCGGCCTTCTTGTTCCTCGCGGCCAGTTCGACCTGCCGATGCCGCCACTTGTCCCGGCCCACCCAGCCGCCGGTGGTCAGCGCGGTGAGCGCGGCGACCGCGTAGGAGAGGTCGAGACCGAGCGCCAGCGCGGTGGCGGCGGAGCCCAAGCCGCCGAGAACGCCGAGGGCGCGCCAGATGTGCTTGTAGTCGGTCTTCGTCACCGAGCCCGGCCTTTCGGCGGGAATCGGTGAGGGCAGCGGAGTGGTTTCCACCGGTCGCGCCGGAACCGGAGCCACCGGAGCGGGCTTGCCGAACAAGCGGCGGAGCAGGCCCGGGCGCTGTGCCACGGCGTTGTCCGCCGCAGTACGGGCGGCGTCCACCGCGGCCAGCTGTGCGGCCAGCAGAGCCTGCTGCTTCGCTTGCTCCGCTTCGAACTTGGCCCTCTTGTCGACGGCCGTCCTGGCGACCTTGTTGATCATCTCGATCTTGTCCACCCGGCTGATCAACGGGATCGCCGGGAGCGCGAACAACGCCTTGCCGATGCCGTAGTCGAGCATGGCTTCGTAGAAGCTGACCGTGAACACCGCGTCCGCGTCGAGCGGCCTCGGTTGCGACGGCGGCACCGCCTGCTTCACGGTCTGGACCGGACCGTCGAGGCCTTCGGTCACGGTGGCGCTCATCGGCAGATCGGGGTCCGCGTGCGCCTGCCCGGGGACAGGGCCGGGCGCGTCGGGGACCGGCCGTCCGCTCACCGCGCGTACCAGGTCGCGATCGGCCTTGTCTTCGGCGTGGTAGGCCTCGGGCAGGAGCCGCCGGGCGTTGCGTTCGCCCGCCCGCAGCTCGGTGTTCACCTTGGTACGCGCCCGTTTCCAGTGCAGGAGCGGCGACACGATGGCCATCACCCCACCGCCGATGGCGAGCCCCAGCCGGGTCGACGTCGCCAGCTCCAGCACCGGGAGCATGCTCACGGCGACCGCCGTGGACGGTGGGACGCCGTACCGCAGATAGAAGTTCCGCAGTTTCTGGGTGCCGGACGAGCTGGACCCTTCCGGTGCCTTGACCGCGGCCAGATCCGGACCGTGCCCCTCGGGCAGCCCCATGCGCCGCAGCAGCAGGCGTTGCCGGTCGGTGGGCCGGAACACGCCCTCGAACTGTCGTTGCGCGTCCAGGTGTTTCCGCAGGGCGGCGATGGCCGCGTCGTCCCTGCTCTCGTGACCGCGGGTGAGGACGCCGGCGGTCACGGCGGCGAGGAAGGTGGTCAGCGTGGCGGCGATGGCCGCGGGCACGCTGCCCATGGCGGCGAGCACCCCGCTCGAGAGCAGGCCGGGGGCGACCGTGCCGCTGAACTGGGTGACGAGGTTGTCGACGGTGGTCGCGAGCCCGAGTTCGTCGTCGAGTGGGGCGAGCCGCCGCCACACCACCGATGCGGCCGGATGGTTCTCCAGCGTGGCCGCCCGGTGCGCGAAATCGGGATGGTTCGGATTCAGTCCGAGCTCGTCCAGGAGGCCGCCGAGCTCGTCCCGCAATCGTCGTTGTCGCCAAGGGTTCGCCCAGGAACGGCTGATCGCCCGGTCGAGCGCGGCGACATGCTTCAGGTTCTCGTGGTCGGTGGCGGTCAAAGTGGCCGGGCCACTGAGATCCCCGTGCCGGTCGAGGTAGCGCGGGGGAAACGCCGGGGTCGTGCCCTCGATCGCGAAGCCGGTCAGCCTCGTTTCGAGGTCCGCTCGCTGTTGCCCGGTCATCTTGCCGAGCACCTTGGGGAGTTTCCGCACGGCGGGCGGTTTCTTCTTGTCCCGCACCTGGGCGACGGCCGCCGTCAAGGTGCCGGCGGCGTTCAGTCCGCGGGAATGGATACTCGCGAGCGCCAGGCGTTCGGCGGCGCTCAGCTCCCGCCACACGGCGAAGGGAATTCCCGGCGGCGGCAGGGGTGAGGACGTCGGCGGGACGGCCCGGGCGCCCGATTCGGGCAGCCGGGCCGGAAGATCCGGGTCCGGACGCCCTGACCCGCCCAGCGTCACCGGCCCGGACGGATCCGGGGACGGCGGCGGGGGTGGTTCGGGTGGGTCCGGCGGTTCGGGCCGGGGATACCTGGTCGTGAACCCGTGCGGATCGGCTTCGGAGGCTTCGACGACGGGGTTGCCGATCTTCGGGCCGCCCGCCACAACCTCGCGGATCCGGGCCAGGTCACGTCCGTGGCTCACCCCGATCGCCAGCAGCTGCTGGAACAGCGCCGCTTTGTACTCCGGGGCGAGACCGCCGAACTCGACCTGGATGACGCGGTCCAGCTGATCCCAATCCCTTGCCATGGGCGACAAGCGCGGCAGATCCGAGACGTCGCGGCGCAGGTCTCGAGGCACGATCGACTTTTCCGCCTCGGCGCGCATCGCCTCGGCCACGAGAATTTCCCCGCTCCTGCCCTGGAATTCGTGAGCCACCCGGAAAAGGGTTTCGGCCCACAGCCGCGCGGCGCCTTCCCCGACGACGAGGGAAGCCGGATCCTGCAGTCCGTGCACCGCGAACTCGTGCATCATGGTGGTGAGGAACTCGGCCATCCCGAGCAAGGGGCGGATCAACCCGGTCCCGGAATCCGGCATGAACACGCCGTCGCGCCTGCTGTCGATCCTGAGCAGATCCCCGAAGATCCCGTCGACGTCCAGACCCGGGTAGCGCCGGTTCAGCGCCGCTCTGTCCAACGGCACCGCGAGAGCGGCGGCCCTGGTGGCGTAATCCAGTCCCGGCGCGCCGAAGATCGATTCGAACCAGTGCGCCACGATCGCCTGGGTCACGACATCGAAGTGGCCCGCCTCGGTGACCGAGGGCTGGAGAGTCCGCAGGCGATGGGGATCCAGCAGGTCGAACCGGATGACTTCGCGCCACCCGGGGAGGGGCGAATCGGCGTGCGCCCTGGCGTACTCGCGCAGGGATTCGCTGAACGCGCGCAGTTCTTCGAGCACCGGTCGCACGTCGTCGGTCCGGTTCGCCTCGGCGATCGATTCGCGGAGGCCGCCGGCCCGCACCACGAAGTCCGCCCACGCCGCCATCCGCCGCTGGAACTCGGCGGGTGAGATCCGGCCTTGCGCCAAGGCCCGCGCCAGCTGATCCCGGACCGCGGGTGCCGCGGCTTCGACCCGTGCCGGAAGGTTCGACGGCGAGGCGACGCCACCGGGCATGAGGAACGTCGTCGCGAGCCAGAGTTTCTTGTCGAGCGAGTATTCGGGATCGGACAGCAGGGTGACCAGATCGCGGTGGTGCTTCGGGTCACTTTCCTTGAGTTGATCCAGTTTGGCACGAAGCGCGGGAAGTTCAGGGGCGTAGTCGTCCATCGCCGCGACTTTCGACCAGTCCTCGGGAGTGAGATCCCGGTCGGACGCGATCCCGAACGCCACATTGTCGAGGTGCGCTTCCCGCGGGTGCTCCCGCGCGGCGGATTCGGCGGCGGCGTTCCACTCCTCCCAGGCGGCAGCGGCCTCCGCTCGCAGGGCGTTTCGTTCGGTGAGACCGTCGAGGTACTCCTGGAGACCCTGCGGCTCCGGCCACGGCACCTGCCACTTCGGATCGGACCAGCGCTCCCAAGGCCGGAACTCCGGTGCGGGCCTCTCCCTCGCGGCCCGGAGTGGATCCGCCGGAATCGACGGCTCCTTGGGCAGCTCCGTGATCTCCGGATCGCTGGGCAGTGCCCGGATCTCGGGATCCTTCGGCAGCTCGCGGATTTCGGTTCCCTCGATCGCCGACCGGACTTCGGGGTCCGTTGGCAGTTCCCGGATCTCCGGTTCCTTCGGCAGCCCCGGAATCTCGGGGAGAGCGGGCGCCACCGGATCTTTTGCGGGAGCGGGCGGGACTTCCGGGGACGGCCCGACGCCGGGGCCGGGTGTCCGAGGGAGAGCAGGTGGCGCGGGGTCGGGTTTCGGCGGCGTCGGCGCGGGGGATCCCGGACTCGGGTCGGCAGGGCGGCCGACCTTCGGCGGCTCTTCCCAGCCGACACGCGGCGACGCGGGGTCGCCGACCCGGGGCGGTTCCCCCCAGGCGACGTGGGATGGTTCCGCCCGGCCGATCCCCGGCGGCTCGGTCCAGCCGGGATTCATCCGTGAGGGCTCCACCGGTTTCCCCGGTCCGGTGCCGTGGCCCGGCAGGATCTCCTCTCGTGGCACCGGAGTCACCGTCATCGGGCGCAGGGGCTCCGGGGTGCCGTCCGGGTGCAGGACGACCGGTTTGTTCGGGATGGGTTCGGCGGTCCGCGGCTCGGGCCGCCCGGCTTCGCGCACCGGTGCTTCGACTCGGGCCTTGGCAGCGGCCGGAGCACTGTCCGGCCGCGGGGCCGTTTCGACGACCGGCTCGGCGACCCGCGGACGTGTTCCGAGCGCGACGCCGCCGCGCGGGGCGGCGGCCTGTGCGGCACCCCCGGAGCCGGACGGTCGAGGCCCCGGCGAAGGGCGATCGGGATTTCCGGCTCCCGTGCCCGGCGAACCGTCGTCCCGTGGGCCGCCACCGCCGTCCTCGTGTGCTTTGCGGTACTCGTCCGGAAACCGTTCCCTGGCGAACTCGTCGAGTGACGTCCGCCGAGCCGGCTTCGGCGCGGGTTCGGGCCGGTCCGGTTCCGGAGTGTCGTGCCTGCCTGGTTCCTTGTTTCGGTTCGGGGTTCCGTCCGGGGTTTTGTCGCCGCCGGTCGGTGGGCCGCTTTCGGGATGTGCCCCGCGGTCGTGGAGTATTTCGTTCGACCGGAGGCCGCCCGGCCGCGCGGCCGCTTCGCCGGGTGCCCCGTGTCCGCCCCGGACGGATTCGGAGAACGCCATATGCCGTGACCACGCCTTGACGACGTGGTCCGGGTAGACGACGCCACCGGCGGCTCGCTGTGCTTCCTCGTAGAACTTCCGTTCCATCCTGGCCAGCTCGCGGTTTTCGTACAGCCGCCTGAGCTCCTCGGCGGACGGCTTGGCCGGCGTCCCGCGTTCCGGCCCTGGGGCGTCGGCCCGTTTCGCCGCGTCCCCCGCGGTCGTGTGCACCGGCGTCGTGGCCGCGGGTACTTCCCGGCCCGGCGCGCTCGCCGGTGCGTCGGCACTCCGGGTCTGTGCGGCCTCGGCGCCGTGCCCCGACGGCTGACCGCTGTTGCCGTGCTGATCTTCGGCCCTGGTGGCGGGCGTGTGGTCCGCGGCCGTCGACGGCGGCGTGTCCCCGGGGGCGTCGTGGTGTGGTTGCGGTTGCCGTGGCTCGGGCGAACCAGGGGAGGGGTCATGACGGGCCGCGGGCGGCTCGGCGGCGGGAGGGACCGGATCCCGCCTGAGGCTTTCAGGACCGTCTGCTTTGGTCACCTGCCTCGGTTCGGTGTGCGGTGCCACCGGGGTTTCGTCGCGAAGCCGTTCGCCGTGACCACCGGACGGTTGCGAAGGCTGGTCCCGCGTCGGCGGAGGATTGTCGTGCGGCGGAGTCGGCTCAGGCCGGGTTTCGGGATGCGGGGTCTGCGGTGATGGCTGTTTGGAGGAGCCCGGCACGTGTGGTTCCGAGATGCCGGGGCCTCGCGGGCCGGTGGCGGGAGCGGGGGAGAGATGCTCGTCGATCAAGCGCCCGACTTCGGCGATGGCCCCGGGAGACAGGTTGAATTCTTCGCCCTTGGCGACCCTTCTCGCCTTGAGGGAATCATCGAGTTTGCCGATGACCTTGACCACCCCGTTGGTCAGGGTGAACCCCTTGATGCCCTCTCCGAGTTTGACGATCCCCGGGCGTTTGGCGATTCGGCCGGCGAGCTTGACGCCCGCGCCCACGCCGCGAGTCGGGCCGAACAGGCCGGCGACCATGCCGGTGGTGTAGCCGAGGGAATGCAGGGGAGCGTTGTCCCAATTCTCGTAGTCGACGAAGGCTTTGCCCGCATCGGCCAAGTACTCGCCCAGCACTCCGTCGAGCAGGCGCTTGTCGATCTGCCCGCCGAGCCCGCCCGGGATGGAGTACAACGCCAGCCCGGCGAGAAGTTTGTCCATATGGCCCCACGCCACCTGGGCGTTGAACGGCGACCAGCTGCCGTCCTCGCCGCGGCCGAACAGTCCGGCGAGTGCCTTCACCTGATCGACCGCCGAATCCCACAGTCCACTGAGGACGTTGTTGCTGGGTTCCTCCGGCCGGGGGATCGTGCTCGGGTCCTTGACCCACCCGGCGTGCTGTTCGAGGATCTTGAGGACTTCGGCCGCGACACCGCGGGCGAAACCCTCTTGGTTGCGCTTCGCCAGCCGCGGCAGGTTGAAGCCCATCGCGGTGTACTGCCAGCTCAGATCTTCGACGTAGTCCTTGATCGAGGTTTTGGCGCTCTTGAGGATTTCCGAGTAGAAGTGGTACTCGGCGGCCATGCCTCGCATCGCTTCGGCGATCTGACGGAAGCCTTCCTCGCCGTTCGCCTTCGTGATGACGCGCCGCAGGAAACCGCCCGCCGCGTCCGGCCAGGTACCCCCTCCGCCCGGCTGGTGGATCTTGGCCGCGGCGGAGTCGGCGATGTCGATCGAGTCCTGGAACTCGGTCTTGGCCCTGGTCCACTTCGCGGACTGCTGTTCGGTGGTGGTCTCACTGTCCGGTGGCCATCCGGCGTTCGCGGGCAGCAGCTTCCGGACCGCGTCCCACAGGTCGCAGTCGGGTTCCTGGACGTCGCCGTCGGCCATACTCGTGGTGATCCCGTTCAGGAAAGCTGGATGAGGATGGCGTTGGCGGCCTCGGCGTCGCGCGCCTCGTAGGCCTTCACCAAATGCTGCCCGGCCGCGGCGATGTCGCGGTAGAAACGCGGGACCGAGGGCGCCGCCTCACGGATCGAAGCGTCCGCTCCGGACGTCCGGTTGTTGAACACGAGCCCGATCAGCCCGTGACCGAAGGTCCCGGGGCCGGGCAGCGTGGCCTGGATGTTCGCCCACGCCGTCGCGAGCTGGGTTCCTTCCGCGTCCAGCACGATCATCTGCTCGGCGGTGTCGATGGTGTACATGTCGACGACGTCGTCACCGTCGATGCTGACACGGTCCTCCATGCTCATCGCTCGCCTCCCGCGATCCGCCGGTCCAGTTCGTGCACTACGGGCCCGAGTCGCAGGTCGGCCGTCTCGGGTGTGACACCGGCCGGGAAAAGGTCCGCGATGATGGCGAACCCCTCTTCGTGCGCGAGTTCGGCCGCACGATGGACGGTCTTGGTGATGGCCTGTGCCAGGCCCGTGGAGTCCGGGGTCCGGAAGACCCGCGGGTCGAGGCGCAGCTCCACCAGTTCGCCGTAGCCGCCGACGGTCACGCTGATGAGCTCGTCGTCGGATTCGGTGGTGGCCCGGATCTCGGCCATCCGCCGTTGCTGCTCGCGCAGACCCTGCTCTGTCCTCAGGTATCCGGCTTTCCTGTCGGCGAAGGTTTCCACCGTGCCTCCTCGTTCGGTCGGTACGAGTGTCGCCGGAACGAGGGTGCCGCGAGGTGGCGTGACAGGTTGCGGCCACTCCGGCGAGACCGGGCCCGTCCTGCCCGACGATTGCCGAAATGAGACGACTTCCGGCACTCGCGGCGGCCGGTGCGCTGGCCGCGGTTCATCTGGTCGGCGGGGCCGTTCCGGCGTCCGCGGCTCCACCGGCAGGGGTGTGTCACGATCCCGATCCCGCCCACGAGCGGATCCAAGCGCTCCCGTGGCCACAGCAGACGCTCGATCCGCAACGGGTCTGGCCGCACAGCAAGGGGGCGGGCGTGCTGGTCGCGGTGGTCGATTCGGGCGTCGACGCCGACCACCCGCAGTTGCGCAGACCGGGCAAAGTACGGACGGGCCGGGATTTCTACCTGCCCGGCGGGCTGCCCGGCTCGTTCGACTGCGTGTCGCACGGCACCGGGGTCGCGGGCATCATCGCCGCCGATCCGTTGCCCGGCATCGGATTCCACGGCTTCGCCCCGGACGCGGAGATCCTCCCGGTGCGGATCACCGACCGGGACATCAGCGATCGGGGAGAGTCGCTGCGGATCAACCCGGACGCGGTGGCCGCCGGAATCCGTTACGCGGCCGATCAAGGCGCTCGTGTGATCAATCTTTCGCTGGCGGGGTTCAGCGATTTCCCCGCCATCCGGGCGGCGGTGGCCCACGCGGTGGCCAGGGACGTGGTCGTGGTGGCGGCGGCGGGCAATTCACAGCAGAACGCGGCGGCCGGGCTACCGTCCTTTCCGGCCTCTTACGACGGTGTGCTCGGCGTCGGCGCGGTCGACCGCGCGGGGGCGAGGTTGGGAACCTCCCAGGTCGGTTCGTACGTCGGCATCGTCGCGCCCGGCGCCGAGGTGCTGACCGCGACCAGGGAAGACGGCCACACCCAGGTCGACGGAACGAGTTTCGCCGCGCCCTTCGTCGCCGCGACCGCCGCCTTGGTGCGCTCGGCGTGGCCGCACTTGTCCGCCGCGCAAGTGATCCAGCGGTTGAAGGCCACGGCCGATCCCGCGCGAGGCGGACTCGGCAGCGCCGCCTACGGCGCCGGACTGGTCGATCCCTACCGCGCGGTGACCGACGGCCTCGATCCGGAGAAACCCGCGGCGATGCCCGTTTTCGTGCCGCCACCTCCGGATCTCGCCGGACTGGAGAAGGCCGCGCGGATCGAGAAAACCGGGACCACGGCGAAATGGCTGACCGTCGCCGCGCTCGGTGCGCTGGTGCTGGCCGGGTTGGTGGCGGCGCTCGTCCCGCGGGGGAACAGGCGCCGTTGGCGGCCGGGCCGGGTGACCTCGGCGCCCGCCGAGCCGCGTGTGGCCGAACCGCCCGAGCAGGTTTTCCTGATCCGCGAACGGTGACCGAGGCTCAGGGGTGAGCGCCGGCGCACCTGCCGCGCTCACCCAAGAGTCCCAAGTACGTGAAGGCCCCCTTCACCGCGTCTAGCGCAATGAAGGGGGCCTTCACGTACTTGAAAGGAAACCGCGGGACTCAGCCCATGCCGCCCAGACGGTTGATCGACATGTCACGGGCGTTCACCAGCGAGTGGGCCCCGTTGGTCAGGGCGTTGCTCGTCCGGTCGTGACCGTCCCACTGCTCGTTGGCGAGCCGCTGGTTGAAGCGATCCTTCTCCACGACGGCCTGGCCGTATTCGCCCTGGGCACCTTCATAACTGAAGTTCTGGGCGCGCTGGTGCAGGAGATCGGTGTTGTCGCGCGCTTCGGCGCCGGTCTTCTTGGTGCTCTGAGCCGTATCGAGAGTCTGCCCCAGGTTGAGGGTGACCCTTTCCTGGTTGTGCGCCATCGTTCTACCTCCCGTAGTTGAATCCGGCCGCGGCCTCCGAGTCGGAGGACGCGTGAGCCTGCAGGCCGTAGTGGATTCCGTCGGCGGTATCGCCGTACTGGGTGCCCACCTTGGTGACCTGCGTCCCGAGCTGGTCGTAGGCGTCGTTGGCCGCGATGTTCATCCGGCCGCTGTTCTGCGCGACCATCGCCTGGGTGTTGCCGTTCAGCCGGTGTTGGCCGTCGTTGATCTGGCCGACCGAGTCGGTGATGAACGAAACCTGGCGCTGACCCATCCCGAGATCGAGATCGACGTCTTGATACGTCAAGGGGTTCTCCTTTCCTTTCTCCGGACCGACGATCACTGTCCTTCTTCAGCGAAGGTAGGCGGCGTGGCGCGCTCGCTCGGCCGCCCGGCATCTTCCTGCCATCGCCGTCGAGACGATCGTGTGGGCGCGGAGGATTCCGGGTATGTCGACAGTCGTCGTGAAGAGGCCGGCCCGCCGGCCGGCTCCGGACATGCCCGCCGGAGAGCTGCTTCTGCAGCCGCCGCCGGAGATCCCGCCACCGCCGTCGAGGCAGTGGGCGCAGATCTTCATGGTGCTGCCGATGGTGGCCATGATGGCGGCGATGCTGCTGATGTACTCGGGCTCCATCGGCGGATCCATGCGCTTCGTCGTCTACGGACTGATGGGCGTCGGCATGCTCGGCATGGTCGCCATGGGTTTCCTGCAGGGCGGCGGCCCGAGCAAGCGGGAGATGGGCCACGCCAGGCGAAAGTACCTGCGCCACCTTTCACAGCACCGGTTGCGGCTGCGCCGATCGGCCCGCAAACAGCGTGCGGCGATGGAGTACCTGCACCCGGATCCCGCTTCGCTGTGGTCGCTGGCGGTCAGCTATCGGCTCTGGGAACGGCGCAAGGAAGACCCCGACTTCGCCGTCGCCCGCATCGCCCGTGGACGGCAGCGTCCCGCGCTCACCGTGGTCGCCCCGGACACGAAGCCGCTCGAAGAGCTCGAACCGCTGTCGGCCTTGGCGTTGCGCCGGTTCGTCACGACCTACGCCACGATCGACCGGCTGCCGATCGCCATCGCGGTCAACGGGTTCAGCCGGATCCACGCGCGCGGCGATCGCGACGCCGTCCTGGGCATGGTGCGCGCGATGCTGGCCCAGCTGGCCGTCATGCAGTCGCCGGACGATCTGCGCGTCGCGGTCTGCGTCGGCGAAGATCGCCGCGCCGACTGGGAATGGGTCAAGTGGCTCCCGCACGTGCTGCATCCGGAGCGCACCGACGCACTCGGCCCGCTGCGACTGGTCGCCACGACCATCCCCGCGCTGGAGTCGATGCTCGAAGAGGAGCTCACCAAACGGCCGCGGTTCGACCCTGAGGCGGCCACTCGCCTGCCGGGCCCGCATCTGGTGGTGGTCCTGGACGGCGGCGCGGTCGCCGGTTCCGACCACCTGATGACCGGCGGCGGTGTCGAAGGGGTGACCGTGGTGGACCTGAGCACCGCGCCGCCAAGGGCTTTCGACCGGACCAGCGTGCTGCTCGACGTCGCCGCGGACGGCGATCTGCTCAGCGAGACCGTCGACGGCGCGGTCTCCCTCGGCCGGGCCGACCGGCTCGGTGCGGTGGCCGCCGAAGGCCTCGCCAGGCAACTCGCGCCGTTGCGGCTGACCTCGGGCCTGCCCGGGGAGGCGCCGATGAGCGGTGAACTCGGCCTCGCCGAACTGCTCGAACTCGGTGACCCCTACGACTTCCATCCCGATGACACCTGGGTGCCCCGGCCCAATCGCGACCGGCTCCGGATCAAGCTGGGGATCAAGGAGGACGGGACCCCGATCGAGATCGACCTGAAGGAATCCGCACAGGACGGGATGGGCCCGCACGGCCTGCTGATCGGTGCGACCGGCTCGGGCAAGTCGGAACTGCTGCGCACGCTCGTGCTGGCACTGGCGGTCACCCATCCGCCGAACTCGTTGAACTTCGCCTTGGTCGACTTCAAGGGTGGCGCTACCTTCAGCAGGCTGGACAAGCTCCCGCACACCAGCGCCGTGATCACGAACCTGGCCGACGAGCTGCATCTGGTCGACCGGATGTCCGACGCGATCAACGGTGAGCTGATCCGCCGTCAGGAACTTCTTCGCGCGGCGGGGAACTTCTCCTCCTTGCGCGACTACGAGAAGGCGAGGGCCGCGGGTGCGCCGCTCCCGGAGGTGCCCACGCTCCTGGTGATCTGCGACGAGTTCTCCGAACTGCTCTCGGCCAAGCCCGACTTCATCGACATGTTCGTCCAAATCGGACGGGTCGGCCGGTCGCTCGGCGTGCATCTCCTGCTCGCCTCGCAGCGGCTGGACGAAGGCAGGCTGCGCGGTCTCGAAGCCCACCTGTCGTACCGGATCGGGCTGCGCACCTTCTCCGATATGGACAGTCGCGCGGTGCTCGGGGTACCGGACGCGTTCACCCTGCCGAGGGCTCCCGGGCACGGCTTCCTGAAGGTCGGCACCGAACCGATGGACCGCTTCCGGTCCGCCTACGTGTCCGGTGTGTACCAGCGCGCCACCGGGGCGGGCTCTGCGTCGGCGTCCGCCGAGGCATTCGCGCTGCACGAGTACACGACCGCGTACCTCGCCCCGGACCTCGACGATCCGCCGGAGGAGCGCACGGGCGACGACGATCCGGACCTGGCCACCGGCGAGACGCTGCTGGACATCCTGGTCGACCGGTTGGAAGGACGGGGAGCCGCGCATCAGGTGTGGCTGCCGCCGTTGGGGGACTCGCCGACGCTGGACCAGTTGCTGCCCTCGCTGGTCATCCATCCGCAGCGCGGGGTGACCCCGAATTCGGCCGAGGCGGCGGGTGCGCTGCGCCCGGTTCTCGGCATCGTCGACCGGCCGTACGAGCAACGCCGCGACCCGCTGATGCTGGACCTGTCCGGTGGCGCCGGGCATGTGCTGGTGCTCGGGGGACCCCGGTCGGGCAAGAGCACCACGCTGCGCACGATCATCACCAGTGTCGCGCTCACCCACACGCCGCGGGAAACGACTTTCTACTGCCTCGATTTCGGTGGTGGCGCACTCGCTTCAGTCACCGGCCTGCCGCATGTCGGGGGTGTCTCCGGCCGCCTCGACACGGGCGCGGTCCGGCGCACCATCGCCGAAGTGGCGACCCTGCTCGCCCAACGGGAACGGCTGTTCGCCCAGCACCAGATCGACGGGATGGCCACCTATCGCAAGCTCCGGGCCGAGGGAGGATTCGCCGAAGACCTCCACGGTGACGTGTTCCTCGTCATCGACGGCTGGCTGACCCTGCGCAACGACTTCATGGATCTCGAGGAGACGGTCAACGACATCATCGCGCGTGGCCTCGCCTTCGGTGTCCATGTCGTCGCCGGCGCCACGCGTGCCTTCGATCTGCGGATGAACGTGCGGGATCTCTTCGTCAGCACGCTGGAGCTGAAGATCGGCGATCCGATCGATTCGGTGATCGACCGGCGGGCGGCAATGAGTGTGCCGCCCGATTCGCCGGGACGAGGCGTCGCGATGAGCGGGCACCAGATGCTGGTTTCGCTGCCGAGGGTGGACGGAGTGTCCGGCACCGAGGATCTGGCGACCGGGGTGGCGACGCTGGTGGACGCGGTCAAGAAGGCATGGCAGGGGCCGCCCGCCCCCTCGGTCCGGCTGTTGCCGCCCGTCCTGCCCTACCTGGAGCTCCCCGCGACCGACGAACCGTCCGGACCGGACGCGGGCTTCGCCGTCGGCATCCACGAGCGCGACCTCAGCCCGTTGCGCCTCGACTTCGCCGACGACCCGCATTTCCTGGTGCTGGCGGACATCCGCAGCGGCAAGACCAACTTCCTCCGGGTGCTCGCCAGGCGGATTTGCCAGGCGTACACGCCGGAAGAGGCACAGATCGTCCTCGTCGACCATCGCCGGGGACTGCTCGGTGAGGTCGACGGTGAATACCTGATCGGCATGGGGGTCAACGATTCTCACAGCTCCGAGCTGCTGGCACAGGTGGCCGAGCGGCTCACCGCCCGGCTGCCGGGCCCGGACATCACCACCGACCAGCTGCGGAACCGCAGCTGGTGGACCGGCCCGGAGATCTTCGTCCTCGTCGACGACTACGACCTGGTGGCGACGCACAAGGACCATCCGCTGTTCGCGCTCTTCCCGTTGATCGCACAGGCTTCGGACATCGGCCTGCACGTCGTGCTGGCCCGCCGCAGCGGTGGTGCGGGTCTCGGCCTCGGCGAGCCGTTCCTCTCCAGGCTGCGCGATGTCGGCGCGTCCGGCCTGATGATGTCCGGCGACCGGGACGAAGGGCCACTGCTCGGCGGAATGCGTCCTCAGGTGCTCCCACCCGGCCGCGGCTGGCTCGTCGACCGGCGCGGGACCAAGAGCCTGACCCAGGTCGCCTGGTTGCCACCCAAGGAATGACCGGTGGCCGCTTCCTGTCGCGGCCCGCCCGCCACGCCGCCGGCGTGGTTGCCTTCACCAGACGTATTGGAAACGAGGAGCACGACATGGGATCCGGCGAAACCGTCGACGGCGACACCGTGGTGATGATCGAGGCCGCCCAGAGTTTCAACAACATCGTGCAGGACGTCCCGAAGCTGATGTCACGCCGTGTCGAAGGCGCGTGCGGTGGCGGCCTGGACGAATGCGCGGCGCTCGTCCAGGCCGACGCGGCGGCCACTCGTTCCCTGCAGATGTTCGTCATGGGCGTGCGATACGGCATCGCCGCCTACGGCAAGTTCGCCAGGACTTCCGGGGTCGCCTACCGCGACGCGGACGCCGCGGCGGCCGCCAATCTCGTCCTCGGGTGGCGTCTGCAGAACACCGGGTCCGGTCTGCCCGGACTGGAGACCTACCAGCAAGCGCCGGCGAAGTAGCGGCACCTCATGGCCTCGAAGAAGGTGCGCGACGATGGGTAACTACGAAAGCCTCTCCTTTTCCCAGCTGCACACCAAGATCAGGATCGAATACCAGCACATCGGCAGGCTCCGCGACGCCGCCGTGATGTGGGATGAAGGCACCCAGTGGATCGGCGACACGCTCGGCCGGTTCAAAGGGCAGGTCGAAAACCTGACCTCGCACTGGCCGGACAAGGCGGGCTACGCGTTCGCCGTCCAGGCGCAAAGCGACATGAACAACATGCGGTCCTGGATCAGGGCGGACGGCGAACAGGTCGCCTTGCCACCCCAGCAGATCTCGACGAGCCCCGGCGAAGGGTGGAAGTACACCGAAAAGGGCATCGTGGCGTCCGACATCGCGGGGCAGCTCCGGAGATTGGCGGATCAGCTCCAGTTCGTGTTCACGGCCGTGGACGGTTTCTATCGCGAATACACGGCCAGACCGGCGGAATCCGCTGAAAGCCGTAAGGACGCCGAAGAGTTCTATCGGAAGGAATCGGTCAAGCTGATCGCTCCGCTGGGCACCGCCTACACCCAGGTGGCCAATGCGCTGCCCGGCGCCTCGGGCAGGCACTGGAACGGCGCGCAGAGCGTGGTGGTCCCGGAGCTGCGATCCGACCGCCCGGCGGACGACGGCACGCCCGCCGGCGACGGGGCTTCGACCGGTGGCGGGGATCCGAGCCAGCCGGGATCGGCGAACCCCGGTGAGCCCCAGGAACCGAATCCCGGTGACACACCGGAGACCCCCGAAGAACAGAAGCCGCTCACGCTCCAGGAACAGCTGGATCTGGCCTCGTCGGGGCTCGACGTCGCCAGCAAGGCCGTCGACCTCGGGGGCAAGGTCGCCGAACAGTTGCTCGGCGCGGGCGGGGCCGGATCGGTGGACGTACCGGATCCGGCGACCGTGCCGAATCCGTTGGAAGGCTGGAAGCCCGGTGAGTCTCCGTCGCTGAGCGGCCTTTCGTCCCCGGACAATCCGCTGGGCCTGCCGACCCTCGCCGGTCTCGGCGACGGTGGCGGCGGAATCGGCGGTGGCCTGGGGGCGGGCGGAATCGGCTCGGGCAGCGGCATTTCGCCGATGCCCGGAACTGCGTCCCCGGCGGCCGGCGTGGCGGGTTTCGGGGCCGCGCTACCGGGAACCTCCGCCGCGGCGGGGTCGGCGGGCGGAACGACGGGCCTGGGCGGAAGCCCGGGGATGATGCCGATGTATCCGCAGAACGGCGCGGGCGGGAGAGCGGGCGGCGGCGATATCAGGCCGGGAGCCGCCGAACACGTCAACGCGGTCCGTTCGCGCAAACCCGAGGGCGAACCGGGCGTGGCGCTGCGAGGCAGGGCGGGGGAGGCGCCGCGCCCGCCGGTCACCCGGCAGCGCCCGGTCGTCGAAAACGACGTCGTGCACGTGCTCGACGAAGACCTGTGGCAACTCGACCCGGCCACCGATCAACCGAAATACCGCACCGGATACTAGGAGGAGGGGCTCATGTCCGACGTCGTAGACGGCGACCCCAGCTCGATGTTCGCTTATTCCCAGCAACTCAAGGCACCACCGATACCGGGCTCGGTGACCGCGGGTCTCGCGACACCGGCGAATCTGTCCGGGATGGTCGAGAGCGCGCTCTTGTCGGTGCTGGATCAGGCCGTCACCGCCGAGATCAACGCCTATCTGGGCGTTGTCACCGCGGACATGGTCACTTACGGCGCGAAGGTCAAGCAAGCCGCCGCGACCTATTCCCTCGCCGACATCACCAGCGCGCTCGACCTGGCCACGTCCGGGGTCAAGCTCGGCCAGAAGGTGGTCGGCGTCGCCAAGCAGGTGTCCGGGGCCGCGGGCTCGCAGTCCGGCACGACGGATCCCACCGACACGGGCGCGGGCGACGGCTCGCCGCAGACCACTTAAGGAGCCTCTCTTGTTCCCGTATGGCGTACTTCCGATGGAAGTCATGGTCGGGTGCATCACACAGACACAGCTCTGTGTCCCGGTCCTCATGCAGAAATCGGCGATGTGGAAGGAGGCGCGCGTCTGGGTCGAAGAGGCCAAGGTGGAGTTGCAGACCCGCGCCAACAACCTGGCCCCGGACTGGACCGACGACGCGGGCAGGGCGTTCGAGGAGAAGACCAAGCTGTCGCTGGCCGACCTGACGATGTGGGGTCAGCGGATCGACGACTCCCGGGTGTCGGAGAACCTGGCCTCGCTGGCGGCCGCCCTGCCGGAGGCGCAGGGGATCGTGCTCGGGATGGCAGGCGAGTACGAGGCCATGCTGCTCAGTCTCAACTTCCCGGGAGCGTTCGCGGTGCAGCAGAAGGCGGGCGTCTTCCTGAGCGGATTGGGTACCCGCTTCGACACGACGATGCTGTCGATGTGCGCCGCCGCCGGGATCGCGAATCCGGCCGATCTGCTGCCCGGTTTCCCCCAGGTCACCGGTTCCGCCGCGGACGCGGTGAAAACGGCCGACGCGGCGGTGAACCTGCTCACCGAGGTGCAGAGCCTGAGCGAATCCCTCGGCGGAAGCGGGGCGGGCGGGAAGCTCCCGGACTCGTCCGGCCTTCTCGGCGGCTGGAACGGGTCGGAAGCACCGTCCGCGTCCGGTCTCGCCTCGTCCGCGGGGAACGGGCCGACGCTGGCCGGGCTGGCACCCAACGCCTTGGCGTCCGGCACCCTCCCGGGCGCCCCGCTGAGCGGCTTGTCCGGTGGCGGCCTGCCGTCGGGCGGCCTCGCGTCGCTGCCGCCCATGCCGCTGGGAACACTCGGCGCCGCCGGTGGACTCGGCGGGGTTCCGGCGGCATCGCGAGCAGGCTCGGGAAAGCGCGCCCTCGGTTCGATGGCGGAGATCCCGCCGGGCGGCACGATCGGTTCCGCGAAGGGCGCCGGAGGCGGGATGATGCCGCCGGGGATGCCGCAGCACGCCGCGGGGACGGCCGGAACGGTGCGACCGGGAGCGGCCGAGCACCCGCACGAGCGTTCCGAAGACGCGCCGAGGCCCGCTTCGGGGGCCGACGGCGTGGTGGCGGCACTGCGGGGCAGAGCCGCCGACGGTGACGGGAACGGCTTCACGATCCCGGGCCACCGGCGGGCGGCCGAGTCGGACACGGGATCGCTGCAACTGCTGGAGGACGACACCTGGCGGTGAGCCCCCCGAACGAGACCATCGACACTCCTCCGGCCCGGATGTGCCATGCTCGACAGCGCACGAGGCGGCGAAACCGAGAGGTGACGAGGGTGTCCATCTGGGCAGGCGTGATCAATTTCGTCCGGGCGCGATACGAAGTGCTCGAAGAACGGGGCGACTGGCTCCGGTTCCGGGTCGACACCGAAGACGGCCGTGGCCAGCAGGTCACCTTGCACCATCTGCCGGACCACGACGGGCTGGAATGGGTCGAGCTCTCGTCCCCGGTCGGCTGGGCGGACAAGATCGACCTGCGGCGCCTGCTCGAACTGGCGGGTGGCGACTCGGTCGGCGGCGCGGCGATCGTGGACGGCGTCGCCCTGCTCAAGCACACGGTCCCGCTGGCCGACCTGAACCTGCAGAACGAGTTCGGGCATCCGCTGACGTCCCTTGTCGCCCGCGCGGACGCCTTCGAGCACGAGCTCACCCGGGCCGACGAGTTCTGATAGGACGGTAGAACGTGAAGGGCCCCCTGCTCACAGCATGAGCAGGGGGCCCTTCACGTATTTCGAGAGAGCTCAGAGGCGCTCCTGCAGCGCGTCCGCGGCGGCGAGCAGGTCCGCGGCCCAACGGGCCCCCGGCTTACGCCCTATGCGTTCGATGGGCCCGGAAACCGACACCGCGGCGACGACGGTGCCCGTCGAATCCCGCACCGGCGCCGAGACACTCGCCACACCCGGTTCCCGCTCGGCCACGCTCTGGGCCCAGCCACGACGGCGGACTTCGAGCAGTGTGCGCTCCCCGTACACCGCTTCGGAAAGGATCGTCCGCTGCGTGTGCGGATCCGACCAGGCGGCGAGCACCTTCGCGCCGGAACCCGCCGTCATCGGCAGCCGTGAACCGATCGGCACGGTGTCGCGGAGCCCGCTGGGCGGCTCCGCGGTCGAAACGCAGACGCGCTGGACGCCGTCGCGACGGTAGAGCTGAACGCTTTCCCCGGTGATGTCGCGCAATTTCGGCAGCACCGAACTCGCCGCGTCGAGCAGCGGGTCGGTCGAACCGCCCGCCAGTTCCGCGAGCGCGGTACCCGGCCGCCAGCGCCCGTCGGGGCCCCGGCGCAACAGGCGATGCACCTCGAGACCGACCGCGAGCCGGTGCGCCGTCGCGCGCGGCAATCCCGTCCGCGTGCACAGTTCCGCCAGGCCACAAGGATCTTCGGCCACGGCCTGAAGCACGGCCACGGCCTTGTCGAGTACTCCGATACCGCTATGCTGTCCCACAAGCCGATACTATCTTCCCGAAGTTTGAGATGTCCAGATGGTGGGAAGTACCTATTTCACCGCATGTGAGGAGCCGGAAATGCCCCGGACACTGGCCGAGAAAGTGTGGGAGTCGCACCTGGTGCGGCGCGGCGAGGGGGCCGAGCCCGACCTGCTCTACATCGATCTGCACCTGCTGCACGAGGTCACCAGCCCGCAGGCCTTCGACGGACTCCGCCTGGCGGGCCGGAAACTGCGCCGCCCCGACCTCACCATCGCGACCGAGGACCACAACGTCCCGACGATCGACATCGAGCTGCCGATCGCGGATCCCGTGTCCCGGACGCAGGTCGACACCCTTCGCAACAACTGCAAGGAGTTCGGCGTCCGGCTGCATCCGATGGGCGACGCCGAGCAGGGCATCGTGCACGTCATCGGCCCGCAGCTGGGCCTGACCCAGCCCGGGATGACCGTGGTGTGCGGCGACAGTCACACCTCGACGCACGGTGCCTTCGGCGCGATGGCCTTCGGGATCGGCACCTCCGAGGTCGAACACGTGATGGCGACCCAGACCCTGCCGCTCCGTCCATTCAAGACGATGGCGATCACCGTCGACGGCACCCTGCGCCCCGGTGTCACGGCGAAGGACGTCATCCTCGCGGTGATCGCGAAGATCGGCACCGGCGGCGGACAGGGCTACGTCCTCGAGTACCGCGGCGAAGCCATCGAAAACCTGTCGATGGAAGCCCGGATGACGGTGTGCAACATGTCCATCGAAGCCGGGGCGCGCGCCGGGCTCATCGCTCCGGACGAGACGACGTTCGCGTACCTGAAGGGCCGTCCGCACGCGCCGCAGGGCGCCGACTGGGACGCCGCCGTCGAAAACTGGCGTGAACTCCGCACGGACGACGACGCGGTCTTCGACGCCGAGGTTCGCCTGAACGCCGACGAGCTCACGCCTTTCGTGACCTGGGGCACGAACCCGGGCCAGGGCCTCCCGCTGGGCGCCGAGGTGCCCGATCCCGAGCGGATCGGTGACGAGAACGAGCGCATCGCCGCTGAGAAGGCCCTGTCCTATATGGACCTGAAGCCCGGCACGCCGCTGCGCGAGATCTCGGTGGACACCGTCTTCCTCGGCTCGTGCACGAATGGCCGTATCGAGGACCTGAGGGCCGCCGCGGACGTCCTGCGGGGGCACCGGGTCGCCGAGTCCGTCCGGATGCTCGTCGTCCCGGGCTCGATGCGTGTCCGCCAGGCGGCGGAAGCCGAAGGGCTGGACCGGGTCTTCACCGAAGCGGGCGCGGAATGGCGTCAGGCGGGCTGTTCGATGTGCCTCGGCATGAACCCGGACCAGCTCAAGCCGGGCGAGCGCAGCGCGTCGACCTCGAACCGCAACTTCGAAGGCAGGCAGGGCAAGGGCGGCCGGACGCACCTGGTCTCGCCCCTCGTGGCGGCCGCGACGGCCGTGCGGGGAACCCTGTCCAGCCCCGAAGACCTGCAGCCCGCCACCGCCCGCTGACATCGCTGACATCCGCGAAGGAGTTCCCAACCATGGATGCGTTCACCCACCACACCGGCGTCGGGGTCCCGCTGCGCAGGTCCAACGTGGACACTGACCAGATCATCCCGGCGGTCTACCTCAAGCGCGTGAGCCGCACCGGCTTCGAGGACGGTCTCTTCGCCGCTTGGCGCTCCGACGAGTCGTTCATCCTCAACCAAGAGCCCTTCACGAGCGGGTCGGTCCTGGTCGCGGGCCCGGACTTCGGCACCGGTTCCTCCCGCGAGCACGCGGTCTGGGCCCTGATGGACTACGGCTTCCGTGCCGTGATCTCGGCCCGGTTCGCGGACATCTTCCGCGGTAACTCGGGCAAGCAGGGCCTCGTCGCCGCTCAGGTCGAGCAGGCCGACGTCGAACTGCTGTGGAAGCTGCTCGAAAACGAGCCTGGGACGGAGGTCACGGTGGACCTCGAGTCGAAGACGGTACGAGCCAAGGACTTCACCGCGCCCTTCCAGATCGACGACTACACCCGCTGGCGGCTCCTCGAAGGGCTCGACGACATCGCCCTGACACTCCGCCACGCGGAGGAGATCGACACTTTCGAGATCCAGCGCCCCTCCTGGAAGCCGGTGACCCTCCCGGCGGCCACCTCCTAGGCCCGGTCGAAGGGGGCGGATTCCCTTGCTGAGCAGGGAATCCGCACCCCGGCCGAGGGTCCTTCGCAGAGCCCCGAAACCACACCGAACGGCACCTCTAGAGGCCCCGGAGGGGTCCCTCGAGAGGCGGAACAGCCCCCGAGGCAAGGGAAATTTCCGCGCGTCGTTTGGAATTTGTGCTGCATTGGTAATACCGTGTGCGCTAAGTCGGCCGACGGGGCCGTGCACAACAAGTTCTTCTTGGAGGACTGGAATGGCCAACAAGGCCCAGCTGATCGAGGCGCTGTCGGAGCGCCTGGGCGACAAGAAGGTCGCGTCGGAGGCCGTCGATGGCCTTGTCGACATCATCATCCGGACGGTCAACAAGGGCGAGAAGGTGAACATCACCGGCTTCGGTGTGTTCGAGAAGCGCGCCCGCGCCGCCCGTACCGCGCGTAACCCGCGCACCGGTGAGACCGTCCGCGTCAAGAAGACCAACGTGCCCGCTTTCCGCGCCGGCACGACCTTCAAGGACGTCATCAGCGGTTCGAAGAAGCTGCCGAAGGCCACCGCTGTGAAGCGCGCGACCGCCGGCACCACCACTCGGGCCGCCGCCACCCGCGCGACGACGACCCGGACGGCCGCCAGCCGCCCGGCCGCGACGCGCACCACCACCACGCGGACTCGCGCCGCCGCCGCCACGACGCGCACCGCCGCGAAGCCGGCCGCCAAGGCGACCGCGACCAAGGCCGCCGCCAAGCCGGCAGCGGCCAAGGCGGCGCCGAAGACCGCGGCCAAGGCCACGACTCGCGCCACCACGGCCAAGAAGGCGACCGCCACCAAGGCCGCCGCGAAGCCGGCCGCCAAGGCGACTGCCGCCAAGGCTCCCGCCAAGAAGGCTCCGGCCAAGCGGACTTCGGCGGCCGCGAAGAAGAAGTAAGCTCTCTCTTCCAGAGTGAGCCAACGGCAGGGCCCCGCGCACGGCGCGGGGCCCTGCCGCATTTTCGGGGCAGGTGCGCCGAGGCCGTCTCTATTCCCCTCAACGCCCTTGGGAGAGGGCGTCCGGGGAAACGGGACCCGGAACGGATCCGCGGCGGTCTGTGGACGAATGCGCCGGGCATACGGCGGAGCTGTCCACTCTTCGTAGAACCGCGCGGTCGCCCCGGTCACCCCGATGCCGCATCATCTCGCTCCCCGAGCAGCCCTCCACAGTGGAGCGACGACCGTCCGCACCGGGCTGTTGCCGCTGGACAACGCCTCGCGAGACCGGATCCCGGCGCGGCGGCGGAACTCATTTCGCGGCGGATCCACCTGCTCGCAAGTACTTCGGAATCCGGCGAGCTTTGCCTCACCGGGACACGGCCGGAGCAGAGGCGCGTCACCCACGTGGGGGAGTCGCTTTCGAAAACGCGGTGCGGATGAGTGGTGGCCAGGTGGGTCGTGAGCGGCGATTCGGGTTCTAGAGGGGTAGGGCAAAGGTGTCGCTGTGGCTGAACTCAAGGTGAGCGAGGGCGTGACTCGTGTGCTTGGAGCCGGATCACGCGAGATCCGTCTCCAAGCACAGGTGATCCGTCTCTGATCACGCGTGACCGCCGCCCGATCACACGCGAGCACCCATCCCGCCCGAACACGCCACTCACGCCCCAAACTCGCGTGAAAGCCCCCTTCTCTGCTGAGCCGAGGGAAGGGGGCCTTCACGCGCAAGAAAGCGTCAGGGATGCGCCGGAGCAGGAGTGGGCAAAGGCGACGCGAAGTAGTCCGCGGCCACCAGTACCGGCCCGTCCTCCTCGGTCGGCGCCCGGAAAGACAGAACCCAGAACGAGCCCTTCTTCGACGGCACCACACCGCCTCGCGCGGCGGGCAGGTCGACGCCGTCGCGGTCGGCCAGCGCGCTGACGACGTCCGGGATCACGCCGCCCTGGCTGGAGATCACCGGTGTCCCGCCGTCCCCGGCGATGGCCAGCAACCGTGCGACACCGAGCACGGGATCCGGCCAGTAGCCCTCTTCCGACAGCAGCGGCTCGTGCCGGATCTCGGTTTCGAGATCCTCGGCGAGCCCGTTCACCGTCTGGACGCACCGGAGCCGCGGCGCCGAGAGGACCCTGCCGGGCGCGTAGTGCTTCAACAGCGAACGCAGTGCTTCCGCCTGACGCTGACCCGCTTCCGAAAGCGGGCGCAGGTCGTCGTCACCGTTCCACTCGTCCCGCTTACCGGCCTTGGCGTGCCGTACCAGGATCACCGTGGCGAGTTCGGGCGGCAGTGCGGAGAACTCGCGCAGCACCCGGACGTCCCCCGGCCGCGTCAGCAGTTTCTCCGCGGTCTCCGCGTCGAGCCAGCGCAGTTCGTCGACCTCGTCGTTCGGAGCGAACGAGCCGGAAGCCGCGTGGGCGGCGAAGTAGTCGACGGTCTTGGGAGAGCCAGCCACGGTGTACTCGGTCCGGAACAGATAGCGGCCGAGCACCGCCTCGAATCCGGTCTCCTCCTGGATCTCCCGGACCGCCGCTTCCGCGATGGTCTCGCCCGGATCCAGCTTTCCCTTCGGCAGCGACCAATCGTCGTAGCGGGGCCGATGGACCAGCGCGACCTCGGTCCGGTCCCCGTCGCGACGCCAGAGGACGGCCCCCGCCGCCCGCACGATCCCGCTCATCCGGCGGCTCCGTGCCGCTTCGCCAGTTCGACCTGATGATCGCGGACGTCGTCGCCGGACGCGGGGAACGGGGTCCACTCACCGGTCGAGTTCAGCACCCAGCACCGGGTCGCCGGATGCAGCGCCGATTCGAAGATGTAGTCCAGTTGCGCCGTCAGCTTCGGTTCCTTGACCCGCACCAGCGCCTCGATACGACGGTCCAGGTTGCGGTGCATCATGTCCGCGCTGCCGATCCAGTGCGTGCCGCCCGCGCGGAAGTTGAAGATCCGCGAGTGTTCCAGGAAACGGCCGAGGATCGACCGGACGTGGATGTTCTCGCTCAGCCCCTCCACACCCGGCTTCAGCGCGCAGATGCCGCGCACGACGATGTCGACCGGCACCCCGGCCTGCGAAGCGTGGTACAGCGCGTCGATGATCTGTTCGTCGACGAGCGAGTTGCACTTGAGCCGGATCCCGGCGGTCTGCCCGGCGCGCGCGAGTTCGATCTCCTCGCCGATCGCGCGCACGATGCCGCGGCGGATCCCGTGCGGCGACGTGAGGATGTTGCGGTAGGTGTCCTGGCGGGAGTACCCGGTGAGCACGTTGAACAGATCCGTCAGGTCCGCGCCGATCGTCGGGTCGGCGGTCAGGATGCCGAGGTCCTCGTAGAGACGCGCGGTCTTCGGGTTGTAGTTGCCGGTGCCGATGTGGCAGTAGCGGCGGATGGTCGAACCCTCCTGGCGCACCACCATCGACACCTTGCAGTGCGTCTTCAGCCCGACGAGGCCGTAGACCACGTGGACGCCCGCGCGTTCCAGGGTGCGGGCCCAGGTGATGTTGGCCTGCTCGTCGAACCGCGCCTTGATCTCGACCAGCGCGACGACCTGCTTGCCCGCCTCGGCGGCGTCGATCAGCGCGTCGACGATCGGGGAGTCGCCGGAGGTGCGGTACAGCGTCTGCTTGATCGCCAGCACCTTCGAGTCCGCGGCGGCCTGTTCGATGAACCGCTGGACGCTGGTGGAGAACGAGTCGTACGGGTGGTGCACGAGGACGTCGCCCTCGCGCAGCGTCGCGAACACCGACTTCGGCGTCTCGCGCTCACCGAACGCCGGATGCGTCGCGGGAACGAAAGGGCGGTCCTTGAGTTCTTTCCGGTCGACGCCGGAAAGCTGGTGCAGGCAGGTCAGGTCCAGCAGACCGGGCACCTCGACGACGTCGCGCGGGTCGACCTCCAGTTCGCGCAGCAGCAGTTCGAGCATGTGCTCGCTCATGTCCTGCGCCACTTCGAGCCGCACCGGCGGGCCGAACCGGCGCTGGGCCAGTTCGCGTTCCAGCGCCTGGAGCAGATCCTCGTCCCGGTCCTCTTCGACCTCGAAGTCCGCGTTGCGGGTGACCCGGAACGCGTGGTGCTCGGTGACCTCCATCCCGGTGAACAACTCGCCGAGGTGGGCGGCGATCAGTTCCTCCAGGGGAAGGAAGGTCGCGGTGCGGCTTTCCCTCGGCTGCTGCTCGATCCGCATCAGGCGCGGCACGTTGCTCGGCACCTTGACGCGCGCGAACCGTTCGGTGCCGCCCTCCGGGTCGCGGACGGTCACCGCGAGGTTGAGCGAGAGGCCGGAGATGTAGGGGAACGGGTGCGCGGGATCCACGGCCAGCGGTGTGAGCACCGGGAAGATCTGCTCGCTGAAGTAGTTGGACAGCCGGAGCTGGTCGGCGCCGGTCAGGTCGTTCCAGCCGACGATGTGGATGTCTTCGTCGGCCAGCTGCGGCCGCAGGTGCAGTTCGAAGGCGTTCGTGTGCCGCTCGACGAGATCCTGGTTCCGCTTGGCGATGTAGGCCAGTTGCTCGCGCGGGGTGAGCCCGTCCGCGCTGCGGACCGGGAGCCCCGTCTCGTCACGGCGCTTCAGCCCGGCGACCCGCACCATGTAGAACTCGTCCAAATTGGACGCGAAGATCGCCAGGAACTTGCCGCGTTCGATGAGCGGCTGAGATTCGTCCTCGGCCAGCGCGAGCACGCGCGCGTTGAAGTCCTGCCACGAGAGCTCACGGTTGAAGTACCGGTCATCGGGCAGCGTCTCGACGGCGGTGGGCGCCGACGTCACCGCGGGAGGCGCGGCGGGCAGCGCGCGGAACTCCTGTGCGGGACGGCTCGCCGCCCCGCCGCGGGTCGCGCGGGGAGTGCGGTGATTGCCGGTGCTCTTCACCACGGGACCGGTCTTCCGCGCCCTGGCGGGTTTGGCCGCCGCGCTGGTGTCCGGTTCCGGTTTCGCGGCGGAGGTCTTCCGCTTCCTTGCCGAGTTCGGGGTGCCGCCGTCGTTTGTGCTCACGGGCTTCATTGTTCACCACTCGGCGCGATTATGTGCGCCGCGCGCGGGTCCTCGGGGTGAACTCTCGTCACATCACCACGCAGGGTGTTCCCAACAGTGTTGAAGTGCGCTTTCCGGCACCGAGGGTGCGGACGTGAGCGAGATCATCCGCGGTGTCCACGTCCGCGCGGAGTGAGTCCGCGGGAAGGGTGAGCGGGGTCGCACCGGAGGCGGTGTGCGCCCGCGCGGATCCCTCGCCGAACCGGGGTGCCAGCGCGCGGCCCGCCCCCGCGAGCAACAGCGTCGTGCCCGTTCCCTGCCGGTCCGCGACGAATGCCCGATGCCCGGCGGCTTCGGCGAGCGCGGCGGTGAGGTCCTCGGTCCGCAGCGCGGGCAGGTCGGCCTGCAGGGCCCCGACGAGACCGGACGGTGTGTCCCGGCGCAGCAGCTCTTCGCCGTACCGCAGGGCCGCGTTCAACCCGCCCCGCGACGGCTCGGTGACGATCTCGACGCCCAGCTCGGTGAGATCCGCCACGGACGCCGGGTCGGCCGCGATCACCAGCACCCGGCGGACCCCGTCCGCCGAGGTCGCCGCGGACAGGGTGTCGTAGGCCAGCGCCAGCACCAGTTCGGGGTGCCGCTCGGGAACGACCGCGCCGCGAAGCCGCGACTTGCCCTCCGCCGGTCGTTTCATCGGCACGATCAGGTCGATGCCCATACTGTCCACATCTCTCTTCTTACCCGACCCTCCCTGGACCCCGCTCGCGTGCGCGCGGCAGGATCAGTGCTCTGGGACGGCACGCGCGACTTGGAGGAGGACGAATTGGCCCGGCGTGAGAAGGGCGGCATCTGGGTTGGCATCGCCGCCGCACTGTTCTACCCGGCGACGGCCATCGGCAAGCGGGTCTACCGCAACGCCGAGCGGATCCCCCGCGAAGGCGGCGCGCTGCTGCTGCTCAACCACGTGTCCCACATGGACCCGGCGGTGGACGCGGTGTTCGTGCACCGTCAGAAGCGGGTGCCGCGGTTCCTCGGCAAGGAGAGCCTGACCAGGACGCCGGTCTTCGGCAAGATCTTCGTCGGCGCGGGCCAGATCCCGGTCTCGCGCGGTTCGGCCGCCGCCGGTGACAGCCTCAAGGCCGCCCACCAGGCGTTGCGTGACGGCAAGGTCGTGGTGATCTATCCCGAGGGGACGATCAGCAAGGACCCGGACGGCTGGCCCAAGAAGCCGTTCACCGGTGCCGCGCGCCTCGCGCTCGAGACCGACGTGCCGGTGATCCCGATCGCCCGCTGGGGCACGAACCACATCTTCAACGGCTACACGAAGAAGTTCACGCCGTTCCCCCGCAAGAAGATCACGCACCTGGTCGGCGAGCCGATGGACCTGTCCGCCTACCGGAACGGTTCCACGCGCAGCGCGTCCAAGCTGCGCGAGGTCACCGAGCTGATGATGACCGAGATCACCGCGCTCCTGGCGGAAATCCGCCAGGAGGAACCGCCCGCGAAGAAGCCGGGGGACGACGCCTGATGGCCGGAACCGCCACCGAGGTCCAGCGCCTGACCGTGCTCGGCGCGGGATCGTGGGGGACGGCGTTCGCCAAGGTGCTCGGCGACGCCGGCCGGGACGTGACCATCTGGGCCCGGCGGCCCGAGGTCGCGGCCGAAATCCGGGACCGGCATCGCAATTCATCCTATTTGCCGGATATCGACCTGCCCGCGCGGATCACCGCGACGGCGGATCCGGCCGAGGCGCTCGACGGCGCGCAGGCCGTGGTCCTCGCGGTGCCGAGCCAGACGTTGCGGACCAATCTGTCGGAGTGGTCCGGCCTGCTGCCCTCCGACGCGATCCTGGTGAGCCTCGCGAAGGGCGTCGAACTGGGCACGCTCAAGCGGATGAGCGAGGTCATCGCCGAGATCGCCCGCGTCGACGACGGGCAGATCGTGGTCGTGTCCGGGCCGAACCTGGCTAAGGAGATCGCGCTCGGGCAGCCGGCGGCGGCGGTGCTCGCGTGCACCGACCACGACAACGCCAAGGCGATCCAGCAGGCGAGCTTCAACCAGTACTTCCGGCCGTACACCAACACCGACGTCGTCGGCTGCGAGCTGGGCGGGGCGTGCAAGAACGTCATCGCGCTCAGCTGCGGGATGGCGGCGGGGCTGGGGCTGGGCGCGAACACCGTGGCCACGCTGATCACCCGGGGGCTCGCCGAGATGGCGCGGCTCGGCGCGAAACTCGGCGCCGACCCGCTGACCTTCGCCGGGCTCGCGGGCGTCGGAGACCTGGTGGCGACGTGCTCGTCGCCGCTGTCCCGCAACCGGACCTTCGGCGAGCGGCTCGGCCAGGGCGAGACGCTGGAGCAGGCGCTCGCGGCCACCGGCGGCCAGGTCGCCGAAGGCGTCAAGTCGTGCACGTCGATCCGGGAGCTCTCGAAGAGCCTCGGCGTCGACATGCCGATCACCGACGCGATGCACCGCGTCTGTCACGAAGGTGTCGACCCCCGGCGGGCGGGCGCGGAGCTGCTCGGGCGGTCGCAGAAGCACGAGTGGTCCTGAACAAGACCGCAGGATCGCGACAGACCGGGTCCGATTCGTGCTGCGAGCATGGTCGGCAGGTGCAGAACTCACGGTCCACGGTGTGAGATCGGTTGACCGCCGGGATCCGCACTGGTTCGCTGAGGGCATGTTCGCACGTGGGATGACTGTGTCGCGGGGCCTCTCGGGTCTTGGTGCGGTCGCGTGCGCGTGTCTCTGTTGTCGGTGAACCCCGCCCCGGCCCAGTTCGACACCTTCTTTCCTTTGCGAGGACTCCTTCATGTTCGCCGTCCCGGACAACACGCTCGTCATTCCCGAAAACCCCGCCCTGCGTCACCCGGTGCGGGTCGCGATCGAGTACGCCGCGGACCGTGACCGCTGGCGGCACCTCCTGCGCTACGACCCCGAGGCGCGCTTTTCCGCTCTCGTCGACGCCGACGAACTGCAGGAGATCTGGTTGATGAGCTGGCTGCCCGGCCAGCACACCGACCTGCACGACCACGAATTCGCCGCGGGCGCGTTCACCGTGGTCAGCGGGCAGCTGAGCGAGACCGTCGCCCGGCACGCGTCCGACGGGCGGGCGGTGACGGAGCTGCATTCGCTGGCGGAGGGCCAGTCGCGCGTCTTCGGTCCCGGCTACATCCACGAAGTGCGCAACGACGGCCCGGATCCCGCCGTCAGCGTGCACGTCTACCGGCACCAGACCCGCACCATGCGCCCGTACCACCTGGACCCCATCTCGGGCCCTATCCGGGACTAGCCCTGGGTCAGGTCGCCGCGCAGCCGGAATTCGGCCTCGACGCGCTCCCGGGAGGCACCGGTGGCGAGCAGGGTGTGCAGCAAAAGCCGGGATTTGCGCGGGTCGAGCCAGCCCGCCATGGTCGCGCCCATCGCGATCAGGTCGGACTCCGAACCGCGGAAGCCGTAGGTACCGCGGAACGTCGGCCCGGCGCCGGTGCGGCCGGCGACCACGATCGGCAGGTCGGGGAGCGCGCGCTCGATCACGTCGGCCGTCCCGGCCGAGACGTGACCGGCGCCGTTCGCGGCGAGCACCACTCCCTTGAGCCCGGCCTTGACCAGCGTCTCCAGGAGTTCGCCGGTGTCCTCGACGCCGCTCTCGAGGATCGGCACCAGCCCGGCGAAGTCCGCGTTCTCCAGGGACAACGCCGTCGGCCGGGCGGCGACCGGATGGAAGTAGTGCACCGCGCCCTCCGCGAGCAGCCCGAGCGGGCCGGCGGGATTCGACGAGAACGCCTCGACGTGGCTCGAATGCGCCTTGCGGACCCAGCGCGCGGCGTGGACGTCGTCGTTGAACGCGACCAGCGAACCGCGGCCCCGGCTGCGGGGATCGGCGGCGACGGTGAGCGCGGCGAGCAGGTTCGCCGGACCGTCGGCGCTGGGCAGGCTCGGGTTGCGCATGGCGCCGGTGACGACGATCGGGGCCTCGGAAGCCCAAGTCAGCTCGAAGAAATACGCGGTCTCTTCGAGGGTGTCCGTGCCCTGGACCACGACGACGCCCTCGGCGCCGTCGGCGACGGCCCGCGCGGCCCAGTCCCGGGTCCTGACGAGGGTCGCGAAGTCCATCGAAGCGCTGGAAATCCCCGCGAGGGTCTCCGCCCGGACGTCCATCGCCAGGTTCTCGCCCAGCTCGCCGAGCAGATCCGCCGCGGTGAGCCTGGGGACCGCGTGGTCTTCACCGTCGCCGGGGACCATGGAGATGGTGCCGCCCAAGGCGGCGACGGCGACCAGCGGCCGCCTGAACTGACTCGACATGTGCCCCATTCTTCACTCAATCACCGCAATTAGTCCTCTGGTTGCGGTAGCCGGCGGTCCGAACCACCGCAACCAGAGGACGAAAACGCGGAGGGTTTCAGGCGCGTTTGAACGCTTCGATGGTGAAACTGGCTGCCAGCCGTTGGGGATCCTTGGCCAGCCGCCATTCCTCGGTCGCCTCGTCGAGGGTCATGAACCCGGGCAGCGCGTTCCACGGCACGCTGTCGTGCTCTACCAGCTTCGTCAGCGTCAGTCCCGCGTCGAGCAGCGAAGTGACGATCTCACCCAGCCCGTGGTTCCATTCGTGCGTCCGGTTGTGCTCGAACGACACGTCGGTGTCCACATAGGTCCCCGGCTCGTCGAACACCAGCGGCTCGGCCTGCTCGAAATACGGGTAGTGCGGCGTGATCAGCGGCTGGGTCTCGTCGAGGGTGCCCAGCATCGGATGCATGTCCCGGATGAACAGCCGCCCGCCCGGCTTCAGCAGCGAGCCGACGACCTGTCCCCAGCGGGCGATGTCGGGCAGCCAGCAGATCGCGCCGATTCCGGTGTAGACGAGGTCGAACTCCCCGGCGCCCAGCACGTCGGCGGCACTGTACACATCGGACTCGTGGTACTCGATCTCCGCGCCCGTCTCGGCCGCCAGCCGCCGCGCGATCTCCAGCGCGGGTGCGGAGAAGTCGAGCCCGGTCATCCGCGCGCCGAGGCGGGACAGGGAAAGCGTGTCGGTGCCGATGTGGCACTGCAGGTGGACGCCGCGCGCACCGGAGACGTCGCCGAGCAGCGGCCGGTCGAAGGTGACCACCCCGCTGAGATGCGCGGGGTCCTTCACGAACCGTTCGTAGCCGTAATCCGCCGACGCGGCGTGCGCCGGAGCGCGTTCGTCCCAGTTCGCGCGGTTGACGGTGACGTAGTCCGTCACGAGGTCGCGGCCTTCTCGGCGGCGCTGCGCAGCACGCAGAATTCGTTGCCCTCGGGATCGCCCAGCACGGCCCAGCCGGTGCCGTCCGGATTACGCCGGTCGTGCAGCAGGGTCGCGCCCAGCGCCAGCACGCGTTCCACCTCTTCGTCGCGCGGGATGTCGGGCTCCAGGCAGAGATGGATCCGGTTCTTCACCGTCTTGGGCTCGGGGACCTGCCCGAAGAACAGGGTCACGCCGTTGTCCAGCACGATGATCGCCTCGGGATCGCCGGGCACGTCGTCCTCGGCCATCGGCTTGCCGACGACGCCACTCCAGAACCGGCCCAGTTCGTAGGCGTCGGCGCAGTCGAAGAAGAAATTCTGTACGACAGAGGTCATGGAGCCGCAGTCTGCCCGAGCCCGCGAACCCCGGCCAACGGTTTAAGGCCAGCGGGACAAGACGTCCTGCCGGGTAGTAGGTCCGTGAAGGCCTCCTTCCCTACTTTCAGGGTAGGGAAGGAGGCCTTCACGACCAGGCGAAACCATCACGTCACGACTCAAGCCAGCCGCAGCCCCGGCGACCGGTGCACCTGCCGTTCCGCGTCGATGACCAGCACCTGGCACCCCGGCTGCGAAGCGACCCAGGCGATTCCCTCGGTTCCCATCGCGAAAGCGGCCGTGGCCAGGGAATCCGCCGTGACGAGGTCGTCGGCGGTGACCGTGACGCTCAGCAGCCCGGTCGCCGGGCGCCCGGTCCGCCCGTCCAGGATGTGCGCCCCGCGCTCGTACTCCGCCGACGTCGCGACGGCACCATCGGACGACTCCACCACGGCGCAGATCGCGTTCGGCCGTTCGGGATGCCGGATGCCGACCCGCCAGGCGCGGCCGGGTTCGGGTTCGCCCGCGGTGACCACGTCCCCGCCGGCGTTGACGCAGAAGACGTCCAGGCCCTCGGCCAGCAGCAGTGACGCCGCCCGCTGCACCGCCCAGCCCTTGACCACCGCGTTCGGGTCGAGCCGTCGCCCGGGGAGCCGCGCGGTGAACGCCCCGCCGGACAGCCGTTCGTAGTGATCGCACAGCGAAAGCACCTCGAGCAGGTCGTCGCTCAGCTGGGAAGGGGCGAGTTCGCCGCGGTCGTAGCGGCAGACCTCGCTGTCGGCCCTGAACGGGCTGAACCGGGCGTCGACCTCCCGCAGCCAGCCGAAGACGCCGTCGATCGCGTGGTCGACGAGGGCACCGCCCGCCCGGACGTCGACCGAGACCGGCAGTCCCATCACCTGCTCGACGCGGTTCATCTGGCGTCCAGCGCCGCCTGCAGCGATTTGACGTACGACTCGCTCGTCGAAGTCGCCCCGGAGACGGTGTCGATGTCGGCGCTCTGCGCGGTCAGCGTTTCCTGCTGGAGCACCGGGATCGCGTCGACCCCGCGCCCGCTGGTCGGCCGCCGCAGCAGCCGGACGTCGGCGATCTTGTCTTCGGCCGAGATCACCAGCTGCACCTGGACGGTGCCGTACCGGTTGCTCTCCACCGAACCGTCGACGGTGCGTTCGGCGCCTTCGGAGGCACCACCGTCCGAAGAGGACACGGTGGACGGCGCGGGCGCCGGTGCGGCGACGGCCACGGTCTCCGAACCGAGCGGACCCGGTTCGTACAGCCAGACACCGAGGAAGCCGAAGGCCGACAGGGCGACCGTGGCGGCGACGATGGTCTTCTTCATGATCGGGGACTCCCTGACTCAGGCGGCGAGACTGAAACGTTCGGCGTGGACCTGACCGGCGGGTACCTGCAACTCCCGCAGGCTGCGCAACGTCGCCGAGGTCATCCCGGGCGGGCCGCAGACGAACACGTCCCGGTTCCGGACGTCCGGAACCATCCGCCGCAGGCTGTGCGCGCCGAGAATCGGACCGTGCGGACCGGCCAGATCGGACGGTCCACTGAGGACCCGGACGACGGCGCCGCGCGCCCGCGCCAGCCCCATCAGCTCCGGCAGCAGGACGGCGTCGTGCTGGGTGCGGACGCGGTAGAGCACCACGACGTGCCCGGAGATCTCCTCCAGCAGCGCGCGGATCGGCGTGATCCCGACACCGCCGGCGACCAGCAGCGCGTCGGGCTTTTGTTGGTGCATCGTGGTGAACGCGCCGTACGGTCCTTCGGCGAACACCCGGGTGCCGACCTTCAGCGACCGCAAGGACGCGCTGCCGTCACCGGCCGCCTTCGCGGTCAGCCGCAGGGTGCGGCCGTCCGGCGCGGCCGACAGCGAGAACGGATTGGCCTGCCACCAGCGATCCCTGGTCATGAATCGCCACAGGAAGAACTGGCCCGCCTTCGCGGGCATCTTGTCGAGGTGCTTGCCGGTCATGTACACCGACACGGTGTCGTGGGATTCGGGGACCACGGCGACGACCTTCAACTGGTGACGCAGGTTCCGCGCCAGCGGCAGGATCACGCGGCCGGCGACCACGGAGCCCAGCGCGACGCCCCACATCGCCCACCAATAGGCCTGCGCGCCCGGCGAGGACGCGAACGATCCGCCCAGCGCGATCTGATGGCTGAACGCCAGTACGACCGCGGCGTAGGTGTAGAGGTGGATGAAGTGCCAGGTCTCGTACGCCAGACGGCGGCGGGCGAAGCGCGCGGAAACGGCGCCGACGAGCAGGATCAGCGCGAACGCGACGACCGCGCGCAGGATCCCCTCCAGTTTGGTCACCATCGTGACGAACTCGTCCACCACGCCGTTGTCCTCGACCTGCGCGTAACCGAAGAGGATGAAGACGAAGTGCGCGAGCAGCGTCCACAGGAGGCTGAACCCGGTCCAGCGGTGCCAGACGGTGAGCCGGTCCATGCCGAGGCGGCGGTCGAGCCACGGCAGCCGGGCGACCAGCAGCAGCTGGAACGCCATCGCCAGCGCCCCGTAGAGCCCGGCCAGCCTGCCGATGCTGATGAGGACGTTGTCCGACGGCCCGGCGGCGAAGAAGAGCAGGGTCACGGCGGCCACATTGGCCCCGATGAAGGTCAAGAGCCCGGCGCGTGCGGCGATCCTGGGACGGATCGCCGGGCGCGGTTTCACGGCGGTCTGCGTCATGGTTGTCACACGTGGTCCCTTCCGGTCCGGTTCAAGTGCTGAGCCTGCTGTGCCAACCTGTGACCTTTCTTGGCGGAAGCTGTCGGCTTCCTGTCGTGTGCCCTCCCGCCTCGCTCTCGCGCGCGTGTTCACGGAGGATGGGGTTCGTGAACACCGAAAACCCCGTCCGCCTGCTCGTGGTGGACGACGAGCCGCATATCGCCGACCTGGTGGCCACCGTCGCCCGGTACGAGGGCTGGCAGGCCGTCACCGCCGGATCGGGCGAGGCCGCGCTCGCCAAGGCCGCCGAATTCGTGCCCGACATCGTCGTGCTCGACCTCATGCTGCCGGGGATCGACGGGTTCACCGTGCTGGACAAGCTCCGCGAGGCCGGGACGGCGGTGCCCGTGGTCTTCCTCACCGCGAAGGACGCGACGGCAGACCGTGTCGCCGGGCTCACCCGGGGCGGCGACGACTACCTCGTCAAGCCGTTCTCCGTCGAGGAACTGATGGCGCGGCTGCGTGCGGTCCTGCGCCGCAGCACCAGCCAGTCCAGGGCGGCCGCGGTGCTGCGGGTCGGCGACCTGACCCTGAACGAGGACACGCGCGAGGTCGCCCGCGACGGGAAACCCGCGGAGCTGACGCCGACCGAATACGAACTGCTGCGCTATCTCATGCGGCGTTCGCCTTCGGTGCTGACCAAGGCGCAGATCCTCGACCACGTCTGGGAGTACGACTTCGGCGGCCGGTCCAATGTGGTCGAACTCGTCATCTCGCATCTGCGCCGCAAACTCGACGACGGCGGCGAACCGCTGATCCACACCGTGCGCGGCGTCGGCTACGTCGTCCGGCAGGCGGCGAGATGAAAATGCTGCGCCGGTGGTACGACGCCTGGCGCCGATCGAGGCTCGGGACCCGGCTGGCACTCGGGCTCGGTGTCCTGGCGCTGATCGTGTTCGCCGTCGTCGGCACCGTGATGGTCGGCATCATGAAGGGCTACCTGAACGACCGGCTCGACGAACAGCTCGCCAAGACCCAGATCAGCCAGGTGCCCTCGTTGCGCACCACGCACGGCGGGAAACCGCAGCAGGCCTACGGCTGGTTCTCGGCGGTCTTCTCGGTACAGAACGGCGACGCGCTGCCGCAGGCGGGTGGTTCTCTCCCGCCGGACACGAAGGCTCTCGCGAAGGTCGCGGAGGACGCGACGCAGACCGAAGTGCTGCGCACGGTCTACATCGAGGACAAGGGCACCTACCGGGTCCGGGCCTGCCCGATCGAGCGCGACCAGAACATCGTGCTGGTCAGCGCCGCGCCGCAGGCGGATCTGGACCGGACGGTGAGCCAGCTGGTGATGGTCGAGGTCGTCGCGTTCCTGCTGGCGCTGGCGGTGCTGGTGATCGCGGGACGGCTGGTGCTGCGGCGCGGGCTGCGGCCGCTGAGCGACATGGCCGGGACGGCGCACGACATCGCGTCGCACGATCTGACCACGAACGCCGATCTCCCGGTGCGCGCGCGGCCGAACGGCGGCGGAGCCGAGGTCGAGGAACTGCGGACGGCGTTCAACCTGATGCTGGCGCACCTCGATTCCTCACTGGTCGCGCGCCGGGAGGCGAACGAACGGCTGCGGCGGTTCATCGCCGACGCCTCCCACGAACTGCGCACGCCGCTGACGTCGATCCGGGGCTACGCCGAGCTTTTCCGCTACGAGGCGGCCAACGAACCCGCCGAACGCGAGGCGCATCTGTCGAAGATCCGGGAAGAGACCCAGCGGATGAGCGTGCTCGTCGACGACCTCCTGCTCCTCGCGCGCCTCGACGCGCCGGAGAGCGAAGCGCCGCTACGGCTGGTCGATGTCGACCTCGCCGAACTGCTCACCGACGCGGGCGAGGCCTTCACCGCCGGGCGCCCGGAGCATCCGCTGACCCTCGGCCCGCTTCCGGAAGGTGTTGTCCTGCAAGCGGATCCGGTCCGGCTGCGGCAGGTGCTGGACAATCTTCTGGCCAACGCGGCGGTGCACACGCCACCCGGGACGGCGGTCACGCTGTCGGGCGCCGCCTCGGGCGCGGAGGTCGTCCTGCGGGTGAGCGACGCCGGGCCGGGGATCCCACCGGAAGCGCGGGAACGCATCTTCGACCGGTTCTTCCGGGTCGACACCGCCCGCACGCGCGGCAACGGCGGGACCGGGCTCGGGCTTTCGGTGGTGCGCTCGCTCGTTTCCGCGCACGGCGGGACGATCGAGGTCGAGAGCGTGCCGGGGGCGACGACGTTCACCGTGCGGCTGCCTAGACGGCTCTCGTAGCGCTTCGCGGAGTGCTAGGAAAGGCCCGTTACTGGCAAATTTTGCCAGTAACGGGCCTTTCCTAGCGTCGGCTACCCCCTACCCGACGCGAGTCTTCACGTGGTCCGGCACCGTCCACTCCGAAACCAGGTCCGCCGACGGTTCCGGTTCCCCGAAAACGGTCCGCACCGGCAGCACCCCCGCCCACGACAGATCGGCCGAGACCTCGTCCTCGGGGTCGTCGGGCCCTTCGCCGCGCATCTTCACCGAAGCCTCGGTGAGGTCCAGCTCCAGCACCGAAACCGACGCGAACTCCTTCGCGTTGACGTCCCGCGCGTGCTCCCACGAGCCGGGCGCGAGGTGGTCGGTCAGCACCCGGAGGCCGTGCATCTTCCGGTCGGCGTCGGTGACCGCGGCCGCCTTGCCCAGGATCACCGCGCTGCGGTAGTTCATCGAGTGGTTGTTGACCGAGCGCGCGTAGACGATGCCGTCGAGCAGCGTCACCGTGACGCAGACCTCGACGCCGTCGGAGTCGCGCATACTCTTCGCCCCGGTGGATCCGTGCAGGTAGAGCGTGTTCCCGTCGCGGCCGTAGCCGGTCGGGATGACCAGCGGGGCGCCGTCGCGCACGACGCCGAGATGGCAGATCAGGGCTTCGTCGAGCACCGCGTACAGCGCCGAGCGGTCGGTGAGCGCGCGGTTCTTCTTGCGGCCGAGTGTGGTCCGGTCGGTGGGAGAGAGCGGGGTGGACATGCGAGTAGTCTCACCCACGAGAGTGGACTGTAATAACGTCCAATTCTCCTATACTTGAGAAGGCCACTTCCGGAGAGCGCGGGGTACAGCATGTCCGACACCGCCCTGCCGGTCAGCCTCGACCGCGCTTCGCTCGTCCCGCTCGCGGTCCAGCTGGCCGACGCGTTGCGCGCCGCCGCGGGCGACGGGCATCTGCGCGGCGGCGACAGGCTGCCCTCGACCAGGGCGCTCGCGCACCGGCTCGGCGTCAGCCGCACGGTGACGTCGGCGGCGTACGAGCAGCTCCACGCGGAGGGCTGGATCGCCGGTCGCCACGGCTCCGGCACCTACGTCACCACGACACCGCCCGCGGACAGGCCGTCGAAAGGCCCCGCGCCGGGCGTGGCCGCCGCACCGCTCACGCTGGTCGACCTCACCCCGGGCGTGCCGTGGGCCGACGGCATCGAGAAGGCAGCCTGGCGCCGTGCGTGGCGGGCCGCCGCCGACCCGCGGCCGACCTATCGCGAGGACAGGGCCGGGCTGCCCGCGTACCGGGACGCGGTGTCCGAACATCTGCTGCGTCACCGCGGCCTCGCCGCCGGAACGGTGCTGGCCACCGGCGGGACGACGGCGGCGGTGATCGAACTCGCGGGCGCGGTGCTCTCGCGCGGCGACCGGGTCGCGATCGAGGAACCGGGCTACCAGCGCGCGGTGCAGGCGTTCCGGCGGGCGGGTCTCGAGGTCGTGTCCGTCCCGGTCGACGAGGAGGGCCTGCGCCCGGACGCCGTCCCGGCCGACGTGCGCGCGGTGTACTGCTCGCCCGCGCACCAGTACCCGCTCGGCAGCCGGATGAGCGCGTCCCGCCGGGTCGACCTGGTCGAACTCGCCCGCGCCGAAGGCATGCTGGTGATCGAGGACGACTACGACGGGGAGCTGCGGTTCGACGTCGCGCCGCTGCCGCTGCTGGCCGCGCTCGCCCCGGACGTCGTCGCGCATCTCGGGACCACGAGCAAGATCCTCACCCCGGCGCTGGGCGCGGGCTGGATGGTCGCGCCGACCCAGGTCGCGGCCGCGGTGCTGGAGTACCGAGAGGGAACCGGGACGCGCCCGTCGCCGGCGGGACAACGGGTGCTCGCCGAACTGGCGCGGCACGGCGATCTGGGGCGGCACCTGCGGAAGCTCCGGCGGGAACTGTCGGAGCGCCGGTCCCTGGTGTCGGCGACGCTGACGTCGGCAGGGATCCCGGTGCTCGGCGACGACGCGGGGGCGCATCTGGTCGTCCCGTGCGGATCGGCGGCCGAGGAAGCGGCGCGGATCGCGGCGGCGGAACGCGCCGGGATCCGGCTCGACGGTCTGGCCCGGCACTTCGCCGGGACGCCGACGGTGTTCGGGAACCTCATCGGGTACGCGGGCTGTTCGCGCGAAGCGCTCCACTCGGCGCTCAAACCACTTCTCGTCGTCCTGGCTTGACCTCTACCTTGCTTGAGGTCGTAACTTTCGTTCATGCAGGTGATCAGAGTGTCCCGATTCGGCGGTCCTGAAGTTCTCGAGCCGATCCAACTGCCCACTCCAGAACCCACGGAGGGTGAACTCCGCATCGCGGTGACGGCGGCCGGAGTCGGCTGGCTCGACGCCCTCATCCGGCGCGGTGACGGTCCCGACGTGTTCGAGGTCGAGCCGCCGTACGTGCCGGGTGGCGCGGTGGCGGGCACCGTCGAGGCGGTCGGCGCCGGAGTCGACGAGACCTGGCTGGGCAAGCCGGTCATCTCCAGCGCGAAGGGCGGGTACGGCGGGGGATACGCGGACAAGGTCATCGCACTGCCGGACAGCACCTTCCCGATCCCGGCGGGCCTCGACTCCCAGCACGCGCTGGCCCTGCTCGACGACGGCAGTACCGCGCTGGCGTTGCTGGAGAAGACCCCGGTCCTGGCCGGGGAACGGATCCTGGTGGCACCGGGCGTCGGCGGTCTCGGCAGCCTGCTGGTGCAGCTCGCCCGCGCGGCGGGGGCGACGGTCATCGCGGCGGTCCGCGGCGGGGAAAAGGCGGCGATCGCCCGGAAACTGGGTGCCGAGCCGGTCGACTACTCGGGGGCGGACTGGACCGGTGAGGTCCTCGAACTCACCGGCGGCGAGCGGCTCGACGTGGTGTTCGACGGCGTCGGCGGCGAACTGGGCGCGGCTTCGCTCGCCCTGCTCGGGAACGGCGGCCGGTTCTCCGGCTACGGCATGTCCAGTGGCGCGGAGACCGTGATCGGCGACGCCGACCGGGCCCGGCTGACCATTGTGGACATGGCGCAGCTGGCCGGGTTCTGGCCCGACGCGCCGCGCCGGGTGCGGGAGGTGCTGCGGCTGGCCGCGGACGGGAGCCTGGCACCGGTCATCGGCCGCACGTACCCGCTGGCGGAGGCGTCCGCCGCGCATTCCGACATCGAAGGACGGCGGTACACAGGCAAGACCCTGCTGGTCGTTCCCTGATCAGGAACACAGGCGGTCAAAAACGCAGGCGGTCAGAAGCGCAGCGGCACCGCGGGGAGGTTGGCGGCGATGACGTCCGAAATGGTCTGGAGCGGCCCGGTCCCCGCGGTGTCCGGCACGGTGAGTGCCGTGTAGACGGGACGGTCGACCACGAACCAGGTCGCCGTGCCCTCGCCCTGGACCTGCAGCCACTGGACCTTGTTGATGGTCCGCAGCTGCGAGGTCTGGTTGAGCTCCGGCGGCTTGCCGAGTCCGCACCGCAGGACCACCGGGTCGCCGGTGCCCCAGCCGACCGCCGCCTCCGGGGCGGGCTCGGCCAGCTTCCGCCGGACCAGCGTGTTCCCGGCCGACGTGAGTTCGTGCGGGAGGGCGCCGACGAGCTTCGCACAGTCGGGTGAACCCGACTGGAACGCCGGGATCGGGACGAGCGGGAGCGGCCCGGCTTCGGCCTGATCCGTGACGGGATCCGCGCCGCGCGTCAGCCCGAAGACGGCCACGCCCGCGACGAGCAGGACCGCCAGGCAGGCGGCCGCGATCAGCAGTGGTTTCGGGGGAGCGCCGGTGTCCGTGTCAGCCACCGGACAACTACACCACCTCTTACAGATTCACGACCGGGCAGGTCAGCGTACGGGTGATGCCCTCCACGTTCTGCACCTTGGCGACCACGAGCTGGCCGAGCTGGTCGACGGTTTCGGCAGCGGCCTTGACGATGACGTCGTAAGGGCCGGTGACATCCTCCGAACTGGTGACACCGGAGATGGTGGAGATCTCCGCGGCGACCGCGGCGGCTTTGCCGACCTCGGTCTGGATGAGGATGTATGCGTGGACCACGGCGCGCCCCTTCGTAAAAGTCGGCTCAAGGTAGGAACGTTGTAGCAACGTATCGCCAGCCCCGGGAAAAACCTAGGGCTTCCGACTATCGGTGATCGACATTTGTCCGGACAAGGGAAAGTGGAGGTGACGGGTGTCACCGAATGACGGCACGGTCGCCGGTACCGGTGAATTCCGGTTGATCGAGGCGGTGACGTCCGGCCGGAAACAGCCGGAGTCGACGCTGCTCGGACCGGGGGACGACGCGGCCGTCGTGGCCACCCCGGACGGCCGGACGGTGGTCTCCACCGACGTTCTGGTGCAGGGCGTGCACTTCCGCCTCGACTGGTCCAGCGCTGAACAGGTGGGGCGCAAGGCGGTCGCGGTGAACCTCACCGACATCGCCGCCATGGGCGCCCGCCCGACGTCCGTCCTCATGGGATTCGCCTGCCCGCCGGACACCGAGACGTCACTCGTCGTCGAGCTCACCAAGGGCATGTGGGCCGAAGCCGACCGCGCCGGCGTCGGGATCGTCGGCGGCGACATGGTGAGCGCGGGCCAGATCGTGATCAGTGTCACCGCGCTGGGCGACCTCGGTGGCCGGGAACCGGTGACGCGGTCCGGCGCCCGCCCCGGCGACGTCGTCGCGGTGTGCGGACGCCTCGGCTGGGCGGCCGCCGGGCTCGCCGTGCTCGGGCGGGGTTTCCGCTCACCGGTCAGCGTGGTCAACGCGCAGCGCTGCCCCGAACCGGACTACGAAGCGGGCGTCCGCGCGGCCGACGGCGGCGCGACGTCGATGATCGACGTGTCCGACGGGTTGCTGTCCGACCTCGGCCACATCGCCACCGCCTCCGGCGTGGGGATCGACGTGCGGACGGCGGATCTCGACGTGTCGAGCAGGCTGACCGAAGTCGGCACCGCCCTCGGCGCGGACCCGCTGAAGTGGGTGCTCACCGGCGGCGAGGACCACGCGTTCGCGGCCACTTTCCCCGCGTTCGCCGACCTGCCGGAGGGCTGGACCGAAATCGGCGTCGTGACGATGCCGGATTCGGGGGTGACGGTGGACGGGAAGCAGTACGGGCACAAGAGCGGCTGGGAGCACTGGCGCTAGCGTCCCGGTTGGGCCGATTACCTGCTTCCCCCGCGAGACGGCCGATGGCTAATCTCGCGCTCATGGACCTTCGTGTGCTGCCCTACGACCACCCCGACGCGGTGAAGCTGCTGGCCGAAGCCCAACTCGAACTGGCCGCCCGGTACGGCAGCGAAGACGAGACGCCGATGGACGGCGCTCAGTTCGCCGCACCGAAAGGGCTGTTCCTGGCCGCGTACCTCGATGACGCCCCGGTCGCGTGCGGTGCCTGGCGCGCGCACGACGGACCCGTTCCGCTGCTGCCCGGTGACGCCGAGATCAAGCGCATGTTCGTGATGGCCTCGGCACGCGGGCGGGGGCTCGCGCGGGCGATCCTCGCCGACCTCGAACGGACGGCGGCCGAAGCCGGGCGGAAGCGCATGGTGCTGGAAACCGGCGACAAACAGCCGGAGGCCATCGCGCTGTACCTGTCGGCGGGTTACCGGGAGATGCCGGGTTTCGGGTACTACAAGGACGAACCGGAAAGCGTCTGCTTCGGCAAGTCGCTGGTCTAGGAGAACGCATGCCGATCTACGCACTGGGCGACCTCGAACCCTCGATCCACCCCGACGCCTACGTCCATCCCGACGCCACGGTGATCGGCGACGTCCGGATCGCGGCGTTCGCGTCGGTGTGGCCGCAGACGGTGCTGCGCGGCGACCACGGGTACATCGAGATCGGCGAGCGGTCCAACGTCCAGGACGGCTGCGTCCTGCACTGCACCCGCGAGGAGCCGACGGTGATCGGGAAGTCCTCCGCCGTCGGGCATTCCGTGCACATCGAGGGCGCGCGGATCGGCGAGGGCTGCCTGATCGCGTCGGGATCGGTGGTGCTGAACGGAACCGTCGTCGAGGACGGCGGGATGGTCGGCGCTGGTGCGGTTCTCTCCTATGGGTCCCATGTGGACGGTGGGCACATCGCGCTCGGCGTCCCGGCGAAGACCCGGCCGAACACGTCGTTCGGGCCGGACCTGATCAAACGGGTCGTCGACGGGTACGTCGAGCGCGCGGCCCGGTTCCGGGTCGAACTCCGGCGGCTGGGCTAGGACGGCGCTGGTGACCGGTGTCTCAGTGCACCGGAAAAAGGGGCGCCGACCGGCCTGGGTAAGCTCGCTCGCCGTGACCGCACGACCGCTGCAGGACATCGTCGAAGCAGGCTGGGCGCAAGCCCTCGAACCGGTGGCGCCGCAGGTCGCCGCGATGGGGGAGTTCCTCCGCGCGGAGATCGGCGCGGGCCGGACCTATCTCCCGGCCGGGGAACATGTGCTGCGGGCCTTCCAGCAGCCGTTCCACGACGTCCGGGTGCTGATCGTCGGCCAGGACCCGTACCCGACGCCCGGGCACGCCGTCGGGCTGAGCTTCTCGGTGGCGCCGGACGTCCGGCCGATCCCGAAGAGCCTGATCAACATCTACAAGGAGTACGGCGAGGACCTCGGGCACCCGTTGCCGTCGAACGGCGATCTGACCCCGTGGGCAGACCAGGGTGTCCTGCTGCTCAACAGGGCGCTGACGGTGCAGCCCGGCAAGTCCAACTCGCATCAGGGCAAGGGCTGGGAAGACGTCACCGAGCAGGCCATCAAGGCGCTCGCCGCGCGAGACGAGCCGATGGTGGCGATCCTGTGGGGCCGCAACGCGCGGAACCTGAAGCCGATGCTGGGGAAGGTGCCGTGCATCGAGTCGGCCCACCCGAGCCCGCTTTCGGCGCACGCCGGGTTCTTCGGCTCGCGTCCGTTCAGCCGGGCGAACCAGCTGCTCGCCGACCAGGGCGCCGGCCCTGTGGACTGGAAGCTCCCCTGACCGCGCGATTGGTCCTCTAGTTGCGAAAGACCCCGCGACGCACGTCGCTGTGGCCGGTGTGACTCCTGAGGTGACGCTCAAGTCCGTGAAGGCCTCCTTGCCTACCCTCAAAGTAGGCAAGGAGGCCTTCACGGACTGCGGAGGCAGCTCGAACGCGCATAAAAAATGGCGGGTGCTCCGAAGAGCACCCGCCATTCCCCAAAAATCCGGCTCAGCCGCGAACGACCTTGCCCGCCTTGATGCACGAGGTGCAGGCGTTCAGGCGCTTGCGCTGGGACAGACCGATCTTGGCGTGAACGGTCTGGATGTTCGGGTTCCACCGGCGGTTGGTACGCCGGTGGGAGTGCGAGACCGACTTGCCAAAGCCCGGTCCCTTGCCACAGACGTCGCACACGGCAGCCACGTCGAACTCCTCTGGATCTGGGACAAAGAATGATGCGCCCAGCATGCTGGGCAACTCGACCATAGTAACCAGTGGCTCAGAGCCCTCCGGCACCGGGTCGATACCCTCGCTGGAACAGCTAGGAGGTTACGGCGTGCGGGTGCTGGACGTGGCGGCGGTGTCGGCTTGGTCGGCGGCCTGTGTGCACAGTTTGTCGGTGCTGCGGCCGGCGATCGACGGCATCAACGTCTACCCGGTCGCCGACTCCGACACCGGCTCCAACCTGCTGTTCACCATGACCGCGGCCCGCGACGCACTGGCGGAGGCGGAGCCCGGGACCACCGCCGAGGCGCTGGCGGCCTTCGCCAAGGGCGCGGTCGCGGCGGCCAAGGGCAACTCCGGCGTGATCATGTCGCAGGTCGTGCGCGGGATCGCCGAGTCGGCGGCGGCCAGGGACCTCGACGGGCCGGGGCTCGCGGACGCGCTCGGGTGCGCGGACAGGGCCGCCACGGGGGCGGTGAGCCGCCCGGTCGCCGGGACCATCCTGACCGTCCTCCACACCGTCGCCGCGACCGTCCGCGACGCGACCGGCTCACTCGAAGAGGTGGCCGCGACCGCGGCGAGCGTCGCCGCCGAGGCCCTGGAAGAGACCCCCAAGCAGCTGCCCGTCCTGGCGGTGGCCGGGGTGGTCGACGCGGGCGCCCGCGGGCTGGTCGCGGTCCTCGACGCCCTTGCCGGCGTGATCTCCGGCGGCATCACCGAGCCGGAACATCCGCTCGAAGCGCACCACCATCACACGATCGACCCGCCGACGGCCTGGGAGGTCATGTACCTCCTCGACGGCGTCGACGAGAAAAGCCTCCCCGGGCTGCGCAAGACCCTCAGCGGCCTGGGCGACAGCGTCACCGTGGCCGGCGACGGCGCGGGAAGTTTCGCCGTCCACGTGCACTGCGCGGACATCGGCGCGGCGCTGGAGGCCGGGATCGAGCTGGGCCGCCCGCGCAAGGTCCGGGTCGAGCCGCTGATCACGCCCACGCCGGTCGAGGTCGGCGGCGGTATCGACCGTTCGGTGGTCGCCGTGGTCCACGGCGGGCCGCTGGCCGAACTGCTGCGGGCCGAGGGGGTCGCGGTGCTGTCCGTGCCGCCGGGAGTCGCGCCGACGGTCGAAGAGATGCTGGGCCTGATCAACGAGGCCGCCGGGCACCACGTCACCGTCCTCCCCGGCGGTCAGGGGCTGACCGCGGCGGCCGACGCGGCGGCGGGGCACGCGATGGCCGCGGACCGCGACGTCGTCGTCATCCCGTGCGTGTCACCCGTTCAGGTGCTCGCCGCGCTGGCCGTGCACGACAAGGACCGCCGCACCAACGACGACGTCGTCGCGATGGCCGAAGCGGCCGCCGCCACCAGGCGTGGCGAGCTGCGGATCGCGCAGGAGGAGTCGCTAACCTGGGTGGGCCGGGCGCAGGCCGGTGACGTCGTCGGTCTCGTCGACGGCGAGGTCGTGCTGATCGAGCCCGCGCCCGCCTCGGAGACGAGCCTGGTCGCGGCGGCGGTCGGTGTGCTGAACCGGATGCTGGCCCTCGGCGGCGAGCTGGTCACCGTGCTGACCGGCGTCGGTGTCCCGGTCCGGTTGCCCGGCGAGCTGGCCGATCAGCTCCGCCTGGAACATCCCGAGGTCGAGTTGACGAGTTACGCCGGCGGCCAGACCGACGCCGTGCTGCTGATGGGGGTGGAGTGACCGGATGACGAACCTGCGCGCGGACCTCAAGCTGGTCGTGGGCGCGGCGACGGCGAAGGCACTCGCCAAGGGCCTCAAGATCGAGACGGTCAGCGACCTGCTGCGCCATTATCCGCGCCGCTACGCCGAACGCGGCCAGCTCACCGACATCGCCGGTCTCGAACTCGGTGAGCACGCGACCGTGATGGCGAGGATCGAGCGGGTCAACAAACGCCGGATGAAGGCGCGCAACGGCACCTTGCTCGAAATGGTGATCACCGACGGCAAACGCCGCCTGCAGTGCACCTTCTTCAACCAGGCCTGGCGCGAAAAGGACCTGGTGCCCGGCAAGAACGGGCTCTTCGCGGGCAAGGTCACCGCCTTCCGCGACGTCCTGCAGCTGGCGAATCCCGAGTACGAACTGTTCGACGCGGAACGCCAGGCCGAGGCGATGGACGACTTCCTCGCCGAGATCATCCCGGTGTACCCGGCGGCGCAGGGGATCCCGACCTGGGTGATCGCCAAGAGCGTGCGCCAGGTGCTGGACGTGCTGGAGGTCGACGAGGACCCGATGCCGCTGGAGCTGCTCGCCCAGTACGGCTTGCCCAGCCTGGAAAGCGCGCTGCGCGGCATCCACCGTCCGTCGGGCTGGGACGCGCTGAACTCCGCGCGCCGCAGGCTCAAATGGGACGAAGCCATGGCGGTGCAGCTGATTTTCGCGCAGCGAAGGCATTCCCTGGTCTCCCGGCCCGCGAAAGCCTGTCCGCACACCGACGGCGGCATCCTCGACGCCTTCGACAAGCGGCTCCCGTTCGCGCTGACCTCGGGCCAGGAGGAGATCGGCGAGGAGATCTCCCGGGATCTGTCCACCGAGCATCCGATGAACCGGTTGCTGCAGGGCGAGGTCGGTTCCGGCAAGACCGTGGTCGCGCTGCGCGCCATGCTGCAGGTCGTCGATTCCGGGCGGCAGGCGGCGATGCTCGCGCCGACGGAGGTCCTCGCCGCGCAGCACGCCCGGTCGCTGCGCGAGATGCTCGGCGACCTCGGGCAGGCGGGCGAACTCGGCGGCGCGGAGAACGCGACGCGGGTGACCCTGCTGACCGGTTCGATGGGCGCCAAGGAACGCAAGAAGGCGCTGCTGGAGACGGTCAGCGGTGAGGCGGGGATCGTCGTCGGCACGCACGCGCTGATCCAGGACACGGTGTCCTTCGCGGACCTCGGCCTGGCCGTGGTCGACGAACAGCACCGCTTCGGGGTGGAGCAGCGGGACGCGCTGCGCTCCCGCGGCGCGGACGAGACCAGCCCGCACGTGCTCGTCATGACGGCGACGCCCATCCCGCGGACGGTCGCGATGACCGTCTACGGCGATCTGGAGATTTCCGCGCTGCGGGTCATGCCCGCGGGCCGGTCGCCGATCAAGACGTCGGTCGTGCCGGTCGCGGAGCGCCCCGCGTGGCTGGACAGGGCGTGGCAGCGGGTCCGCGAGGAATGCGGCAAGGGGCACCAGGCCTACATCGTCTGCCCGCGGATCGGCGACGAACCGGCGTCGGACAAAGGCGACAAACGGCCGGCGCTCGCGGTGCTCGAAGTGGCGCCCGAGCTGGCCGAAGGTCCCTTGAAGGGGTTGAAGATCGGCGTCCTGCACGGCCGGATGCCCGCCGACGACAAGGACGCCGTGATGCAGGCGTTCGCCAAGGGCGACCTGGACGTGCTCGTCGCGACCACCGTGATCGAGGTCGGCGTGAACGTGCCGAACGCGACGGCGATGGTGATCATGGACGCCGACCGGTTCGGCATCAGCCAGCTGCACCAGCTGCGCGGCCGCGTCGGCCGGGGCAGCGTGCCGGGGCTCTGCCTGCTGGTCACCGAAACCCTGGACGGCACGACGACCCGGGAGCGGCTCGCCGCCGTCGAATCCACGACGGACGGGTTCGAACTGTCCAGAATGGACTTGGAGCTGCGCCGCGAGGGCGACATCCTCGGTGCCGCGCAGTCGGGGAAGAAGTCGACCCTGAAACTGCTGTCGCTGCTGCAGGACGAGGAAGTCATCGCCGAGGCACGCGCCCGTGCGTTGGAAATAGTCGAAAAGGACCCGGCTCTCGGGAATTACCTGGGGCTGGCACACATGATCGCCGACGTCGTCGACGAAGATCGTGTGGAGTACCTGGAAAAAAGCTGACGTGAACATCTCTGCCCGATCGGACCTTGCCGCCGGGCGGGCCGAAGGGTGTGCTTGTTCCGCACAGCCTCGTTCTGTGCGGGCGAGGGAGGCCGGGGATGACGTCAGCGGTGCGGATCCAACTCGGTGAGGACGGGGCCGACGCGGAGCGTGTCGAAAGGCTTGCCGGGTACCTGCGGGGCGAACTGCTCGACCGCGGGGTCGCCGACGTCAAGGCGTTGCCCGCCGGCCCGGCTCCGCCCGGCTCCCGCGGATTCGATGTCGCGACGGCAGGCGGGCTGCTGGTCACCCTGGGAAAGTCCGCCGAAGGCCTGCGCTCGGTCGTCGTGGCCGTGCGGGAATGGCTTTCGCGCGGTGGGCGGGTGAAGCGCACGGTGCGGCTGGAGATCGACGGTGACGTGCTGGAGCTGTCCGAAGCGAGCCTCACCGATCAGGACAAGCTCGTCGACCTTTTCGTGAGCAGGCATTCGACGCCATGACCGGCGAGCGGCGTGCCCTGATCATCGCCAACGGGGAGTACGACAACCCAGGGTTGAGCTCACTGCGTTCCCCGGCGGCCGACGCCGAGGCGCTCGCCGAAGTCCTGGCCGACCGCAACATCAGCGAGTTCGACGTCCAGGTGGTCCGCGACGAGACCGCGCACGTGATCGCGAGCCGGGTCGAGGACCTGTTCGCCGACAGTGCGGCCGACGACGTCCTGTTGGTGCATTTCTCTTGCCACGGCCTGAAAAGTGAGTCGGGCGAGCTGTTCTTCGCCGCCCGCAACACCCGGCCGGAACGGCTGGCGTCGAGTGCGGTCCCCGCCGATTTCGTCCAGCGCTGTATGCGGATGAGCCGGTCGCGGAGCATCGTCCTGCTGCTGGATTGCTGCTACGGCGGCGCTTTCAGCCAGGGGGTCGCGGTGCGCTCCTCCGGTGAGGTCAACGTGCTCGACGCGTTCCCCGGCGGTGGTTTCGGCGGCCGCGGGCGTGCGGTGATCACCGCGTCGAACTCCATCGAGTACGCCTTCGAGGGCGATCACCTCGCCGACGAGCACGCCCGGCCGTCGGTGTTCACCTCGGCTCTGGTCGACGGTCTCCGGACGGGGGACGCGGACCGCGACGAGGACGGCTGGATCGCGCTCAGCGAGCTTTACGACTACCTGTTCGACAGCGTCCGCGAGCGGAACCCGAACCAGACGCCCAGCCGCGACATCGAGATGCAGGGCGAGCTGTACCTGGCCAGGAGCAGGCGCCGCCGGATCAAACCGTCGCCGGTCCCGGCCGATCTGCGCGCGGCGAGCGAGGATCCGAACATGTTCACCCGCCTCGGCGCGGTCACGGAACTCCAGCGGCGCCTGACGAGTGAGAACCTTCCCGTCGCCATCGGGGCCCACGAAGTCCTCACCACGATGGCGCAGAACGACATCCAGCACATCGCCGAGGCGGCCGAGCTGGCGCGGCGGGAAGGACGGGTGCGGGCCGAGCCCGGCGGGGTGCGTTTCGGCGAGGTCGTCCGGGGATCGCGGCCGACCGCGCGGATCCGGCTGGACGGGCCGCCGATCGCGCGGGCCTGCCGTTTCGCGGCGTCGCATTCCTGGCTGCGGGTCACGGAAGTCGCCGACGGGGCCGAGATTTCGCTGGACCTGGTGGAACTCGGGGCGTTCGAGGGGCGGATCACGGTGACCGGGCCGACCGGTGAGGCGGTGGTGCGGGTCGAGGGCCAGATCGTCGAGGAGCCGAAGCCGAAGCCGATTCCGGCGCCCGAGCCGGGTCCGCCGCCGGAACCCGTCCGGGTTCTCGTGCTCCCACCGGTGCCCGAACCCGTGCGGCAGGCCGAACCCGCGGCTCCGCGGACCAAGGTCGACCCGTTCACCCGCGTGGCGGGCGGGTTCGCGATCACGGCCGCGATCTACCTGGTGGTCATCGCTTTCACGCTCAGCAGCAACGTGGAAGATTTCTTCGAGGACGGTGGCTGGACCGTGATCCCGCTCATCGCGCTCGCGCTCGGTGGGGCGGCCGCGATGTTCGCCTCGAAGACGCGCCGGATGGTCGGTCCAGGATCGCTGTGCGGGCTGGCGCTGCTTTCGACGATCCCGTTCGGTCCGGCCGTCCTCCTGATCTCCGATGGCTGCCTGATCCTCGCGGCCGTCTGCGCTTTGGTGGCGGTGCGGCGTGACCGGAGTTTCCGGCTCGGGCTGGGCAAACCCCGTGACCGGTTCGCCGTGGCGGCCGTCGTTCTCGCCCTCGTCGCCACGACCGGCCTGGCGATCCAGGCGGGCGAGCTGATCGACTATTCGTCGAGTCGCGCGGACGAGGGTGCGATCTATCTCATGGTCTCGGTGGTTCTCCTGCTCGCGACGGTGCTCGGCGCGCTTCTGCGGCCTGCCGTGTTCGGGATCGCCTTCCTCGGCGGCGTGGCCGGAGGCGGCACCGTCATGGTGTGCGTGCTGTCCTACGCGCTTCCGAGCAGTTCGCGCGTGACCGGTGCCGGCTGGGGGATCGCGCTGGGAGCGGTGCTGGCGCTCGCCGCCGTCACCGGTTTCGCCGCTTTCAGGAAGCAGGGAAAGGCCTGACGATGGCCACGATCCGCCTCGCGACCGTCGAGGACGCCTGGCCCATCGCCGAGGTGAACGTCCGGTCGTGGCAGTCGGCGTACCAGGGCCTGTTGCCCGAGCTCTACCTGCGCGATCTTTCGGTCGAGGGCCGAGCCGCCCGATGGCAGCGCGTCCTGGCAGACCCCGCCAACCGGGGCGACATCCTGGTGCTCGTCGAGGACGGCTCGCTCCTCGGCTTCACCGCCGTCGACAGGGTCCGCGGGGAACTGCGCGCGATCTACCTCGAACCTGAGCGCTGGGGCACGGGGCTGGGACGGCTGCTGCTCGACACCGCCGTCGCCGCGTTGCGGGATTCCGGGCACCATGAGGCGACGCTCTGGGTGCTCGACACGAACGTGCGCGCCCGGCGTTTCTACTCGGCCGCGGGATGGATGCCGGACGGGGCGGCGAAAACCGACACCATGCCCGGCGAGGACGTCCCGCTTTCCGAAGTGCGTTACCGGATCGACCTCGTCAGCGGGTGAACCAGGCGCGTTCCTCGGGCTTGTTGAGGACGACGATGACACCGATGGCGATGCCGATCCCGATCAGCTGGGTGATCGCCCCGCCGCTGAACAGGCTGATCGCGCCCAGCACGACGGACAGCCCCTCCACGCCCATGACCGTCGGCCGTACCCACGCCGAACCGTGGGAGATCCGCACCGCGCACGCGATCAGCACGGCGGAGACCACGAAGCCGAGGATCGCCAGCGCCAGCAAGAGTCCCGCTTCTTCGTTGCCGTGGTCGAGCTCGTTGATCGACAGGAAGGTCAAGAGCGTGCTGACGAGGATGTTGAGGACCGCCTGCAACCAGAGGAAGCCACGGACGAACCTGAGCTGGCGCGGCATTTCCAGCGGCCGGTTCCGGACTTCTTCGATCATGACGGGCTCCCTCTCTCGGCACGAAGACGCCAGTGTGGGCCCGGAAGTCACCGGCGGTTGAGGGTAAAAGTGTCCGCAGCCCGTGACAAACGTCCTTGCCGCTCACGAGCTTTGACGCCCTGTCTGGCCGTGGTGAGGGCCACGCCAGCCGTTCCGGGTGTCGCGAACGCACCTCCCGACCACCGCAGCTCGGTGGGGCTTGACGGGGAGTGGCGTTGCGAAAGTCACGTTCGCAACGCTGAAGGTTGTGAAAGCCACGTTCGCAACATCCGAAGCTCGCGAGCGAGTGAAGGCCCCCTTCATTGCGCTAGGCGCCCGGGTCTCGGCAAAGTCGGCTATCCGCACGTGTCAGGTTTCGAAGGCTTCCAGTGGGCTGGTTGTCGCCTGGCCGGGTGCGACTGTCCGACAAGTCCTGAAACACATCTGTCCGTGAGGTCCTGAAACAACACAAAGCGTTAGAACGACCTTTACCGCTCACGACCCCCTCGCAAGCCGCCCAAATCAGGCAAAGATGCGCCGGAAGTGTCCTCTGTGGACATTCGAGGAGCGTGTCTGGTCACGGTTGACGAGCCCACTCCGTCACCCCCTGCGACCAGCGGATAGCCGACTTTGCCGGAACCCTGGCGCTAGACGCAGTGAAGGGGGCCTTCACGTACTTCAGGCGACCACCGCTGCCGGGCGGGCGAGTGGCCAAAAGTTCTTACGACCCATGCGAGCTCGGGACGAAGGCGCCTTCCCGTGCGGCAAGGGCGACCGCTCGCGCCGTCACCCGCGCGTCCGCCACCGTGACGCCTTCCCGAGACAGGAACAGCCGGTAGAACATCGGCCCGCACACCGCCCGCACCAGTTCGTCGCCGTCCGTGCCGGGCGGAACCTCGCCCCGCGCGACGGCCCGCTCCGCGATCGGCGCCATCCGGACATGCCGGTCCCGATAGAAGTCGTGCAGCGCCTCGGCGGCCTGCGGCGACTGGAACGCCGCCAGTACCGACGCCGTCGGCAACTCCTTCAGCGCCGGTTCGGTGAAGTACCGCACGACCTCCGCCGCCACTGCGTGCAGATCGTCCTCGAGGGACCCGGTGTCGGGCGCCTTCCAGTCGTCCTCTGCGCCCATCTGCAGCGCGGCCGCGACGAGGCCGTCCGATGAGGACCAGCGCCGGTACACCGTCGTCTTGTGCACTCCGGACCGTTCCGCGACCGCGTCCACGGTCAGCTCGCTGAACCCGCGTTCGGCCAGCAGGTCGAGGGTGGCGTGCAGCACGGCCTGGCGGGTGCGCTCGGTCCGGCCGCCCGGCCGCTGGGTACCGGAGGTTGCCAATTGCTACTCCTGTTGCGTTAGTCTGGTCAGTATGTCAGACCCAGCGAAGATCGCCGAACTCATCGGGGACGCGAAGATCGTCGCCATCGGCGAGAACAACCACCATCTTCACGAGTTCGGGGACTTGCGCAAGCGTTTGCTCCAGCACCTCGTCGAGCACCACGGCTTCCGCGTGGTCGGTTTCGAGTCCGGCTTCGCCGAGGGGAAGCTCGTCGACGACTGGCTGAAAGGCGCCCCCGGAGACGTCGCCGACATCGGCCGCGACGGCTTCACCTTCTCGCTCGGCGAGTCGCCCGAGGCGCACGAAATGCTGACCTGGCTCCGCGAGCGCGGTGACGTTCGCTACTTCGGCCTCGACGTGCCGAGTTCCGCGGGCTCGCCCGTACCGTCGCTCGACGCGGTCCGCGCCTACCTGTCCACTGTGGACGAAGCGGCCGTGAGCCTTGTCGACGTGGCGATCGAGGCGACCAAGGGGTACGCGTCGGTCAGCAGCGCGGAATCGCCCGCCAAGTACGCCGCCTTCGACGCCGCCGCGCGGGACAAGGCCACGGCGGCGCTCACCAGGCTCAAAGCACATCTCACCTCGTTGCGCCCGGTGTACGGGAACACCGAGGCGCAAGCCGTCGCGGAACACCATGCCGAAGGCGCGCTGCGCCTCGACACCTACCTCGCCGAGGTGGCCGCGATGATGTCCGGTGACGCGCCCGCCCTGCAGAGCGGTTCGCGGGACGCGTATCTGGCCGAGACCGTCCGCCTGATCCGGCGGCTGCACGGTGACGACACGAAGATCGTCGTGATGCTCCACAACGGACACCTTCAGCGCGTGCCTTTCGCACCGTTCCCCGGGCTCACGTCACCCTCGGCCGGAACACATCTGGCCGCCGAGTTCGGCGACGACTACTTCGCGCTGGCGCTCACCGCGGTCGGGGGCGAGACCACCGGCCTCAAGCCGGATCCGGCCGCACGGCTCGGTTTCACCGTGTACCGCCAAGAACTCGACGTGCCCGCGGACGGCAGCGTCGAAGCCGAGGGGCCCGGGCTGGTGGACCTTCGCGCCCGGCGCGGAACCGAGGGACCCCAGAGCATCCGTCACGCGCACATGTTCAACGCCGTCGACGTCGTCAGCGCCTTCGACGCGCTGGTCTGCCTCCCGGAATCGACGGTCAGCGGCCACCTCCGACCAGCCCCAACCGATCGGGTGACGACCGGAGGTTGAGGTTGCCACCCGCGGGTGACAGGCGTAGGCCCGAGGAATGATCATTCGACTGGTAAGGGTCATGGCCGCGCTCGCCCTCGTGGTGCTCGTGGCGCAGCCCGCCTCCGCGACGGAAGTCCAGCAGAACCCGCCGAACTGGGGGCTGGACCGGATCGACCAGCGAACGGGCCTCGACCAGCTCTATCACTACGAGACCGACGCCAAGGACGTCACGGTCTACGTGATCGACAGCGGGGTCGACGCCGCCCATCCGGATTTCGGCGGCCGGGTGAAGCCCGGTAAGGACTTCCTCAACGGCGGCACGGACACCTCCGACACCAACGGTCACGGGACGTACCTGGCCGGGGTCGCCGCGTCGAGGACCTTCGGCGTCGCGAAGGCCGCGCAGATCGTCCCGGTCCGGGTGATCGACGCGCAGGGCGGCGGGTCGACCGACAAGATCATCGCGGGTATCGACTGGGTGACGCAGAACGCGAAACAGCCCGCGGTCGCCGTCCTCGGCATCGGCGGCACGCCCAACGACCAGCTCGACACCGCCGTCCGCGCGCTCGCGGCGGTCGTCCCGGTCGCCCTTCCGGCGGGCGGCGAGGCCACCGACGCGGGGCAGTTCTCACCCGGCAGGGTGACCGAGGCGCTCACCGTCGGCTCGACCGACGCCAGTGACCAGGTCGGATCCACCTCCAACTACGGCGAGGTCGTCGACCTGTTCGCTCCCGGCGTCGACGTGCCGGGACCCAACGCAGGGGGAAGCGGCGGCCGGGTGCTCAGCGGCACATCGTCGGCCGCCGCCCATGTCGCCGGGGTGGCCGCGCTGTACCGGTCCCTGCATCCCGCCGTCTCCGCGGCGGACGTCGCGAAGGCACTCGTGGACCTCGCTTCGGTGGACGTCCTGACCGGTGTCCACGCGGGCACCGCGAACCGGTTGCTGCAGAGTCCGGGGGCGCAACTCAAGCAGGGATGACGTCCATCACCTGGGCGACAACTCCCGCCCTGCGGGAACGGCAGGTAACGTGCCTCACCTACCGATCCGATGATGGGAAGGACCGGCATGTTCCGCAAGGTACTGGTCGCCAACCGGGGTGAGATCGCCATCCGCGCGTTCCGCGCCGGATTCGAGCTCGGCGCGGGCACGGTGGCTGTGTTCCCGCACGAAGACCGCAATTCGCTCCACCGGCTGAAGGCCGACGAGGCCTATGAGATCGGCGAACCCGGTCATCCGGTGCGGGCCTATCTGTCGGTCGAGGAAATCGTGGCGGCCGCCAAGAAGGCGGGCGCAGACGCCGTTTACCCCGGCTACGGCTTCCTCTCCGAGAACCCGGACCTCGCGCGCGCGTGCGAGGACGAAGGCATCACCTTCGTCGGGCCGAGCGCGGACATCCTCGAGCTGACCGGGAACAAGGCCCGCGCGGTCAAGGCCGCGCGCGAGGCCGGGGTGCCGGTGCTGGGCTCCTCCGAACCGTCCTCCGACATCGACGCGCTGATCGCCGCGGCCGAGGAGATCGGCTTCCCGGTCTTCGTGAAGGCCGTCGCCGGCGGTGGCGGGCGCGGGATGCGCCGCGTCCTGGAACCCGCACAGCTGCGCGAGTCCATCGAGGCCGCCGCGCGCGAGGCCGAGTCGGCCTTCGGCGACCCGACGGTGTTCATCGAGAAGGCCGTCGTCGAGCCGCGCCACATCGAGGTCCAGATCCTCGCCGACGGCGAGGGCAACGTGATCCACCTCTACGAGCGCGACTGTTCGGTCCAGCGGCGGCACCAGAAGGTCATCGAGCTGGCCCCCGCGCCGAACCTGCCGTCCGAACTGCGGGACCGGATCTGCGCCGACGCGGTCAAGTTCGCTCGCCAGATCGGCTACCGCAACGCCGGTACCGTCGAGTTCCTGCTCGACAAGGACGGCAACCACGTCTTCATCGAGATGAACCCGCGGATCCAGGTCGAGCACACGGTGACCGAGGAGGTCACCGACGTCGACCTCGTCCAGTCGCAGCTGCGCATCGCCTCCGGCGAGACCCTCGACGACCTCGGTCTCTCGCAGGACAAGGTGTACCTGCGCGGCGCGGCCCTGCAGTGCCGCATCACCACCGAGGATCCCGCCAACGGCTTCCGTCCGGACACCGGGATGATCAGCGCGTACCGCTCGCCCGGCGGTTCCGGCATCCGCCTCGACGGCGGGACCGCGTTCTCCGGCACCGAGATCAGCGCGCACTTCGACTCGCTGCTGGTGAAGCTCACCTGCCGCGGCCGCGACTTCACGACCGCCGTCGGCCGCGCGCGGCGCGCCGTCGCCGAGTTCCGGATCCGCGGCGTGGCCACGAACATCCCGTTCCTGCAGGCCGTCCTCGACGATCCTGACTTCCGCGAAGGCCGCGTCACGACGTCGTTCATCGAGGAGCGCCCGCATCTGCTCACCGCGCGCCACTCGGCCGACCGCGGGACCAGGCTGCTGACCTACCTCGCCGACAAGACGGTCAACAAGCCGCACGGCGAGCGTCCGCGCACCCTCGAACCGCAGGTCAAGCTGCCCAAGCTGGCCAAGGACCTCGAACCCGCGCCCGGCTCGAAGCAGAAGCTCGACGAACTCGGCCCGGACGGTTTCGCGCGCTGGCTGCGGGAGTCGCCGACCATCGGCGTCACCGATACCACCTTCCGCGACGCGCACCAATCGCTGCTCGCCACCCGCGTGCGGACGAAGGACCTGCTCGCCGTCGCGCCGGTCGTCGCGCGGACCACGCCGCAGCTGCTCTCGCTGGAGTGCTGGGGCGGCGCGACCTACGACGTCGCGTTGCGGTTCCTCGCCGAGGATCCCTGGGAGCGGCTGGCGAAGCTGCGGGCGGCGGTGCCGAACATCTGCCTGCAGATGTTGCTGCGCGGCCGCAACACCGTCGGCTACACGCCGTATCCCACCGAGGTGACCAACGCCTTCGTCGAGGAGGCGACGGCGACCGGGATCGACATCTTCCGGATCTTCGACGCGCTCAACGACGTCGAGCAGATGCGCCCGGCGATCGAAGCCGTGCGCGAGACCGGATCCGCGGTCGCCGAGGTGGCGCTCTGCTACACCTCGGATCTGTCGAACCCGGCCGAGAAGCTGTACACACTGGACTACTACCTCAAGCTGGCGGAGCAGATCGTCGGCGCGGGGGCGCACGTCCTGGCCATCAAGGACATGGCGGGCCTGCTGCGGGCGCCGGCGGCGGTGCGGCTGGTGACCGCGCTGCGCAAGGAGTTCGACCTCCCGGTGCACATCCACACGCACGACACCGCGGGTGGGCAGCTGGCCACGTACCTGGCCGCGATCCAGGCGGGCGCGGACGCGGTCGACGGTGCCGTCGCGTCCATGGCGGGCACGACCTCGCAGCCGTCGCTTTCCGCGCTGGTCGCCGCCACCGACCACTCGGACCGGCCGACCGGGCTGGACCTGCAGGCCATCGGCGATCTGGAGCCGTACTGGGAGAGCGTGCGCAAGATCTACGCGCCGTTCGAGGCCGGTCTCGCTTCGCCGACCGGGCGCGTGTACCACCACGAGATCCCCGGCGGGCAGCTGTCGAACCTGCGCACGCAGGCGATCGCGCTCGGCCTCGGCGAGCGGTTCGAGGACATCGAGGCGATGTACGCGGCCGCGGACCGGATCCTCGGGCACCTGGTGAAGGTCACGCCTTCGTCCAAAGTGGTCGGTGACCTCGCGCTGCACCTCGTCGGCGCCGGTGTCTCGCCGGAGGACTTCGAGGCGGAGCCGAACAAGTTCGACATCCCCGACTCGGTGATCGGCTTCCTGCGCGGCGAGCTGGGCGACCCGCCCGGCGGCTGGCCGGAGCCGTTCCGCACCAAGGCCCTCGAAGGCCGCGCGAAGCCGAAGCCGGTGCAGGAACTGTCCGAAGAGGACCGCAAGGGGCTGGCCGAGAACCGGCGCCAGACGCTGAACCGGCTGCTGTTCCCCGGGCCCACGAAGGACTTCGAGGCGCACCGCGAGCAGTACGGCGACACTTCGGTCCTGCCGTCCAAGGACTTCTTCTACGGGCTGCGCCCGGGCGAGGAGTACTCGGTCGACCTGGAGCAGGGTGTCCGGCTGCTGATCGAGCTGGAGGCCATCGGCGAGGCCGACGAGCGCGGTCTGCGCACGGTGATGTCGACGCTCAACGGCCAGCTGCGCCCGATCCAGGTCCGCGACACCTCGATCGCGTCGGACATCCCGGCGACGGAGAAGGCCGACAAGGGCGACCCGAAGCAGATCGCCGCGCCGTTCGCGGGCGTCGTCACGCTGCAGGTGTCCGAGGGCGACGAGGTCGAAGCCGGTGCGACGGTCGCGACCATCGAGGCGATGAAGATGGAGGCGTCGATCACCGCGTCGGCCGGCGGCAAGGTGTCGCGGCGCGCGATCAACGCCGTCCAGCAGGTCGAAGGCGGAGACCTGCTGCTCGTCCTGGAGTGACTGACGTGAGCTGAAGGGGCCCTTCACCGCATGCGACGCGGTGAAGGGCCCCTTCGTCGCGTCTTATGCGGTGAAAGGCCCCTTCAGCCACTAACGTGGTCCGGTGCTGATCAACGCCGTACCCCAGTTTCAAGGCGCGCTGACCAAGCGTGCGCCGGAGTTGCCCGAAGGCTGCGTCGCGCTCGCCGAGCTGGCCGGTCACGTGCTGGGCGTGCCGGTGCACCACATCCGGCAGACCCGCGAGACCTCGCCGGTCGTCGACGGCGTCGCCAACCGCGAGGTCCTCATCGGGGAGAACCGTGCCGCGCAACTCGCCGCGCTGGAGGCACCGGGCGGGCCGGTGCTCACCATCGGCGGTGACTGCGGTGTCGAACTCGTCCCGATCGGGGTCGCGCGCTACCGCTTCGGCCCCGGCCTCGGCGTCGCCTGGTTCGACGCGCACGCGGATCTCAACACCGCGGAGACGTCGCCGTCGGGCGCGTTCCACGGCATGGTGCTGCGCTCGCTGCTCGGCGAGGGCGACCCGGACTTCGCCGCGAACCCGCCGGTCGAACCCGGCCGCGTCGTGCTCGCCGGAACCCGGGTCTTCGACGACGCCGAGCGGGCCGTGGTCGATCGCGGGCTCGTCGTCGAATCCGCCGACCTCGCCGCCGGGCTGGCCGGCGCGGACAAGGTGTACGTCCATCTCGACCTCGACGTGCTCGACCCGGGGGAGTTCGACGGCCTGAACTACCCGGAGCCGGGTGGCTTGACGATCGAGCGTCTGGTGGCGATGCTTCGCGGGCTGAGCGACTTCGAGGTCGTCGGCGCGGGAATCACCGAATGCGTGGGCACCGAGGTGCGCGTGCTCGAACCCGTGCTCGAAGCACTCGGGGAATTGCTCACTCCCGCGCGGTGACGCTCCGTCACGGCAACCTCACCTTCGGCCGTTCGTACGTACCACGCGAGGCGTTTGCCGGGCACTTGTCATCAAAATTCAGGGGCGACCCGTGATTTTGTCACAACGGTGACAAGAAATCGGTTTCTTCTGCGGAAGGTGACACATTCACGAGCGAGTTTGCGATGTGTTCGTTGTCACCCCACGACGATTGTGGGGTGCCGGACGCTGGGCGGAGCAAAGGAGCTGCGATGACGTTGGAGCGCGGAATCGAACACGCTGCGCCGCATCCCGCAGCCTTGCCGCGCAAGCTCGCCGACATTTTGCGGCCGGAGCTGGGCAGTCTCGCCAACGAGATCGTCGACGAGATCCGGGCGACCATCCCCGCGTACGCGCGCCCGCTCGACGGGCCCTACGGCAAGTCGATCCGCGCGGGCGTCGAGTACGCGATCACGCTGTTCGTCGCCCAGATCGCCGATCCCACCGTCTCCAAAGAACAGTCGCACGAGGTCCACCACCGGCTCGGGCAGAACGAGATGCGGGAAGGCCGTAGCCTCGACACCCTCCAGTCGGCCTACCGGGTCGGCGCGCGCGTCTCCTGGCGGCGCATCATGCGCGTCGGCCGCCGCAGCGGGCTCTCGTCTGCGGTGATGTCGCAACTGGCCGACGCCATGCTCGCGTTCATGGACGAACTCGCGTCCGTCGCGCTGGACGGCTACCTCGAAGCGAAGGCGCGCACCGCGGGCGCCTTGGACACCTGGCGCCGGAAACTGCTGCACCTGGTGCTGGAAACCCCGCCCGCGCCGTCGAAGGCGATCGCGGAACTCGCGCAGCTGACCGGCTGGACGGTGCCCGAACGCGCGACGCCGGTGGTGCTGCTCCCGATCGACGACACCGTCAGACCGCGGCGGCACAACGCGGTGGATTCGGACGTCCTGGCCGAACTCGACTGCGCCGAGCCGCGCCTGCTGGTCCCCGGTGAGATCTCCGGCGCCCGGCTGGCCACCCTGCAGGCCGCGCTGCCGGACTACCGGCTGTCGATCGGCCCGTGCCGTCCGCTGGACTCCGTGGCCGATTCCCTGCGCTGGGCCCGCGACGCGCTGCACCTCTCCGAACGCGGGATCATCCAGGCCCGCCGCGTGATCCGCGCCGAAGAACACCTCGCCACCCTGCTCGTGAACGCCGACGCCGCGCTGACCTGCCAGCTGCGCGACCGGCTGTTCGCCCCGCTCGCCGAGATGACCGGAAAGCAGCAGGAACGACTGCTCGAAACCCTTCGCGCCTGGCTCGACAGCCAGGGCAACGTCGTCGACATCGCCGAACGCCTCCAGGTCCACCCGCAGACCGTCCGGTACCGCATGCGGCAGCTGCAGGCGACCTTCGGCGCGCATCTGCGGGACCCGGGGGCGCGGTTCGAAATGGAACTCGCGCTGCGGGCGGGGGTCGGCCAGGCCTCCCATCCGGCTACCGACCACGCGATCCCGGAGGTGCTCCCGGTGCCGCGTCGCAGTCCCCAGTGGACGCCGAGCGGGTCTTAGCGTTCACGACCCCGGGTAAGGAGCGCTCGCCTGCCAGACGATGTCGGTGGCGTACCCGGTGGCCGTGTCGTGCGGCTGCTGCCCGCTCCCGTTCGCCGCCCAGACCTGGTTCTGGAACTGTCGCAGGTACCTGCCGCGCAGCGTGAACGACTCCAGCGTGGCGGTGGTCCCGGTGGTTCCCGCCTTCGTGCACCATGTCGCGTCGGAACGAAACTGGTCGGTCCCGTCGGACGGCGCGATGACCACCCGCTGCCCGGACTGGCGCAGATAGTGTTCCGGGAACCGGACTGATTCGAACGAATGGCAGTTCACATCGGCTTTGCCGGGTACGACCCGCCACGTCGCGTCGGCGCCGTCGCCGCCGGAGGCCCCCGCGGCCACCACGGCGTCACCGGAACCGCGCAGATACCGGTCGCCCGAGAACCGCAGGGACTGCGTCAGCACGGCGTCCTCGTATTGCCCGACGCGAAGGAACAGTTCGACGTCGTCGTAGGTCCCCGCGAGTGCCGCGTTCGCCGCTGTCACCAGAGCCGGATGCACCCGGCTCTGGTCGGCCCTGGTCTTGAGCTCGAAGGCGAGACGCCGGTCGGCCTCGCCCTTCTTCTTGAGCCATGCCTGCCAGTCCTTGAAATTCGCCTGGTGGATCCCGGTGCCGATGTAGGCGACCAGGTCGGCGGGATTCGGGCTGCGCAGCGCCCGTTCGGCCGCGGCGCGGACCTCGCTGCTCGGCTTGGCCCGGTCCCACAGGTCCATGACGAAGTTGACGTCGGGTTCGACCAGGTGGCCTTCGGTGGCGACGAGCGCCACGACCGCCGCCGCCCGGATCCGGGCGTCCCGGGCGTTGCGCCTGGCCTTCTCCTCGGCGTCGGCCTGCTGGTCGGCGTCGACAATCGCCTTCTGGTCCGCTTCACGGGCGGCGAAGATGCCGGTGAGGATGAAGGCCTTCAGGTCGGCGGGTGAACCGTTGTACGCCGCCAGCGCCGCTTCCTTGAGCAGTGGGCCCGAGGCTTGCTGCCACATGGCGAAGACGAAGTCCTTGTCGCTCTGGATGAGCAGTTCGACCGGGGCGACGATCCCGTTGACACGTGCGGCGCGGTCCTTGTTCTCACGTGCGGCCCTCGCCGCCGCGTCGCTTTGCAGCTTGTGCGCCTGGTCCCGGGCGTTCGCCTCGCGGACGCCGGTTTTGATCCACTGTGTCCATTCCGATTCCACGCCGGCGTAGGCGAGTTCGGCCGACGCCCGGACTTCGGTACCGGACGCGCGTTGCCACAGCGCGAAGACGAAGTTCCGGTCGGTCAGGATGAGCAGCTCCGGAGAAGCGACGACACCGATCTCCTGTGCGGCGCGGACCTTGTCGTCCTGAGTGGCGGGCCGGGGTGGATCGGTCGTGACAGCGGCCGTCACGACCGGTTCGGCCACCGCCGGGGTGACCCCGGCGAGCAGGGCCAGTACGGCGGCGGGCACGAGGCCGCACAAGGCGAGCGTTCTTCTTGCGTCCATTGTGGAGTTTCCTGTCAGCTCGTCGCGAGGTGGACGGTGGCGATCTGCGTGGCGGTGTCGTAGTCGATTCGGCCATGCTCGAACGTGCTCCGGCGCCCGCCGGGGATGGCGGTTTCGTCACCGGTCGGGTAGCCCAGCGCGGATTTCTCCGAGCCGATCGACTGCCACTTCGCCCGGATCGCGCCGCGGACGACGTGGGTGCCCGCCCGGTCGATCGAATAGATCGAAGCCCCGCCCGCGAAATGTGCGAACCGCCCCAGTTTGTCCGCGGTGCAGGCGTCGTCGGTGGACGGGGCGCCCAGTTCGGCGTGCCCACCGAGCAAGAGGTAGGTCGCGAGGATTTCCGTTGCGGGACAAGCGGTCCCACGTCCGACGGTCAGGGTGTGCACACCGGTCGCCCTGGTCCAGTAGGACCGGAACGCCCAGTACGAAGGTGCTCCGCGGCGCTGGAAGTCGCGGTACCGCACCCCCGCGTCGATCTGCTCCTCCCGGACGGGCGAGACCATGAGTTCGGTGTACGGGTCGTAGTCCGGTAGATACTTGTTGAGCCAGTTCACCGTGATCTCGGTGGAGTCCGGCTCCGGATCGGTGACCCACCAGTAGAACTCGGATCCCACCCCGGCCCTGCCGTCGGCCTGCCTGGTCAGGAAGTCCGCGCCACCGCGCAGGGTCACCCCGGCGCCGGGAAGGATGTTGTCGACGCACCAGGTGGCGTTCCAGTCGTATTCGACGGTCCCGCTCGCCGGTCGCACACCGATCTGGATCTTCGTCCCGTCGTAGTAGCGCGCCAGGTAGTGGTTGGGCTTGGTCACCGATTCGAGCGACCGGCATTCCGGGTCGGCCAGGCCGGGGATGATCCGCCAGGTGGCGTCGATCCCGTCACCCGCGGCGGGTTCCGCCGCACCGGGGCTGACCACCACACCGGACGTGGTGTCCCGCAGGTACTGCCCCGCGATGTTCCCGTTGAGCGCGGACCGGCTGAACGACTGCGTCGATGCGTCGAACCGGCCCTGGTCGAGGAAGGCGAGGACGTCGTCGACTCCGCCGGCCAAGGCCGTCGCCGCGGCATGGGCGAGTCTCGGCTGGATGCCCGACCGGACGGCCTCTGTCCTGATCTGTTCCACGAGCGCGCGGTCGGCCTGGGCCTTCTGCGCGAGGACCGCGTCGATGTCGCGCCGGTTCGCGTCGTAGACGCCGGCATCGATGAACCGTTTCCAGTCCGCCCGGTCCCGGCTGCGCAACGCCTTGACGGCCGCGGTCTCGATCTGGCTGTCCGGACGCGCGTTGTCGGCGATCACGCGGAGGACGTCGTCGTCCGGCAGGGTCACGATGGCAGGCGTCGGCGGCACCTTCACCACGGAGACCGCCCGGCCTCGCGCGGCTTCGGCGGCCAGCCGGATCCGTTTCGCCTCATCCGCCTGAGCGTCGGCGTCGATGGCGTCTTGCTGGTCCTGTGCGTGCGCCAGCCGGATCCCGTTGGCGATGAACTCCTTCTGCGCGGGCGCGGGCGCGCCGAAAGCCACCAGGGCGGCGGCCTTCACCTTCGGGCCGGTCGCCCGCTGGGTGATCACGTGGATGAAATCGCGATCGTTGCGCACGAAGAGCTCTTCGTCGGGCGGGATGCCGAGGATGAGGGCGGCGGCCTCCTTGGCCTCCCTGGCGACCCGTGCCGCGTCGGTGTCCCGCAACCGCTGCTCCTGGTCCCTGGTGTTCGCCGCGAGCACACCGTTCTTGATCCACTCGGTACAGGCCAGAACGGTTCCGGCGAAGGCGAGTTCCGCTGACGCGCGCACTTCGGTGCCGGTGGAGGCACGCCAGAGCGCGATCACGAACTCGCGTTCACCGAGGGCCATCATCGCGTCGGTCGGCACGATCCCGAGCGTGCGGGCCGCGCGCAGCTTCTCCGATTCGGAGGAGACCGGCGGAGTGACCGCCTGTCCCGCCGTCGTCGTCACCGGTGCGGCCTCGGCGATCCCAGCCGGGGCCGTCAGGACGGCGGCCACGCCGATGGCCGCGACGACGAGAGCCGTCCGCGCGCTGACGGGCCTCCGGACTCTCACAGCGTTTTCCATTGTTCGTAGCGCTCCTTCTCCGCGGACGGGGGCAAGAGGTGGTCGATCCGCCGGACCTGCTCGAGCAGGCTCAGCCGTCCGACGATCGCGCGGGCTTCAGGTCCTGGAGACGGACCCCCCAGGAGTTCGCGTGCCGTTTCGACGGACGGCGAGTCGTGCAGGAGCTCATGGAGGAGTCGAATCGGGTCGAGGAGAGCGATGTCCGTCCTGGGGCCGACGGCGAGGATCAGCGTGGCGGACAGATGGAACCTGTTCGCCGTCGCGGATTGCCTGCTGTAGCCGCCGTAGGGCACTAGCCAGGAAAAGAACGTCTCGGCGATCCCGGCGCAGTGCCGCAACCGATCGTCGGTGAGTTCCCGGCAATGCTTGATGAACCCGCCCCGGAAGTCCTCGTCGATCAACGCCCAGGGCGCCTCCAGCAGATCGATCGGATTCGCCCTCGCCAGCCGCGCGGGATCGACGGCCGACAGCCTGTCGGTCAGCTCCTCGAAGGTCATCCACCTGGCCTCCGAGAACGTCGGTAGTACCGTCTGGTTTTCGCTCATGGGATGAAGTACCCCAACGCTTCGAAGGCTTCCTTGCCGATTTGGTAGTAGCCCCGGTACCGGGAACCGCTCCGCGGCGGATCGTAGTGACCGCTGTGGAGGTTGAAGTCGGAGATGATCAGGGTCGTACCGTTGTAGTGGACCGTCATCTCACCGACGGATCGGACATCGGCGCCGCCGCTGAGCACAGGGTGCTTGATTTCGGTGTCCTGGACGTACTTCGGGATCACGACGAGTCTGCCGTCGGTCAGGACCGCCCACTTCAGCTGACTGTGGTCCCTGACCAGCGCCAGGAAGTCGGCAGTGCCGACCGCGACCGGGGCGACGTTGAGCAGCCTGGCGATCAGGAGTTCGTCCGCCAGGTCTTCGGGACGCAGGTTCTTGAGTGGGAAGCAGAACACGCTCGACGCGGCGGCGGATACGTCCGAGGTGGAGACGAACCCGGCGGCGCCCGCGCCGTTCCGTTGTGCGACCCGGCTGGTCGCCCGGCAGACCCGGCGGATCTTGTCGAGCACGCTCAGCACCTTGGCGCCGATCTTGCGGATCAGTTCGGACTTGGCGAGGTACTTGCCGATGTTCACGACCACCGCGCCGACGGCCTTGATGATCGCCTTGCCCTTGATGAAGGGCAGCACCAGGCCGACGACGTTCACGACGGTCCAGAGGCAGGCTTCGATGTTGCCCGAACCGAAACAGCGCTTGAGGTCGGGGATCCCGATGAACTCGAGCAGGACTTCGCCACCGACCTCGAACAGGAAGCTGGTGACGTCGTCACCGTTCATGCAGCCCTGCTGGGCGGCGCGGTACTCGCCGAGAGCGGCGGCGCTCTGGTCGTCACCCATCAGGTCGTCGATGTCCTCGACCGTGAGCCCCGGCAGACAGCCCGCGAGTACCATGGCTTCGGTCTGGCGGCGTTCCGCCTCGCGCTGGCGATCGGCCGCTTCGGACTGTTCCACCGCGTGTTGCGCGTCCGCTGCCGCCTCCCGGGCCCTGGTCGCGGCGGCCGAGGTGTTCTGCGCGTGGATCCTGGCGCGTTCCGCCGCGTCCGCGGCGGCTCGAGCGTCGATGCGGGCTTTTTCCGCTGCCGCCCTGGCCTTGGTCGCGTCCGCCTCGGCTTGGGAGGCGGCACCCCGGGCCGCCTCGGCGTGCCCTTCCGCGGTGTCGGCGGCCAGCCCGGCGATAGCCGCGTCCTGCGAGGCTTCGTTCGCGGCGTTCCTCGCTTCGACGGCGTTGGCGTGCGCGCGGGCATCGGCGGAATTCGCCTGGCTCGCGTTCGACCGGGCACTGCTCGCCCAACCGTGCGCGGCTTGGGCCGCGCGTTGTGCCTTCGCCGCCGAGACCGCGGTCTCGTGGGCCGACTTCGCGGCGTCCGCCGATGCCTGGAACGCCGCCTTCGCGTCGGCGGCCGCCTGATCCGCCGCTTGCTGTGCCTGGGTGGCGGCGGTCTGCGCCTCGGCCGCCCTGGCTTCCGCGGCCCGCGATTGCTCCTCCCCGACGGCTTGGGACTGCCGGGCCACCTCGGTCACGAAGTCGGCGTCCAGATCGGTGCCGGTGAACGGGGCGACCACGATGATCGCGGTGTTCGCCGGATCGGTGATCGCCGCCGCCGAAGCCCGTGCGGCCACCGAGGCCCGGCTCGCCAATCCCGCCTGCGTCGCCGCTGAATCGGCTTCGCCTTGGGCTTCGTCGGCGTTCCTTTGGGCGTTCACCGCGCTGATGGCCGCGACCCGGGCCCGTTCCACCGCCTCTGCGGCCTGCGCGCCCGCGGTCCGCGCGTTCGCCGCCGCCTGGACCTCGGCCGAGGTCGCGGTGGCGGCCGCGGCGTTCGCCTGCATCGCCGAGTTGTGCACGCCCGCGGCGGTCGCCTCGGTCTGCGACGCCGCGAGATCGGCGTTGGCGGCGTGTTCGGCCGCTTCTTCCGCCGCCGCACGGGACGCGGCCGCGGCGGCGGTCGCCTTGGTCGCCGCTTCCCTGGCGCGTGCCGCGGCCGCCGTGGCCAAGTTCGCCGCGCCTTGGGCCGCGTCGGCCGCACTCGCCGCGTCGTCGGCGTCTCGTCTGGCTTCCTGAGCCGCGGCCCAGGCCGGTGCCTCCTGCGCAGTGCCGCGTGCGGCCGCGGCGGACGCTTCCAGCGCCTGTGCCCGCGCCTCGGCCGTATTGGCATCGCGTTTGGCGGCCCAGGCTCGATCCCGGGCGATCACGGCCTTCCGCTCTTCTCCTTCGGCGGTCCTCTCGCAGCCGCGGGCGATGCCTTCTTGGGTCTCGGCTCGGTGCCGCGCGTCGGTGGCGGCTCGCTGGAAGGCTTCCGCACGTCCTCGCTGTTCCCGCGCGTCGGCCGCCGCTTCGTCCGCGTCCCGGCGATAGCTCGCGGCCTTGTCACGCTCCAGTTCGGCGGTCTGCCTGGACGCCTTGGCCTTGTCCCGTTCGCGTTTGGCGGTTTCGAGGGTGGCCTGGGTCTCCCATTCGCCCGCCCACGCGGCCTCGACCGCGCGAATGGAATCGTCGAGGGCCGCTCTCGCCCGGACGGCCGCGTCTTCGGCCGCCTTCACCTGATCCTTCGCCGCGGCCGACAGTGACGCGGCGGCGCGAGCGTTCTCTTCGGCTAGCAGACGCCAGCGGCGGGCCTCTTCCGCGCGGGCCGTGGCCTTCGCCTGATCGCCGATCGCGGCGTCGGTGGCCATGGTCGCGTCGATGGTGTGCCGCACGGTCTCGATCGCCGACACCGCGGCTTGGGCCGCGGAAGCCATGCCCTGAGCCATTTTCGCCCAGTCGGCGCCATAGGGGAGGCCAGTCTCGACAAGGATGTCCGCTTCCGCGGTCGCCGCGACGGCCGCGGCCCGTGCTTCGCCGGTGGCCTGTTGCGCGAAGTCGAACTGCCGGGCCGCTTCCTGCTTCACCAGGCTGAACGATCCGGGGGAGTGGTTCCCGCTCGCGTTGTTGGCCGCGAGGATCTGCGCGGCCTGACGGCCCGCCGTCGCCGCCGAAGTCATCGCGTTGGCCGCCCGCTGGAGTGACCGGACGCCCCGGCCGTGCGCGACGACGAGATTCCGTCTCGCCTGTGATGCCCTGGCCGCGCGCTTCGCCAGATCACTGGCCTGTTCGGCGGCTTTGGTCCGCTCTTCGAGCTCCTTCAGGTGCTGCTCGTTCGCGGCGGCGTCCCGTTTCGCCGCTTCGAGGTAGCCGCCGTTGAGGAAGGCCGCGATCGCCGCGTCCCCGGCGTCGAGCGCGGATTGGGCGGCGCGCTGTACCTCCGGTCCGGCGACCCGGACCAGAACCGTCACCCGGGTGCGGAGCTCGTCGGCCCTGGCCTGGGTGGCTTGCCGGGCACGCTCGTCCTGGTCGGCGGCGATCGTCTTGCCGTAGTCGAGGAAGGCCGCGCGGTCGGAGTCCGAACCGGCGAGGACCCGTTCCACTTCGGCGTTGAAGATCGGCCCGCCGGTACCTCGCAGGTCGAGGACCTTCTCACGGTTCACCCTCGCGGTCTCGTCCCGGCGTGCCTGCGCGCGTGCCTGCGCGTCCGGTTCACCGACGTGGAAGAACTCGAAGAGCGCGTCGTCCGTCCCGAGCGCCAGCGCGGCCTCTGCTGCTTCGCGGACTTCGGGCTCTTCGGAGTACTGGGCGATATCGGAGACGAGCTTCCAATATCGGGGATCGACGGGCTCACCGAGCCCGCTTTCGCCGTCCCAGCCCGGATAGTCCTTCGCCGGGATCGGACGGTCGGCGGGTGGCGGATCTGCGGCCACCGCGGCGAGAGCGGGTGTCGACGTCCCCGCCACGGTGACGGTGAGGACGAGCAGGAGCAGGAGTGCCCGGTACGCGAACGTCCGCAGCATGCGGAACCTCCGGAAAGTCGGAGTGCGGGAGAGGATCGGATCGGTGCGGTGGTTCAGGTGCGGGGGGACGTCATCCGCGTCTCGCCGTCGAGGGCCTGCTGGAGCAGGTCCGCCCAGAAGCGGGTCTGACCGTCGGCCCAGCCCTGCTCCGCGGACCATTCGGTGGCGGTGTCACCCGCTGTCGCGGCGATGGCCTTCCAGTTGGGGCCGGTCGCGTTCGCCGCCGCTTCGGCCACCGCGCGCCAGTTCGCGGCCTGCGCCCGCGCGACCTGCTCGGCGTCCGTCCACGCGGTCCTGGCGGGCCCCGCCTGCCCCGCCGCCTTGCGCCACGCGCTCGCGGCCGTCGCCCTCGCCTGTTCCACGATGTCCTCCGCTGCCTCCAACGCCGCCTGTTCGGCTTCACGCGCGTCGGTGATCAAACGGCGGATGGCCACCTGGCGGCGGGCTTCCTGTTCGGCGTCGCGGAGGCGATGGGTTTCCAGGTCCAGCCGGGCGGCGGTGGCCCAGCCATAGGCGAAGAATTCGACCAGGTCGGCATCGGTCGAGCCGGGCCGCAGTGCCCATGCCGCAGCGGCGCGGACCTGCGGGCCCGGGTCCGTGGCGCCGAGTTCCCTGATGTAGCGGCGATCTTCTTCGACGATGGCTCGTTCCTGGCTGCCGTCTTCTTCGCGTACCCGCCTGTCACGCGCTTCGGCCGCGGCGAATCCTTGCGCGACGAACGCGGCGCGATCGGAGTCCGCGCCCAGGAGTGCCCACTGTGCGGCGGCGTGGACTTCGGGGGCGAACTCGGCGGTGTAGGTCGACAGAATGCGGCGACAGAAGTCTGAATTAACCGAATTCGTCTCCGCCGCGCGTCGTTCCGCGGCGGCGAGGCCGTTCTCCAGGAATTCTTCGATCGCCCAGTCTTCGCCCACCGCCCAGGCCACCCAGGCGTCCGCGCGCACCGCGTCCCTCGGATCCCTGCCCGCCAGCCGGCGGACGAGTTTCCTCGCCGCTTCGGAAGAGCTCGAAACGTCCACAATGGACCGCGCGAGTGCCGGTGCGGCACGCGAAAGCCCGGCCAGTGAGGTACCGGCGAGGAGAACACCGAACAGAATTGTCCTGCGCTGAATCATTCGACCGCCCCCCAGTCGACGGACGATCGTGGCGTGAAGGTCCGCTGAACAGCAACGTAACACCGCGTCTTGTGGTGATCAATCGTCCGTTCGGCCGTGGTCGGGTGCGGACATCGAAAGTTGTCATGATCGGATGAAGTCCGCCGGTAATACGCGATCACCTTGTGGGGCAATGGTTCCGTCGTTAATGTCTGCCGAAGGCCAGTGAGGCGATTCTTGGGGGAATCACGATGAATCCGGCATTTTCCCGGCGTGCCGCCATGAAAGGCACCGTCGCGGCCGCCGCTGCCACGGTGGCCATTCCGGGTACCGCGGTGGCGAGCGACTTCAAAGAGCTCAACTGGATGGTGTCCGTTCCGGCGACCACACCGGTGCCCTTCCTGACCCGCGTCATCTCGGGTGTGCCGGTGTTCGTGGAGTACGGAAAGCCCGTCGTGTTCGGCCCGGTGATCGTGCAGGCGATCGGAGGGCCGAAGGTGACGGCCATGGCCCGCGCCGCCAACTACGTCTCGTTCGCCGGCGTCATCACCACGACGGTGGCCGTGACGGACGCGCGCGGGCTGTCCGGGCGGTTCCCGATCACCGTGACCTTCCCTCGGACCTCGATCCCGCCGACCAACATCGACTACGTCCTGACCGGCACGGCGACACTCGCGGAAGGAACGCCACTTCCGGCACCGCGGAACCCCGGCCCGATGACCATCGCCGCGGAAACTCCGGCGAAGGGCGCGATCACCATCTACAAGGCCACGGGCGCCACCACGGACTACGTCAGTTCGATGACGCTCGTCCACGGGCAGGACCCGGTGCTCGCGACGGTGGAGGTGCGCTGACCGTGTTCATGGACGAACGGACGGCGGCTTCACTGGACCTGGCCAAGGCCCGTCTCGCGGAGTCCCGCGAGGACGATCCCAACGTGGTCGGGGTCGCCAAGGGGTTCCGCACGCGTGACGGCGAGCTGACCGGGGAACCGGTCGTCGTCGTGCTGGTGCGCAAGAAACGGCGCCCCGCGTTGGTATCGAGCAGGCGGCTTCTGCCGCGGACGGTCGAAGTGGACGGGCGGGCGCACGGCGTCGACGTGCTGGAGACCGGTGAGTTCCACTTCTCCGGTGTGACCGCCGCCGCCCCACCGGTCACCGAGCGGTTCCGGCCGCCGCTGCAGGGAGCCGGTCTCGGCACCCTCGCCGACGGCACACTCGGCACCCTGGGCTGTCTCGTCCGGGATAAGACCGACGGCACGATCTGTGTGCTGTCGGCGAACCACGTCCTGGCGAATTTCGGTGCCGCGCCGGAAGGAGCGGAGATCGTGCAGCCCGCCACCCTCGACGGCGGCGCCGTCAGCGGCAACGTGATCGCGAAGCTCAAACGGTCCATCCCGTTGGTCAAAGGGGTGGCGAACGTCGTGGACGCCGCGATCGCCCAGCTGGAGCCGGGAATCGGGGTGAGCGGCACGGTGGCGCGCAACCTGATGGCGCCGATCTCACCCACCCACCGGGCGGTCGGCCTCGCGTTCGTCTCCAGCGTGCACGGAAGCACCTTCATGGCCAAGATCGACACCGTCCTGACCGAGCTGAACGTCGAACTGCTGACCCCGGACTCCACCGCGGTGGCGGTCGAAGGCCGTCGCATCGAGAAGGTCGGGCGCACGTCGGGGTACACCTCCAGTGTCATCCTCGACACCACCGCGAGGCTGTGGGTGAACGGCTACTTCTTCACCGACCTGATCTACGCGCAGCGGTTTTCGGTCAAGGGCGATTCGGGCGCGGTGGCGTGTGAGGGCGGCAACGGCAGGACACTCACCCCGCTGCCTTCGGTCGCTTGCCGGATGCTCGGCGCCGTCGGCACCTTCTACGATCTGCCACTCGGCGAGGACAACGGGCACTTCGATCGCGTGCGGGACGAGTTCTTCGCCGAGAGCGCGGTCGGGAACCTGTTGATCCAGGTCGCCTACCAGAACCTGGACAGCGTGGCGGCCAGGGTCGAAGCAGCGGTGGGTACGACGGAAGAGCGCGCTCGGGCCCGGCAGTACTACGACGCCTACCGCGCGCTCGCGATCTCCGTGCTTGGCGACCCGGAATCGGCCGTGACCGTGACGCAGGAGCACGTCGACGACGTCCGCGCGATGATGGCCGGGTTGTCCCCCGAGCTCGTGAGCCTGCCGGAGAAGAAAGCCGCCTGGGTGATCTTCGACGAGGTCGTGACCAGGAGCGTGGGGATGAACCGGGCCCAGGTGCTGGACTTGATGAACGACCTCGCGGTGTATCGGCGGGTGCGGGAACTGCTGGCGGCGATCCCGGGCCTGGACCTGGATTCGCCGTACGAGTTCTCGGATCGTCGATGACGGCGGTGCGTGACCGGCTCACCCTGCTCGTCGGCGGGATGACCTCGCCGATCCGCGACGCGATCGGAACGCTGGCGAGCCGGCCGGGGAAGCAGTTGCGGTCGACGCTGCTGAGCGCTTGCGCGGGGTACGGTCCGGCCGACGCGGACCGGGTCACCGCGGCGGGAGCGGTGGTCGAGCTGCTGCACCTGGCTTCGTTGGTGCACGACGACCTCATCGACCGAGCCGCGGTACGCCGCGGTACGACAGCGGTGCACGTCGCCGCCGGCTCGGATCTGGCCGTACTGGCAGGTCTTTCCTGCTTCAGTGCCGCGGGGACCGAAGCGGCGGAGCTGGGAGAGGACGTGGCGCTGGTGGTGAGCCGGACCGTCGCCGAGCTCTCCCACGGCGAACTGCTCGACGTCGAACGCGGCTTCGACACCTTGCTTCCGTTGGCGGACTACACCGAACTGGTCGGTCGCAAGACCGGTGCGCTTTTCCGGCTTTGCTGCCTGCTGGGCGCGATGGAATCCGGCGTGGACGCGGACTGCCGAAACGCGCTGGGCGAGTTCGGACAGGAACTCGGTGTCGCGTTCCAGATCCTCGACGACTGCCTGGACTTGGAGTCGGATGGGGCGGACAAACCGGTCGGGACCGATCACCTGCTGGGTCTGTTCGGTGCCCCGACGCTCGCGGCGTTGCGGGCCGACACGACCGGGGAGTTGAGCGAGTTGCTGTTGTCGGTCTCGTTCGGCGCGCCGGACCTGGCCGAAGTGCGGCGTCTCGTCGCACACCACGGAGGACTGGAGACGGCGCGCGAACTCGCTTCGGTCCACTATGGGCGTGCGAAAGCGGCGCTCTCGCGGACGGTGGAAGGTCCGGCTCGGGACTCGGTCACGGACGTGGCCGAAGCAGTCTGGTCAGGACGGTCGTGACCACTCGGTACTCGGTCACCGTGGTCGTCCTCGGCGCCGGGCCCGCGGGATCGGTGACCGCGGCCGTCCTGGCCGCCCGGGGGATCGACACTCTCGTGGTCGATCCGGACGAAGACACCGCCGGGCACGGCGTCCTGCTCGGTGCTCCCGCGCGGCACCTGCTCGGTGAGCTGGGGCTGGCGACGTCTTCGAAGATCGAGGACCTGCCGGTCGAACTGTGCTTCGGCCCGGGAACCCGGCACGACCTCCCGGACGTCCGATATTCCGTCGTCGAGGATCTTCGGCTGCGTAAGGCGTTGCGCAGGCACGCCGCTTCAGCCGGTGTGGCTTTCCTGCGAGGAGCCGCCGCCGTCCCGGTCGCGGTGAACGGGCGATTCGAAGTCCGCGTCGGCGAAGACGTCGTCGACGCCGCGCACGTCGTGGCCGCCACCGGTGCGAAGTCCCTGCCGGGCGGGGTGGCACACGGACTCGGTACCACTTGCACTCGATGGTTCAGCGGAGGGACGGTGCGGGGGAAGGTCGTTCTGCGGCCGCTGGCCCCGCCGTCCGACGACCCCCGGGGGAAGCCGCGCTATGCCTGGCTTTCGCCCGGCGAGGGTGGGTTCACGATCGGTGGGATGACCCTCGACGCCACAGCCGACCCCGCGCGGCTCTCGGCTGAAGCGTTCGAAGCGATCGTCGAGGTCGAACCCGGGGCGGCTGCCGGTAAGGCGGTCGGACCGGTCGTCAGCGGTCCGGCGTACTGCGGGTTCAGTCCGGCGAGCGCCGTCGAGGACGGTGTGCTGCGCGTCGGGGACGCGGCGGGCCTCGTGAACCCTTTCACGGGTGAAGGTCTCGGGCACGCGATGAGGTCGGGAATGTTCGCTTCGCGGGCGATCGCCGCCTGCGTCCAAGACCCCGCGGCGGCCGCTCGCGAGTACGTCCGCTTGCTCGGCTCGTCCTTCGTCGGCTACTTCGAGACCGCCAGGCACGCGGCCCGGCGCTACCATCTCGCATGGCGTGTGCTGGAGGCAGGCGCTTCCAGCGGCAATGTCTTCTACAGCAAGGGACGTCGCGCGATCCTGCTCTCGGCGGAACAGTCACAGCCGGCCGCCACCGGATCGGTGATCTTGCCCTCGAAGGAGGCGGCCGTCCTGGCACCGTTCCTGCTGGCGGCCGACGAGGTCGCGGTGCACACCGTACGCCGGGAGTGGCCTTTCCTCGCCGCTATGTTCACTGTGGACGGTGGCGGGAGCGAGTTCCGGCTCCGCCCCGCGATGCTGGTGTACGCGGGAATCCTCGCGGGCGGTCGTGGCCCGAGGACCAGGGAGCCGGTCGTCGCCGCCGCGGTCGATCTGGCCATGCTGGGAGCGCTGGCCTTATTGGGACCGACTCCGGCTCCTCGAGACCGGCGCGGCGTCGATTGGGAATCGGCCACCACCGTGCTGGCCGGGGACTACCTTCTGGGCCAGGCTTCGCGACTGGTCGCCGAAGCCGCGCCTGCGTTGTCGTGGGCACTGGCCGACTGGCTCGGGGAACTGGCCGCGCTCCGCGCCGCTGACCTGACATCGGCGGAGCCGTCGGGCGTGGCGGAGTCGCTGTTCGAGTTCCCGTTGCGGATCGGAGCCGCCCTCGCGGGAGTGGCGGACGAAGAGGTCCGGGTCTTGCGGGCCTACGGGTCGGCGGTGGGAAGACTGGTCGCCGGAGTGGAAGACGTGCTCGCCCTGCGCGGTGAACGGACCCGGATGGACCTCACCCTCGAAGCGATGCTCGCCGCGAAGACCTCGACACTGCCCGCGTTGTTGCGGCGGCCGGGGCTGACCATTCACGACTTCGACAACCCCGGTTTCGCGGCGGTCTCCCTGGACGTCGCGGTCCGGGCGGGGAGGCGTCTCTTGGCCGAGACACGCGCCGCACTGTCCGAAGTGAACGGACAGACGGCACGGCTCGTCCTCGAAGCGTTCGCCGGATCGGTGGCCGCGCCACTCCTCGGCTGAGACTCAGCGGCGCGCCACCGGCGGATCCACGTTGGGGCACTTGCGTTCCGCGTCCCAAGGCAGGCCGACCTGGTTGATCCCGACACACGCCTGGTTGCCCGGGCCCGAAGCCATCCCGGTCAGCAGTGAGTCGAGGTCTTCCTTCACCCCGCAACCGGAGAACGCGGGCAAGGTGAAGTCCCGGTAGGCGGGGTCCTCCCACTTCGGGTCGGTGCGCACGACGCCGCCGGTGAACATCCCGTACTTCTCCCCGCGGAGATTGATCTTGATCGGTTCGGCGGTGAGGCAGTTGTCGCCGACGTCGAGGGTGACCCCGTTGACGGTGACCGCGCTCAGTTTTCCGTAGACCTTGAGCGGGGTCAGCACCGTCGAACTTCCCGACGGTTCCGGGATCGCCACCCCGTCGACGTCGATGATGTGGTTGCCGGTCGCGTGGTCCTCGGGCAGCAGTTCCATGGTCGCCGTGATCGGGACGAAGCCGAACCCGAGGAACGTCATCTGGCTCGGCGGCATGATGAGGGAGCCGGTGACCTTGCCGGGTCCCTCGGTGTTCTCCAGGTCGACTTCCCAGACCGCGTTGACCATGATCGCGGGCTTCAGCCGGGCGAAGGCGCCGAGTTTCGTGATCGACGACGTGCCTTGCAGTTCGAACGGCTGCAACGCGATGGGGTAGAGGCCGCTGGCGTGGACGTCGCCCGCGGCCCGGGTGTCGGCCCCGGGGTCCTTCTGCTCGCCGGGCTTGCCGGACGGTGGCTTCGGCTTCCCCAGTGGCAGCAGCGCGACACTGCCGAGCAGCGTGTTCTGGTCAGGGCCCTGGGTGCAGGTGATCGGCTTGAGCGGTGTTTCGGCGGCGGTCAGCGCGAGTGACGGCGCGCCTGTGCTCAGCCGCAGTTCCGACGGCACGTTCAGCAGGATGTCGGAGACCTTGCCCGTCGCGACCAGTTTCAGCTCGCCGGTGGCCGGCACTTTCGTCGCGGGGATCGTCAGGGACACCGGGATCGGGGTCTTCTTGTCCCCGTTCGCGGCGGTGAGCTCGACGGTCGCGCCGCCCACGACCTCGGCGACGGTGCCCAGCGATCCTTCACTGATCGTGAAAGTCAGCGAGAAGTCCTTGACCTGCACCGGCTTTCCGGTTTGGACGACCTTCGGCAGCGTGGCCTGGACGTCCACTGTGACCGGTCGTTCCCCGGCGGGATCCGGGAATGCACAGGTGTTCGCGAGGCTTTGGTGTGCGGAGGCGGAACCTTGCAGCGGCGGCGTGGACGGTGCCGCCGGGTCGGTCGCGGCCGAAGAGGCCAGCGCGCCGTTGACCCCCGCGAGCAGGATGACGCCCGCCAGAACGGGAAACCTCCCGAGTGCCCGGCGAACCTGCTGCGTCATAGGGGTTCCTCTCATACGGTGTCCGGTGGAGACCGTGCGGGGCGGGCGTCCCCGCCCCGCACGGATGGTTCATCAGGTGATGGTGATCGACGGGCTGAACGCGCGGTTCTGGGCCGGGTTGGTGTTCTTCACGGTGCAGTTGAAGTTCCACGCGGTCCAGGTGCCGTCCTTCTTGTGGAAGTCCAGCGGCGCGTTGATCGTGGTGCCGAGCGAAGCGGTCGCCGAGCCGGGGGCGCCGGCGGTGAACGTCGGGACGCCGGTGCCCGTGGCCTGGACGATGTTGAACGTCCGGGGACCGGGCACGTACGGGTTGATCTGCGTCGGGACGTCCAGGTTCGTCACCGTCGCCGACGCCGGGGTGGCGTTGGTGATGGTGATCGGCATGTTGGCCTTGCCGCGGACGCCGTCGTAGTTGGCGGCATTGAGCAGCGCGTTGATGGTGGCGTTGATCGTCGCGCTGCCCGAGATGTTCGTCGGGGTGGCGGTGGCGCCCGAGGCGATCGACGTCGGGCCGTCGAACTGGGCCTTCACGTCCAGCTGCTGCTGGCCGATGCCGGGGAAGTTGCACATGTACGCGACCGTGCCGGTGGCATAGGTGGTCGCGGCGAGGGCCGTGCCGGCGGTGAGCACGGCGACCGCGCCCATCACGATGCCGGTGGTGGCGACGCCTGCTGACAACTTGCCAAGTCTGCGGGACATACCTGTCATCTCCTTTGATCCAGTTTACGTCTCGGGCGGCTTTCCCCATGCGCCTTTCGGCGGATTCTTCTGATCAAATATGCTCGACTTGAGCGGCTTTCTCGGTGGTGGGGTAAACCGAGGTTACCCGCGAGTTATGTACGTAACAAGGATTCATGTCTACATGTTTCAGGGTGGGTGAGTAGCCCGTTCTTTCTTGTCAGTGCGCGCTGAATGCGATTATGAAGTTTGTCCGGCGGTGACAAAGACGCGGCCGATCGGCGGAGCCGGGTTAACATTCCGCCCATGGCTTCCGAGAATCGACGATCCACGACACGGCGCGTGACGAGTGGCGCGATAGCCGTAATGATCGCCACGGTTTCCCTTTCCGGTACCGCCCACGCCGCGCCCACCGGCGAAGCGCGGCCGTGGGGGAGCAACGACTACGGGCAGGGGACCATCCCGCCCGCGGCGCTCGGGGCGAGCGCCGTCTCCGCGGGTGCGATCACGCACCTGGCCCTCAAGGACGGAGGCGTGATCGCCTGGGGCAACGACAGTTACGGCCAGGCCACCGTTCCGGCCGCGGCCACGTCCGGGGTTTCGGCGATCGCCGCGGGCTGGGCGCACGAACTCGCGCTCAAGAACGGCGGCGTCATCGCCTGGGGCAACGGGTTCTACGGCCAGAACGTCGTCCCGGCCGCGGCGACCTCGGGGGTCAAGGCGATCTCCACCAGCGCGTACTTCAACCTGGCGCTCAAAACGAACGGCAGCGTGCTGAGCTGGGGTTCGCGGACCGCCGTTCCCGCGACGGTTTCGTCCGGCGTCTCGGCGATCTCCGCCGGCGGCGACCACGGGCTCGCGCTCAAGAACGGCGGCGTCGTCGCCTGGGGCAGCAACGGCAAAGGGCAGATCACCGTGCCCGCGGCGGCGACGTCCGGGGTGTCGGCGGTGTCGGCGGGCTTCCGGCACAGCATCGCGCTGAAGAACGGTGGCGTCATCGCCTGGGGTGACAACGGCTACGGCCAGGCCACGGTCCCGCCGGAGGCGCAGTCCGGTGTCGTCGCCATCGACGCCGGTTTCAACCACAACGTGGCGTTGAAGTCCGACGGCAGCGTCTTCGCCTGGGGCAGCAACGTGAAGTCGGAAAGCCGGGACGCCAGCACCGAACCGCCGACGGACTTCTGGAAGTTCTCCGGCGTCTGCACTCCGGTCTACGCCATTTCCGCAGGTGACAGCACCGGGGTGGCGCTCGTGGACCCGACCGCGCCGTACTTCTGCTGAACCTGTCGTGAGTGGTAAGGACGGTTCTAACCGTCCTTACCACTCACGAGGTTTCAGGACAGGTTCGACTTCATGTTCAGGTTGATCGTGTTGCCCGGACCGGAGATCAACGCGCCCAGCGCGAGGTCGTTGATGAAGCAGTCCTTGAACTCGGGGATCGTGAACACGCCCGACGACGGGATGGTCTCCGCGAACAGGTCGACGTTCTTCGACACCAGGGTCAGGTCGAGCGGCTTGACGGTCTTGCAGGCGTTCGGCACCGTCGGGAGCGGGATGACCGGCCAGAACAGGCCGACGACGATGTTGTCGATCAGCATGTTCGCCTGCGAACGGGTGGTCAGGTCGCCGTTGGCCAGCGTGCCGGTGACCGGGCCGGTCGGCTCGATCCGCACGCGGGCCTTGATCTTGAAGACACCCGAGACCAGCGAGATGTTCGCCGTCGACGGGGGTAACGCGAGGTCGCCTCGGATCCTGACGTTGTCACCGTCGATGACCAGGGCGCCGTTGAGCTGACCGGGGCCGAGGTCGAGGGAGCCGCCGGTCTTCTTGACCACGGTCTTCCCGGTGACGGTGTAGGACACCGGGATCTCCACCGGGTCGTCCGCGAGGGCGGGGGTGGCGGCGAGGCTGCCCGCCACGGCGATCGCGGAGGTGAGCGCGACGACCGTGCCGAGACGGCGACGGGCGGTTTTCGGGCGCGTTCGACCGAACATGGGTTTCTCCTCGTTTTCTCTCCTGTTTTATAACGCGGACGAAAGGGGGAATGCCCGGTTTGTCACCGGGGAACAAGGTCGGTGATGACCCAGGTGTCGCCTTCGCGTTCGGCCGTGACCGAAAGCTGCGCGGCGGCCGCTGTCGAAGAATTGTTGTCGGCCCGGGTCGCCGCTTGATCGAGGAATACCAGCAGTCGTGCTTTACCGTTGCCGAGTTCTTGGACGGCAGACGAGGAGACGCGGGTAGTGAGAACGAGTTTCTGCGCCGGAGCCTTTTCCCTGACTTGCGCGAACAACTGGTTGTACGACTCCAGCGCCTTACCTCTCAGCGCCGAAGCGGCCGCCTTTTCGGTGACGTCGGTCCGGTCGTAGGAATAGGAGAAGACCTTGTTGAGCGCCACCGTCACCGCGGAGTTCACCTCCGCCGTGGCCCCGACGTCGGTGAGCGCGGTGTTGGCCGCCGACGGCGCCGCCGTGATCGACCTCGCCTCCAGCGTGCCCCACACCCCCGCCGCCACCAGCACGGCCGCCGCGACCAGCAGGATCAGCGGCAGCTTCGGCCGCCGGGACGGCCCGTCGGAGGTCTCTTCGGTGACGGATTCGGCCGTGGTCTCGGGCTCGGTCTCCGCATCGGCTCCGGCTTCGGGGTCGGCGGTGTCGGCCGTGGCGGTCATCGCGCACCCACCGGGAGCTGGTCGAGCGCGCTGAGCTTCCAGCCGTCGCCGGTCCTGGTCAGCCCGGCGGCGAACCGGTTGCGCTTCGTCGTCGGCGCCGTGCCTTCCCGCGCCATCGTGATCTCCACCGAAGCCAGCATCTTGGCCGTTCCCGCGTGGTCGTCCAGCTCGCTGATCGCCGCGTCGAGCACCTTGCCCGTCGAGACGGTCGCGTCCTTGGCCAGCGTTTGCTTGGTCGCGTCGTCGGTCTTGCTCAGCTGGTCGCGCAGCGGCCCGGTCGACGCGGCGAGCCAGTCGGCGATGCCCTGGTCGATCCGATGGTGGTCGAGGGTGGTCAGCCGGGCGACGAGCTCACGTCCGTTCTTCAGCGCGTCGTCGCGCGAGGTCCCGTACGACGCGGCCTCGGAACCGGTCGCGGTGAACCAGGTGTACCCGGCCCATCCCGCGAACGCGCAGGCCGCGGTGAACACGGCGATCGCGATCTTCAGTTGCGCAGCCACAACATCTCCTCGAGGCTGGTGGACGTCGGCTGGCCGTCGGCGCCGAACCCGCCGGGGACGGCGGCGGGCGGGACGCCGCCCTTCGGCGCGTTCTGCGAACCGCGGACCGAACTCGGGTTGCCCTTTTCGAGCGTGCACGCGGCACCGGTGTTGAACGGCAGCGCCGAAAGGTCCCTGCTGTCGCGGATCTGCGTGCCCCCGTAGCCCTTCGTGCACGGCATCGGGTCGAAGAAGGTCAGGACCAGGGCGATCTTGCCGGACTGTTCGTCGACAGCCGCGTCGACCGCGGAGACCGCCTTCGGGGTGTTGATCAGCAGTTGCCGCAGGCCGTCGGTACGCGCGGAGAACACCTGCGACGTGGTGAGCAGGTTCGCCAGCAGGATCGGCAGTCCCGGCTCGTTGTCCCGCAGCAGACCGGAGAGCTGGGTCGCCGCGTCGGGCGCGGTCGCGATCAGCTTGCGCAGGTCACCGTCCGAACGGGACAGCTGTTCGGCGAACTGCCTGGCGTTGTCGCTGAACTGCCGCCATTCGAGCGACGAGTCGACCTGTGTCTTGAGCACGGTCGAGCCGTCGGTGAGCAGTTTCTCCGTCTGCGGCAGGTGGAGCGCGGCCCGCTTGGTGAAGTCGGTGGTGGAATCCAGCAGCACCTGGAGGTTCGCGCCGGAACCGCGCAGGGCGTTGTCGAGTTCGTCGACGACGATGCGCAGATCTTCGGTCGGTACGGACGCGGTCAGCGAGTCCAGGTCGGTCAGCAGATGCTGAACCGGCAGCGGGACACTCGTCGCCTCACGCGGGATGACCGAACCTTCGGCGAGGAACGGCCCGTCGCCGGTGCGCGGCTGGAGGTCGACGAACTGCTCGCCGACCGCGGACCGGTTCGCCACGACCGCCCGCGAGTTCGCCGGGATCCGCGGCGCGTCGTCGTCGATCAGCAGATCCGCTTCCATGCCCCCGGCGGTGAGCCGCAGTTCGCCGACCCGGCCGACCGCGACACCGCGGTAGGTCACCTCGCCGTTGGTGAACAGGCCCCCGCCGTCGGTCAGCGCGAGTTTCACGGTGTATCCGCTCGCCCCGAAAAGCCGGCCGAGCCCGGCGTAGCTGGCACCGACGAACGCCGTCGTCGCCAAGGCGATGATGACGAACGCGATCACCTGGATCCGGATACGGGTGGTGAGCATCAGCTACCTCCGGAGGACGGCAGCGGCAGTGTCGGGAGTCCCGGTGGGACACCTTCGCCCGGGGGCGGGAGTTCGACGCCCGGCGCGGGGATCATCGAGGCGTAGACGTTCAGGTAGTCGCCCTTGATCCCGTCCCGCACGGCGTCGGTGAACGGGAACGTCGGCAGGATCTCCAGCGATTGGGGCAGGCTCTGGCCCGCGTCCGCCAGCCGCTTGAGGATCGGCGCGAGCGCGGTCAGATCGGCGACGAGGTCGTCCCGGCTCTTCTTGATCACGTCGACGCCGACCCCGGAAAGCCGGTCCAGCGATTGCAGCATCGAGACGAGCTGGGTGCGCTGGTCGGAGAGGCTCTTGAGCCCGGGGGTGAGGTCGGTGAGCGCGCCTTCGACCTGCTGCTTCCGGTTGGCCAGCGTCGTCGAGAGCTGGTTGAGCCCGTCGAGCGCCGAGGTGATGTCGGAGCGGTGCGAGTCCAGGTTGGACACCAGCTGTTCCACAGTGGACAGGAACGAGCGGATCTCCTCCTCGTTGCCGTCCATCACCTTCGACAGCTCGCGGTTGATGGTCTGCAGCTGGCCGATCCCGCCGCCGTTGAGCAGCAGGGACAGCGCGCCGAAGATCTCCTCGAACTCCGGGTTGCGGTTCGTGCTCGCGACGGGGATCACCCCGCCCTCGCCCAGCCTGCCTTCGGCTTTCGCCGCACTCGGGGCGAGCTCGATGAACTTCTCGCCGAGCAGGCTGGACTGCCGTAGCCGTGCGATGGCGTTGGCGGGCAGGAGGACGTCGCCGTTGACCGCCAAGACGGTTTCGGCCGTCCAGCCGTCTTCGCCGAGCTTGATCGTCTCGACCCGGCCGACCGGGACGTCGCCCACCTTCACCGCGGCCTGGGGGACCAGGTCCAGCACGTCGGCGAACTGCACGGTCACCCGGTACGGATGGTCGCCGATGTCCGCTCCGCCGGGCAGCGGCAGGTCGTAGACGCCCTTGAAATCGGAGGAGCAGGCCGTGAGTGCGAGGCAACAGGCGGCGAGTACGGCGGTCTTCCGTTTCGCGGTCATCAGCGCCCCCCGGTGTAGGTGGCGCCGGCGACCGGCAGCGGGAGCGGGGCGTACTCGAGCATGTTGCCGCGGCTTTGCAGCTTCCCGGTCTTCGGATCGATGGCCTCGAGCACGTTCGTCACCGCCAGCGGGATCGTGTCGAGGGTTTCGGCCAGCGCGGCGCGTTTGTCGACCAGCGTCCCGGTGGTCACCGCGAGCTTGTCCACATTGGATTTGATCAGCGCGCGGTTGTCGCGGATGAACTGCTGGATCTCGGCCAACGCGCCGCCGAGGCCGTTGAGCGCGCGGGCGAGTTCGTTCTTGTTCTGCGCCAGCGTGCCGGTCACCGAGGCGAGCTGCTTGTTGATCTCGCTGACGTTCCGGTCGTTGGTCGCCAGCATCGAGGTGAACCGCTGCAGTTCGTCGACGGTGGCGAACAGGTTCTCCGAGTTCCCGGACAGGGTCCTGGCGAGGTCGGCGAAGTTGCGCACCGACTCGTTGAACGGCTTGCCGTTGCCCTGCAGGTTCTTCGCGCCGGTGCGCAGCAGGTCCGACAGCGCGCCGTCGGCGTTGGCGCCCTTGGGGCCGAGCGCCTTGGCGAGGGTGTCGAGGCTGGAGTAGAGCTGGTCGAGTTCCACCGGCGTGCCGGTGCGCTCGACCGGGATGACCGCGCCGTCGTCCAGCCGGTTCCCGGAGCGGGTGAGCTTGGTGAACTGGACGTACCGGTCGGCCACCACGCTCGGCGCCACGACCAGGACGTTGGTGTCGACGGCGATCGGCGTCGAGCCTTCGACGGTCAGCACGACCTTGACCTGTTCGCCTTCCGGGGCCACCGATTCGACCTGGCCGACCCGGACGCCGAGCACCCGGACGTCGGATCCACTGTAGACACCGACGGCGCGCGAGAAGTACACCGTGACGCGGTCGAGCCCGCTGCCGGAGAAGATCCACCAGAGGCCGCCGACGACGGCCAGCGCGAGTACGAGGGCGAGGGTGACGAACCTGCTGGTCATCGGCCACCTCCGGGAATCTTCGGCGTACAGGGGTCCCGGTTCTCCGGGATCAGCCCGCACAGGTAGCCGTCCACCCAGCGCCCGTTGCCGAGCGAGTTGTTCACCACGCGGAAGTACGGCGCGGCGAGGTCGAGGCTCTTGGCGAGATTGTCGTTCTGCCGCTGCAGGATGTCGGTCACCTCTCCGAGCTGGCTGAGCGCGCCGCCGAGCTGGTCCTTGTTGTCCCGCACCAGACCGGAGAGCTGCGTGGCGAGCTCCTGCGAACCGGTGAGCAGATCGTGGATCGCCTGCCGCCGGTTGTCCAGTTCGGTGAGCAGCAGATTGCCGTCCGAGAGGAGCTTGGCGAAGTCGTCGTTCGAGTTCGCGAGCGTCGTGGTGAGACCGTGCGCGTTCGACAGCAGGCTGTTGAGTTCGGTGTCCCGTGAGGAGACCGTCTTCGACAGCGACGTCAGCCCGTCGAGTGCCTTCCGGATGTGCTCCGGCGAGTTCTTGAACGTGTCGCTGAGCGTGGTGAAGCTCTCCGCGAGCTGATCGGTGTCGATCGCTCCCGCGGTGTCGGCCAGCCCGTTGAACGCCTCGGTGACGTCGTAGGGCGTCACGGTCCGGGTGCGCGGGATGACCTGCTTCGGGTTCTGCACCGCCTCGCCGGTCGGGCGCAGCGAGAGGAACTTCCGGCCCAGCAGGGTCTTGATCTTGATCTCGGCGGCGGTCTTGTCGCCGACCCACGCGTCCTTGACCCGGAAGCTGACGACGACGTGGTCTTCGGCGAGCCGGACGTCGCTCACCGCGCCGACCTTGATCCCGGCGATGCGGACTTCGTCGTCCTCCTGCAACCCGGCCGCCTCGGAGAATTCGGCCTGGTAGGTGGTTCCGGAGCCGATGATCGGGAGGTCTTCGTAGTTGAGCGTCGCGGTCAGCAGCCCGGCCGCGACGGCGCTGCCGACGAGACCGATGACGATCGGGTTCCGCTCCTTGAAGGGTTTCACGACGTGCACCTCTCCGCCGTCGCCGGGACCCCGCGGGGAGGTTTGGTCTGGAGGACGGCCGAGCACAGGTAGAAGTTCATCCAGGACCCGTAGGAGCTGATCCGCCCCAGTTCGTTCAGCTTTCCCGGAAGCACGGTGAGGGACTGTTCGATGTCCGCCTTGCCCTTCACGAGTTGTTCCGAGAGCAGGCCGACGCCGTTGATGCTGTCCTTGAGCGGTTTCCTGCCCTGTTCGAGCAGACCGGCCGTGGCGGTGGTGAGGTCCGCGAGCCCGGAGACGGCTTCCCCGATCTCGGTGCGGTCGCCGGCGAGGCCGGAGACCAGCTCGCGCAGCGTCGAGACCAAAGTGGACAGGGCGTCACCCTTGCCGTTGATGGTCTTCAGCACGGTGTCCAGGTTCGTGATCACGTCGCCGATCACCTTGTCCCGGCCGGCGAGCGTGGTGGTCAGCGAACCCGTGTGCGCCAGCAGGCTTTCCACCGTGCCGCCTTCGCCCTGCAGTACCTGGACGATCTCGCCGGAGAGCTGGTTGACGTCCTTGGGCGACAGCGCCTGGAACAGCGGTTTGAAGCCGTTGAACAGTTCCGTGAGGTCCAGCGCGGGAGTCGTGCGTTCCAGCGGGATCTCCGCTCCGGGTTCGAGGAATTCCGTGGAGCCCTTGCCGCGTTCGAGGGCGATGTAGCGCTGGCCGACCATGTTGCGGTACTTGATCACCGCGTTCACGTCGGCGGGGAGCCTGCGCTGCGAGTCGAGCGAGAACCTGATGCGGGCCACGCTGTGGTCGGCGATCTCGAGTTCCTCGATCTGGCCGACCCGCACCCCGGAGATCCGGACGTCGTCGCCGACGTTCAGCGACGTCGCGTCGAGGAATTTCGCGCTGTAGGTCTTGGTGTCGCCGAGGCCGGTGTTCGTGATGGACACCGCCAGCAGCACCGTGGCCAGTGTCGTGATGACGACGAAGATCAGCCCCTTGATCAGCGGGCTCACGAAGTTCCTCATCGCAGGGTCACCTCCGTGCCGCGGTAGAGCGGGCCGACGAGCACGCTGCCCCAGGCGGGGACCTGGGCGGCGGGGATACCGGCCGACGGCGCGACCAGCGTCGAGATCAGTTCGCGTTCCTGCGGCGAGTTCGCCAGGCCGAGGTCGCCTTCCGCGCCGGGGAGCAACGGCAGCGCGCCGGTGTCCCTGCCGGTCGCCGCGATTCCCGGGCTCATCAGGCCGTTCGTCGGATAGCAGCGCGGTTCGCCGGTGGCGTTGTAGACCGGGTCGTCCTTGCCCGGCAGGTATTTGCCGCGAGACTCGGTGACGACGACCTCCGCGTGCAGGCCGGGTTCGTCGGTGCCCTTGCCCAGGACCTTGTCCATCTGCGGCTTCAGTTTCGCCAGCGCGTCCAGCGTGCAGGCGAAACTCGGCGAGTACTTCGCGCCGACTTCGAGCGGTGCCCGGCTGTCGACGGCGAGCGCGATGATGTTGGCGCGGTTGTTGGTGAGGAACGTCGTGACATGCTGGGAAGACGCCGTCACCTGCTGGTACACGGTGGCCAGTTCGGCTCGTTTCTCCTGGACGGTGTCGAGGGTGACTGCCGAAGCGCTCAGCGAATCGAGCAGATCCGGCGCGATGTCCCCGTACAGCCTCGAAACCGTGGCGAGGTCGCGGATGTTGTCGTTCAGCGCCGGGAGGTTCGGGTTGAACTCCTTGAGGTACTCGGCCGCGGTCGCCAGCGTGTCGCCGATCTGGTCGCCGCGTCCTTCCAGCGCCGTGGCGACGGTGGTCAGCGTGGTCGCGAGCTTCTGCGGCTGCACCGCCTTGAGCAGCGGCAGCAGATTGTCGAAGACCCGCTCCAGTTCGATCGCGTTGGCCGAGCGGTCCTGGGTGATCACGTCACCGGAGGCCAGCGAGGGACCGGCCGATCCGTCCGGAATGGACAGTTGCACGTACCGCTCCCCGAACAGGGTCTTGGGGACGAGCAGCGCGGACACGGACTTCGGCAGCTGGGAGACCTTGCCGGGCTCCATGGCCAGGTCGATCTCCGCGCCCGCCGGGGTCGCGCGGACACCGCGGATCTCGCCGACCACCACACCGCGCGCCTTGACCTGCCCGCCCTCGCGCAACTGGTTGCCGACGCGGTCCGCCTGCAGTGTCACCGGGACCGAGGTGACGAAGTCCTTCTGATAGATCTTGATCGACAGCAGCACGAGGGCGGACATCACCACGAGGAACAACACCCCGGCCGTCCTGACCCCGGCTTTGCGCAGCCCGCGCCGGCTCATCCGGCCACCTGCACCGTCGTGGTCGCGCCCCAGATCGCGAGGCTGAGGAAGAAGTCCAGCACGCTGACGGCCACGATCGCCGTCCGCACCCCCCGCCCGACGGCCACCCCGACACCCGCCGGTCCGCCGCTCGCCCGGAAACCGTAGTAACAGTGGGCGAGCACGATCACGACGCTGAACACCAGCACCTTGCCGAACGACCAGAGCACGTCGCCCGGTGGCAGGAACAGCAGGAAGTAGTGGTCGTAGGTGCCCGCGGACTGGCCGTAGAACCAGACGGTGATCTGGCGCGACGCGAGATACGAGGTCAGCAGGCCGATCGCGTACAACGGGATGACCGCGAGGAAGCCCGCGATGATCCGGGTGGTCACCAGGTACGGGACGCTGGGGATGCCCATCACCTCGAGCGCGTCGATCTCCTCGGAGATCCGCATCGCGCCCAGCTGCGCGGTGAAGCCGCAGCCGACGGTGGCCGACAACGCCAGGCCCGCGACGAGCGGCGCGATCTCGCGGGTGTTGAAGTACGCGGAGACGAACCCGGCGAACGCCGACGTGCCGACCTGGTTGAGCGCCGAGTACCCCTGGAGCCCGACGACCGTGCCGGTGAACACGGTCATCCCGATCATCACGCCGATCGTGCCGCCGATGACCGCGAGCGCGCCGCTGCCGAAGCTGACTTCGGCCAGCAGGCGGGTGATCTCGCGGAGATAGCGGTGCAGCGCGCGCGGCACCCAGGCGAGTGCCTTGAGGAAGAAGAGGATCTGGTCGCCGAGCGTGTCCAGGAACCCGAACCGGCGGTCCACGGCCTCGCGGACCCGCGTGGCGCGGGTGGGTGTCGTCGTGGTCATCAGCTGCCCTTCGCCGGGACGAGCTGCAGGTAAAGCGTCGTCAGCACCAGGTTCAACAGGAACAGGAGAAGGAACGTGATCACCACGGATTGGTTCACCGCGTCACCGACGCCTTTCGGGCCACCCTTGGGATTGAGCCCGCGATAAGACGCGACGATCGCCGCGACGAAACCGAAGATGACCGCCTTGATCTCGCTGATCCAGAGGTCCGGCAGTTGCGCGAGAGCGGAGAAACTGGCCAGATACGCACCCGGTGTCCCGTTCTGCATGATGACGTTGAAAAAATAGCCGCCGAGGACGCCGACCACACTGACCATTCCGTTGAGGAATGCGGAGACGCCCATCGCGGCGAGCACCCTCGGCACGATCAGGCGCTGGATCGGGGAGACCCCGAGCACCTCCATCGCGTCGATCTCCTCGCGGATCGTGCGGGACCCGAGGTCCGCGCACATCGCCGAACCGCCGGCGCCCGCGATCAGCAGCGCGGTCACGATCGGGCTGGCCTGCTGGATGATCGCCAGCACACTGGCCGCGCCGGTGAAGGACTGCGCGCCGATCTGCGCGGTCAGCGAGCCGATGTGCAGCGCGATCACCGCGCCGAACGGGATCGCGACCAGCGCCGTCGGCAGGATCGACACACTCGCGATGAACCAGAACTGCTGGATCAGCTCGCGGGCCTGGAACGGCCGCCGGAAGGTCAGGCGGACGACGTCGAGGCCGAGTGAGTAGAGCCTGCCGGTCTCCCGGAGCGCACCCGCGCCGGGAAATGAGGGTGCGTTAGTCCGGACGCCCACGCCGACCCTCCAGTTTTCCGGGCACGGCGAATACACCCCAGCTTGCGCTATTCCTTTGCTCCGAATGGAGGAACGGAATCGTTGAATAGGGTCAACGGGGTGTTACCGTGCTGTTTGCTACTGGTCGGTACGCTAATCACGCGCCTGCTTGGTGACAAGAACTTCGGTGTGATCAAGACATCACGTCCTGGTAACCGGTGAATTCTTGTTCCTTTGTGACAAAGGTGGGGGTGGGTCTTGTCCGTTCGTTCGTGTTCGGTGGCGGGGAGGCCCGGCGAGGGTGAGTGACGGCGGGTGGGTCACCCGCTTGGAGTCTCGAGCGGTCCTCGAGTCTCGAGCCCGGGTCTCGTCCGCGCCCTCCTCAAGTGACATGAAAGGCCCGTTACTTGCAAAATTTGCAAGTAACGGGCCTTTCATAGCGCTCTTGGGGGCCCGGTCAGCGAGCCAGGTCCGCCACCAGTTCGTAGGACCGCACCCGGTCCGCCTGGTCGTGCACCATGGTCGTGATCATCAGCTCGTTCGCGCCCGTGTCGGTCAGCAGCGTCTCGAGTCCCTTGTGGACCGTCTCGGGCGAACCGATGATGCTGCTCGCGGCCCGGTCCTCGATGAACACGCGCTCGATGTCGGTGTACGGGTAGGCCGCGGCGTCCTCCGGTGTCGGCAGCGGGATGGGACGGCCCTTGCGCAGGCTGAGGAAGGTCAGGCCGCTGGGCGCGGCCAGGTACCGGGCCCGCTCGTCGGTCTCGGCGGCCACGACGGAGACGCCGAGCATGACGTACGGCTCGTCCAGGACGTCCGACGGTTTGAACGAGTCGCGGTAGAGCGCGACGGCGGGCAGCGTGTTCTCGGCGCTGAAGTGATGGGCGAAGGAGAACGGCAGGCCGAGCTCGCCCGCCATGCGTGCGGAGAAGCCGCTCGAACCGAGCAGCCAGACCGGCGGCTTGTTGCCCTCGGCGGTCACGGCGTTGACGGCGCGCTGGTCGGAGTGCTCGAAGTAGGCCAGCAGTTCCGCGAACTGCTGCGGGAAGTTCTCCGCGGTGAGCCCGCCGGGGCCGCGCAGCGCCAGCGCGGTCCGCTGGTCGGTACCCGGGGCGCGGCCGATGCCGAGGTCGATCCGGCCGGGGTGGAACGCCTCCAGGGTGCCGAACTGCTCGGCGACCACCAGTGGCGCGTGGTTCGGCAGCATGACCCCGCCGGAGCCGACCCTGATGCGTTCGGTGGCGGCCGCGACCTGGCCGATCATCACGGCGGTCGCGGAGCTCGCGATACCGGGCATGTTGTGGTGCTCGGCGAGCCAGTACCGGTGATAGCCGAGTGCTTCGGTCCGGCGGGCGAGGTCGAGGGTGTTGCGCAGCGAGTCGCCAACGCCGCCCCCGGCCACGACGGGCGAGAGATCGAGCACGGACAGCGGGATGTCAGGCAAAGAGGTCACGCTTCGGTACAACGCGCCCGGGCCCCGATCCCTTCCCGTGACATCGGGCACCTGTCACTCGATCGAAATTAACCGACGCGATGTGTCCGATACTCGGCGGGCTTCATCGGTTTTCACGGTACGGTTGCCCCCGAATGCGACCGTGGGAAAACCACTGAAAAGAAAGGATTGAGGTGCCGCGTCCGGAGCGACCTTTGGGCCCTGGGGACGATCCGTTGCTGGAGTTCGCCGCCGATCTCCGGCGCCTGCGGGAGAAAGCCGGGAACCCGACGTACCGAGAGCTGGGCAGGCGTGCCCACTACTCCGCGGGCACCCTCTCCGAAGCCGCCGGCGGGAAGAAGATGCCCAGCTTGGCGGTGGCCTTGGCCTACGTCCGGGCCTGTGACGGTCCCGAGGCGGAGTGGGAAGCCCGATGGCACGACGTGACCGAGCGCACGCGTACCGGAGTCAGCGATTCACAGCTTGTGCCGCTGAATGGGGAATCCGCCCCTTATATCGGCCTGACCGCATTCGGGCCGGATGACGCGGGCCGATTCTTCGGACGCGAACGACTTGTCGAAAAACTGGTGACAAGGCTTTCGGGGCAGCGATTCCTGGCCGTTCTGGGAGCATCGGGTTCCGGTAAGTCCTCCTTGCTCCGGGCGGGTCTTCTGCCCGCCGTCGGCGAGACCTCCGTCACGGTGCTGATGACCCCCGGTTCGCGGCCGCTTCAGGAGTGCGCGGTCCAGTTCGGGGCGGCGCTCGGGCTCGCTCCCGGCGGGCTGCTCGCCGAGTTCACCGAGCATCCGCGCAACCTCGGCCTCGCCGCCCGTCAGCTGGTCGCCGACCGCGAGGGTGACGTCGTCCTGGTCGTCGACCAGTTCGAAGAGGTCTTCACGCTCTGCCAGGACGCCGACGAGCGAGCCGCCTTCCTGTCCGCGCTGGTCACCGCGACGACCGAGCCGGAGAGCCGGACCAGGGTCGTCCTCGGCATCCGCACCGACTTCTACACCCACTGCGCGCGGCATCCCGGGCTGGTCGAGGCCATGCAGGACGCGCAGATCCTCGTCGGCCCGATGAGCACCGAGGAGCTCCGGCAGGCCATCTCGCGTCCCGCGATCGACGCCGGGTACCGCGTCGAGAACGCGCTGGTCTCGCGGCTGGTCGCCGACGCGACCGGGCAGCCCGGCGTGCTGCCGCTGCTCTCGCACGCGCTGCTGGAGACCTGGCGCCGCCGTCACGGCAACACGCTCACCCTCACCGGTTACGAGTCCACAGGTGGGATCGAACGGTCGGTCGCGCAGACGTCCGAGCACACGTTCACCGCGCTGAGCGAACACCAGCAGCGGCTGGCGAACCAGATCTTCCTGCGGATGACCGCGCTCGGCGAGGGCACCGAGGACACCAAACGCCGCATCACCCGCGACGAGCTGGACGCCGACGATCCCGACGTCGCCGTCGTGCTGGACAGGCTGGCGTCGTCGCGGCTGGTCACCCTCGACGACAACGGCATCGAGATCGCGCACGAAGCGCTGATCCGCGGCTGGCCGCGCCTGCGCGAATGGCTCGCCCAGGACCGTGAGGGCCTGCGCGTGCACCGCCAGCTCACCGAGGCGACCGACGCGTGGGAATCGGTCGGCCGCGACGACGGCTGGCTCCACCGCGGCGCGCGGCTGGCCATCGCCACGGAGTGGGCGAGTGAGCACGACAGCGCGCTCTCCCAGCGTGAGCGCCGGTTCCTCGACGCGAGTGTGGCCATCGAGAACCATGAGCAGGCCGTCGCGCGCCGTCGCACCCGGCGGCTGCGCCAGCTGGTCGCGCTCCTGGCCGTGCTGCTGGTGCTGGCGACGGCCGCGATGGTGTACGCCGTCCGCGCCGAGCAGACCGCGACCAGCCAGCGCAACAGCGCGCTCGCGCAGAAGGTCGCCGGGCAGGCCATCGAGATGCGGGCGACGAACCCGGCATTGGCCGCGCAGCTCGCGCTCGCGGCGTACCGCGTCGATCCGAGCGTGGACACCCGCGGCAGCGTGCTCGGGATGTTCGAGTCGCCGTACTCGACCCGGGTCTCCGGACACGGCCATCGGGTCAATTCGGCCGCCCTGCGCGGTGACGGCCAGGTGATGGTGACCGGGAGCTGGGACCAGACGGCCAAGCTGTGGGACGTCAAGAACCCTCATCACCCGGTCGAACTGGCCACGTTGTCCGGGCACACCGCCAACGTCAACTCGGTGTCGTTCAGCGCCGACGGCGGCGCGGTCGCGACGGCGGGCTGGGACAAGACCGCGCGGCTGTGGAATGTCGCCGATCCGGCGAAACCCGGGCAGGGCGTGGTGGTCGGGGAGCATCCGAGCCGGGTCAACGCGGTGGCGTTCAGCCCGAAGGCGGCGGTGCTCGCCACCTCGGACGGCGACGGCACGGTGCGCCTGTTCGACGTCCGCGACCTCGCGAAACCGGTGCTCGTGGCGACCCTCCCCGGGCACACCGGCAACGTCAACGGGCTCGCCTACGCCCCGGACGGGCGGACACTCGTCTCGACGGGCGCGGACAAGACAGCGCGGCTGTGGGATGTCGCCGACCCGCTCAAGGCGAAGCCGCTCGGGGTGGTGACCGGGCACACCGCCGGCGTCCACTCCGCGGCGTTCAGCCCGGACGGCCGCACCCTCGCCACCGCGAGCATCGACCTGAGCGCGCGCCTGTGGAACATCGCCGACCCGATGGCGCCGGTTCCGCTGGGGACGATGACCGCGCACAAGACCATCGTGCGGTCCGTGGCGTTCAGCCCCGACGGGACGACGCTGGCGACGACCGGTTTCGACCGCAACGCGCGGCTGTGGGACATCACCGATCCTGCGAAGCCGCGCGAGAAACCGCCGCTCACCGGGCACACCGCGGCGGTGGTCTGGGCGGTGTTCTCCCAGGACGGCCGCACGCTGGTGACCGCGAGCGACGACCAGACGGTGCGGCTGTGGGATCTGCCGGGGCCCGCGATCAGCGGTCCGGCGAGATCGGCCTGCCGGGCGGTGTACAGCGCCGACGGGAAACTGCTGGCCACCGGCAGCCAGGACGGCGTGGTCCGCCTGGTCGACGTCGCCGACACCCGGAACCCGCGCGAGGTGGGCAAGGTCGCGGGCTTCGGCCAGGGCGTCTGCGGTCTCGCGTTCAGCCCGGACGGCCGGACCCTCGCCGCCGGTTCGTGGGACCACACGATGCGGCTTATCGACGTCACCGATCCGCGCGAGCCTGTCGACACCGGGGTCTTCTACCGGCCGGAGGAGGAGATCGACCCGGTCGCGTTCAGCGCGGACGGCCGGACGCTCGCGACGGCGGGCAGCGGGCACACGGTGAAGCTGTGGGACGTGGCCGACATCCGGCGGCCGGTCGAACTCGCGACCCTCACCGGGCACGAGGACGATGTCCATTCGATCGCGTTCAGCCCGGACGGCCGCACCCTGCTGAGCGGCGGGTGGGATCACACCGCGCGGCTGTGGGACATCTCCATGGTGAAGGCGCCGAAGCAGCTTTCGGTGCTGAAGGGCCACTCCGACACGGTGTTCTCGGTGGCCTACAGCCCGGACGGCAAACTCGCCGCCACCGGCAGCGCCGACCGCACCGCGCGGCTCTGGGACGTGGCCGATCCGGCGGCGCCCCGGGAGGCGGCACTGCTCGCCGGGCACACCGACAACGTCATCTCGGTGGCGTTCAGCGGTGACGGGAAGACCTTCGCGACCGGCAGCTACGACCGGTCCGTGCGACTATGGGATGTCTCCGATCCAGGGACGGTCCGCTCGTCGGCCAACCTGACCGACGATGTCGACCGGGTCAACGCCGTGGCGTTCGCACCCGACGGGCACACGCTCGCGGGCTCCGTCGCGGACGGCAGCGTGCGGTTGTGGGAAACGAGCCCCGAGCGGGCCGCCGAACGCATCTGCGCGACCGTCCACCCCCGGATCACGGCGGCCGAGTGGGAGCAACACCTGCCGGGGCTCGACTACAAGCCTCCGTGCCCGTGACCACCGCCGATTCGTTGTTCGGCGTTGTTGTTCGGTGACGGCGGCGTGACACCGAACAACGAATAGGCGCTAGAAATACCCCTGGACGTGCGACACGTCCCCACGACGTTCACTCACCGGGGGTCTGAAGGGCTCCTTCAGGACATTCACCAGTGCCCTGAAGGAGCCCTTCAGCTTATCTACCGCAAGTCGTCCTCTGGTCGCGGTAGTACGCGATCCCCACTACCGCGACCAGAGGACGAAACGCGGGATCAGGCGGCCGGGATCCAGTCCGGGTTCGAGGCCAGCACCGTGAGCTGCTGGGTCGCTCGCGTGAGGGCGACGTACAGCACCCGGCGCCCGGTGGTCGACTCCGTGATGAGGTCGTTCGGCTCCACCAGGACGACGGCGTCGTACTCGAGGCCCTTGGAGTCGAGACTGCCGACGACCTTGAGCCGCTCGTCCGAAAGCCCGTCGAGCCAGCCCTCGACCTCCGGCACCCGGTCCATCGCGGTGATCACGCCGACGGTGCCTTCGACGGCCCCCATCAGTTCCTTCACCGCGGCCTGCGTCGCGGCCTCCAGCCCGGCGGCCTCGACCGGCCGGACCTCCGGCGTGATGCCGGTCTGCCGCACCGCGCGCGGGAGTTCGTCGGCCTCGGCGTGCCCGGCGACGACCTTCGCGGCCAGATCGAAGATCTCCGCCGAGTTCCGGTAGTTGGTGCGCAGGGTGAACCGGCGCCGCGTCGTCTTGATCCCGAAGGCCTGGTCCCGCGCCATCGCGGCTTCGGCCGGATCCGGCCACGAGCTCTGCACCGGGTCGCCGACCACGGTCCAGCTCGCGTACTTGCCGCGCCGCCCGACCATCCGCCACTGCATCGGCGAGAGGTCCTGCGATTCGTCGATGACCACGTGCGAGTACTCGTCGTAGTGCTCGGGCCTGGTCGGGGCGCCGCCGCGCTCCGGGTTGACCTCGATGCTCTGGCGGCCGCGGCGGCTCTTCGGCGGCTGGCCGATCAGGACGCGCAGTTCGTCGAGGAGCGCGATGTCCGCGATGGTCCAGCCGCGCGAGCGGTCGGCGAAGTCGGCGGCGAGCATGCTGATCTCGGTGCGGTTGAGCAGGCCCTTCGCCGCGCCGGCCAGCCGCTTCTCGACGCCGAGCCAGCGCAGGATCTGCGCCGGGTACAGGATCGGCCACCAGACCACCAGGAACCGGTGGAACTCGATGCGCTCGCCGAGTTCGCTGACCAGCTCGGCCTTGTCGATCTGACGGCCGTCGTCCTTCGCGTGCTGCTCGGCCTTCGAGGCGAGCGCGTCGAGCAGCAGTTCCGCGGCGCGGATCCGCGACCGGTTCGGCGGCCCGCCCGCGGTGTGCACCTTGCGGCGCACCTTGTCGAGTTCGCGCGCGTCCAGCCGCAGCACCTCGCCGCGGTAGACGATCTTCATGTCCTCGGGCGCCTCTTCCGGCGTGTCCCGCAGCGCGCGCAGCAGGATCTTGCGCATCCGCAGCGATCCCTTGATCGCCGCCAGCGGTGCCGGGTCCTGACGGGTCGCTTCGAGGCCGTCGAGGACCTCGCCGAGCGCGCGCAGTTCGACGTTCGTCTCACCCATCGACGGCAGCACCCGCGAGATGTAGCTGGTGAACACGCCGGACGGGCCGATCACCAGCACACCCGCGCCGCCGAGCTGACGGCGGTGGCGGTAGAGCAGGTACGCCGCGCGGTGCAGCGCGACCGCGGTCTTGCCGGTGCCGGGGCCGCCGGTGATCTCCGTGACCCCGCGCCACGGCGCGCGGATGACCTCGTCCTGTTCCTTCTGGATGGTGGCGACGATGTCCCGCATCTTCTCGCCGCGCGACCGTCCCAGCGCGGCCATCAGCGCGCCTTCGCCCACGATCTGCATGGTCTCGGGGACCGCGTCGGCGATCAGGACGTCGTCGTCGACATCGAGCACGTTCTGGCCGGAACACCGGATCACCCGGCGCCGGACGACGTCCATCGGTTCCTCGGCGGTCGCCTGGTAGAACGCCGCCGCCGCGGGCGCGCGCCAGTCGGTGACGAGGTTGTCGAACTCGGCGTCGCGGATGCCGAGACGGCCGACGTAGATGTGGTCGTTGTCGAGGTGGTCGAGCCTGCCGAAGACCAGCCCCTCGTACTCCGCGTCGAGGGTCTGGAGGGTCTGATTGGCGTGATAGACCATCATGTCCCGCTCGAACAGCATCGACGCCTGTTCGAAGATCGCTTCACGCCCGGCGCCATGGCCGATCTCATAGCCCTTGGTACGCATGGCCTCAGCCTGGGCTCGCAGTTCGGCGAGCCTGGTGTAGACCATGTCCACATGGGCTTGCTCGATGGCGATCTCGGCCCGTCTGACCCGAGGTTCGGACACGCAACGCTCCTAAACGCTTCTATCGCCCTCCGAGGGCGAAGGACGACTCTACGCGAGCTGGGCGGCGGCTTCACCAAGTCCTGCCGAACGTCACGGCGGATGCCGTTGAGGCACGATGCTCCAATGACCAGGATCGTGGCGGGGACCGCGGGCGGCAGGCGGTTGAAGGTCCCTCCGAAGGGCACGAGACCCACGTCGGAACGCGTGCGCGAAGCGCTGTTCAACGCGCTGGAGGTCGCAGGCGAGCTGCAGGGGACCCAGGTCCTCGACCTCTACGCCGGTTCGGGCGCCCTCGGGCTGGAGGCGCTGTCCCGGGGCGCGGCGGGCGCGCTGTTCGTCGAACACGACCGGCGCGCGGTGGAAATCCTCAAGGGGAACGTCGCCGCGCTCGGGCTCGGCGGCACGGTCCGGGCGGGGACCGTCGAGTCCGTCGTCGCCGTTCCGGCGCCGGAAACCTTCGACATCGTCCTCGCCGATCCGCCGTACGCGGTGGATTCCACCCGCCTGGGGGAGGTCATGGCCGCGCTCGCCGCGGGCCGGTGGATCGCGGACGGAGCGCTGCTGGTGATCGAACGGGCGGCTCGGGACGGCGAGCCCGACTGGCCGCCGGGCTTCGAGCCGATGCGCACGAAGCGCTACGGCGACACGGCGCTGTACTGGGCCGAATATCAGGTGTGAGACGGCGCACGGATGAACGCGCAGGGGACCCTGCTCCTTGGTAGCGTCCGCGCCATGCGGCGTGCGGTCTGTCCCGGGTCCTACGACCCGGCCACCAATGGACATCTCGACATCATCGAGCGGGCGGCGAGGCTGTTCGACGAGGTCGTCGTCGCGGTGGGGGTGAACAAGAGCAAGAAGGGCCTGTTCACCACCGAGGAACGGCTGGACATGCTCCGCGAGATCACCGCGAAACTGCCGAACGTGCGCGTCGACTCCTGGCAAGGACTCCTGGTCGACTACTGCCGTGAGAACGACATCATCGCGGTCGCGAAGGGGCTGCGTTCGGTCAGCGACTTCGACTACGAACTCCAGATGGCCCAGATGAACCGCGAGCTGACCGGGCTCGAAACGCTGCTGATGGCGAACAACCCGGAGTACGGGTTCGTGTCCAGCTCGCTGGTCAAGGAGATCACCGCGCTCGGTGGCGACATCGAGCATCTGGTGCCGCCGATAGTGTTCAAACGCCTCGGGGAGAAGTACGCCGAACGAGGTTGACCCGAACGGCCGAAGCCGTTGGTCGGGCAGTGGTGACCGGCGATGAAGAGTTCATCTCGGCGCCTTCTGGTGAATACACGATCGGGTTACGGTCCGAAAATGACCAACAAACGATCGCGGATAGCCGTCGCGCTGCTCGTTCTGGTAGTCACTTTTTTCGGCGGACTCAGTGGCGGGATCAGTGCTTCCCAGGCCACGGCCGCCCCCGTCTCGATCCAGCAGAACCCCTGCGGGGATCTCACCGGGTTCAAGCACTCGTCGCTCTCGTCGCTGCCCGCCGAGGCGACGACGACGTACAACCTCATCCAGAAGGGTGGGCCGTACCCGTACCCGGACAACGACGGGACGGTCTTCTCGAACCGGGAGAACATCCTCCCGAAGTGTGCTTCGGGCTACTACCACGAGTACACCGTCCCGACCCCCGGCTCGTCGAACCGCGGCACGCGCCGCATCGTCACCGGGACCGGCGGGGAGTACTTCTACACCGGCGACCACTACAAGACCTTCTCCGTGATCGACGTCAACGGCGCGCCCGCTCCGAAGTGCGGTGACACCTCGAAGCTGACGAAGGTCGGCTACTCGACGCTGTCCTCGGCGGCGAAGTCCGTGGTCGACAAGGCCCGCGGCGGCGCGACCGGCACGGTCTACGAGAACCGCGAAGGCGTGCTGCCCTCGTGCGCCGCCGGCTACTACCAGCTGTTCCCGGTGGGCACGAGCGACCGCGTGATCTCCGGCAAGGGCGGCGAGATCGTCTACACGCCGGACCGCTACGCGACCTTCAAGCTGGTGAACCCCGGCGCTTGATCCCGCCATGCAACGCCACGTGCCTCCTCGTCCGTGAGATACACCGGAACACGGAAGAGGAGGCACGATGCGGTCTGGGGACGATGCGAGCTTCAGGGAGTTCGCCAGAGGCAAGGCGCTGCCGCTCAGGCGGACGGCGTACCTGCTCTGCGGCGACTGGCATCTCGCGGAGGATCTGGTCCAAACCGCGCTCATCCGCCTGTACCGGGTCTGGCCGAAGGTCAGCCGGAAAGGGCCCGTAGACAACTACACGAGGCAGATCCTGTTGCGCTGCTGGCTCGACGAGCGGCGACGACCTTGGCGGAGCAGAGAGAACCGCGACGGCGTCGTCCCCGAAGAGCCTTCAGCCCCGGCTGACGCCGGCATCTCGGATTCGTTGCTTCGCGCCCTCTCCGAGGTTCCACCGAAACAGCGCGCCGCCGTCGTGCTGCGCTACTGCGCCGATCTCCCGGTCGCGGAGGTCGCCGTCGCGCTGCGCTGTTCGGAAGGGACGGTCAGGAGCCAGGCCGCGCGGGGACTCGACGTCCTCCGCGCGGCCCTGCAGAGACAGCACGACGAGGCTGTCTCCGGGAGGAGCGCGTGATGGACGAACTCGAAGACAGGTTGCGCGGGATCAAACTGGCCGAGCCCCCGCTCGGCTTCGATCCGGACGAGGTCGCCGGGAAGGCGGCGAAGAAGGTGCGGAACGGGCGGGCCGTGGCGCTGACGGGGGTCGCGACGCTGGCGGTGATCGCGGCGGCGGTGGTCTTCGTGGCGCCGAAGGAGAGGGCGGCGGAGGTGGCGCCGGCCGCGCCCCCGAGCCGGGCCGAGCAGAAGGCGGGTGATCTCCGGCACCTGAAGGACGTGCTGCCGGGCATCCTGGTCGGCGCCAGGGAGATCAACGTCCATGACTTCGTGCAGGTGAACGACCGGGACCTGATGACTTCGGAGGTCGAGTACACCGACGCGGCCGGGATGAAACGGCAGGTCAACCTCACCATCAGCGGTCCGGTGAGCACGAAGACCGACTATCCCCGCGAAGGCCGCTGCGACCTGGGGCGCAGAGGCGACGCCATCGGGCCCGACCGGAAGCCGATGCGATGCATCGAGCTGGTCACCCCGGCGGGGATCCCGGTGGTGATCTCCGAGACCACACCGAAGAACCCGGACCAGGTCGGTCAGCCGATCGTGACCGGCCAGGGCTTTTCGACCGGCAAGGTGCTCGGCCGTCACGCGATCGCCTGGCAGCCGGACGGCGGTTCGGTCAACGTCGGTGACCTCGGTGAGGTCGGTGACTTCGGCGCGCCGGACTCCGGGCCGTCGCTGACCGACGAACAATTGATCAAGCTCGTCACGGACCCGGCCTTCACGTTCCGGTGATCATGGCGCGCGGTACCGGCGGGGACACGCCCGGTACCGCGCGCTTTCACCCCTAACGGCGGTCATCAGGGCAAACTGAACACAGGGAATAGTGGGGATCGCTGTAGGTAGGGAGTGGCCGTGTACCGGGTTTTCGAGGCTCTCGACGAGCTCGTCACCATCGTGGAGGAAGCCCGCGGCGTGCCGATGACCTCCAGTTGCGTCGTACCGCGCGGGGAGGCTCTCGAGCTGCTCGACGACATCCGCGATGCCTTGCCGGGCGAAGTGGACGACGCGCAGGACGTCCTCGACAAGCGTGATCAACTGATCCAGACCGCCCGCACCGAGGCGGCGGAGACCGTCACGACGGCCAACACCGAAGCGGACCGCACGGTCGCCGACGCGCAGGCCGAGGCCGAGCGCATCCTCGCCGACGCCCGTGCCCGCGCCGAGCAGATGATGAGCGACGCGCACGGCGAGGCCGAACGCATGGTCGCCGCCGGGCAGGCCGAATTCCAGAACCTCACCGACCGTTCGCGGGCCGAGTCGGAGCGCATGATCCAGGCGGGCCGCGACGCCTACGAGCGCGCCATCGAGGACGGCCGCGCCGAACAGGCCCGGCTCGTCGCGCAGACCGAGGTCGTCCAGGCCGCGCACGGCGAGGCGGCACGCATCGTCGACGAGGCGCACGCCGATGCCGACAAGCAGCGTGGCGACTGCGACGCGTACGTCGACGGCAAGCTGGCCGAGTTCTCCGAACTGCTGGCGACCACGCTGCGGACGGTCGACTCCGGGCGCAACCACCTGCGGTCCCCGGTCAACCTGCCGGGCAACAGCCGGACCTCGCTGTACGACTACCAGAGCTAGTTGCTCGCGCGCTGACGGAGGGCGCCGTGGCGTGCTCGTGCCGTTCGGTGTCGGTCGCGCGACACCGTCGTCCTGGGTGACGCCGTTGTGGCCTGGGCTGAGGGTTCGGACCGCGTGGATCGGGTTGATCAAGACCCGAGAACGGAACACTCCCCTCGACGGTGAAGGAATCGGGACACTCAACGTCCCGATTCCTTCACCGTCAGCACCCTGCACTCGCTGAGCCGCGACCCCGTAGTAGTCAGGTGGCCGCGTGAACCGAGCGTGGAGGATCGGGGACGTTGAACGTCCTGAATGCTCCACACTCGAAACCTGCCGCGGTGAGATTCCGGTGTCATCGGGCTCCGAGACCTGAGCCGCTCGGCACCGGACGCGCCGAAGGACGCCTTCCTGGCGTTCGTGAAGGCTTCGCGGGGCGTGCCGGTAAACCGGTGGCGGGACGTGCGTACCCTGGTCACCGATGTCTGAGAACAAGTCGCCGCAGGCCAGGCCTGCGCAACTGGACGACCGGAACCCGTGGGTGCTCGACACCCGCGAGCTCGGCCGTCACGCCGGCCTGAGCAAGGCCGTCCAACGCGCCATTCCCGTCGAGACCGCGCTCGGTGTGCCCGACGTCATCACCATCGACGCCGGCTCCAGCCTCGATCTCGACCTGATCCTCGAGTCCGTCGTCGAGGGCGTGCTCGTCAGCGGTACGGCGTCCGCCGTCGCGACGGGGCACTGCTCGCGGTGCCTCGACCCGATCACCGAGGACGTCGAGGTCGACCTGACCGAGCTCTTCGCGTACCCCGGCTCCGCGACCGAGGAGACCACCGACGAGGACGAGATCCCTCGCCTGGTGGACGACCGGATCGATCTCGAGCCGACGGTCCGCGACGCGGTGGTGCTCGCGCTCCCGCTGGCCCCGCTGTGCACCGAGGACTGCCAGGGCCTGTGCATCGAATGCGGTGTCAAGTGGGCCGATCTCGAGCCTGGGCACGGGCATGAGAAGATAGACCCTCGGTGGGCCTCGCTGGTCGATCGTTTCGGTGACGAAACGGCCGATGACCAGGCTGATGGCCCCGGAAAGCAAGCCTGACGAGCACCAGCTCGTTCCGGAGAAGCAAGTTCGCTCGCGACCGCGGGCAGACCGTCTGAAGGAGATCTACTCGTGGCCGTCCCGAAGCGGAAGATGTCGCGATCCAACACCCGCGCGCGCCGCAGCCAGTGGAAGGCGGCTCCGGTGCAGCTGGTGCCCTGCTCCAACCGCGCCTGCAAGCAGCCGAAGCTCCAGCACATCGCGTGCCCGGCCTGCGGCCAGCACAACGGTCGCCAGGTCGTCGAGCCCGCCTGATCGGCAGCTGACCGACATGGGGGGCAAATCGGCCGGTGGACCACCCGCTGACCCCGCACCACTGCTCGAAGCACTCGGGATCACCATCGAGCCCGAGCTGCTGACGCTGTCGCTGACCCACCGTTCTTATGCTTATGAGAACGGTGGGTTGCCGCCGAACGAGCGTCTGGAGTTCCTCGGGGACGCGGTGCTGGGTCTGGTCGTCACCGATCACCTCTACAACACGCATCCCGATCTGGCCGAAGGTCAGCTCGCGAAACTCCGTGCCAGCGTGGTCAACATGCACGCACTGGCCCGGGTCGCGCGCGGCCTCGGCGAAGGCGGGCTGGGTACGCACCTGTTGCTGGGCAAGGGCGAAGAGCTCACCGGCGGCCGGGACAAGGCGAGCATCCTCGCCGACGGTCTCGAAGCCGTCATCGGCGCCGCGTACCAGCAGCACGGCATCGAGATCGCGCGCCAGCTCGTGCACCACCTGTTCGACGGCCTGCTCGCCGAGGCGCCGCTGCGCGGTGCCGGCCTGGACTGGAAGACCAGTCTCCAGGAGCTGACGGCGTCGGCAGGCCTCGGCGTACCCGAGTACAAGGTCGAGGACACCGGTCCCGACCACCGCAAGGAGTTCAGCGCCACCGTGCTCGTCGGCGGGCGTGAACTCGGTTACGGCTCGGGGACGACCAAGAAGGAAGCCGAGCAGAAGGCCGCTGAGACGGCCTGGCGCCAGCTTTCGGCCGAACTCGACATCGAACAGCCGCCGAAAACGACCTGACCGACGACAGTGGGAGAATCGGCCTCATGCCCGAACTCCCCGAGGTCGAGGTGGTCCGTGCCGGGCTGGAGGCGCATGCCTCCGGCCGGACGATCACCGAGGTCGAAGTCCTCCACGCCCGCGCGATCCGTCGCCACGAACTCGGCGCGGAGGACTTCAGCGGACGGCTCTCCGGTATCAAGATCACCGCCGCGCGCCGTCGCGGCAAATATCTGTGGCTGGATCTGTCCGACGGGCAGGCCATGCTCGCCCACCTCGGCATGAGCGGCCAGATGCTCGTCCAGCCTGAAGAGGCCCCGGACGAGAAGCACCTTCGGGTGCGATTCCGCTTCGCCGACAACGGGCCGGAGTTGCGCTTCGTCGACCAGCGGACCTTCGGCGGTCTCGCGCTCGCCGAACTCACCGACGTCGACGGGACGGCGTTGCCGAGCACCATCGCGCATATCGCCCGCGACCCGATGGACCCGCGTTTCGACCTCGACCAGGCCATCCGCGCGCTGCGGTCGAGGCGGACCGAGATCAAACGCGCCCTGCTCGACCAGACCCTCGTCTCCGGCATCGGCAACATCTACGCCGACGAGGCACTCTGGCGGTCCAAACTCCACTGGGCCCGCCCGACCGACAAACTCACCGCGGCCCACGGCCGCACCGTGCTCACCGCCGCCACCGAAGTGATGGCCGCCGCGCTCGTCGCGGGCGGGACGTCGTTCGACGCGCTCTACGTCAACATCAACGGCGAATCCGGGTATTTCGACCGTTCTCTCGACGCCTACGGTCAGGAAGGTCTGCCGTGCGGCCGATGTGGGACGCCGATCCGCCGGGACCCCTTCATGAACCGTTCGTCCTTCTCGTGCCCGCGATGTCAGCCACGCCCTCGCGTGAGGTGAAAACTGTCGTGTATGAATGCGGGCACCGCGTCAACTAGCATGAACGGGCACGACATGTAGGGAGTGGGATGGTGGCCGCGACCGAGCCCGGCAAGACGACGCTCGCCGAAAAGATCGACAAGCTGTTCCAGATCGTGCTGAGACCCGATCGTGAGCCGTACAGCCATGAGGAGGTCGCCAAGGCCTGTCGAGAGGCCACCGGCGAGAGTTTCTCGACGACGTACCTGTGGCAGTTGCGCACCGGTCGTCGCGACAACCCCACGAAACGGCACCTCGAGGCGCTGGCCCAGTTCTTCGGTGTCTCGCCGGCGTACTTCTTCGACGACGAGCAGAGCGCCAAGATCGCCGAGGAGCTCGCCCTTCTGGGAGCCCTCCGCGATGCCGGTGTCCGGGACGTCGCGTTGCGGGCCGTAACGCTTTCACCCGATGGACTCGACACCATCAGCGACATGATCGACGCGATCGCCCGCAGGGAATCCGGACGGGGCGGCACGAAGAGGGAGGCGTGAAGTGGACCGCCGCCGTAAGGAGTTGTGGCGCCGCTGCCGGAGTCTCGCCGACGGCGTGAGTCTTCCCGAACCCTTCGACGCCGAGGCCTTCATCGCGGAACTGGCGGGCGAACGCGGCCGCCCGATCGAGTTGATGCAGGTCAACGTCCCCTCCAGCGGCCCGTGCGGACTTCTGATGAGCACCGAGCGCGCGGACTACATCCTCTACCCGACCAACACCACCGCCCTGCACCGGCGGCACATCCTCCTGCACGAGGTCGGGCATCTGCTGTGCGGCCATGTCGGTTCGGACGCGGGCGCCGACGGCATCGCCCTCGACGCCGCCGCCAGCAAGGCCCTGATGCCGAACCTGTCGCCCGAACTCGTCCGCCGCGTCCTCGGCCGCACGAGCTACAGCGCCGTCGAGGAGCAGGAGGCCGAACTGCTCGCCAGCATCCTCGCGCAACGCGTCGCCAGAACTGGGATACGCGGCGCGGCGCCCACCGACGAGAGCGGGAGCGACCTCGCCGGCGGAATGGCCAGGGTCGACAACCTCTTCGGCAACCGGAAGCGGCGCCTGCCGTGACCGAGACCATCGCGTACTTCTGCTGCGTGGTGGCCTTCGCGGGCTTCGGTTACAAGCTGATCCAAGCTCGCCACACCCAGCCATTGCGGCGGATGTGGCTCCTGAGCGCCTTCGGGATGTGCATCGCGGGCGGCATCATGCTGCTCACCCCGGCGATGGAGAACGCCGTCGGTGTCGAAGAGCCCATCGGCAGCCTCTTGAACCTCGCGGCCGACCTGCTCAAGATCGGCGCGATGGCCTTCGCGGTCGCGTTCTCGCATTCGCTGAAACTGGGGGAGGGCAAGCGGATCGGCTGGCACGTGGTGCTTTCCTGGACCGTGGTGGCCGCCGAGATCGCGCTCTTCCTGCTCTCCGGCAGCTATCGCGTCGGCGAACACACCGCCGCCGGTCCCGGCAGGCTCGGCTGGTTCGTCGCGTACAACGTCGTCTTCCTCGCGTACGGGCTGATCAGCCTGCTGACCTTCTCGATCGTCTTCGCCCGCTTCGCGCGGCATGCCGATCCCGGCCCGCTTCGTACCGGGCTCTGGCTGCTCGTCGGCGGCGGGGTCGCCGCGCTGGGCTGGACCTTCTGGGACGTCGACGACATCTACATCCTCGCCACCACCGGCGAGGTCGACGCCGGGGAGGACACGCTCTCGTCGATCCTGGCGGCGCTGAGCGTCGGCCTCGCCGGGGCGGGCGCGACGCTCAGCGTGTGGGGCCCGGCGCTGGCCACCCCGTTCCGCCTGATCGGCACGTACCGGACCTACCGCCGGATCGAGCCGTTGTGGACCGCGATGCGCGAAGCCGTCCCGGGAATCGCGCTGGACCCGGGCCCCGGTATGCCGGGAGGCGTCGAATTCGCCTTGTACCGCAGGGTCATCGAGATCCGGGACGGCCATCTCGCGCTGCGCCCTTACTTCGACCCGGACGTCCCGCCGGTCGCGGAAGCCGAGGCACGCAAGGCGAAGATCCCCGAAGCCCGTGTCCCCGCGACGATCGAGGCCGCGGCCCTGGCCGCCGCGCTCGTGGCCTCCGAGGCAGGCCGCCGGTACGCCCCCGACGACGTTCCGGCGACCTATCTCGATGAACCCGACATCGCCACCGAAGCGGCCTGGCTGGTCGAGGTCACGCACGCCTGGCGAAGGTCCACTGTGGTCGGACGCATCCGAGACCGGGCGCGCGAAACCCTGGTGGCCTAAGCCGAAACGATCGCGGTGACCGCGGCCGCCGCCGAGATCAGCGCGAGCCAGACCGGCGGGGCGACGTCCTTGACCCCGTCGCCCGCCCGCGCGTGGGAGACCGCCGCCCCGATCAGCAACGCCGTCAGGCCGATCGCCGCGGCGATCCCGAGGGGCGGCCAGAAGAACCCGCCCACCAGCCCGGCCGCGCCGGCGACCTCGAGCGCGCCGATCCCCTGGATCTCCCGGACCGAGAAGCCGAGCCTCTCGGTCCGGGAGATCAACGACGGCTGACGCAGGACCTTCGCCACCCCCACTACGGCGAAAATCGCGGCCAGCATCACGGACAGCACTACGGAAACCGCGGCCATGACAGAACTCCTTGATGTGGAAGTGTTCCCGAGGTCAGACCGTGACCCGGCGCATCGTGGCGAACCCGCCGGCGGCGGCGACGCCGACCAGGACCGCGAGCACTCCGGTCAGCCCGCCGACGGTCAGCGTGCCGAAGAACGTGCCGAGCTTCGACCAGCTGTCGGTCCAGCTGAGCAGCAGGACCCCGCCCAGCAGCACCAGGACCTGAGCGGCGGCGAACAGGACGACACCCACCACCGAAGCGCGCCGGTAGATCAGGCCGTACCACATGCCGTAGACGAACATCAGCGTCAGCAACACGAACGCCGTGAGCAGGGTCAGGTACCAGGGGCCGTCGAGCACCCAGGGCACCCGGAAGTAGTGGAGGCCGAGCCCCCAGCCGCGGGTCGCGTCCTCGATCACCTGCAACACGGCGATCCCCACCGCGTACAGCGCGGACAATCCGGCGACCAGCAAAACCGTGCCCAGGTAGTACGACCGCCTCGACACGCCGAGCGCGAGCCCGAACGGCAGTGACTTCGTCATGCTCAAGGCGCCGCAGACGAGCATGAACACGAACAGCGTGAACAGGCCGCCGGAGAAGTTGTCCTCGGGTTTTTCGGGGATCAGCGCGAAGATCGCGAGGTTCACCCCGAAGGCGAAGAGCGTGACGCCGACCGGGAGCACCAGGAACTGGAGCCGGTCCACCAGGTGGTAACGCGCGACTTTGACCAGGATGTTCATGCGGACGCCTCCTCTGCCGTCGTCTGTCCGTTGGAGGTGTGCACCATCAACTGCTGCAAGGACAGCGGCTCGAGTTTCAGGTGCAGGGCCTGTGCCCGTGCCTTCGCGGCCGTGTCGAGCGCGTCGGCGACGGTGACCGAAGTGCGCGAACCGATCTTGCGGCGGTGCAGCACCCGGCGGCCGGCGACGAAGGACTCCACCGCCGTGGCGGGTCCGCTGACGGTGGCGGCCGAGCCGCGCAGTTCGTCGGCGGGCGCGTCGAGGACGACGCGGCCCTTGTCGATCATCACGACGTGCTCCAGCAGATCGGCGACCTCGTCGATCAGGTGCGTGGAAAGCAGGACCGTGCGGGGATGAGCCGAATAGTCGTCGAGCAACCGGTCGTAGAACAGGTGCCTGGCGACGGCGTCGAGACCCGCGTACGGCTCGTCGAGCAGCGTGAGTTCCGCGCGTGCCGCCAGCCCGATCGTGATCGACAGCGCCGAGCGCATCCCTCGTGAGAGCTTCTTGATCGGGCGCTTCAGCGGCAGGTCGAAGTCGCGGAGCAGCGTGTCGGCCAGCTCGGCGTCCCAGTTCGGGTAGAACCACGACGCCGCCGACAGGGCGTGCCGCACCTTGAAGTCCGGGAACTGCTGGTCCTCGCGGACGAGCACCAGGCGCCGGAGCACCCGCTCGTTCTCCACCGGGTTCTCCCCGAACACGCGGACCGTGCCCGCGCTGGCGAACTCCTGTGCGGTGATGATGCGCAGGAAGGTGCTCTTTCCCGCGCCGTTGCGGCCCAGCAGGCCGGTGATCTTGCCTTCTTCGATGCCGACCGAGACGTCGCTGAGGGCGAGGTGGTCGCCGTAGCGCCGGGTCAGGCCGGTGGTCGAAATGGTCGGCGTCATGCGGCCGGTCCTCCGTTCTGGTGTCCGTTCCCGCGGATGAGCGAGATCAGGCTTTCGTCGTCGATGCCGAGGCGCCTTGCTTCGATCAGCATGGGGTCGAGGTACTGCTCGGCGAAGCGCCGACGCCGGTCGGTGAGCAGCTTCTGCCGCGCTCCGCCGGCCACGAACATGCCGATCCCGCGTCGCTTCTCGAGCAGGCCGTCGTCGGCCAGCACGTTGATCCCCTTGGCCGCCGTCGCCGGATTGATCCGGTAGAAGGCGGCGAGTTCGTTGGTTGACGGCACGCGTTCCCCCTCGGCCAGGCTTCCCTCGGCGATGTCGTCGGCGATCTGTTCGGCGATCTGCGCGAACAGTGGTGTTCCGTCGTCGAGCACGACACCTCCGTTCCCAGTCGTCATGCACCCTCCCCGGGTGCGGTGGTTCATTACTGGACTAAGTAACCCATGAACCTCGCTCGGACGCAAGTCGCCTCCGCCTTGCGCACTACTGTGCAATGCGTGGTACCTTCTGTTGCGTAAGAGCTGGGAGGGACGCGACTGTGGAGATCAGTCAGCTACTCAAGGGCGTGCTGGACCTCGCCGTTCTCGCGGTGCTTCGCGGGGAGGACGGCTACGGCTACGACGTACTCCGAAGACTCCGGGTCGCGGGGTTGCAGGAAGTGGGCGACGCCTCGGTGTACGGGACGCTCCGGCGGCTGTACAAGGCAGGCCTGCTGACGTCGTACGTGGTGCCGAGCGAAGAAGGCCCGCACCGGAAGTACTACAGCCTCAACGAGCCGGGTCGTCAGCGCCTGGACGAATCGGCGCAGACCTGGCGGAGTTTCGCCACGACGATGAACAGCCTGTTGGGAGAGGCAGCATGAGCACGCAGAATCCGACCGCCGTGCGGGTGTACTTGGCGAGGGTCAGGAGCGCGCTCGCCGACCTGCCCGAGAGCGAAGTCGAGGAAATCCTCGAAGACGTCCGGCCCCATCTCGCCGAAATGGAGGCGGAACTGGGGGACAACCCCAAGGTCGACGCCTTGATCGAGCGCCTGGGCAGCCCGGAGAGTTACGCCGCCGAGCTGCGGGCGTCCGGTGGCTATCCGCCGCGTCCGGCCGACGCGGGCGACAAGACCACCTTGCTGAAGGCGAAAACCGGGATCGGCGGAGCGCGGTTCGCGTTCTGGGGCCTGGTGTTCTCCATGGGCGGGTTCGCGTTGTTCGGCTTCGCGGCCGCGGTGTGGGTCCGGGTGGAACCGTTGCTGGGCCTGCTTTTCGTCGCACCCGTGCTCGCGATCAGCGTCGTCTACGTGGTGCGGAGGGGAGTCGGCCCGATCGCGGAACTGCCCGAGGTGGTCAAGCTCCGCGAGACCGTGACTTCGTTCCAGGCCAACCGGAACGGCAACGGAATGACCTACTTCCGCTCGCTCAAGCCTGCGTGGTGGATCCTGTGCGCGGCGGTGCTGGTCGTGTTCGGGCTGCTGCTCGTGCTTCGCGACACCGAGGCGGTGCTGTTGCTGCCGCTGATGCTGCTGGCGGCCGTCGCGGTGGTCTGGGCGGGGCCGAAGCTGAAGGGGGACAGGCGGCTGCTGTGGCTGGCCGTGCCGGTTTCGGCGTTCGTCATCGGCAGCATGGTCGGCGGGGCGGGCGCGGCGGTCGATCTGATCGCGAAACGGTCCTACGGTGGCGACTCGTACAACGGCTACCCGACGAGCTACAGCGACACCTACGGCAATTCGCAGCTGATGTACGGAAGCCAAAGCGTGGACAACATCTACGCGTTCGACGCCGAGGGCAAGCCGCTGACCGAGATCTTCCTCTACGACGAGGAAGGCCGCCCGCTCAGCACGACCCGGTATGCCTGCGAGCGGAGCTCGGGCGAGAAGCGGAAGGTCGGCGACGACAACCGCTACCCGCGGCCGCGGCTCGAGCGAGGCGTCCAGGACAACGACGGGAATCTCAACGGCTACAACGGAAACCGCTCCTATTGCCAGGAGCGGACCGACGTCCCGTTCAGCGCGGCGATCCCGAAGGGCGCGCCGGTGCCGCCTTCTTCGTCCGCTCCGCCGGCGCCGTCGTCCTCCGCGGCTCCGCCGTCGAACTCCACCCAGCCGACGCGCTAGGTGGCCCGGGTGGAGGCGGACGTCGGGGGCCGCCTCCACCCGTTTCCCGCGCGGGGGCTGAAGGGGACTTTCCCCGCGTGGGATGAGGTGAAGGGAGCTTTCGCCGCGTGGGATGCGGGGAAGGCTCCCTTCAGCTCCGCGCGTAACGAGAAGCGAACCGGGCCGAAACGTGCCCCGAATATCCCGCTGCTGCACTGATCGGGTGCTGACCGGTGTGGAAGATCTCGCCCCGCGCAAAAAGGTCGTCCACGGCTACGAACGTGCCTACCGGATGGCCGGGCGCGGTCCGGCCGTGCTGTTCGTCCACGGGATCGGCGACGATTCGTCGACCTGGCTCGACGTCCTCGCCGCGTTGTCCGGGCAATTCACCGTCATCGCCCCGGATCTCTTGGGACACGGGGAATCCGCGAAACCCCGCGCCGACTATTCGGTCGCCGCGTACGCGTGCGGAATGCGCGACCTGCTTTCCGTGCTCGGCGTCGACAAGGTCAGCGTCGTCGGGCATTCGCTCGGCGGCGGGGTCGCGATGCAATTCGCCTACCAATTCCCGGACCGGTGCGAACGGCTGGTGCTGGTCGGTTCCGGCGGAATCGGGCCCGGTGTGCATCCCTTGCTGCGGCTGGCCGCCGCGCCGGGCGCGGGATTCCTGCTCCCGGTCGTCGGTTCGGCGCCGGTCCGGCTCGGCCTCCGCGCCTTTCGCGGGCTGCTGCGCCAGGCGGGCGGGTTCGGGCTCGGCGAGGATCTGGACTACGTGCTCGGCAAGTACGTCCGGCTGGTGGAAGCGCCCACGCGACAGGCGTTCCTGCGCACCCTCCGCTCGGTCGTCGACTGGCGCGGCCAGGTGGTCAACCTGCTCGACCGGTGCTATCTCACCGCGGGCATCCCGACGATGCTCGTCTGGGGCACCGAAGACCACGTCGTGCCCAGCGCGCACGCCGCCGTCGCGCACGCGGCCATGCCGGGCAGCAGGCTGGTCGTTTTCGAAGGCGCGGGACATTTCCCGTATTTGAGCGATCCCGCACGCTTTCTCGCCGTATTGCGTGAATTCCTCACCGGAACCGACGTCGCGAGCCATGACACGGACCAATGGCGAACGCTCTTGCGCACCGGAAGCGCACGCCCGGACGACCCGGAGCCGCGCCAAGCCGCGATTCCGAGCGGAACGTGACCCAATGGAGCCCTTTCGTCCCGCCCCGTGACCGCTACGATTCTCGGATGCGCCAACTGGCCCCTGGAGTACGGCAACTCCTCGGCCGTCCGCCGCACCTGATGAACGTTTATCTGGTGGAGGACGTCCTGGTGGACTCCGGCACGCCCGGGGCGCGGCGGCGGGTCTCCCGGCAGCTCGCCGGGGAAACACTGACCGCGCACGTCGTCACCCACGCCCATCCGGATCATTTCGGGTCGAGCCACGCTCTGTGCGAGGAGTTCGGAATCCCCTTGTGGGCAGGGGAAAAGGACGTCCAGGCGATCGAGACGGCGACGCCGGCGACGGCGCCCGGCCGGATCCCGAAACTGCTTTCCCGGATGAAGATGCCCGAGCCCCACCCCGTCGCCCGTGCCCTGAAAGAGGGGGACGACGTCGCCGGGTTCACGGTGCTCGACGTCCCCGGACACTCGCCGGGGCATATCGCGCTCTGGCGGGAGAGCGACGGCGTCCTGCTGTGCGGCGACGTCTTCTTCCACATCGGGCGGCTGACCGCCCCGCCGGACTTCCTCACCTGGGACGCGGACCTGAACCGCGAGTCGATGCGGCGCCTCGCAGGGCTCCGGCCGCGGCTGGTCCTGTTCGGGCACGGGAAACCGCTGCGTGATCCCGACCGGCTCGAGCGCCTGACCGGATGAACCGCGACGAGCCGACCCTCGAACGCGGCCGCGAACTCGGGAGGATCGAAGCGGCACTCGACTCCGCCCTGGCGGGCGAGGGCCGGGTGGTGGTCATCGAAGGCCGGGCGGGGATCGGCAAGACCCGGCTGGTCCAGGAGACCCGCGCGCTGGCGAAAGACCGTGGCTTCGGACGGCTGCAGGCGGTCGGCGACGCGCTCGAAGGGGCGATGGCCTGGGGCGTCGTCCGTCAGATGGTCGAGCGTTCGGTGTCGCGCTACAGCGGGGAGATCCGCGAGAAGATCCTCGCCGGTCCGTCCGGCGACGCGCTCCGGGCGCTCGACGCCGCGGCCGCCGATCCGAGCGAGGCCGAACTGGGCAGGACACTGCACGCGCTGTGGTGGGTCGCGGTCGATCTCTCGTCGACCCGGCCGCTGCTGATCACGGTCGACGACGCGCAGTGGGCGGACCATTCGTCGCTGCAGTTCCTCGTCTACCTTTCCCGCCGGATCGCCGACCTGCCGATCGTGCTCGTGGTGGCGACCCGCCCGCCCGCGGAGAACGCCGGACCGCTGGCGCATCTGAGCGTCTCGCGGCAGGCGGAACGCGTCCTGCCGAAGCCGCTTTCGCTCGAAGCGCTCGCCGAGCTCGTGGCCGCCCGAGGGGTGGTCCCCGCCTGGGCCGTGGTCACCTCGTTGCACGCGGCCAGCGGAGGAAACCCTTTCCTGGCCAGGGTTCTCGTCGACGAACTCGACGCCCTCGGGCTGCCCCTCGACACCGACACGTCCGCGGGCCAGGTCGGGAAACTGGGCCCCAGCACCGTTTTCCGCGCGGCGCTGGGCAGGATGCCCGCCGAGGCGGTCGGGCTGGCCGGTGCCGTCGCGATCCTGGGCACCGGCGGCGATCCGTGGCAGGCCGGAGCGCTGGCGAAGCTCGACGCCGCGGGGCTCTCGGTCGCCGTCGAGGCGCTGACCTCGGCCAACGTGCTCACCGGCGACGGCGACCATCTCGTCTTCGTCCATCCCGTCGTCCGTGAGGCGGTCCTCGCCGATCTGGGCCCGATCGCTCGCGCGGGACTGCACGGCGCCGCCGCGAAGGCGTTGCGTGCGGCGAAGGCCCCGGCGGACCGTGTCGCCGCTCATCTCGCGCAGGCACCGCGAGGCACCCTTCCGGACGCGGCCGAAATCCTGCGCAAGGCCGCGGCCGCGCTGCTCGCGGCGGGTGACCCGAGGACGGCCGCCGCCCATCTGCGCCGGGCCGTCGACGAGACCCCGGACGACGCGGCGCTGCGGGCCGAACTCGGCCGCGCGCTGCTCCGCACGGGCGAGGCGGCCGAAGCGCGGCAACAACTCCTCGTGGCCGCGGACGGCGTTCCCGACGCCGAACTCGTCGCGGCCGCCGCGTCGGCCACGGCGGTCGTCGACGGACCCGAAGCCGCCGTCGCCGAACTTGTCGAGGCGATCGCCGCCCGCCCCGGGGGTCCGCGTGACCCCGGCCGGATGCATCTCGAAGCGCGGCTCGCGGTGATCCGCTCGTTCCTGCCGCACCACCGCGGCGTGGCGTCGGATCATCTGCGCGCGTACGCGAGTTTGAGCGGCGGCACCCCCGACGAGCGCACCCTGCTCGGCCTGCTCGCGCAGATGGGCCGGTACGAGGTCCGGCCCGCGGACGAGGTCGCCGCGACAGCCTGCCGGGCCCTGTCCCACGGCGCCTACTTCGAGGACGCCACCGGGAGCATCGACGTGATGGTCGGCTGGGTGGTCGCGATGCTCGCGCTGATCTCGGCCGACGGCGTCGACGAGGCCCGGCGGGAGATCGAGAGCGCGCGCCGCCGGGTGCGGGCGCACGGTTCGCCCGTCGAGTTCGCGATGGTCGCCAACGCCGCGCTGTTCCTCGACTGGCGGCTGGGCAACGTGAGTGTCATGGAGGCCGAAGCCGAGGGCGCGCTCGCCGCCATCGGCGCCGAGGAGCCGCTGCCCCAGGTGGTCGCGCTCCGGGCGACGTCGACCCATTTCCTGGCCTACGCCGCGATGGAACGCGGTGACCTCGAAGCCGCGGCCGAGGTGCTCGCGCGGTTCGACAGCGACCACGGCGACGGTCCGAGCATGATGCCGACGATGTGGCTGCACGAGCCCCGCGCGCTGATCGCGCTCGCCATCGGCAATCCCGTCCTCGCCAGGACGCAGGCGTTCCTGCAGCGCGACGAGATGCTCGCGGCGGGGGTCGACCCGCCGACCATCCCGTGGCGGGTCCCCGCGGTGCGCGCCGCGATGCTGCTCGGCGAGTCGGACCACGCCCTGGAACTGGCCGAGGAACAGGTGAGCATCGCGCGCAAGTGGGGGACCACGACGGAGATCGGCGCCGCGTTGCGGTTGCTCGCGCACGCCGACGGCGACCGGCGGCTGGACCTGCTGGCCGAATCGGTCGGGGTGCTGGAGCGGTCCCCGGCCCGGCTGCACCTCGCCCGTTCGCTGATCGACCTCGGCGAGGCGATGCGGGTCGCCCGGCGCCGCACGGACGCGCGGACCCCGCTCAACCGCGGGATCGAACTGGCCACCGAATGCGGCTCGGTCGTGCTGCGCACCCGCGCCGTCGAAGCACTGGAGGCCCTGGGGGACCGGCCGCGGCGGATGGTCTCCGCGGGCCCGTCCTCACTGACCGCCAGCGAACGCCGGGTCGCGGATCTGGCGGCGTCCGGACGCGCGAACCGTGAGATCGCGCAGGAACTCTTCGTCACCCCGAAGACGGTCGAGAACCACCTCGGGCGGATCTACACGAAGCTCGGCATCGCCGGACGGCGAGAGCTGGCGCGAGTCCTTTCGTGAGGGACCCCCAGACCGGAGCCCGAAAGAGTTGAGGGATCTCCCCTCATGCGTCTGGGGGGTCGCGAAGATCAGTCTTTACCTACCGAGCCGGACGAACCCGAAGGTAGGAGCCATGATCCGCAGCCTGATCCTCACCGCCGCAGCGACCCTCACCGCCGTCGCCACCCTCCCCGGTACCGCCGCGGCGGACAAGATCGGCACCCCCGCCCCCTGCGTCAAGGCCACCGACGTCACCGGTGCCGACTTCGACGTCAAACAGTGCGGGGTCAGCGACGTCGACCAGTTCCGCGCCGGACTGGAGAACGACGGCAACGCGTACTGCGGACCGGCTTCGCTGTATAACGTCCTGCACTACTGGGGTCATGTGAAGAACGCGCCGGTCGGCTGGGTGACCACCCGGGTCGGCCAGCTCGATCCGAAGGACCCGGCCGACTACAACGTCATCACCAACTCGATCGGGCGAATCGGCGTCGATGCCAAATACGACGGGAAGACGACGCTCGGCAACCTGCAGAAGGCGTGGACCATCGCCACGAAACCGGCGCGGGACGCGGGCTGGACGTCCTCGACCGGGAACGTGAGCACCGCGGGCACGGCCGACTTCTCCGGCGAACTGGCGAAGAAGCTCAACGAAGGCCCGCTCCAGATCGCGTACGGCCGCTACAAGGCCGGACCGTGGGGGAGCTTGCAGCGCTCCGGCGGGCACATCGTCACCGTGGTCGCGGCGAAGGGTTCGTTCAACGGCGACACCGTCCAGCTGAAACTGTCCGACCCGGGGCGCGCCGGTGACCACAAGGCGCCGGGCTACCTGGGCACGCAGTCGGAGTACCAGTTGCTGGACGTCACGCTGGAGAAGAAGACGATCTGGGAGTACCGGCCGGTCACCGACGACCCCGACACCGGCGTCGACGAGAGCCTGGAGCCGGGCACCTTCCGGTTCGTCGAGCGGTGGGAGCTCACCGGGCCGCAGTACATCGGCAGCACGCGGCAGATGATCGAGAACTTCAACTGGTTCGACATGGTCGCCCCCTGACCGAAACACGGATGCGAGCGGTGCCCCGGAGGTCGTAACCTCCGGGGCAACACGCTGACGGAGACGAGTAGCCAGGGGAGCACGCGAGACACAGAGAGCCGCCGGTAGCTGGGAAGGCGGCCTCGCGCCCTTCGGTGAAGACCCTCCCGAGTGCGGGGAGGAACGGCGTCCGCGCCCCATGCCCCGCCGTCCGGCCCCCGTCATCGGGCCTTCGAGGCCGCCGCTCGTCCAGGGCGGCGGCGAAAGTGCGGTGGTACCGCGAGTTCCCTTCTCGCCCGCACTCCCAAGGGGTCGCGCAATCCGTACAGGAGTTGTGATGATCTCGCGTGTCCTCGTCGCCGACCTGCCCCGGCACGTCGGCGGCCGTGTCCGCATCGCCGGCTGGGTGCACCGCCGGCGCCGCCTGAAATCCGTCACCTTCCTGGTGATCCGGGACCGCTCCGGACTCGCCCAGGTGGTCCTCGCCGAACCCGGCGGCCCGCCGGAGGAGACCGTGGTCGAGGTCGAAGGCCTCGTCACCGCCAATCCGCAGGCTCCCGGCGGCCTGGAACTGACCGAGCCGGCGATCGGGCTGCTGTCCGAACCGGCCGAGCCGCCCCCGTTCGACCTCTACCGGCCGTCGCCGCGGGCCACGTTGCCCACGATGCTGGACAACGCCGCCGTCGCGTTGCGGCATCCGCGGCTGAAGGAGGCGTTCACGGTCGCGGCGGCGAGCGTCGCCGGCTTCCGGTCCGCGCTCGACGGTCTCGGGTTCACCGAAACCCGGACGCCCAAGATCGTCTCGTCGGCGACCGAATCCGGCGGATGCGTCTTCGGCATCGACTACTTCGGTCAGCGGGCGTTCCTCGCGCAATCGCCGCAGTTCTACAAACAAGCACTGGTCGGGGTGTTCGAGCGGGTCTACGAGGTCGGGCCGGTCTTCCGCGCCGAACCGCACGACACCGCGCGGCATCTCGCGCAGTACACCAGCCTGGACGCCGAACTCGGTTTCATCGACGGCCACCACGACGTGATGGCCGTGCTGCGGGAGGTGGTCGCGGGGATGGCCGCCGCCGTCCCGGAGACCGGTGTCGTGGTGCCCGGGGAGATCCCGGAGATCCACTTCGCGGACGCTCAAGCGCTGATCGCGCGGCTGTCCGGTGAAGACCCACGCGGCGAGCCGGACCTCGCGCCCGCGCACGAACGGCTGCTTTCGGACTGGGCGCTGCGCCAACACGGGTCGGAATTCCTGTTCGTCACGGGATATCCGATGGCGAAGCGGCCGTTCTACACCCATCCGGACCCGGAACGGCCGGAGTACTCGAACAGTTTCGACCTGCTCTTCCGCGGGCTGGAACTGGTGACCGGTGGCCAGCGGCTGCACCGGCACGCCGACTACCTCGCCGCGCTGGCGGCGCGGGGTGAGTCCGCCGAGCCGTATCGCGACTACCTGTCCGTCTTCGCGCACGGGATGCCGCCGCACGGCGGGTTCGCGCTCGGTCTCGAACGCTGGACCGCCCGGGTGCTCGGGCTGCCCAACGTGCGTCAGGCGACGCTGTTCCCGCGGGACTTGCACCGCCTGACCCCGTAGTGGAGGTCATGAAAGGGGCTTTCAGGACGAAATCCGTCCTGAAAGCCCCTTTCATGACACATCGGGCTCAGTGGATGAACGCGCTCCTGGCGGCCAGGTCGGCCAGCAGGGCGCGGCCCTTCTCGGCGTTGCGCGGCTGGGCCAGGACGTCATAGCGCCGGGCGACCAGCTGGCTCTGCGAGATGAAACCGCGCTTGTTCTTCGAAGCCGCGTACCCCAGCGCGCCGAACAGCAGGTTGAACCCGATTCCGCCGACGAGGCCGACGAGGATCGGCACCAGTCCGGCGCCCGGGTTCAGCAGGCTCAGCACGAGGCCGAGGAACACACCGAACATCGCGCCGGACAGGGCCGAGCTGGTCAGCACCTTGCTCCAGCCCATCCGCCCGGCGATCCGCTCGACCAGGATCGGTTCGACACCGACGATGGTGACGTCCGTGATCGGGAAGTCCGTTCCCGCGAGGTGGTCGACCGCACGCTGCGCATCGGAATACGACTCGTAGGAGCCGATCGGCCACCCGCTGGGCAGCGTCGGAAGCTGAGCCCGCCCCTGGGGCTCGGTGAACGTGGTCTGCTGCGTGAATGCCTGTGTCATTCCTTCTCACCTCTCTTGATCCGTACAACGTTCCGGAGGTACGGATCTCCTCCCGTCCGGCGGGATTCACAGCATCTTCTCAGCCGGGCATCACAGACAATCCGCCCAGGGATCAACTACAGTCCGCAATGGGTAACCGATCAGACCATTGGCCGAGTTGACCGGGTCCGGCTGACCCGGTAGGAAGAAGCCGCAAAGGTACCGCTTCGAACCTTTAGGTGAGGCTGATGGCGAACAGGCGCGGCATGCTCACACTGGATCGTCTCCGGGAACTCGTCGAGGACGGCACCGTCGACACGGTGCTGGTGGCCATCACCGACATGCAGGGCAGGCTGCAGGGCAAACGCTGCGCCGCCGAATACTTCCTCAACGAGGTCGTCGAGCACGCCACCGAGGCGTGCAACTACCTGCTCGCCGTCGACGTCGACATGAACACCGTCGACGGCTACGCGATGTCTTCCTGGGAGACCGGCTACGGCGACTTCGTCATGCGACCGGACTTCGACACGCTCCGCCTTCTCCCATGGCAGGAGGGCACCGCGCTCGTCCTCGCCGACCTCGAACGGGTGCAGGGCGGCGCCGTCGCCCCGTCGCCGCGGCAGGTCCTGCGCGGGCAACTCGACCGGCTGGCCGCCCTCGGTCTCAGTGCCCACGTCGGCACCGAGCTGGAGTTCATCGTCTTCGACGACACCTTCGAGTCGGCCTGGGACAAGCGGTACCAGGACCTCCGCCCGGCCAACCAGTACAACGTCGACTACTCGATGCTCGGCACCTCGCGGATCGAACCGCTGCTGCGCCGGATCCGCAACGACATGGGCGGCGCGGGGCTGTACGTCGAATCGGCCAAGGGCGAGTGCAACCCCGGCCAGCACGAGATCGCGTTCCGCTACGCCGAGGCGCTGGCCACCTGCGACAACCACAGCATCTACAAGACCGGGTCCAAGGAGATCGCCGCGCAGGAGGGCAAGAGCCTCACGTTCATGGCGAAGTACAACGAACGCGAGGGCAACTCCTGCCACATCCACATCAGCCTGCGCTCCACCGCGGGCGAGGCCGTCCTGGCGGGCGACGGGCCGAGCGGGTTCTCGCCGCTGATGGAGCACTTCCTCGCGGGGCAGCTCGCCGGATTGCGTGAGCTGACCTATTTTTTCGCGCCGAACATCAACTCCTACAAGCGTTTCGTCCCCGGCAGCTTCGCGCCGACCGCGGTCGCGTGGGGCACCGACAACCGCACGTGCGCACTCCGCGTCGTCGGGCACGGGGAGTCGCTCCGCACCGAGAACCGGGTGCCCGGCGGCGACGTGAACCCGTACCTCGCGGTGTCCGCGCTGATCGCGGCCGGGTTGCACGGCATCGAGAACGAACTCGAGCTGGAGCCCGAATTCCAGGGCAACGCCTACGGCTCCGACAAGCCGACCGTGCCGACGACGTTGCGGGAGGCCGCCGCGCTGCTCGACCAGAGCGAGCTCGCCAGGACCGCGTTCGGGGACGAGGTCGTCGACCACTACCTGAACGCGGCAAAGGTCGAACTCACCGCGTACGACGCCGCTGTCACCGACTGGGAGAGGATCCGTGGCTTCGAACGTCTCTGAACCCTTGATCGGGCTCACCTGCTACCTGGAGCCCGCGAAGTTCCTGGTGTGGGAGACCGAAGCGGCTTTGCTGCACCGTGTGTACGTGGACGGCATCGTCGCGGCGGGCGGGATCCCGGTCCTCCTGCCGCCGGTGAGCGAGGCGCACGAGAGACTGGTGTCCGCCGTGGACGGTCTCGTGCTGGTCGGCGGCGCCGACATCGAACCGGCGCGCTACGGCCAGGATCAGCACGCGACGACGTACACGAGGCCGAACCGGGACGCGTTCGAGTTCGGGCTGCTGAGGTCCGCTTTGGACAGTGGAAAACCGGTGCTGGGCGTGTGCCGCGGGTTGCAGGTGCTCAGCGTCGCGCTGGGCGGGACACTCGCCCAGCACCTTCCGGACACTTTGGACACCAAGGATCACCAGCCCGCGCCCGCGACCTTCGGCACCACTACCGTGACCCTTGCCGAGGGCAGCCGGGCCGCGTCGATCCTCGGCACCGAGACCAAGGTGCCGTGTTATCACCACCAGGCCGTCGACAAGCTCGGCGACGGGCTGGTCCCGGTCGGCTGGGCCGCCGACGGGACCACCGAGGCGGCGGAACTGCCCGGCGACGGTTTCGTACTCGGTGTCCAATGGCATCCAGAACAGAATCTCGACGACATAAGGCTTTTCGAGGCACTCGTGACAGCTGCGAAGGAGCGCTCATGACGGGTTACGACGCCGCCTCCGAGGGAGGGAACACGTCGGCGGTGTTCGAGGTGATCAACCCCGCCACCGAAGAGGTGGTGAGGTCGGTCGAATCGACCTCGGCCGAAGAGACCGACGCGGCGATCGCCCGCGCGCAGGCGGCGTTCCCCGCCTGGCGCGCGGTGGCGCCCGGAGACCGGGCGCGGCTGCTGCGCCGGTTCGCCGACGCCGTCGACGCCGACATCGAGAACCTCGCCCAGCTGGAAGTCGCCAACGCGGGCCACACCATCGGCAACGCGCGCTGGGAGGCGGGCAACGTCCGCGACGTGCTGACGTACTACTCGGCGTCGCCCGAACGGTTGATCGGCAAACAGATCCCGGTGCCCGGCGGGGTGAACATGACGTTCCACGAGCCGCTCGGCGTGGTCGGGGTGATCGTGCCGTGGAACTTCCCGATGCCCATCGCGGGCTGGGGTTTCGCGCCCGCGCTCGCCGCCGGGAACACCGTCGTGCTCAAGCCGGCCGAACTCACCCCGCTGACCGCGATCCGCCTCGGTGAGCTGGCCAGGGAGGCCGGGATCCCCGCGGACGTCTTCCAGGTGCTTCCCGGCAAGGGATCCGTGGTGGGCCAGCGGTTCGTGGACCATCCGGCGGTGCGCAAGATCGTCTTCACCGGTTCGACCGAGGTCGGCAAGCAGATCATGGCGGGCTGCGCCGCGCGGGTGAAGCGGGTGACGCTGGAACTCGGCGGCAAGAACGCGAACATCGTCTTCGCCGACTCGGATCTGGAGAAGGCCGCGGCCACCGCGCCGTACGGGGTGTTCGACAACGCCGGGCAGGACTGCTGCGCGCGGTCGCTGATCCTGGTGCAGGCGAGCGTGTACGACCGGTTCATGGAGCTGCTGGAACCCGCGGTGAAGGGTGTCGTCGTCGGCGATCCCCGCCTGGAGGTGACCGAGATGGGCCCGCTGATCTCGGCGGGGCACCACGCGAAGGTGTCGTCCTATGTGGACGACGCCGCGCCGGTGGCGTTCCGGGGAAGCGCGCCGCTGGGGCCGGGCAACTGGTTCCCGCCGACCGTCGTCACCCCGCCGGACCTGCGGCATCCGCTGGCCTCGGACGAGATCTTCGGCCCGGTCGTCGCGGTGGTCCCGTTCGCCGGGGAGGCGGACGCGGTGACCATGGCCAACGACACGGAGTACGGCCTGTCCGGCTCGATCTGGACCCGCGACGTCGGCCGCGCCTTCCGCGTCGCGCGCGGCGTCGAAGCCGGGAACCTTTCGGTGAACTCGCATTCGTCCGTCCGGTACTGGACGCCGTTCGGCGGGTTCAAGCAGTCCGGGCTCGGCCGCGAGCTCGGCCCGGACGCTGTCGATGCCTTCACCGAGACCAAAAACGTTTTCGTCAGCACGGAGGAATGATGGTTCAGCGTTTCGAAGGCCGCGTCGCGGTCATCACCGGCGGCAGCAGCGGCATCGGCCTCGCCACCGCGCGGCGGCTGGCGAGCGAGGGCGCGAAGGTCGTCATCGGCGACATCTCCGCCGAGGCGGGCAAGGCCGCGGCGGACGAGGTCGGCGGCCTGTTCGTGCAGGCCGACGTCACCGACGCCGAACAGGTCGAGGCCCTGTTCCAGACCACTGTGGACACCTTCGGCTCGGTCGACGTCGCGTTCAACAACGCCGGTATCTCCCCGCCCGAGGACGACTCGATCCTCACCACGGGCATCGACGCGTGGGAGAAGGTGCAGAAGGTCAACCTGACCTCGGTGTACCTGTGCTGCAAGGCGGTGCTGCCCCACATGCGGCGGCAGGGGAAGGGCTCGATCATCAACACGGCGTCGTTCGTCGCGGTGATGGGCGCGGCGACGTCGCAGATCTCCTACACCGCGTCCAAGGGCGGGGTGCTGGCGATGAGCCGGGAACTGGGCGTGCAGTTCGCGCGGGAGAACATCCGGGTCAACGCGCTGTGCCCGGGTCCGGTGAACACGCCGCTGCTGAAGGAACTGTTCGCGAAGGACCCCGAGCGGGCCGCGCGGCGGCTGGTGCACGTGCCGGTCGGGCGGTTCGCGGAGCCGGAGGAGATCGCGGGCGCGGTCGCCTTCCTGGCGAGCGATGACGCCTCGTTCATCACGGCGTCGCAGTTCCTGGTGGACGGGGGCATCTCGGGGGCCTACGTCACCCCGCTGTGAGGCCGCCCCGTCGCCCCGTCGCCCTTTAGTCGGCTACTTGCGGTCCGCCCGGCCCTGGTCCCGGGAGCTGAAGGACGCTTTCCCCGCATCGCACGCGGTGAAGGGCGCTTTGCCCACGTGCCATGCGGTGAAGGGCCCCTTCACTCCACCCGCTCTCACTCGTCCCGGTGGTTGGGATGGCGACCTTCTGGCCTGCGCGGTAGTTCTGGGATCGCGGAACCGCACGGTTCCGCGATCCGAGAAGCGCGGAGGCCCCCAGGATGACCCGGCAGATGAGCACCGCCATGCGCGACTGCATCGACCTGTGCAACGAGTGTCACGTCCGGTGCGAGGAGATGATGACGCGCTGCATGGAGATCGGCGGCGCCAAGCTCGGGATGATGATGGTGACCTGCGCGGACATGTCGCGGATGAGTGCGGACATGATGATGCGCTGCTCGGCCATGATCGCCGACCTCGAGATGATGCGCATGTGCGCGAAGATGTGCGGCCTCGCCTCCCAGATGATGCGCATGTGCGCCGAGGAGTGCGCCAAGACCGGCGACGCCGAACTCGCCGAGGCCGCGGACATGATGACGCGCTGCGCCGAGCTCTGCGGCACCATCACCGCCGAGATGATGATGGAGAACGCCTAGCCAGGCCCGACGGCCCGGGCACGTCGGGTGTCCGGGCGAACGGGAGAAGTGACGTGCCCGGCCAGAAGTAGACGCGCGCCGAACACGCCAGGTACGGTGTGCGCACAACTGCAGATCGGGCCGTTGAGCTGGAGCGGGAGAGCCCTCACGAACGTGGTGGGGCACCGAAGGAGCAAACTCCCCGGAATCTCTCAGGTACCCACTACCGCTTCCGCGAGGCCACTCTGGAAAGCAGGCGCGCAAGTGCGCCTCACCCAAGGTGAAAGCCGTCCTCTTCACGGACGGTGAAACTCTCAGGTGCCATGACAGAGGGGGAGTTCCCAGCGCACCGGTCTATCCGGCGCCTGATTGAAGGAGCTCCCTTGACCAGTACGTCCTTCGACGACCGGCACATCGGCCCCTCGGAGTCCGAGCAGGCCAAGATGCTCGCCGAGGTCGGCTACGGCAGCCTCGATGCCCTGGTACAGGCCGCGGTGCCGTCCGCGATCCGGGTCACCCGTGACCTCGAGCTTCCCCCCGCCGCGTCCGAAGAGGACGCCGTCGCCGAACTTCGCGCGCTCGCCGCGCTCAACAAGCCGATGACGCAGATGATCGGCCTCGGCTTCCACGACACGGTCACCCCGGCGGTCATCCGCCGCAACGTGCTGGAGAACCCGGCCTGGTACACGGCGTACACGCCCTACCAGCCGGAGATCTCGCAGGGCCGTCTCGAAGCCCTCCTCAACTTCCAGACCATGGTCTCCGAGCTGGCCGGTCTCGCCACCGCGAACGCCTCCCTGCTCGACGAGTCCACCGCCGTCGCCGAGGCCGTCATGCTGATGCGCCGCGCGTCGAAGGCGAAGTCGAACAAGGTCGTCCTCGACGCCGAGTGCCTGCCGCAGACCATCGCCGTCGTCCGCACCCGCGCCGAGGCCATGGGCGTCGAGGTCGAGGTCCGCGACCTGCTCACCGGCCTGCCGGAGGAGTTCTTCGGCGTCGTCGTCCAGTACCCGGGTGCCTCCGGCGTGCTGCGCGGCGCGGGCTTCTACTCCGCCATCTCCGAGACCGCGAAGGCCGCCGGCGCGCTGTACACCGTCGCCGCCGATCTGCTCGCCCTCACGCTGGTCACCGCGCCGGGTGAGTTCGGCGCCGACATCGCCGCCGGATCCACCCAGCGTTTCGGTGTCCCGCTCGGCTACGGCGGCCCGCACGCCGGGTTCATGGCCGTCCGCACCGGGCTCGAGCGCTCGCTGCCGGGCCGCCTGGTCGGAGTCTCGGTCGACGCCGACGGCAACCCCGCGTACCGCCTCGCGCTGCAGACCCGTGAGCAGCACATCCGCCGCGAGAAGGCCACCTCCAACATCTGTACCGCGCAGGTCCTGCCCGCCGTGCTCGCCGCGATGTACGCGGTCTACCACGGCCCCGACGGCCTCAAGCGCATCGCGACCCGCGTCCACGAGCTCGCCGCAGGGCTGGCCGGAGCACTGCGCGCCGGTGGTGTCGAGGTCGTCCACGAGGGCTTCTTCGACACCGTCCTCGCCCGCATGCCCGGCCAGGCCGAAGCCGTCGTCGCCGTCGCGCGCGAGAACGGGATCAACCTCGGCCCGGTCGACGCCGACCACGTCCGCATCGCCGTCGACGAGGTCACCACGCCCGCGATCATCGCCAAGGTGCTCAACGCCTTCGGTGTCGACACCGCCGCAGACGACGCCCGCGCGCTGCCCACCGGACTCGGCCGCGAGAGCGAGTACCTCACCCACGAGGTCTTCCACTCGCACCGCTCCGAGACCGCGATGCTGCGCTACCTGCGCAGCCTGTCCGACCTGGACTACGCGCTCGACCGCGGCATGATCCCGCTCGGCTCCTGCACGATGAAGCTCAACGCCACCACCGAGATGGAGCCGATCAGCTGGCGCGAGTTCGCGGGCATCCACCCGTTCGCCCCCGCCGACCAGGCCGAGGGCTATCACGTTCTCGTCGAGCAGCTGTCGACCTGGCTCGCCGAGGTCACCGGCTACGACAAGGTGTCGCTGCAGCCGAACGCGGGCAGCCAGGGCGAGCTCGCCGGTCTGCTCGCGATCCGCGCGTACCACCACGCGAACGGCCAGGCCGAGCGCGAGGTCTGCCTGATCCCGTCGTCCGCGCACGGCACGAACGCCGCTTCCGCCGTCATGGCAGGCATGCGCGTCGTCGTGGTCAAGTGCACCGACGAGGGCAACGTCGACCTCGAAGACCTGCGTGCCAAGGTCGAGGCCAACCGCGACACGCTGTCCGCGATCATGGTCACGTACCCGTCCACGCACGGCGTGTACGAGAACGGCATCGACGAGCTGGCCAAGATCGTCCACGACGCGGGCGGCCAGGTCTACGTCGACGGCGCGAACCTCAACGCCCTGCTGGGCCTGGCGAAGCCGGGCGAGTTCGGCGGCGACGTCTCGCACCTGAACCTGCACAAGACCTTCTGCATCCCGCACGGTGGCGGCGGCCCCGGCGTCGGCCCGGTCGCGGTGCGCGCGCACCTCGCGCCGTACCTGCCGAACCACCCGCTGCTGGAGAAGGCCGGTCCCTCGACCGGCGTCGGCCCGATCAGCGCTGCCCCGTACGGTTCGGCCTCGATCCTGCCGATCTCGTGGGCGTACGTCCGCATGATGGGCGCGGGCGGGCTCACCGCCGCGACGCAGGTCGCCGTCCTCGCCGCGAACTACGTGGCCAAGCGACTCAACCAGCACTACCCGGTGCTCTACACCGGCCAGGACGACCTGGTCGCCCACGAGTGCATCCTCGACCTGCGCGGCCTCACCAAGGAGACCGGCGTCAGCGTCGACGACGTCGCGAAGCGCCTGATCGACTACGGCTTCCACGCCCCGACCATGTCGTTCCCGGTCGCGGGCACGCTGATGGTCGAGCCGACCGAATCCGAGGACCTCGGCGAGATCGATCGCTTCATCGAGGCGATGATCGCCATCCGCGGTGAGATCGACGCCGTCGCCCAGGGCCGGTGGGCCGCGGACAACAGCCCGCTGCGCAACGCCCCGCACACCGCCGAGACCCTGGTCGGCGACTGGGACCTGCCCTACGACCGCGAACTGGCGGTGTACCCCGCCGGAGTGAACCGCAAGGCCAAGTACTGGCCCCCGGTGCGCCGCATCGACGGTGCGCGCGGGGACCGTAACCTCGTCTGCTCCTGCCCGCCGCTCAACGCCTACGAGAACTGAGGCACTTGATGTCGAAAGAGACGTCCCTGCACGGAGTCCACAAAGGACTGGGTGCGCTGTTCACCGACTTCGCGGGCTGGTCGATGCCGATCCGCTACAGCAGCGAGCTGGCGGAGCACAAGGCGGTCCGCGAGACCGCGGGCCTGTTCGACCTGTCCCACATGGCCGAGATCGAGGTGACCGGCCCGCAGGCCGCCGACGTCCTCGACTTCGCGCTGGTCGGCAACCTGTCCGGCGTCAAGCCGGGCCGGGCGCGCTACACGATGATCTGCGACGAGACCGGCGGCGTGCTCGACGACCTGGTCGTCTACCGCCTCGAAGACGAGAAGTTCCTGGTCGTGGCCAACGCGGGCAACGCCGCCGTGGTCGCGGAGGCGCTGGCCGCCCGGGTCTCCGGCTTCGACGCCGTCGTCGACAACAAGTCCGAAGACGTCGCGCTGATCGCCGTCCAGGGCCCGAAGGCCGTCGAGATCCTCGGCGCGGTCACCGACGCCGACCTCGGCGCGCTCAAGTACTACGCGAGCGTCCCGGCCGTCGTGAAGGGTCACGACGTCCTGCTCGCCCGCACCGGGTACACCGGCGAAGACGGCTTCGAGCTGTACGTCCCGGCCGGTGAGGCTCCCGCCGTCTGGCGCATCCTCACCGAGGCGGGCGAGCCGCACGGTCTGCTCCCGGCCGGTCTCGCCTGCCGCGACACGCTGCGTCTCGAAGCCGGAATGCCGTTGTACGGCAACGAACTCAGCCTCCAGCTGAGCCCGTTCGAGGCCGGCCTCGGCCGCGTCGTCAAGTTCGAGAAGCCGGGCGACTTCGTCGGCAAGGCCGCGCTGGAGGAGCTGTCCAAGAAGGACGTTCCCCGGGTTCGCGTCGGTCTCAAGGGTTCCGGCCGCCGCGCGCCGCGTCACGGCTACTCCGTCCTGGCGGGCGAGACCGAGATCGGCGAGGTCACCAGCGGCGCCCTGTCGCCGACCCTGGGCTACCCGATCGCCATGGCCTACGTGGACCGGGAGCACTCCGAGCCCGGCACCGAGCTTTCCGTCGACATCCGGGGCCGTATCGAGCCCGTCGAGGTCGTCGCCCTGCCCTTCTACTCCCGCGCCTGAAAGGCCCTTGAACGACCATGAGCATCCCCCAGGACCTGAAGTACACGAAGGAACACGAGTGGCTGAACGTCGTCGACGGCGTCGCCACCGTGGGCATCACCGCCTTCGCCGCCGAGTCGCTCGGTGACATCGTGTTCGTCCAGCTTCCCTCGGTCGGCGACACCGTCACCGCGGGCGAGGTGTTCGGCGAGGTCGAGTCGACCAAGTCGGTCAGCGAGCTGTACGCGCCCGTGGACGGCGAGGTCGTCGAGGTGAACGAGGCCACAACGGAGACCCCCGAGCTGATCAACTCGGACCCGTACGCCGAAGGATGGCTCCTGAAGGTGCGTCTGTCCGGCGACGTGCCCGCCCTGCTCGACGCCCAGGCCTACGCCGTGCTCACCCAGGAGAGCTGATCCATGACCAACGCTTCCGTGTTCAACGCGAGCCTGTCCGAGGTGGACCCCGAGGTCGCCGTGGCCGTCGCCGCCGAACTCGACCGGCAGCAGTCGACCCTGGAAATGATCGCGTCGGAGAACTTCGCCCCGGTGGGCGTGCTCGAGGCGCAGGGTTCGGTGCTGACCAACAAGTACGCCGAGGGCTACCCCGGCCGCCGCTACTACGGCGGTTGTGAGCACGTCGACGTCATCGAGCAGCTGGCGATCGACCGCGCGAAGGCGCTCTTCGGCGCCGAGCACGCCAACGTCCAGCCGCACTCGGGCGCGCAGGCCAACGCCGCCGCCATGGTCGCCGTGCTCAACCCCGGCGACACCATCCTCGGTCTCGACCTCGCCCACGGCGGTCACCTGACCCACGGGATGAAGATCAACTTTTCCGGCAAGCTCTACAACGTCGTCGCCTACCACGTCGACAAAGAGACCGGGATCGTCGACGTCGAGGAGATCGAGCGTCTCGCCAAGGAGCACAAGCCGAAGCTGATCATCGCCGGCTGGTCGGCGTACCCGCGTCAGCTCGACTTCGCCGAGTTCCGCCGCATCGCCGACGAGGTCGGCGCGAAGGTCATGGTCGACATGGCGCACTTCGCCGGTCTCGTCGCGGCCGGGCTGCACCCGAGCCCGGTGCCCTACGCCGACATCGTCACCACGACCACGCACAAGACCCTCGGCGGTCCGCGCGGCGGCATCATCCTGTGCCGCCAGGATCTCGCCAAGAAGATCAACTCCGCGGTGTTCCCCGGCCAGCAGGGCGGTCCGCTGGAGCACGTCATCGCCGCCAAGGCCGTCGCGCTGAAGGTCGCCGCGAGCGAGGAGTTCCGGGAGCGTCAGCAGCGCGTCCTCGAAGGCGCGAAGATCCTGGCCGACCGCCTTTCGCGCACGGACTGTGCCGAAGCGGGCGTCCGCGTGCTGACCGGCGGCACCGACGTGCACCTGGTGCTCGTCGATCTCGTCAACTCCACTTTGGACGGTCAGCAGGCCGAAGACCGGCTGCACTCGGTCGGTATCACGGTCAACCGCAACGCCGTCCCGTTCGACCCGCGCCCGCCGATGATCACCTCGGGCCTGCGGATCGGCACGCCCGCACTGGCGACCCGCGGCTTCGGCGCCGAGGACTTCGCCGAGGTCGGCGACATCATCGCCGAGGCGCTGCGCCCGGACTTCGACGAGGCCCTGCGCCAGTCGCTGTCCGCCCGGGTCGAACTGCTGGCGAAGAAGCACCCGCTGTACGCGGACCTCAACCGATGAGCGCTGTACCCGAAGGTCGCAAGCTCCTCCGGCTCGAAGTCCGCAACGCGCAGACGCCGATCGAGAAGAAGCCGCCGTGGATCAAGACCCGCGCGCGGATGGGCCCCGAGTTCACCGAGCTCAAGGGCCTGGTCAAGCGTGAAGGCCTCCACACCGTGTGCGAGGAGGCCGGTTGTCCCAACATCTACGAATGCTGGGAAGACCGTGAGGCCACCTTCCTGATCGGTGGCGACCAGTGCACGCGGCGTTGTGACTTCTGCCAGATCGACACAGGGAAGCCCGAGGCGCTGGACACGACCGAGCCGCGCAAGGTGGCGGAGTCGGTGCAGGCCATGGGGTTGCGCTACTCGACGGTGACCGGTGTGGCGCGGGACGATCTGGAGGACGGCGGCGCGTGGCTGTACGCCGAGACCGTGCGCCAGATCCATGCGCTGAACCCCGGCACCGGCGTCGAGCTGCTGATCCCGGACTTCAACGCGGATCCGGATCAGCTGGCCGAGGTGTTCGGTTCGCGGCCGGAGGTGCTGGCGCACAACGTCGAGACGGTGCCGCGGATCTTCAAGCGGATCCGCCCCGGCTTCCGGTACGCGCGGTCGCTGGAGGTCATCACGCGGGCCCGTGAGGCCGGTCTGGTGACGAAGTCGAACCTGATCCTGGGCATGGGCGAGACTCCGGAGGAGGTGGCTCCGGCGATGAAGGACCTGGTCGACGCGGGCTGCGAAATCCTGACGATCACCCAGTACCTGCGTCCTTCGCCGCGGCATCATCCGGTGGACCGCTGGGTCAAGCCCGAAGAGTTCGTCGAGCATTCGAAGGCAGCCGAAGCGATGGGCTTCGCCGGCGTGATGGCCGGGCCGCTCGTACGCTCGTCTTATCGGGCCGGACGTCTTTTCGCGCAGACGAAGGCCCACCGCGGCGAAGCGCTGTCGGAGAACTTGGCCCACCTCGCCGCCGAAGGGCCCGCGGCCCAAGAAGCCAGCTCACTGCTGGCCAGATAGGAAGGAGGGCAGATCAATGGCGATCAGCGTCTTCGACCTGTTTTCGATCGGGATCGGCCCCTCCAGCTCCCATACGGTGGGTCCGATGCGTGCCGCACTGACCTTTGTGGACGGTCTCGCCGAAGACGGCGACCTGCCCGCCACGACCCGGGTCCAATCCGAACTGTTCGGTTCGCTGGGCGCGACCGGGTTCGGGCACGGCAGCGACAAGGCCGTGCTGCTCGGGCTGTCCGGGGAGCGTCCGGAGGAAATCGACACCGACTCGGTGCCCGGCAAGGTCGCCGAGATCCGGGAAGCGTGCCTGCTGAAGTTGCGCGGTGAACACGAGATCGTGTTCACCGAGGACACCGACCTGACCATGCACCGGCGGAAGTCGCTGCCGGCGCACCCGAACGGCATGATCTTCCGCGCGTTCGACGCCGACGGGAAGGTGCTGCGCGAGCGCACCTACTACTCCGTCGGCGGCGGGTTCGTCCGCGACGAGTCCTACGAGACCGACACTGTCGTCGTCGAGGACTCGACGCGGCTGGAGTTCCCTTTCCGCACCGGCGCGGATCTGCTGAAGCACTGCGAAGACACCGGGCTGCCGGTCAGCGAGATCATGCTGCGCAACGAACTCTCCTGGCGTACGCGCGAGGAGGTCCGCGAAGGCCTGCTGGAGATCTGGCAGGTCATGGTGGAGTGCGTGCACAACGGCTGTGAGCACGAGGGCGTCCTGCCCGGCGGGCTCAAGGTCCCGCGCCGCGCGAGGGCGTTGCACGAGAAGCTGCTCGCCGAAGACGGTGTCGGCGATCCGCTGTACGCCATGGACTGGGTGAGCCTCTACGCGCTGGCGGTCAACGAGGAGAACGCCGCGGGTGGCCGCGTCGTCACCGCGCCGACCAACGGCGCGGCGGGGATCATCCCGGCGGTGCTGCACTACTACCAGCGGTTCATCCGGGGTTCGTCGGACGACGGCATCGTGACGTTCATGCTCACCGCGGGCGCGATCGGCTCGATCCTCAAGCAGACGGGCTCGATCTCGGGCGCCGAGGTCGGCTGCCAGGGCGAGGTCGGTTCGGCCAGCGCGATGGCCGCGGCCGGGCTCACCGAGGTCCTCGGCGGGTCGCCCGCGCAGGTGGAGAACGCCGCCGAGATCGGCGTCGAACACCACCTGGGGCTGACCTGCGACCCGGTCGGCGGGCTGGTGCAGATCCCGTGCATCGAGCGCAACGCCGTCGGCGCGTCGAAGGCGATCCACGCCGCGCGGATGGCGATGCGCGGCGACGGCTCGCACATCGTGACGCTGGACAAGGCGATCAAGACCATGCGCGAGACCGGCGCCGACATGAGCGTGAAGTACAAGGAGACCTCGCGCGGCGGTCTCGCCGTCAACGTCATCGAGTGCTGACACCCCCGCGTTCCGTCCTCTTGGTGCGGTACTTGCACACGCAAGTACCGCACCAAGAGGACGACTTGCGGGCGGCCTAAACTCGAAGGGTGGAGTCGAGCACGGTCGCGAACGCGGGTGACGCGCTGTTCCGCCCGGTGCGCGCGGGCAACGCCTTCGAGGAGACCGTCGAAAGGCTGCTCCAGGCGATCCGGCTGGGCGTGGTCGGCGCGGGAGAACGGCTGCCTTCGGAACGGGAGCTCGCCGAACGGCTCGGCGTCAGCCGGGTGACCCTGCGGGAAGCGATCCGCGCGCTGGCCGACGCCGGCTACGTCGAATCGCGGCGTGGTCGCTACGGCGGCACGTTCGTCAACGACGTCCTGCCCGATCCGCCCGCCGCCGACGGGCGGAAGGTCGACAACGCCACCCTGGAGGACGCGCTCGGCCTCCGGCACGTCCTGGAGACCGGCGCGGCCGAGATGGCGGCGTCGCGCTCGCTCAGCCCGGCCGACCGGCAGCATCTGACCAGCACGCTCGCCGAGGCCGCAGCGGCCGACGTCGGCGACTACCGGCGCAAGGATTCGCGGCTGCACCTGGCGATCGCCGAGGTCACCGCGTCCGGCTCGCTGACCACGGCGATGGCCGACGCGCGGATGCGGGTCAACCAGCTGCTCGACATGATCCCGCTGCTCGAACCGAACCTGGAGCACTCCAACGCCCAGCACGAGGCCATCGTCGACGCGATCCTCGCGGGTGACTCCGAGGCCGCCCGCCGGGCGATGACCGAGCACGTCGAAGGCACCGCTTCGCTGCTTCGCGCCTTCCTCGCCTGACGAAACGCGGAGCGGGCTCAGGACACGAATAGGTGATTTTCCCACAACCTTTTCACTCGTTCGGGCGTCTTACCTGGCGTGGAAAACCCGGATGACGAAACCGCACCCGAGTCGGAAACCACGGCCACCCCGGAGCCGAAAGGGAAGAAACGCAGGTGGCGCCGGATCGCCGCCTGGTCGCTCGGCCTCCTGATCGGCATCCCGGTGGCCGCGTTCGGGATCGCGTACGTCCTGCTCGACGTCCGCAGCCCGGAGGAGGTGCTAGCCGACCTCGACAAGACCGTCGTCCTGCAGAACACGGACGGATCCGAGCTGCTCAAGGTGATCCCGCCCGGCGGCGACCGCCTGTTCGTGCCCTACAACGCCATCCCCGCGAAGCTGCGCGACGCGATCGTCGCGACCGAGGACCCGACCTTCTGGGACAACGAGGGCTTCGACCTCACCGGCCTGGGCCGCGCGCTGGTGACCGGTGTCGGCGGCGGCTCGGGGATCACCCAGCAGTACATCAAGAAGTCCACCGGCAACGAGGACGCCACCCTCACCCGCAAGTTCTCCGAACTGGTGCTCGCCACGAAGATCACCCAGCAGCAGACCAAGAAAGAGATCTTCGAGAGCTACGTCAACATCATCTCCTTCGGCCGAGGCACCTACGGCCCGGCCTCGGCGATGAACGCCTACTTCGGCCGCAAGCTCGACGACTCGATCACCTGGAGCGAGGCGGCCTTCCTCGCCGGGATGATCCAGTCGCCGTCGGTGCACGACCCGTACGCCTCCACCCACGAGCACGCCATGAAGCGCTGGTCCTACGTGGTGAACAAGCTGGTCACGCGGGGTTATCTCGGTCAGGCCGAAGCGGTCGCGATGACCTATCCGGAGGATGCGATCCAGGCGCCGTCGGAGACCCGCGCCGGTCGCGTCACCTTCGAGAAGTACCACCTCAAGCAGCGGGTTCTCGCCGAGCTGGAGCAGATCGGCTACCCACTGGACCGTCTCCGCGGCGGCGCGATGAAGGTCGAGACGACCATCGACCCGCGCGCCCAGGCCGAAGCCGAGAAGGTGCTCAAGGAGCGGCTACAGGGCCAGCCGGAGCACTTCCGGGCCTCGCTGGTCGCCGTCGAACCCGGGACCGGCGCCATCCGCGCCTACAACGGCGGCGGCTGGAGCGTGCACGACTACGCCGGAACCCCGTACGGCACCGGCTCGGCCTTCCAGCCGTTCACGCTCGCCGCCGGCATCGAGCGGGGCGTCGACGTCGACGCCCCGACGAAGTCGCCAGGGCAGGTCGACTTCCTCGGCGAGACCTTCAAGTTCCAAGACCCATGCGGTGAGGGCGGGAAGTGCACGCTGCGCGAGGCGATCGTGCGGGGCGCTCGGGGACCGTTCGTCGAGCTGGCGAAGAAACTCGGCGCGGAAGCGGTCCGCGACGGCGCGCGTGCGGCGGGGATCCCCGAAGCCGTCGACGGCGAGGTGACCCTGCGCGAGAAGGACGGGTTCCTGATCGGACCGGGGATCGCGGTCGGCCGGTACCCGTTGCGGCCGAGCGACATGGCCGGGGCCTACGCGACCTTCGCCGCCGACGGCATGCGCGCCACCCCGCATCTGGTGTCGAAGATCCGGGACGAGAACGGCGAGATCGTCTGGGAACGGCCTTCCGACAAGGCGCCCGCGTTCAAGGACGACGAGGCCTTGAGCCGCCGGATCGCCGGCACGGTCAGCCAGGTGCTCACCACCGGGCTGAAGGACCGTCCGGCGGCGTTGAAGACCGGCGACCTCCAGTACAACGAGACCGACGACAACGCCGCCGGCTGGGCGGTCGGGTACACACCGCAGCTCGCGACGGCGGTCTGGGTCGGCTCCGACGAGCCGCGCCGGATGCGCGACGCGGCCGGGGAGAAACTGACCGGCAAGACGATCCCCGGCGACATCTGGCAGCGCTTCATGACCGGCGTCCACCAGGGGGTGCCGGTGCGGTGGCCCGTACCCGCCGGGACCACCGCAACGGCCCGCCCGCGCTAGTGAGGGGTGGTCGTGAGCGGCGTTTCGGGTTGGGGGCCGTGAAGGGCCCCTTGCCTACCTTCAAGGTAGTGGTGGGGGCCTTCACTACTTTCGTGATCGCCGCTTTCGCTCCACACGCACCAGCAGCCACAGTGGCCGCGCGTGAAGGCTCCCTTTCTGGGCTCAGCCGAGGAAACTCGACCTTCACTCCTTCAAGCGACCAGGGCGCCGGTACCGAGTGGGTCGGGTTGGTCGTGAGTGGCGTTTCGGGTTAGAACACGAATCGCCACTCACGACCATCCGGACCGCAGGCTCAGGAGGTCACCAGGATGACGGTCAGCCCGTCGTATCCCTTCTTGCCGACGGTCTGCAGCGCTGTCGCGTCGACCCGCGGTTCGGCGGCGATCAGTTCGTGCATCCGCCGGAGTCCCACGATCTCGTCGGCGGTGCTCGACGCGTCGGCCACCGCCCCGGCGCGGACGACGTTGTCGACCACGATCACCCCGCCCGGCCTGGTCAGCCGCAGCGCCGCCTCGAAGTAGGCCGGGTTGTTGACCCGGTCCGCGTCGATGAAGGTCAGGTCGATCGGCCCCTCGACACCGGGCAGCAGATCCAGTGCCTCCCCGAGCCGGATGTCGACGAGCTCGCCCACGCCGGCGGCGTCGAGGTTCTTGCGCGCGACGTCGGCGAATTTCGGGTAGAACTCGAGCGTCACGAGACGTCCGTCCGCCGGCAGGGCGCGGGCGAGCCAGATGGTGCTGTAGCCGCCGAGTGTGCCGATTTCGAGGATCGAGCGGGCACCGATCATCCTGGCCAGCAGGTGGAGCAGCTTGCCCTGGTTCGGGGCCACCGCGATGGCCGGCATCCCGGCCTCGTCAGAGGCGGCTAGGGCCGCTTCGAGAGCCGGATCGGACGGGACGAGCGCCTCGATGAGGTACTCGTCTACTTTGGACCAGATTTCCTGAGTCATTGAACCTCCCCAGGCCAACCTAGTGTCGTGATCCGGACCGCGATGCGTCCATCGGGGCAGCCATCGGGACGCATCTCAGGCGGCGCGGCGGCCCGCCTTCGGGATCACCAGCGGGGTCCCGGTTTCGGGGCAGGGCATGACCCGGCACGGCAACTCGAAGATCTTCTCGACGTTCTCGGCGGTCACGACGTCCTCGGGCGCTCCGGTCGCCAGGACCTCGCCGTCCCGCATCGCGATCATGTGCGTCGCGTAGCGGGCCGCGTGGTTGAGGTCGTGCAGCACGGCGACCAGCGTCCGGCCCTGTTCCTGGTGCAGCTGCGCGCACAGGTCGAGAATGTCCATCTGGTGCGCGATGTCGAGATAAGTCGTCGGCTCGTCGAGCAGTAGGAGATCGGTCTCCTGCGCGAGCGCCATCGCCATCCACACGCGCTGGCGCTGTCCGCCGGACAGTTCGTCGACCAGCCGCTCGGCGAGGTCGTCGACCCCGGTGGCGCGCATGGACTCCGCGACCACGGTGGCGTCCTCACGGGACCACTGGCGCAGCAGACGCTGGTGCGGGTACCGGCCGCGCGCGACGAGGTCGGCGACGGTGATGCCGTCGGGCGCGATCGAACTCTGCGGCAGCAGGCCGAGCCGCCGCGCGACTTCCTTGGCGGGGAAGGAGCTGATCACCTGGCCGTCGAGGAACACCGACCCCTGGCGGGGTTTGAGCATGCGCGCGAGCGCGCGCAGCAGGGTCGTCTTGCCACAGGCGTTCGGGCCGACGATGACGGTGAACGACCGGTCGGGGATGACCACCCCGAGGTCTTCGGCCACGGTCCTGCCGTCATAGGCGAGCGTCAGCGCGTCCGCGTGCAGGCGGGACGTCGTGCTCTGCGCGGTGAGGGTTTCCACGGTCTCCACGCAGGTTAGGCTAACCTAGGAGTCCGCCGTTGTGGTGTTCCGTAGGTCGCAGTCGGCTCACATCCCTCTTCGATGGCATCATCCGCAGTGCATTCCGCAGTGCAATTCCGCGAGCGGACTCGGTGCGATCGAGGGTGAAGGCGTGGAGGACTACCGGATAGTCGCGGACGAGATCTCCGCCGACGTCGAAGCGGGCAGGCTCCGCCCTGGCGACAGGCTTCCGCCGCAGCGAAGGTTCGCCCGTGAGCGGGGAATCGCCAACTCGACCGCCGCCAGGGTCTACGGCGAACTCGTGCGGAGGGGCGTCGTGGTCGGCGAGGTCGGCCGCGGCACGTTCGTCCGCGCCGGGAGGCCGCCGCTGGAGACCGCGCTCGCCGAACCGGGCGGCGCGACGGTCGACCTCGAACTCAACTTCGCCGTCCTCCCGGAGCAATCCGCGCTGGTCGGGAAGGCGCTGGAACCGCTCCTGCGGGACGACGTCCTGACAGCGGCGCTGAGGCCGGGCAGCGTCACCGGCTCGAAGCAGGCGCGTGACGCCGTCACCGGGCTGCTCGCGAGAGACGGCTGGACGCCGGAAGTCCTCTTCGCCGGAAGCGGCCGCGAGGCCATCGCGGCCGCCATCGCCTCCTTCGTGCCGATGGGGGAACGGCTCGCCGTCGAGGCCATCACCTATCCCGTGGTCAAGGCGCTCGCCGGACGGCTCGGCGTCCAGCTGGTGCCCGTCGAGGCCGACGACCAGGGTCTCGTACCCGAAGCGCTCACGGCCGCGCACGCCGCCGCGCCCGTCCGCGCGCTCTACGTCCAGCCGACGCTGCACAACCCGCTCGGGTCCACAATGGACGAACAGCGGCGTGCCGAGCTGGCGGAAACCGTGCGCCGGCTGGACATCCCGGTGATCGAGGACGGGATCTACACCTTCCTCCGGCCCGAGGTCCGTCCGTTCGCGACCTACGCGCCGGAACGCACGGTGTTCGCCGACAGCATGTCCAAGCGGCTCGCCCCCGGGCTGACCACCGGTTTCCTCGCCGTGCCACCGGGATGGACGGAGCGGCTCGCCGCGGCGGTGCGCTCGGGCGGCTGGGTCGCGCCCCGGTTCGCGCTCGAAGCCGCCACCCGGTGGATCACCGGCGGCACGCTGGAAACCGTCGAACGGGCCAAACGCCTGGACGCCGCGGAACGCCAGCGGGTGACGGCGGACCGGCTGGCCGGGTTCGCCCTGCGCGCGGATCCGCGGGCGTATCACTGCTGGTGGGAGCTCCCCGAGCACTGGCGTGCCGAGACCTTCGTCGCCGCGGCGGCGCGACGCGGGATCGCGGTCACCCCGGCGGCCGCGTTCGCCATCGTCCCCGGACACGCCCCGAACGCGGTCCGGCTCGCGGTGTCCTCGCCTCCGCTGGAGACACTCGCGGCCGCTTTGGACGTCCTCGCCGGACTCGCCGCCGGCCGCCCCGAAGACGCCGGCGTCGACTGACTCCCGCCGCGTTCAGTCCTCCAGTTGCGGTCCTTGCGCGTGCAACTACCGCAACTGGAGGACGAAACGCGGGAGGTCAGGGGTGGGGCGCCCACTTGCCGATGAAGCTGCCACAGGTGACGGTCTGCCCGGTGAGCCGCGAGCGCAGCGCGTTCTCCATCCCCAGGTAGTCGAAGATCGGCGCGTCCGCCGCGACCTCGGCGGGCACCGGCCCGCCCCGGGTCAGCGTCGGCATGTCCACGGTCTGGAACAGCACCAGGTAGTCGCCGTCGCGGTTGAGTTCGTCGGCGGTCGCGAGCATCCGTTGTGGAGCGTCGGCGACGATCTCCAGCGGCAGCGGCCATTCCAGCGGGAACGGGTTGCGCAGGCCGAAGGCGGGGTAGGCGAACGGGTTGTCGGGCAGCACCGCCGTGCGCCCCGCCGGGAACCGCGTGACGCAGTCCTGGATCTGGGACACGTAGGTGAAAGTGCCCGGGTTCGTCCGGATCCCGCGCATCGACGGCGTCACCGTGCCGAGGTCGCCGGTCAGCTTCTCGTGCGCCATGTCGAGGTACGCGGCCTCGTCGTGATGCGCGATCACGGCCCAGCCCGACGCCAGCACCGCGACCAGGCCCATCGCCGTGGCACCCGCCAGCCCGAGCCGCCGGGACGGCGCGGGCAGCGGCGGCAGCGCGTCCGACAGCAGCAGGATCGCCGTCAGCGCCAGTGTTCCGGTGAACAGCGTGGGGGTGTCGTTCCCCCAGGACAGGCTGGTCATGAAGCCGGTCGCGAAGACCAGCGCGCCCATGCGCGGGAACCGGCGCGTCGCCGCCCAGTTCACCAGCAGCGCGACGCCGAGGATCCACCAGAGGACGTCCGCCCAGCGCGAGGCGCCGGTGAAGTGTCCATCGACGACGGTGCCGACCACCACCGCCACCCCGGCCAGTACCAGCAGCCGCGCGACGATCGCGCCGGTGAATCCGGCGCGGTCGCGGAAGATCCCGAGCAGGGCGAGGAGCGCACCCGCGATCACGAAGAAGGTCAAGCCCCGTACCGGTGGCCGCAGGAGGGTCTCGGGATTTCCCAGCCACAGTCCGAGAAGCCGTTCGCCGTACGCCGGGACGCCGCCGGTGAGCTGCTCGGCCATCGCCCCGAGCCCGCCGTCGAGGGTGACGATTCCGATGTACAAGACCAAAAAGGCGCCGAGCGCCAGCAGATCCCAGGCCAGGCGCGCCCACCAGCGGCCGGTGCGGAACGCGCCCTCGCGCAGCGAGGGGTGCAGCAGCAACCAGAGCAGCGCGATCAGCGGCACCGGCGCGAAACTCTGCTTGACGAACACCGCGGTGCCCAGCAGGACCAGGCCGAGCCGCCGCGGCCACGCCTTCCCGTTGCGCAACCCGGAATCCAGTGCCCAGGCACCGCAGGCGGTCAGGAAGATCCCGTCGATCGTGTGCCACGCCATCAGCGGGAACGCGTTGAGGTTCAGCAGCGACGCGGCCGCCGTCAGCCCGGTGAGCCCCGGCCCCCAGTCGCGGACGCGGCGACGGGTGACCAGAACGGCGAACGCGATGGTCGCCAGGATGATCTCCAGCATGCTGAGCACGCTTGAGACGAAGAACAGCGGGCCCGGCAGGACGAAATCGACGATGTGCAGGTACGCCGAACCCAGCGGGCGCGCGGAGATGATGTCGGAGTGCGGGACCTCGCCGTGCAGCACCCGCCACGCCTGGGCGAGGATGAAACCCTGGTCCGACGGGTGGAAACCGAAGCGCCCCACCCGGAGTTCGGTGACGACGGCGAGCACGAGGACCCATGTCACGTGCAGGGAAATCCGCAGCACTGTCCTGGACGGACGTACCACCGCGGTGTCCGGTCCGGTCGACAGCGGGGGACTGGCGACGTCCACACTGCCCCTTCCCGCTCGTCCCTACCTCGGCCCGTGCCCGCCGACCCCGGCGTATCGGAAACCGATGGTAGCGGCCGGGGGCGTCCCCCGATCGAGCCCGGCGGCGAGGACGTCAGGGACGACGGCGCCAGACCAGCCTCGTGACCGCACCCGCCACCGAGGCGAGCGGGGCCTTCCGGGGCAGGCCACGGGATTCCGGCGCGGACTCCGGCATCGCGCGGTAGACGAGATGGGCGAAGAACCGCGTCGTCTTGGGTGCGACGAGCGTCACCAACTCGGCCGCCGTGCCTTCGGGCAGATTCAGGATCTCCGGTCGTTTCTCCAGTGCCTTCACCACGAGAGCGGCGGCGCGTTCGGGAGAACTCGACGGCATGCCGCGGTAGGACCCGGTGGGGGTGATCATGTCGGTGCGCACCAGCGGCATCCGGACCGAGGTGAAGGTGACGCCGTCGGAGAGGGTCTCCCGGCCGGCGGTCAGCCCGAACTCCTCCAGCGCTGCCTTCGAGGCCAGGTAAGCGGAAAACCGCGGCGTGTCGGTCTGCAGTCCTTGGGTGGTCACGTTGACGACGTGGCCGAACCCGCGGGCGGTCATCGACGGCAGCAGGCCGAGCGTCAGCCGCACGGGACCGAAGTAGTTGATCGCCATCGTGCGCTCGAAGTCGTGGATCCGTTCGGTGGACAGCGAAAGCGAGCGCCGGATCGAGCGGCCCGCGTTGTTGACCAGCATGTCGACGGCGCCGTGCGCGGCGAGCACGTCCTTGACCAGAGCGTCGACAGCGCCGCCGTCGGTGAGGTCGCACGGGTACGCGGACGCCTTGCCGCCCGCCGCGACGATCTGCTCGCGGACCTCTTCGAGTTCGTCGGCCCGCCTGGCCACGAGGATCACTTCGGCGCCCTTCGCGGCGACTGCCAGCGCGGACGCGCGCCCGATCCCCGAAGAGGCGCCGGTGATCAGCACCTTGCGGCCGTCGAGCGGTTCCGGCCCCGGACGGCGGCGGCCGCGATCGGGGTCCAGGTGCCCGAGCCAGTACCGGTAGAGCGGACCGGCGTACTCCTTCAACGGCGGCAAGGAGATCCCGCTGCCTTCGAGCGCCGCCGTGGTCGCGCTCGTGTCGAAGTCGACCTCCAGGCTCAGATGCGGCAGGACCTCGAGCGGGATGCCGAGTTCCGCCAGCACCGCCGCGCGGGCCGAGCGTCCGCCAGGAACGCGATCGAATCCGGCAGCCGCGGACTTCGCCAGCCGGATTCCGGCGCGTTTCAGCGCTCCGGACGGCCGGGCGGGGAGGACGGCGGAGATCTTCGGGCCGCCCGCGGCCCGCGCGAAGGCGTTGTAGACCTCGTGCAGCGGCTGCGGTCGCGGCGACGCGAGGTGGTACGTGCTGCCGCCGGGCGCGTCGACGTGCATGAGGTGCTCGATCGCTTCGACGACGTAGTCGACCGGCACGATGTTCGTGGCGCCGAGATCCGGGGCGGCCAGCGGGAGGCGGCGCGGCAGCGTGGCGAGCCGCGAGATCGCCGGGAGGAAGTAGTACGGGCCGTCGATCTTGTCCATCTCGCCGGTGCGCGAATCGCCGGCCACGGCGGACGGCCGGTACACGCGGTACGGCGTTTTCCCGTGCCGTCGCACGAGTTTCTCGGCCTCGAACTTCGTCGCGTGATACGGCGACGCGAAGGACTGGCCGAGATCGAAGTCGGCCTCGGTGAAGCGCCCGGCGTACTGCCCGGCGACCGCGATCGACGAGACGTGGTGGAAGAGCCCGGCCTTCGCGGCGGCGGCGAACTCCAGGACGTTGCGGGTGCCGTCGACGTTGGCCGCCCGGTTGGCCGCTTCGTCCGCGGTGAGGTCGTAGATCGCGCCGAGGTGCACGACGTGGTCGAGATGACCCAGGCGGGCGGGATCGATGCCCAGCGAGGGGTCGGTCAGATCGCCGGTGACGGGAACGAGCTTCTCGTGGCTCGGGAGCTTCCCGCGTGAGGTCTCCCTCACGAGAACATGGACGGCTACGGTCTCAGGTCGCCGTAGTAGGCGCGCGACCAGGCGTTTGCCCAGAAAACCCGTCGCGCCCGTCACGAAGTAGGTGGTCATGGCCGGCTCCTTCCGAACGGAGCCGACTCTACCTACTCAGAAGTAGGAACGGTAGTTGTCATTCACTGTGATCCGGATGTTCGGCCACCGCGACCACGGCGTCGCGGAGTGCGGCGCGCAGGCGCCCCACGTCCAGCGGCCCGAGTACGGCGGCTTCTCCGGGCGGGGCCACGAGCACGATCTTGTCGCTGCTCACGAACACCGTCACGTCCCTGCGCCTGCCGGCCAGATCCCGGCAGCCGACCGACCATTCGTCCCGGGGTGCCAACGTCCTCATCCTCCCGTATCCCATGATCTCCCTTTCTCGTCCGTGGCTGGGACGAGGTGATTTCGGGGCCGTGACGCGGGTTACCCGACATTCCTACTGATGGGTTAACCGGGCGTGCGTCCTGTGATCGACTTCCGGTTTCGCTAGGCCGGACGAGGGTGGACCGGAGTAGCGTCCGAGGGAAAGCCTGCTTGGGAGGTCTTTGTGTCCGAACCCAGGAAGATCGTCATCGTCGGGGCCGGCCTGGCCGGAGCGACGGCCGCCGGGGCGCTGCGAGAACGTGGCTACGCGGGCGAAATCCTGCTGCTCGGGAGCGACACGCATCGCCCGTACGAACTACCGCCGTTGTCCAAGGGTCTTTTGCTGGGCAACACCGATGAACCCGATTGGGTGCACGACGAGGGTTTCTACGAAGAGAAGGACATCGCCCACCGGGGCGGGGCGACCGCGACCAAAATCGAACTCGGCGCGCGGCTCGTGCTCGACGACGTCGGCGGTGAGCACCGGTTCGACAGGCTGGTCCTCGCCACCGGGTCCCAGCCGCGCCCGCTCCCGGTTCCCGGGGGCGATCTCCCCGGCCTGCGGACCCTGCGCACCCTCGACGACGCGCTGGCGTTGCGTTCGGCGTTCAAGGACGCCGAACGGGTGGTGATCGTCGGGGCGGGCTGGATCGGGACCGAGGCCGCGGCGGCCGCCAGGGAACACGGCGCCGAGGTGACCGTGGTCGACCAGGTCGGCTCGCCGCTGCTCGCGGTGCTGGGCGATCAGGTGTCCGGCGTCTTCAAGGACCTCCACACCGAGCACGGCGTGAACTGGCGTCTGGGTGAAGGGGTCTCCGGGTTCACCGGCGGTCCGGCCGGAGTGTCCGGCGTCCGCCTGCAGAACGGTGACGAGCTCCCCGCGGACGTCGTGCTGGTGGCCGTCGGCGCCGCGCCGCGGGTCGACCTCGCGCACGCCGCCGGACTGGAACTGTCCGACGACGGCGGTGTCTGCGCCGACGCCGGTTTGCGGACCGCCGCGCCCGACGTCTACGCGATCGGCGACATCGCCGCGCACTTCCACCCTCGCTACGGGAAACGCGTCCGCGTCGAGCACTGGTCGAACGCGAAGTGGCAGGGCGAGCACGTCGCGGGGAACCTGCTCGGCGAGAACGAGCCGTACCTGAAGAGCCCGTACTTCTTCTCGGACCAGTACGACCTCGGCTGCGAGTACCGCGGCCTCGCCGATCCCGACACCGATCAGCTGGTGGTGCGCGGCGATCTCGCGGCGCGGGACTTCACGGCGTTCTGGGTGCGGGACGGTCAGGTGACCGCCGCGATGAACGTCAACCAGTGGGACGACGGGGACGCGTTGAAGGCTCTGGTCGACGGGCGTGCGACCGTGACCGCGGAGCAGCTGCAGACGGCTGACCTCAAGTCGCTCGCGTGACCCGTGCAATGAAGGGGACTTTCATTGCAAAATTCGCAATGAAAGTCCCCTTCATTGCACTCTCGCGAGGGGCTAAGCAGCCTGAACGACCAACGCCCGCGAAGGTCGCGTCATGGTCCCGAAGGCCAGCAGGGCGAGGACGCCGAAGGCCGCCATGGTGATCCCCATCGGCACGGCGGTACCGGCGCCGCCCAGCCCGACCAGCGGCGTCGCCAGCCCGCCGACGACGAACTGCAGCACACCCAGCAGCGCCGACGCCGAACCTGCGGACCGTGCCTGGTCCGCGAGCGCCAGCGAACTCGCGTTCGGCGCCACCATGCCGATGCTCGACACCAGGACGAACAGCGGGATCAGCAGCCCGATCAGGCCCAGGTCCAGCACCGCCGCGGCCAGCACGCCGAACCCGGCCACCGCCGCGATGACGAGGCCGACGGTCAGCAGCGTCCGCTCGGGGAAGCGCCCGACGATGCGCCCGTTCAGCTGGCCGACGGCCACGATGCCGATGCCGTTGAGCCCGAAGACCAGGCTGTACGCCTGCGGGCTGAGCCCGTAGACGCCCTGCAGCGCGAAGGACGATCCGGAGATGTAGGCGAACAGGCTGCCGAACATGAGCCCGGAAGCCAGCGCGTAACCCAGGAAGCTGCGGTCGCGGAACAGGCTCGCGTACTTCCGCATCACCGAGCCGAAGCGCGCCGGCGTGCGGCGTTCCTCGGGCAGGGGCTCCGGCAGCAGGAAGAAGACGACGGCGAGCAGGATCGCGCCGAACACGGTCAGGCAGACGAACACGCCGCGCCACGAGGTCCAGTTCAGGATCTGGCCGCCGATGATCGGCGCCAGGATCGGGGCGAGCCCGTTGACCAGCATGAGCAGCGAGAAGAACTTCGTCATCGCGGTGCCGGAGTAGAAGTCGCGCACGGTCGCCCTGGCGATCACGATGCCCGCCGCGGCACCGAAGGCCTGGACACCGCGGGCGGCGATGAGCAGCTCGGCGCTCGGGGCGAAGGCGCACAGGAGCGAGCCGACCATGTAGAGAACGAGCCCGGCCACGAGCGGTTTGCGGCGGCCGATCGCGTCGGACAGCGGTCCGAGGATCAGCTGGCCGATGGCGAGCCCGATGATGAACGCGCTCAGCGTCAGCTGGACGGTCGCGTCCGCCGCGCGCAGCTCACCCGCCATCTGCGGGAGCGCGGGCAGGTACATGTCGATGGACAGGGGCCCGAAGGCGGACAGGCCGCCGAGGATCAGGACGAACCTCACGCGTCCGGTCGTGCTCGGTCGCGCGATGGTTTCTTCCACTCGCTCGGGCGCGATGGTCATGCTCTTCCCTTCCCCAGTGACGGTTCCGCGAGGAACAACTTGCTTAGAGTAGGTAACTATTCCCGCTGTGAGCCGGCGCACGCCAACTTTCGACAACTGATCCGATCAATTGTCGAACAAATCCGGATGGCTCTAGATCTTGCCAGACCTCGTCGGGTATACATCGGATGTCTGTTCGTTGCTGATGGTTCGGTCGGAAGGAAAATCCGTGCAGCTGTTGCGTCTCGGGGAGCCGGGAAGTGAGCGTCCGTTCGTACGTGCCGGGGATGGCACGGTGCGCGACCTCTCGGGGCTGACCTCCGACATCGATGGCAGCTTCTTCGCGAGCGACGGTGTCGCCAGGGTCGCGGCCGCGCTGGCCGCCGGTGAGCTGCCCGAAGCCGGTGCCGAAGCCGCGGGGGCCAGGGTCGGCGCGCCGATCGCCCGGCCCGGCAAGGTCGTCTGCATCGGGCTCAACTACCGGCAGCACGCCGAGGAGTCCGGTGCCGCCGTGCCGACCGAGCCGGTCGTCTTCATGAAGGCCTCCGACGTCGTCGTCGGCCCGGAGGACGACGTGCTCGTGCCGCGGAACTCGACGAAGACCGACTGGGAGGTCGAGCTCGCCGTCGTCATCGGCAAGACCGCTCGCTATCTCGACAGCGTCGACGAAGCCCTGGAGTACGTCGCCGGGTACGCCGTCTCGAACGACGTGTCCGAGCGCGAGTTCCAGCTCGAACGCGGCGGCCAGTGGGACAAGGGCAAGTCGTGTGAGAACTTCAACCCGCTCGGCCCGTGGCTGGTCACCGCCGACGAGGTGCCCGACCCCCAGGACCTCGGCCTGCGGCTGTGGGTCAACGGCGAGAAGAAACAAGACTCCTCCACCAGGGACATGATTTTCACGGTCGCCGAGATCGTGCATTATTTGAGCCAGTTCATGGTGCTGCGTCCGGGCGACCTCATCAACACCGGAACCCCGCAGGGCGTGGCGCTCGGTCAGCCCGATCCCAAGCCGTACCTGCGGGAAGGTGACGTCATCGAGCTCGAGATCGACGGCCTCGGCCGCCAGCGCCAGACCGCGAGGCAGGCGTGATGGCCAAGATCGTGGGCATGGAGGTGCTCGACGTCCGCTTCCCCACCTCGCGGGAGCTGGACGGTTCGGACGCCATGAACCCGGACCCGGACTACTCGGCCGCGTATGTCGTGCTGCACACCGACGGCGGCCCGGACGGCTACGGGCTCGCCTTCACCATCGGCCGCGGCAACGACGTCCAGGCCGCGGCGATCCGCGCGCTCGAACCGCATGTCGTCGGCCGGGACGTCCCCACCGGCGCGGCCGCGCTCGGCGACCTCTCGCGGGCGCTGGTCGGCGACTCGCAGCTGCGCTGGCTCGGTCCGGAAAAGGGTGTCGCGCACATGGCGATCGGCGCGGTGGTCAACGCCGCCTGGGATCTCGCCGCGCGCGTCGCCGGGCTCCCGGTCTGGCGCTTCGCCGCCGAGATGTCGCCCGAAGACCTGGTCTCCCTCGTCGACTTCCGCTACCTGTCCGACGCGCTGACCGAACAGGAAGCGCTCGACATCCTCCGCGCCGCCGAACCCGGCCGCGCGGAACGGATCGCCCGGATCGAGCGCGACGGATACCGCGCCTACAGCACGTCTCCCGGCTGGCTCGGCTACTCGGACGCGAAACTCGTCCGGCTCGCCGAACAAGCGGTCGCCGACGGCTTCGAGATGATCAAGCTGAAGGTGGGCGGAAAACTCGAGGACGACGTCCGCCGGATGAAGCTCGCCCGCGAGACCGTCGGCCCGGACATCCATGTCGCCGTGGACGCGAACCAGCGCTGGGACGTCTCGGCCGCGATCACGTGGATGACCGAGCTGGCGCCGTACGACCCGTACTGGATCGAGGAGCCCACGTCGCCCGACGACGTGCTCGGGCACGCCGCGATCGCCAAGGCGCTCGCCCCGATCCGCGTGGCCACCGGCGAGCACGTCCAGAACCGCGTGGTGTTCAAGCAGTTGCTGCAGGCGGGCGCGATCTCGGTGTTGCAGCTGGACGCCGCCAGGGTCGGCGGGTTCAACGAGAACCTGGCGATCCTGTTGCTGGCGGCCAAATTCGACGTCCCGGTGTGCCCGCACGCCGGCGGGGTGGGGCTGTGCGAACTCGTGCGGCACCTGTCGATGTTCGACTTCGTGGCGGTGTCCGGTTCCGACGCCGACCGGTCCATCGAGTGGGTCGACCACCTCCACGAACATTTCACCGATCCGGCCGTCGTGACCGATGGCCGGTACCTCGCGCCGTCCGCGCCGGGCTTCTCCGCCCGGATGCACGACGCGACCCTGCGCCGGTTCACCTTCCCCGAGGGTCCGGAATGGACGGAGATCGCCAGTGAGTGAGTTCGAAGGCCTCGTCGCCGCCGTGACCGGTGGCGCGTCGGGAATCGGCCTGGCCGTCGCGGGTCAGCTCGCCTCCCGCGGGGCGACGGTCGCGGTGCTCGACCTGAAACCGGACGACCTGCCCGAAGGTCTCACCGGATTCCGTTGCGACGTCGGGTCCGACGCCGAGGTCCGTTCGGCGATCGACGCGGTCGCCGAACGCTTCGGCAGGCTCGACGTCCTGGTCAACAACGCCGGGATCGGCGCACAGGGCGACGTCACCGCCAACGACGACGACGAATGGCACCGCGTGCTCGACGTCAACGTCGTCGGCATGGTGCGGCTGGCCCGGGCGGCGTTGCCGCATCTGAAGAATTCGCCGTCGGCCGCGATCGTCAACACCTGTTCGATCGCCGCGTGGGCGGGCCTGCCCAACCGCGCGCTGTATTCGGCCAGCAAGGGCGCGGTGCTCTCGCTGACCCTGGCGATGGCGACCGATCACCTGGCCGACCGGATCCGGGTCAACTGCGTCTGTCCCGGCACCGCGGACACCCCGTGGGTCGGCAGGCTGCTCGACTCCGCCGGCGACCCGGAGGCCGAACGGGCCGCGCTGGCCGCCCGCCAGCCGATGGGCAGGCTGGTGACCGCGGACGAGGTCGCGAACGCGATCGTGTACCTCGCCAGTCCGCTGTCGGCTTCGACCACCGGCACGGCACTCGCCGTCGACGGCGGTATGTACGGGCTGCGTCCGCGCGGCCCGGTCCAGCAGTAGGTTTTCCCCGCTGTCATCAAGGAGGATGCGGTGCGTACGAGGGTGATCAAGGTGGCCGCCGCGGCCACCGCGCTCGGGCTGGCCCTGTCGGCCTGTGGGTCCACGAAGGACAACGCGCCGTCACCGGGTGGCGGTGGGGCGCAGGGTGGCAAGGTCGGCGCGACGATCCCGTTGCTGACGTCGCCGTTCTGGCAGGCCTACAACAACTACGTACCGCTGAAGGCGAAGGAACAGGGCGTCGACGTTCTGCCGACGGTCAACGCGGACAGCGACTCGGCGAAGCAGATCACCGACATCAACACCCTGCTCAACCAGGGCGTCAAGGGCCTGGTCGTGACGCCGCTCGACTCGGCCGCCGTCGTGGCGGGTCTCAAGGCCGCGGAGAACAAGGGCGTCCCGGTGGTGGCGGTCGACGTCGCGCCGGAGAGCGGCAAGGTCGCGATGGTGGTGCGCGCGGACAACAAGGCGTACGGCACCAAGGCTTGCGAGGCGATCGGCGCGAAGGTCACCTCGGGCAAGGTAGTGCAGGTCATGGGCGACCTCGCCTCGGTCAACGGCCGCGACCGGTCCGAAGCGTTCCGGCAGTGCATGAAGGCGAAGTTCCCGGACGTCCAGGTGCTGGAGGTCGCCGCCGAGTGGAAGGCGGACAAGGCTTCGTCCGGTTTGGACAGTCTGCTGACCGCGAACCCGGACATCAAGGCCGTGTACATGCAGGCGGGCGGGGTCTACCTGGCGCCGACGCAGCAGGCGCTCAAGCGCAAGAACCTCTACTTCCCGATCGGCGACCCGAAGCATGTCGTGCTGGTCAGCAACGACGGCATTCCGCAGGAACTGGCCGCGATCCGCGCGGGCGAACTCGACGCGACCGTTTCCCAGCCCGCCGACGACTACGCCAAGTACGGCATGTACTGGGTGAAGAAGGCGATGGCGGGGGAGACCTTCGAGGCCGGGCCGACCGACCACGGCAGCACCGTCGTCGAGATCCGGCCCGGAATCCTCGAAGACCAGCTGCCCGCGCCCGTGATCACCAAGGCCAACGTGGACGACAAGGCCCTCTGGGGGAACAACCTGTGAGCGCGCTGCCCGCCGGGTCCGCCGCCGTGCCGGTGGTCAGCGCACAGGGCGTCGGCAAACGCTACGGCCCGACCGTGGCGCTGTCCGACGTCAGCATCACCGTGCATCCGGGCGAGTCGCACGCGCTCGTCGGCCGCAACGGTGCGGGAAAGTCGACGCTCGTCTCCATCCTCACCGGACTGTCCAAAACGGACACCGGCAAGGTCGAGTTCGGTGGGGTCCCCGCGCCGCCCTTGTCCAAACAGGACGACTGGAAGCGTGCTGTCGCCTGCGTCTACCAGCACGCGATGGTCGTCCCGCAGCTGACCGTCGCGGAGAACCTGTTCCTCAATCGCCAGTCGGGGAAAGGGTTCGCGATCGGCTGGCAGCGATTGCGGCGTCAGGCCAGGGAACTGCTCGACTCCTGGGACGTGCGTGTCGACGTCGACACCCCGGCGGGCGAGCTTTCGGTCGAGGACCGGCAGTTCGTCGAGATCGCCAGGGCGCTTTCCTATGGCGCCCGGTTCATCGTGCTCGACGAGCCGACGGCGCAACTGGACAGCCAGGCGATCGAACGGCTTTTCGGGCGGATGCGCCAGATGCAGGCGAACGGGGTGACGTTCCTGTTCATCTCGCATCACCTCCACGAGGTGTACGAGGTGTGCCAGGCGGTCACTGTGCTGCGCGACGCCAAGCACATCCTCACCGCGCCGGTCTCGGAAGTCGGCCGCGCCGAGCTGATCGACGCGATGACCGGCGAACAGGGCGGTCTCGCCGTCCGCGACGCTTCGACGCGCGAGGCCCTGGCTTCGGACGCCGGTGAGGTGCTGACCGTCGACGGGCTCTCCGGTGACGGCTTCGAAGACGTGAACTTCCGGATCCACCGCGGCGAGGTGATCGGGCTCGCGGGCAGCAACGCCAGCGGCAAGCATCAGGTCGCCGAGACCGTGTACGGACTCCGTTCGGCGACGTCCGGCACGATCAGGGTCGCGGGAAAGCCGTTGAAGCCGGGCGACATCCCGGCCGCGATCCGCGCCGGAATCGGCTGTGTGCCGAGGGACCGGCACCACGAAGGCCTGGTGCTCGAACACTCCATCATGGACAACGCCACACTGTCCATTTTGGATCGTATGGGCAAGGCGGGAATCGCCGCGCCGGGCGCCCGGTACGAGCGGGCGTCGAGAGCGCTGAAGGACTACGACATCGTCGCGGCCGACGCCGACCAGCCGGTGTCCGACCTTTCCGGTGGCAACCAGCAGAAGGTCGTCCTCGCCCGCGCGCTGGCCGGTGATCCTCGCCTGGTCGTGCTGATCAACCCGACCGCGGGGGTGGACGTGAAATCGAAGGAGGCCCTGCTCGCGGTCGTCGACCGGGTGCGTGCCGAGGGCAAGGCGGTGCTGATCGTCAGCGACGAGCTGGACGATCTCCGCCTGAGCGACCGGGTGCTGGTGCTGCGCGCCGGTGCCGTGGTCGCCGAACACCGGGCCGGGTGGTCCGACGGCGATCTGGTGGCCGACATCGAAGGAGTCGAGCGCGGGTGACCGAACTGATGACCGATCCGAAGACCTCTTCGTTCGCGGCTCCGCCGAAACGCCGGAAGTTCCGCTGGCTGCGTGAGCTGGCCCTGGTTCCGGCGCTCGTCGTGGTGCTGATCATCGGAGGACTGATCAGTGACACGTTCTTGACCTTCGGCAGCATCGTCGGGATCCTGTCCGCTTCGGCGGCGTTGTCGATGGTGGTGCTGGGCGAATCGCTCGTCCTGCTCACCGGGAAGTTCGACCTGTCACTGGAATCCACCATGGGGATGGCGCCCGCGCTGGGCGCGATGCTGGTGATCCCGGTGGCGTCCTCGGGCTTCGGCACCGAGATCCCCGGTTTCGCGGGCATCCTCGCCGTGCTGGTGGCCGGTGCCGCGATCGGTTTCGTGAACGGCTTCCTGATCGTCAAGCTGAAGCTGAACGCCTTCATCGTCACGCTGGCGATGCTGACGGTGCTGCGCGGCACGCAGATCGGCTCCACACAGGGAAAGACGCTGTTCGACCAGCTGGACGTGTTCACCGCGCTGGCGACGACGACGTTCATCGGGCTGCCGATGTCGGTGTGGCTGGCCGCGGCGCTGTTCACCGCGTTCGGGCTGGGGCTGCGGTATCACCGGATCGGCCGGTCGCTCTACGCCATCGGCGGGAACCGCGAAGCCGCGCGGGCCGCGGGTATCCGCGTCGACCGGATCTCGTGGGGCGTGTTCGTCGTGGCCGGGGTGCTGGCCGCGCTCGGCGGGCTCGCCTATACGGGGTACGTCGGCGCGCTCGGTGCCGATCAGGGGGACGGATTGATCCTTCAGGTGTTCGCCGCTGCGGTGATCGGCGGTGTCTCACTGGACGGTGGGAAGGGCACTCTGGTGGGAGCGCTCACCGGTGTCCTGCTCCTGCAGACGGTCACCAACCTGCTGCAGGTGGCGCAGGTGCCGCCCGAGTGGCTGAAGGCGATCTACGGCGTGATCATCCTGGTCGCGTTGATCATCTCCCGCTACGCGAGCGGGAAGGCCCAGACCTAGCCGCCAGGGGATGCAATGAAGGGGACTTTCATTGCGGATTCTGCGATGAAAGTCCCCTTCATTGCACGCCGGAAGCCGGTTCGAGGACCCAAATGGAGGAAGCTGTGTCAGGAAGCTTCGGCGGCCGCTGTCGGGTCGTCGGCGGTGCCGAGGGCGTTGCGGAGCCACTGCTCCACGCCCGCGACGTGCACGGTGGCCCACGAACGCGCCAGTTCGGGTTCGCGCGCGGCGATGGCCTCGTAGATCGCGGAGTGCTGCTCGCGGGTCTTCGCGACCGCGCCCTCCTGCGTGAGCCCGCGCCAGATGCGGGCGCGCGCGGTGGGGCCGGACAGGCTGTCCAGGAGCGAGCACAGCACCGGATTCCCGGAGCCGTCGGCGATCTTGCGGTGAAACTGCAGGTCGTTCGCGACCAGCGCCTCCACCGTCGGCGAATCGGCCAGTTCGTCGAGCAGGCGGCCTAGCTCCGCGATGTCCTCGTCGCTCATGTGCAACGCGGCCATCGCCGTCGCCGCCGGCTCGAGGATCCGGCGGACGGCGAGGAAGTCCAGCACGGTGTCGTCGCGGTGGAAGTCCACCACGAACGTCATCGCGTCGAGGAGGAGATTCGGTTCGAGGCTGGTGACGTACGTTCCGTCGCCCTGGCGGACGTCGAGCACGCGGATCAGGCACAGGGCCTTCACCGCTTCGCGCAGCGAGCTGCGGGACAAGCCGAGCCGCTGGGCCAGTTCCGCCTCTTTCGGCAGCCTGTCGCCCGGAGCAAGCTCGCCGGAGATGATCATGTCCTTGATCTTGTCGATCGCGACATCGGTGACCGGCATGTTCCACCGCCCTCCCCGAAGACCTCGGATGTTTGAGTGTTAGTTGACAGAGTGCCATGTTTCGAGCTGAGGAGGCGCGGTGACCCACGGTGTCGCACTACAAAGAGTGGCACTCCACACCCGGTTGAAGCCGGGCAAGGAGGCCGAATACGAGTCGGTCCACGCCGTCATCCCGCCTGACCTCGACGAAGCGCTGCGCGGTGCGGGTGTGCGTTCGTGGCGGATCTGGCGCGACGGTCTCGACCTGTTCCACGTGGTGGAGGTCGAGGACTACGCGAAGATGCGCGCGGCCCTGCGCGAGCATCCGGCCAACATTCCCTGGCAGGCCAGGATGTCGGAGCTGCTCGACGTCGAAGACGACTACTCGGGCGACGATTCGGGCCTCGGCCTGGTTTGGGAGCTTCCGTGAAGATCTCCCTGTCCCCACTGGGGCTCGGCTGCGCGCAGCTGGGCAACCTGTACCACGCCATCACCGACGAGACGGCCGAAGCGACCGTCCGGCAGGCGTGGGACGAAGGCATCCGGTACTTCGACACCGCCCCGCACTACGGTCTCGGCCTGTCGGAACGGCGGCTGGGCGAGGCGCTTTCGGCCTGCTCCCGCGCGGACTTCGTGGTGTCGACCAAGGTCGGCCGGGTGCTGGAACCGAATCCCGCCGGTGCTTCGCGCACCGACTCGCAGGGTTTCGTCGTCCCCGCGGCCTACAAACGACGCTGGGACTTCAGTCGCGACGGGATCCTCCGGTCGCTTGAGGACAGTCTGACGCGCCTCGGGCTCGACCGCGTGGACGTCGTCTACGTGCACGATCCGGACGAGCACTTCGAGGACACCGTCAACGGCGCGTTCCCCGCGCTGCTCGAACTGCGGGAGCAGGGCGTCATCGACGCCATCGGGGCCGGGATGAACCAGGCGCCGATGCTCGCGGAGTTCGTCCGCCGGTTCGACCTCGACGTGATCCTGTTGGCCGGGCGGTACACGCTGCTCGACCAGCCCGCACTGGACGATCTCCTGCCGCTGTGCGTGGAACGCGGTGTGGACGTGGTGGTCGGGGGCGCGTTCAACGCCGGGATCCTCGCCACCGCGTCGCCGGGCACGATGTACGACTACGCCGAGGCCCCGGCCGAACTGGTCGAGCGGGCCCAGCGGATCGCCGAGGTCTGCGAGCGGCACGGCGTCGAACTGCCTCAGGCCGCACTCGGTTTGCCCGCCGCGCATCCGGCGGTGGTGTCCGTCGTCGTCGGCGCGCACGATCCCGGCCAGGTCCGGCTCAACGCGGAACGGTTCCGGCGCCCGGTGCCGCGCGAGTTGTGGACGGACCTGATCCGTGCGGGACTGTTGCGAGAGGACACCCCGCTGCGGCCGGAAGGACAGTCGTGATCGACGCGCACCACCACCTTTGGGATCCCTCGCGGCGGCACTACCCGTGGATGACGGGTACGGCGCTGGAACCGATCCGTCGTCCGTACACAGTGGACGATCTCCGGACGGTGACCAAGGCGGCGGGGGTGAAGGGCACCGTGCTGGTGCAGACGGTCTCGTCGGAGGAGGAGACGCACGAGTTCCTCGCCACCGCTCGTGCCGAACCGCTGATCGCGGGTGTCGTCGGCTGGACCGACCTCACCGCCCCCGACGTCGCGGAGCGCGTGGCCGCGTTTTCCGGCCCCCTGGTGGGAATCCGGCATCAGGTGGAGGACGAACCGGACCCTTCCTGGCTGACGCGGCCCGACGTTTCGCGTGGTCTCGCCGCGCTCGGTGAGGCCGGGCTGGCGTACGACCTGCTGGTGAAGCCGCCCCAGCTCCCGGCGGCCCTCGCGGCGGCTTCCGCGCTACCGGACCAGGTCTTCGTGCTCGACCATGCCGCGAAGCCGCCGATCTCTTCGGGGGAATGGCAGCCGTGGGCGGACGGCGTCGCGGCGTTGGGGGAGCTGGACAATGTGTACTGCAAGCTCTCGGGGCTGGTGACCGAGGCGGACTGGGCACAGTGGAAGGTCGGACATCTGGCGCGCTGGGCCGAGCACGTGCTGGAGTCCTTCGGGGCTTCGCGGCTGATGTTCGGCTCCGACTGGCCGGTCTGCGAACTCGCGGCCGCGTACGAAGTGGTTGTGGACACGGCCTTTTCGCTGACGGGTTCGTTGAGCGACGCGGAGCGGTTGGAGTTCTTCGACGGCACCGCGCGGCGGGCGTACCGCCTCTCGTGAGTGGTAAAGACGGTTCTAACCGGACTTACCACTCACGAGGTAAGTCCGGGGAGAAGAAGAAAGTGGGCGGCGCGGGGTCCGGGCGCCTGCGAACCGCCGATCGACGACCTGCGGCAGGGGGAGAAAAGATCAGAACTCGTCCTGCTTGACCATCGTCCGCAGGCGGGCCAGCGCGCGGTGCTGCGTCACGCGCACGTTGCCGGCGGAGATCCCGAGAGCCTCGGCGGTTTCGGCGGCGGAAAGGCCGACGGCGATGCGGAGGGCGAGAATCTCTTGCTGCACCCGGGGAAGGGTGGAGAGCAGACGGCTGAGCCGGGCGCCGAGGTCCAGGTGCAGAGCGTGCGTTTCGGGCTCGTTGTCGCCGATGGGCCGTTCCGGGAGTTCCGGTACCGGCTCCGACCGGTCGCGGGAGACCGCGCGGTAGGCGTCGGCGACCTTGTTGGCGGCGATCGCGTGCACGAGATAGAGGAACGAACCGCCGCGGTCCTGGTAGCCCGGCAGTGCCTTCAGCACGGCCATGCAGACTTCCTGCGCGACGTCGTCCGCCGACAGGTAGGACAGATCGCGGCCGCCCATCCTGGCGCGGCAGTACCGGACCACGACAGGGCCGATCATCCGCAGCAGTGCCTGGATCGCGGCGGGATTCCCGTCGCCCGCGTCTTTGACGAGGGGGTCGAGATCCTCCTTCGTCAGCCGTCCGCCCGGTCGAGGCAGGTTCTCCGGAGTCGTGTATCCGGGAACCGCATCGGGGGTGACGGATCTGGACGCGCTGGAGATGGTTTGCATGGTCGTCCTCCCCGGCCGACCCTGCGACCGTCGCTGTCGAGGGGTCAACACTCCGTAACGATTCAAGGCGGCAGATGCTCCGTAAGATCAGATTCACCTGCCGCCGATGCGACGCAGCGTAATCGTAGGCGCCGATCGGACGGCAGTAAAGATTTCAACTAGAGATAGCCCATTCGACGGAGTCGGCTTAATACAACCGAGACTCTGCGTCGCGAAGAAGGCGGCCGCGATCGCAGGATGTGCGCGGCCCTTAGCGCACCGCGATCAAAGCGACCGCCGTCGCTACGACGAGTGCCGACGCGGTGACAGCGAGGGCTGGGTTAAGAGGTTTCGGGGTGTCCGCCCCGCGCAGTGCCCGTTCACGGATCGAGCCGATGGCGACCAGGACGACCACCATGACGCCCGCGACCACGACCGGGATGACCGCCGTCCCCCAGCCCTGCCGGGCGGCCGTGTGCAAGAGCAGGAGTGTGCAGGCAGTAGCCGCGAGCGCTGTCCGGCGCCAGGCCAGCCCGGTCCGTTCCGCTTGCGCTCCGTGATCGCTCACGTGCTCTTCACGTTCACGAGAAGACCACCAGGGCCGCGGCGGTCAGGGTGATCACGAGGATTCCGGCCGTCAGCAGGACCAGCAGCCCGCTCTTCGGCAGCGGCCGTCCCTCGCGCATCGCGCTCTGGACCTGCCGCCAGCGCGGATACGCGGACGCCGCGAGGACGGCTGCCAGCACGACGCACAGTCCCGCGAGGACGGTGCTCAGCGCGCTCGGGTCGGGAACCAGCTGATGGACGGCGACGCCGCCGGCCAGCAGGCCCAGCGCCGTCCGGAGCCAGGCGAGGAAGGTCCGTTCGTTGGCGAGGGTGAAGCGGTAATCGGGTTCCGAACCACCTTCGTGCGGTCCGTTGATCTCTGTCACCCGACGAACACTAGGCGCTGCGTCGCGCGAAAACCCACCAGCGAAGGACCGCGAAGCGCGCGATGCCGCCCACAACGCTGGCCGCGAGCAGGGCGCCTGTCTGCTCCAGTGCGGTCGGCTCGGTGATCACCGCGTCGAGTGACGCGAGCACGATCGAGCCATAGACGGCGTAAAAAGCGAACGTCATCAGGTCCTGGAAGTGCCGTTTGCCCGGATGACTCTTCCGGGTGGCGAAGGTGACCCGGCGGTGGAACTCGGTGTTCCCGACGGTCGTGACCGCGAGCGCGACCAGATTGGCCACCTGGGGGCCGAGGATCGGCTGCAGGACGAGGAACAGCACCGCCTGCAGGCCGGTGGCGACGACACCGGCGACGACGTACCACGCGGCATGGTGGCCGAGCTCGTGGTGCCGTTCCGGCGCGCGCCGGATGATCCGGTGCCCTGGCGCCCACCTGGTGGTGGTCATACCGACGACGCTACTCCTTGTTTCACAAACTTGTGAAGCCAGTAAACCCGCTGGGGGCTGTGATCCCCGCGACAGCGTCCGTCGCCGTTTGGTCGTCGGCGCCATCGGGTAGGCCACAAGGGCCGGGTCGAGTACAGCACGCCCCGGCCGACGTCCGATGAGGAGCCGGACATCGGCTGAAAATGATCTTCACTCAGACGGCAGGCCATGCCGAGACCCCCTAGCGTGGTCCGTCAAGTGCAAGACCGCGACGAAGGAAGGGCAGAGATGCTTACAGTCACCGAAGCCGCCGCCGAGGCGATCACCGCACTGACCGGGCAGGAAAACGGACAAGACGGAGGCGGGCTGCGTTTCGCGATGCATTCCCAGCAGGGGGACAGTCCCCAGCTCGCGGTTTCCGTCGCCCCCGAACCGGAAAGCGGCGACAAGGTGCTCGGCGCGGACGGCGGCCCGAAGGTGTTCTTGGAGCCCGAAGCGGCCGCGTTGCTCGATGACAAGGTGCTCGACGTCCAGCAGGACGAGACCGGCGAAGTCGCCTTCGCCGTACTCCCGCAGGCTCAGCCCCAGCCTGGCAGCTGAGCCCGGCGGGTTCAGGCTTTAAGTCCGGGCCCAGGCACGGACCAGCTCGCCGGCCCGCTCGCGCAGGAGTTCCGCCGCGTGCGCACGCGCGTGGTCGAGCGAAGGCGCGTGGTCGATCAGGGCGGCGCTGCCCACGACACCGAGGCCGGCGAGCTGGCTCTCGTCCAGCTGGATCCGCCCGGCCAGCACCATCAGCGGTACCGAGTGCTCCTGCGCGCGCGCCGCGATGCCCGCCGGGGCCTTGCCGTCGAGACTTTGCTCGTCCAGTGAGCCCTCGCCGGTGATGACGAGGTCGGCGCTTTCGATGGCGCCGGCGACCCCGGTGAGCCCGGCGATGAGCTGGAAACCGGACTCGACCGACGCGCCGAGTCCCGCGATCGCGCCTGCCGCGACCCCGCCTCCCGCGCCCGCTCCGGGAAGGTCGGAGACGTCGGTGGTCCCGGCGTTCCGCAACGCCTGCGCCCAGCGGCTCAAGGATTCGTCCAGTTGCTCGACCTCGCGCGGGCCCGCGCCCTTCTGCGGCCCGAAGATCGCGGCCGCCCCACGCGGTCCGAGCAGCGGGTTCGTCACGTCGGTGGCCACGGCGACCTCGACGGAGCCGAGCCGGTGGCGCACCGGGCCGAGTTCGGCCGACGCGACGCGGCCCAGCGTGCCGCCGCCGAGTCCGACCGGTGCGCCGAACGCGTCGAACACCCCGGCGCCCAGCGCCGCCAGCATCCCGGCGCCGCCGTCGGTGCTCGCGGTTCCGCCGACCGTCAGCACCAGCCGCCGCGCGCCGTGGTCGAGCGCGTGCGCGAGGAGCTCGCCGACGCCCCAGGTGTGCGCGGCCAGCGCCACTTCCGGGCTCGGCTCGACGAACTCGATCCCGCACGCGCGGGCCGATTCGATGTAGGCCGTCCCGTCGAGCATCACGTAGCGCGCGTCGACGGTGTCGTCGAGCGGCCCGCGGACCGGGAGTTCCACGAGACGGCCGCCCGCCGCGACGAGGACGTCGAGCGTTCCTTCGCCGCCGTCGGCGACCGGGCAAGAGGAGACTTCGGCCTCGGGCAGCGCGTCGCGGACGCCGTGGGCGATCGCCTCCGCGGCCTCGACCGCGGTCAGGCTTCCCTTGAACTTGTCGGGCGCGATGACGACACGAGTCATGGACGAACCTCCGTCAGGGGGTTTCCGCCGGTGAGCACCGACGCGACGTTCTCGGCCGCGAGCACGGCCATGGCAGTACGGGTTTCGACCGTCGCCGATCCGAGGTGCGGCGTCAAGACGACGTTTTCGCGATCCAGCAGGCGCGGCTCGACCTCGGGTTCGGCTTCGAACACGTCGAGGCCCGCTCCGGCGATCTCCCCGGCTTCGAGCGCGTCGGCCAGCGCCGCCTCGTGGACGACGGGGCCGCGGGTGGTGTTGATCAGGTACGCGCCCGGTTTCATCGACTTCAGCGCGTCCGCGTCGATGAGGTGGCGGGTCTCCGGTGTCAGGGGGCAGTGCAGGGAAACGACGTCGGAGCTTTCCAGAAGTTCGCCGACGGACACGTACTTCGCGCCCAAGGTCTTCTCGACGTCCTCGGCGGCCCGCGATCGTCCTGAGTAGACGATCCGCATGCCGAAACCGAGCGCCCGCCGCGCGACCGCCTGCCCGATCTGGCCGAGCCCGACGATGCCGAGCGTCTTGTCCTGCAGGCCGGAGCCGAGCAGGAAACCCAGGTGGAACGACCACGGGGTACGCGACCGGATCAGCCGTTCGCCCTCACCGAGCCGTCGTGTGACCGCGAGGAGCAGTCCGAACGCCAGATCCGCGGTCGCGTCGGTGAGCACGCCGGGGGTGTTGGTGACGGTGACGCCGCGTTCGGCCAGCGCCGGGACGTCGACGTTGTCGTAGCCGACGGCCACGTTCGCCACAACCTTCAGATCGGGGCCCGCCGCGTCGGCGACCGTGCCGTCGATCCGGTCGTGCAGCATGCCGACGATGGCGGACGCGCCCCGGACGAACTCACGCAGTTCGTCCGGCGTCAACGGCCGATCGGCGCGCGACAGCTTCACCTCCCCGGCTTCGGCGAGCACTTTCAGCGCTTCGTCGGGAATCCACCGGGTCACCGCGATCGTCGAGGTCACTCCCTCAGCCTAGTGTGCGGCGGTTGGTATCCCAAACGCTCGGATCCCCGTCATGAGGGAGGCGCTTCCCCTGCGCGGGGGAGTCGTCACCGTCGGGGACCCCGGATGGTCGTCAGGGCGGAAAACCTCCGCGAGCAGGGGATTCGAGGGGTGCAAGATGAAACGATCACGAGAACTGGCGGCCGTCGGTGCCGCGCTGGTCCTCGCCACGACGCTCGTCGCGGCCGGTCCGGCGTCGGGGCGGAAGGTCAAGGCCGTCGAATGGTTCCCGCCGGGCAGTGGGGTCGACTGAGCGGGATCGGTGCACTCGAGTAGTCCTTTTCGGACGGTGCCGGATCGCTCCCGTGAGTGCGTCAGGTCCACTGATGAGCTGAAGGGGCCCTTCCCCGCGTCTCACGCGGTGAAGGGCCCCTTCGCTGCATGTCACGCGGTGAAAGGCCCCTTCAGCCCACCAAAGAAGGAGTGCCCCGACTCGCTCGGCTGTGCTATGTTCAGATGCAGAACAAGTGTGCGCGATACGAACAAGCCGGGAGTGGGGATGGCGGAGCTGCTGTCGTTGAAGGAGGCCGTGGCGCGGCTGGTGCGCGACGGGGACATCGTCGCGCTCGAGGGCTTCACGCACCTCATTCCGGTCGCCGCGGGTCACGAGATCATCCGTCAGCGCCGCACCGGCCTGACGCTGGTCCGCATGACTCCGGACATCGTCTACGACCAGCTCATCGGCGCGGGCTGCGCGAGCAAGCTGATCTTCTCGTGGGGCGGCAACCCCGGCGTCGGCTCGTTGCACCGCTTCCGCGACGCGGTCCAGCACTCGTGGCCGGTACCCCTGGAGATAGAGGAACACAGTCACGCGGGCATGGCGAATCGCTACGTCGCCGGTGCGTCGGGCCTGCCGTTCGCCGTGCTGCGCGGCTACACGGGCACCGATCTCCCCGCGCAGACCGACACGATCAAGCCCATCACCTGCCCGTTCACCGGGGAGCAACTCGCCGCCGTCCCCGCGCTCAACCCGGACGTGACGATCGTGCACGCCCAGCGCGCAGACCGGGCAGGCAACGTCCAGATCTGGGGCATCACCGGCGTGCAGAAGGAAGCGGTGCTGGCGGCGAAGCGGTCGTTGGTCACCGTCGAGGAGGTCGTGGACGAGCTGGAACCCCGCCCGGGCGCGATCGTGCTGCCGTCGTGGGCGGTCACGGCCGTCGCCGAGGTTCCCGGCGGCGCGAAGCCGTCGTACGCGGCGGGGTACTACGAACGGGACAACGACGCCTACCAGGCATGGGACGCGATCGGCCGGGACAGGGAGAGCTTCACCCGCTGGCTCGACGAGCTGACGGGAGTGAAGGCATGACCGAGTACACCTCCGACGAGATGATGAGCGTCGCCGCCGCTCGCGCGCTCGGCGACGGGATGTCCTGTTTCGTGGGCATCGGCCTGCCCAGCACGGCCGCGAACCTGGCCCGCCGCGGGCACGCGCCGAACCTCACGCTGATCTACGAATCCGGCTGCCTCGGCGCCAAACCGAGCCGGCTCCCGTTGTCCATCGGCGACGGCGAACTCGCCGACACCGCCGACGCCGTGGTCAGCGTGCCCGAGGTCTTCAACTACTGGCTCCAGCCCGGCCGGATCGACGTCGGTTTCCTCGGCGCCGCCCAGCTGGACAAGTTCGGCAACATCAACACCACCGTCATCGGCCCGGACTACGCCAACCCCAAGGTGCGCCTGCCCGGGGCGGGCGGGGCGCCGGAGATCGCCGCTTCCTGCCGCGAGGTGTTCGTGGTGCTCCGGCAGAGCACCCGCACGTTGGTCGAGAAGGTCGACTTCGTGACGTCGTTCGGTCACGGCACCGGCAAGGGCGATCGCGAACGCCTCGGTCTCCCCGGCGCCGGGCCGACGCTGGTGGTCACCGACCTCGGCCTGATGCGGCCCGACCCGGAGACCGCCGAGCTCACGCTCACCGAACTGCATCCCGGGATCGAGGTCGATCAGGTCGTCGAGGCGACCGGGTGGAAACTGAAGGTGTCCGGCGACCTGGGAACCACCCCGGCGCCGACCGAGGCAGAACTCCGCATCCTCCGAGACCTCAAAAGGGCGAGCGCATGACCGACGTCTTCCTGTTCGACGCCATCCGTACCCCGTTCGGCAAGTACGGCGGCGCCCTGTCCGGCGTCCGCCCGGACGACCTCGCCGCCACCGTGCTGCGGGCGCTGGCCGAGCGCAACGACCTGGACCCGGCCACCGTGGACGAGGTCGTGCTCGGCGACGCCAACGGCGCGGGCGAGGACAACCGCAACGTCGCGCGGATGGCGGCGCTGCTGGCGGGCTGGCCGACGACGGTCCCGGGTGCGACCGTCAATCGGCTGTGCGGCTCCGGTCTCGACGCGGTCATGCAGGCGAGCCGGTCGGTCCAGGTCGGCGACGCTTCGCTCGCCGTCGCGGGCGGGGTCGAGTCGATGAGCCGCTCACCGCTGGTCATGCAGAAGCCGGAGAAGGCCTTCCCCGCCGGAAACCAGACGCTGTACTCGACAGCGCTGGGCTGGCGCATGGTCAACCCGAAGATGCCCGAGCAGTGGACGGTCTCGCTCGGCGAGTCCACCGAACAACTCGCCGAGCGGTACGGCATCGGCCGCGACGAGCAGGACGCGTTCGCCGTCCGCAGCCACGTCAACGCCGCCCGCGCCTGGGACGAGGGGTTCTACGACGATCACGTCGTCCCCGTCGAGGGTGTCGAACTCACTCGTGACGAAGGCATCCGGCCGGACTCCAGCCCGGAGAAACTCGCGAAGCTCAAGCCCGTCTTCCGTCCACAAGGGACGGTCACGGCCGCGAACGCGTCGCCGCTCAACGACGGCGCTTCCGCGCTGCTGCTCGGCGACGAGGCCGCGGGCCGGCGGCTCGGCAAGGCGCCGCTGGCCAGGATCGCCGGACGGGGCGCGGCGGGCGTCGACCCCGACGTCTTCGGCATCGGCCCGGTCCGCGCGGCCGAGATCGCCTTGGAACGGGCCGGGATCGGCTGGGAAGACCTGGCGGCGGTGGAACTGAACGAGGCGTTCGCCGCGCAGTCGCTGGCCTGTCTGCGGGACTGGTCGAAGCTCGACCCGGAGATCGTCAACGTCAACGGCGGAGCGATCGCGATCGGGCATCCGCTGGGCGCCTCCGGCGGCCGGATCCTCGGCACACTGGCCCATCACCTGCGCCGCACCGGCGGCCGATGGGGGCTGGCGGCCATCTGCATCGGCGTCGGCCAGGGGCTGGCCGTCGTCCTCGAAGCCCGCTGAGCCACTGACCCGCGCCTGGAGGAGGCAGCATGTCCGCACCCGCAGAACTGAGGCTCCCGCGCTACCGGCGCGATCCGGAAGGGACGCATCCGCCGCTCGACTACGCCGGTTACCGGTCGACGGCGCTGCGGCACCCCCAGGAGCCGCTGATCGTGCTCCCGCATCTGCTGACCGAGGTCACCGGGCCCGCGCTGGGGCCGGGGCGGATCGGCGAGTTCGACAACGACCTCACCCAGGGGCACGAGGGCGAGCCTCAGGGACAGCGGATCATCGTCACCGGGCGGCTGCTCGACGGCGACGGGCACCCGATCCGGGATTCGCTCGTGGAGATCTGGCAGGCGAACGCGGGTGGCCGGTACCGGCACACCGGTGACCGCTGGCCGTCGCCGATCGACCCCAACTTCGACGGCGCGGGCCGGACGCTGACCGACGGCGAGGGCCGCTACACCTTCACCACCATCAAACCGGGCGCGTACCCGTGGAAGAACCACGACAACGCCTGGCGGCCGGCGCACATCCACTTCTCCGTCTTCGGCAGCGCGTTCACCCAGCGGCTGGTCACCCAGATGTACTTCCCGGAAGACCCGCTGTTCTCGCAGGACCCGATCTTCAACTCCATTCCGGACGAGAACGCCCGGCAGCGGATGATCGCGCGGTTCGACCTCGACCGCACCGAAGCCGAGTGGGCGCTGGCCTTCCAGTTCGACATCGTCGTGCGCGGCCGCGAGGCGTCGGTCTTCGAAGACGAGGAGGACGAGCACTGATGCCGGAGACGACGCCTTCCCAGACCGTCGGCCCGTACCTGTCCATCGGCCTGCCCTGGCCGGACGGGCCGGACGTCGTTCCCGCGGGCGAACCGGCCGCGATCCGCATCCACGGCCGGGTCCTCGACGGTGCGGGCGAACCGGTCCCGGACGCGATGATCGAGACCTGGCAGGCCGACGCCGACGGCCGGTTCGACCACCCCGACGATCCGCGTGGAGCGGTCGCGAGCGGGTTCCGGGGCTTCGGGCGCTGCCCGACCGATCCCGGTGGCAACTACGAGATCCGGACGATCAAGCCCGGCGTGGTGCCCGGTCCGGCGGGTAGCTCCCAGGCGCCGCACATCGACGTCTCGGTGCTCGCCCGCGGGCTGCTGCACCGCGTCGTCACCCGGATCTACTTCGAGGACGACGACACCTCCCAGGACCCGGTGCTGGCCTCGGTGCCGGAGGCCCGCCGGGGCACGCTGATCGCCACCGCGACCGGCGACGGCTACCGGTTCGACATCCGGCTCCAGGGCCAAGGGGAAACGGTGTTCTTCGATGTCTAGCTTTTCGATGTCCGAGCCGGTGAAGGTGCACAGTGTTGTCAAAGTGCACAGTGTCGCGGAAGGGCCCGAGGACGGTCCGGTCGTGGTGTTCAGCGGGTCGCTCGGCAGTGACCACCGCATGTGGGAGCCGCAGGTCGAACCCTTGGTGGCCAAGGGGTTCCGGGTGATCCGGTACGACACCCGCGGGCACGGCGCGTCCCCGGTGCCGTCCGGGCCGTACACGCTGGAGGATCTCGGCGGTGATCTGCTCGCACTGCTCGACGAGCACGGCGTCGGACGCGCTCACTTCGTCGGGCTCTCGCTCGGCGGGATGACCGGGATGTGGCTGGGCGTGAACGCGCCGGACCGGATCGAGAGCCTCACGCTGTGCTGCACGTCCGCGAAACTCGGGCCGCCGCGGATGTGGGCCGACAGGGCGCGGACGGTCCGGGAGAACGGCACCGGCTCGGTCGCCGAAGCCGGGGCCGGCCGCTGGGTGACAGCCGGTTACGCCGCCGCCTATCCCGAGCAGGTCGCGTTCCTGCGCGAGATGATCGCGAACGTCCCCGCCGAGGGGTACGCGGCGTCCTGCGAGGCCATCGAACGGATGGACCTCGTCGGTGACCTGCCCAAGATCTTGGCGCGGACCCTGGTCATCGCCGGGGCCGAGGACCCGGCGACGCCGGTCCAGCACGCCGAGGTGATCGCGGACGGCATTCCGGACGCGCGGCTCGAGGTCGTCGAAGGCGCCGCGCATCTGGGGAGCTTCGAACAGCCGGAGCGGTTCACCGCGCTGATCCTCGAACAACTGGAGGTGGCCAGATGAGCGAAGATCCCTACGAGACAGGCATGCGCGTGCGCCGCGAAGTCCTCGGTGACGCGCACGTCGACCGCGCGGTCGCCCGCACCACCGAGTTCAGCCGCCCGTTCCAGGACTACATCACCCGGGGCGCTTGGGGTTCGGTCTGGTCGCGCGACGGACTCGACCGCAAGACCCGCAGCTGCGTCACCCTGGCCGCGCTCACCGCGCTGCACGCCCACGACGAACTCGCCATGCACGTCCGGGCCGCCGTCCACAATGGACTTACCGCGCAGGAGATCTCCGAGGTCCTGCTGCACACCGCCGTCTACGCGGGTGCCCCGGCCGCCAACGCGGCGTTCGCCGTCGCCCAGCGGGTGCTGGCCGAACTCGGTGAGCCTGCGGCCCAGGAAGAGGGTGGCGGTTAGGGTTCCGGTATGGACGAAGGCGAGGTGACCGAGCGCGGAGCGCACCATGTCCAGTCGCTGGAACGCGGGCTGGCGGTGATCAAGGCGTTCAACGCGGACGCGGCGGAACTCACGCTGAGCGACGTCGCCCGCTCCACCGGGCTGACCAGGGCGGCCGCCCGCCGGTTCCTGCTGACCCTCGTCGACCTGGGATACGTGCGCACGGACGGCAAGTACTTCTCGCTCACCGCACGGGTCCTCGAACTCGGTTACTCGTACCTGTCGAGTCTGTCGCTGCCCGAGGTCGCCCAGCCGCATCTGGAACGGCTGTCCGCCGAGGTGCACGAGTCGAGTTCGGTCTCGGTGCTCGAAGGCCTGGACATCGTCTACGTCGCGCGCGTGGCCGTTTCACGGATCATGACCGTCAGCATCAACGTCGGCACCCGCTTCCCGGCCCACGCGACCTCGATGGGGCACGTTCTGCTGGCCGGCCTCGAAGGCGAAGACCTGCACGGCTACTTCGACGCGGCCAAGCTCGAGAAGCTGACCGCGCACACGCTGACCAGGCAGCAGGACCTGATCGCCGAGCTGAAGCGGGTCTACCGGCAGGGTTACGCGATGGTCGACCAGGAGCTCGAAGAAGGTCTCCGCTCGATCGCCGCGCCGATCCGGGACCGGTGGGGCCGGGTCGTGGCCGCGGTCAACCTCTCCACCCACGCCAGCCGCACGACGCCGGAGTCGGTCGAGCGCGAACTGCTGCCGTCGCTGCTCGTGGCGGCACAGGCCATCGAGGCCGATCTGGCGTCGGCGCCGCCGACCAAGGCAGGAAACACGAAGGCAGGGCATGGCTGAGGTCGCCGGGCTGCTGCTCGCGGCCGGGGCCGGGCGCCGGTTCGGCGGGCCGAAGGCGCTCGCCGTTCTCGACGGTGAGCCGTTCGTCATCCGGGCCTTGCGAGTGCTGGCCGACGCCGGCTGCGCACCGGTCCGGGTGGTCCTGGGTGCCTCGGCCGAGGAAGTCCGCAGGCTGTTGCCGGGTCCTGAGGTCGCCGTCCTGGCCGAAGACTGGGAGTCCGGCATGGGTGCGTCACTCCGCGCGGGCCTGAACGCACTGGAAAAGAGCGGCGCCGAAGCCGCCGTCGTGCATCTCGTGGATCTGCCCGGCGTCGGTGCCGACGTGGTGCGCCGAGTCGCCGCCGGAGCCGATGGGAACACTGTCGCGCGCGCCACCTACGACGGCGTTCCCGGTCATCCCGTCGTACTCGGCCGCCGCTGGTGGCCGGAGATCGTGGCGGGCGCGTCCGGGGACAAAGGCGCGCGAGACTGGCTGAAGGGACGCCCGGACCTGCGGCTCGTCGAATGCGGCGACCTCGGCACCGGGCACGACGTGGACCGCCGCGAGGATCTTCCAGGCTGATCTCGCGCTCCCCGGGGCATACGATCGGGAAGTGACCGTCGAATCGCCGGAGAAACTGGCCGAAGCCCTCGAAACGGTCGGCTACCTCGCCGACGACGGCATCGCCACGGCTGGGTTCCTCGCGCTGCGGCTCGGCCGCCCCCTGTTCTGCGAGGGCGAACCGGGCACAGGCAAGACCTCGCTCGCCTTGGGGCTGTCCGAAGCGCTGAGCCTGCCGCTCATCCGGCTCCAGTGTCACGAGGGGATCGACGCGGCGCAGGCACTGTACGAATGGGACTTCCCCCGCCAGTTGCTGCACTTGCGGGCGCTCGAAGCCGCGGGTGACGGCGGCCTCGACGTCGAGGCCGCCGAGCAATCCCTTTACACCGAACGTTTCCTGCTCTCCCGGCCGTTGCTGAAGGCGTTGCAGACCGCGCCGTGTGTCCTGCTGGTCGACGAGATCGACCGGGCCGACGACGAGTTCGAAGCCTTCCTGCTGCAACTCCTCGACGAGAACGCGGTGACGATCCCCGAGTTCGGCGAGGTGCGTGCCGAACATCCGCCGCTGGTGGTGCTCACCTCCAACCGGACGCGGGAGGTGCACGACGCGCTGAAACGCCGCTGTCTCTATCACTGGCTCGAACACCCGGACCTCGCCCGCGAGATCGAGATCCTGCGCCGCAAGATCCCGGGCCTGGGCGAAGGGCTCGCGGTGCAGGTCGCGACGGCGGTGCAGCGCCTCCGGGCGATGGAGTTGCTGAAGCCGCCCGGAGTGGCGGAATCCCTGGACTGGGCCCAGGCGCTGCTCGCCCTCGGGATGTCCGAACTGGACGCCGCGACCGGCGCGCGAACCCTGGGTTCGGTCCTCAAGTACAGCGAAGACCTCGACAGGGTCCGCGCCAAACTGGACAAACTCCTCGCCTGAGCCGCTTCAGCGCCGCCGCAGCGACGCGTCGAGCAGTGACGGCGGGGTGTCCATCTTCTCGTCCGGCGCGAGGTCGACGCCGGGAGCGACGATCTCGTCGATCGCGTCGAGGACGTCGGCGGGCAGCACCGTGTCCGCGGCGGCGAGTTGCGACTCGAGGTGCACCGGCGTGCGCGGCCCGATGATCGCGCTGGTCACGGCCGGATGGGCGGTCACGAATCCGAGCGCGAGCTGGATCAGCGTCAGGCCGGCCTCGTCGGCGACCTTGGCCAGGCGTTCGACGGCCTCCATCCGGGCCCGGTTGGCCGGGATGGTGAGGTCGAAGCGTTGCGGCCGGCTCTTCGCGCGGTTGGTGGTGATCTCCCGGCCCTCGCGGACGGCGCCCGAAAGCCAGCCCGAAGCGAGCGGGCTCCACACCAGCACGCCGAGCCCGTACTCCTCGGTCACCGGAAGAACGTGCGTTTCGATGCCGCGCTGCAGGATCGAATAGCTGGGCTGCTCGGTGACATACCGGCTCAGGCGGGCTTCGCGGGCGGCCCACTGCGCCTGCACGACGCGGTACGCGGGGAAGGTCGACGAACCGAAGTAGCGGATCTTCCCCGCGCGCTGCAGATCGGTCAGCGCCGAAAGGGTCTCCTCGTCGCTGGTCTTCGGGTCCCAGCGGTGGATCTGGTAGAGGTCGACGTGATCGACGCCGAGGCGGCGCAGGCTGTTGTCCAGCGCGGTGACCAGCCAGCGGCGTGACGCGCCCTGATGGTTGCGGTCGTCGCCCATCGGCATGGTCGCCTTCGTGGCCAGCACGAGATCTTCACGGCGGCCGGCGATGGCCTTGCCGACCATCTTCTCCGACTCCCCGGCGCTGTACATGTCGGCGGTGTCGACGAAGTTGACCCCGCCCGCCAGCGCGGCGTCGACGATGGCGGTGGCCTCGTCCTGGGTCGTGCGCCCGATCGCGCCGAAGTTCATCGCGCCGAGCGCGAGGGTGCTGACCTGCACACCGGTCCTGCCCAAGGTGCGGTACTGCATGACGGTGTCCTCCATGGCAAAATGAGCAAGCGGAACGTTGCTCCGCTAACAATACGGAGCACTGTTCCGTTTGGCAACCGAAGGAGTGGCGTGATGAGTGAAGAGGGCACCAAGACCAAACGCGCGGACGCCCGGCGCAACGAGAAGACCCTGCTCGACGCGGCCGCCGCGGTCTTCGTCACTTCGGGCGTCGAGGCGCCGGTCCGCGACATCGCGGCCAAGGCGGGGGTCGGGATGGGCACGATCTACCGGCATTTCCCGACCAGGGCCGACCTCATCATCGCCGTCTACCGGCATCAGGTCGACGCCTGCGCCGAAGCCGGGCCGGAACTGCTGGCGTCGAGCACTTCGCCGTATGAGGCGTTGCGCCGCTGGATCGACCTCTTCGTCGACTTCCTGGTCACCAAACACGGCCTCGCCGGGGCGTTCCAGGCGGACAACACCGGTTTCGAGACGTTGCACGCCTACTTCCTCGACCGTCTGCTGCCCGTGTGCGGTCAGCTGCTCGACGCCTCGGCGAAGGCCGGTGAGATCCGCTCCGATCTGCAGGCGATCGAGGTCATGCGCGGCGTCGGGAACCTCTGCATCGGTGCCGACAGCGACCCTCGCTACGACGCGCGCCGGATGGTCGGGGTCCTCATCGCAGGGTTGAGGACTTAGCCGTTCAGCATCTTCAGGAAGCCGTTCTCGTAGAGCACGGGATCGGCGTCGTAGCCGACATGCTGCGAAGTTCCCTTCGGCGTCACGTAAGTACGGCCGGCCGCGGCGCCATCCTGTCGCACGTCGACCTTCGCCGTCCGCACCTTGACCGGGCTCACGTCGTCGAGCACCTCGGACGAGGCGAGGGTGTCCCACCAGAACGCCGTCCCGTCCTGGACGTACGGCGCGAGATCGGGCTGCGTGACGATCGCGTGCACCAGTTTCGCTTCCGCTGTCCGGCCTTCCCGGCCCAGACGCTCCACATAGGACGGTGTGATGGGGACGTCGTTCGTGGCGTCCAGCGGGACGATGTCGACCCGGCGGAGCCCGGCGAAGACCTTGTCCGCCGAAGCGGGGTCGAGCCACATGTTGACTTCCTGGGTGCCGTCGAACTTCTCCGCGTCCGGGCCGAACACGTTGCCGGGGACGTCGAAGGCGCCGCCCATCACCGAAAGCCGCGAAATGCGCTGTGCCACACCGGGAACGTCCATGGCTTTCGCGACGTTCGTGAGCGGGCCGGTCGCGATCACGACGATCGGTTTGGCCGACTTGAGCACCGTCGCGGCGAGCAGTGCCGACGCGCGGATCTTGGACGGACGGTCCGGAACCCCCGCGTCACCGAGCGCGCCGTTGAGGATGCTTTCGGTCCAGGCACGGCCATCGGCGGGCATCGGGTTCACGCCGTGGTCGGAACCGTCGGCGACCGGAATGCCGGAGAGACCGCATTTCCCGAGCGCCGTCCGCACGTGGGTCAGCGCGCGCCCGGGGGTCCCGGCGCCGTTGTTGGTGACGGTGACCGCGCGCAGGTCGATGCGGCGCTGTTTGTGCGCCTGGCACAGATACGCGAGCGTCGCGATGTCCGCGAAGTCGGAGTCGCCGTCGAACACGACCGGGACCGGCGAGGACGGCGGGGTCGCCGAGGCGGCCGGGGCGACGGCCACGCCGAGGGCGCAGGCGAGGAAGGCGGCGAGCACGGCACGGGACGAGAACATGGCGTCACCGTAGCGAGGATTTCCGGCAGGACCTAGGTCCTCTTCCGCGCCGAATCCATGGCGACGGCTCAGCGAGCGCGCTACAACTCGGTTATGGAACGTACACAGTGCTGTGTGGTGGGGGGCGGTCCGGCGGGGATGGTGCTCGGGCTCCTGCTGGCACGAGCCGGGGTCGAGGTCACCGTTCTCGAGAAGCACAAGGACTTCTTCCGCGATTTCCGCGGTGACACGGTCCATCCGCCGACGTTGATGCTGCTCGACGAACTCGGGCTCGGCGAACGGTTCGCGGAACTCCCGTCGAAACGGCTGGAGAAGATGCGGATGGTGATCGGCGACGCGACGATCGTCGCCGCCGACTTCAGCCGGATTCCCGGGCCGTACAAGTACATCTCGATGGTTCCGCAGTGGGACTTCCTGAACCTGCTCGCCGAAGCGGCGGCCGGGGAGCCGACGTTCACCCTGCGGATGGGCGCCGAGGTCACCGGGCTGCGCGCGGGTGGCGGGGTGCGTTACCGCGATTCCGACGGCGTGGAACGGGAACTGGCCGCGTCGCTCGTGGTCGGCTGCGACGGCCGGGATTCCCTGGTGCGCGCGGAAGCGGGACTCGTGCCGCACGAGTACGACGTGCCGATGGACGTGTGGTGGGTCCGCGTGCCCAAACTCGAAGACACGGGCAAGGAAGCCCAGGTGTTCGGCTGTTTCGCGAACGGCCTCGCCGGGATGACGATGGACCGCGGCGAGTACTACCAGACGTCGTACCTGATCCGGAAGGGGCAAGACGAGGCGTTGCGTGCCGAGGGCATCGAGAAGTTTCGCGAACGGATCGGTGGGCTGTTCGGCTGGGGTGAGGGCGAACTCGCCGCGATCCGCGATTGGGACGACGTCAAACTGCTGAAGGTCCGGATGTCCAAGCTCCCGCACTGGTATTCCGAGAGGGTGCTCTGCATCGGCGACGCCGCGCACGCGATGTCGCCTGCCGGTGGGATGGGCGTCAACATCGCCGTGCAAGACGCCGTGGCGGCCGCGCGGATCCTCGCCGCCCCGCTGCGGCGCGGCACGCTGACCGCGCGGGACCTGGGCCGGGTGCAGCGCCGCCGGAACTTCGTCGTCACTCTCACCCAGAAGATGCAACTGGGGGAGCACAAGATGCTCGTCGAGCCCGCCCTCGACGGGACGCTCACCGAGCGGACGATCCCCCTGCCTCTCCGGATCTCGGACCGGTTCCCGCTGCTCACAGGACTGAGTGCGTTCATGGGTGGTATCGGCCCCTTTCGCGAGAAGACCCCGGCCTTCGCCCGCCGCTGACGCCGCGTTTCGTCCTCTGGTCGCGGTCCTTGCGCGTGCAACTACCGCAACCAGAGGACGAAACGCGGGCACAATGGAGAGGTGAGCGACCCACTCGCGGGTTTCGTCGGCTTCGCGGAGGCTTTGCGCGAAGCCGGTTTGCCGTGCGACGCGCACCGAGTGCAGGCGTACCTCGCGGCCGTGGGCGAGATCGACCTGGCCGATCCCGAGCAGCTGTACTGGGCCGGACGGCTGACGCTGTGCGCCGACCCCGACGACCTCCCCCGCTACGACGCCGCGTTCGACAGCTGGTTCACCGAAGCGGAAACCGGACCACGGCGGCGAGGCCGGGAGGCGGCCCCGAAGCGCGCCAGGATCGCGACGCTCGCGCAGTCACCGGGCCAGGGCGAGTCCGGCGCGGAGCCCGACCAGCTCCGTGTGGCCGCGAGTGAGGACGAGGTCCTGCGCCATCGAGACCTAGCCGAACTGACCGTTGCCGAACGCGCCCACCTGCGGGAACTCCTCGCGAAACTGCGCCCGGCCCTCCCACCGCGGTCATCGCCGCGCCGCCGCGCCGCCCGGCGGGGGACCCTCGATCCGTCGCGCACGCTCCGGGCGATGCTGGCCGGCGGTGGCGAGCCCGTGCGGCTGGCGTACCGGCGGAGGGGGACCAAACCACGTCGTCTCGTCTTCCTGATCGACGTCTCCGGCTCGATGGGGCCCTACGCCGACGCTCTCTTGCGGTTCGCGCACGTCGTGGCCCGGCGTGCCCCCGGCCGGGTCGAGGTGTTCACCCTGGGCACCCGGCTCACCAGGGTGTCCCGCCAGCTGCGGCTGCGCGATCCCGAGTACGCGATGCTCGCCGCGGCCGCCGCCGTCCCCGATTTCGCGGGCGGGACCAGGCTCGGCGAGACCCTGCGAGCCTTCCTCGACCGCTGGGGGCAACGCGGCGTGGCCAGGCGTTCCGTGGTCACCGTGTTCTCCGACGGCTGGGAACGGGGCGACCCCGGCCTGCTCGGCGAGCAGCTCGCCAGGCTGCGGCGGCTCGCGCACGCCGTATTCTGGGTGAATCCGCACGCGGGGCGGGCAGGTTACGCTCCCGTGCAGTCCGGCATCGTGGCCGCGCTCCCCTACCTCGATCGGCTGCTCGCCGGGCACAGCTTGGCCACTTTGGAACGACTGCTGGTGGAGATCGCCGATGCGTGACGTACTGGACGAACTGCACCGCCGCTGGACGGCCGGTGAAACCGTGGGGGTCGGCACGGTGGTGGCGACGTTCTCGTCGGCACCCCGGAGCCCGGGCGCGGCGATGCTCGTCGCGCCGGACGGCACGGTCACCGGCAGTGTCTCCGGCGGCTGCGTCGAGGGCGCCGTCTACGAACTCGCGCAGCAGGTGGTCGCCGAACGCGCCCCCGTGCTGCAGCGCTACGGCGTCAGCGACGACGACGCGTTCGCGGTCGGGCTGACCTGCGGCGGGATCATCGACATCTACGTCCAGCAGGTCGACCGCGAGTCGATGCCGGAACTCGGCGACGTCGTCGAATCGGTCCACAGTGGACAGCCGGTCGCCGTCGTGACGGTGATCGAGCACGAACGGGAAGGCCTGGTCGGGGAGCATCTGATCGTCTGGCCGGACCGCGTCGCCGGTTCGCTCGGCTCCTCGCGGATGGACGACGCCGTCGTCGACGACGCGCGCGGAATGCTCGTGGCGGGCCGCACCGGCACGCTGCACTACGGGCCGGACGGGCAACGACGCGGCGAGGGGATGACGGTCTTCGTCAACTCCTTCGAGCCGCCCGCGCGCCTGCTGGTCTTCGGTGCCATCGACTTCGCCGCCGCGATGGCGAAGATGGGCGCGTACCTCGGCTACCAGGTCACCGTCTGCGACGCGCGGCCCGTGTTCGCGACGAAGAGCCGCTTCCCCGACGCGGACGAGGTCGTCGTCGACTGGCCGCATCGCTATCTCCGTGCCGAAGCCGACGCGGGCCGGGTCGACGGCCGGACCGCGATCGCCGTGCTCACCCACGATCCGAAGTTCGACGTGCCGCTGCTGGAGGTCGCGTTGCGCCTCGACGTCGGCTACGTCGGTGCGATGGGCTCGCGCAAGACCCACGACGACCGGTTCTCGCGGCTGCGCGAGGCCGGGGTCACCGAAGCGGAACTCGAACGGCTGTCTTCGCCGATCGGCCTCGACCTCGGCGCGCGGACACCCGAGGAGACCGCGGTGTCGATCGCGGCGGAGATCATCGCGCTGCGGTGGAGCGGTTCGGGTTCGCGGCTCGCCGAACTCAGCGGCCGGATCCACGGCTGACGCCGGGCACCGGGACCGCCTGACTCGACTTGACCACGTCGAAGGCCGGCAGGGTCTCGAACCGGTTGACGTGCTCGGTGAACAGGTCCCTGGCCAGGTGGCGGCTCGCCTTGAGATCCGGGGTGAGCAGGACGACGACGTAGTCCCACTGCCCGACGATGCTGTAGCAGTGCTGGACGCGTGGTTCGGCCAGCATGCGCGCACGGAACGCGTCGTGATGCTCCACGTCGTCGTCGGTCAGCGCGACCAGGATGACCGACGCCATCCCGGCGCTCAGCGCCTCCGGATCGAGCACGGCGACCTGCGCGCGGATCACGCCCGCGGCGCGCAGCCTGGTCAGCCGCCGCTGGACCGCGCTCGGGGAGAGGCCGACGGCGTCACCCAGCTCGTGCAGCGGGCGGGCCGCGTCGACCTGGACGAGGTCGAGCAGCAGGTGGTCGATCTCGTCCAGGGTCACGCAAGATTTTTGCACGCGGGCGCGAAAATTTACAATCGGCATGATCGGCTTCCCGCCTAGCTTGGGCGTCATGACCGACATCGACCTGCAGCTGGACCACGTCGCCGAGGCGGCGAAGGTGATCGATCCCGTTTTCCTGAACTCCCCGCAGTACAGCGACGAACAGCTGAACGAGCGCCTCGGCCGTCGCGTGCTGGTGAAGATCGAGACGCTGAATCCGTTGCGCAGCTTCAAAGGCCGCGGTGCGGACTACTTCGCCGCCGGGCTGGAGCCGGGCACCACGATGGTGTGCGGGACCAGCGGCAACTTCGGGCAGGCCGTCGCGTTCGCCGCCCGGAAACGCGGCTTGCGGGCCGAAGTCTTCGTCCCCATCGACATCTCCCCGGTCAAACTCCGGCGGATGAAGGCCTTGGGCGCCCGGGTGCGCCGTGTCGATGGCGAGGCAAAAGCCGTCGCTGCCGCCTTCGCCGCCGAAGCGCCGGATCGCGTCTTCGTGGTAGACGGCCGTGAGCCCGGGATCTCCGAAGGGGCGGGCACGATCGGCCTGGAGCTGGCGCGGGAAAGCGGGATCGACACGGTCGTGCTGCCGGTCGGCGACGGCGCGCTGATCGCCGGGGTCGCGCTCTGGCTCAAGGCGCACTCGCCGGACGTCCGGATCGTCGGCGTCGGCACCACGTCGGCGCCGGCCATGGCGAGGAGCTGGAAAGCAGGGGAGCCGGTCACCGTCGACCGGGCGAACTGGTTCGCCGGCGGGATCTCGATCCGGACCCCGGAACCGGAATCCGTCCGGCGCCTGCGGTCGCTGGTCGACGATTTCGTCCTGGTCACCGACGACGACCTGCGCGCGGCCATGCGGCTGGGCGCGGAAACCCTCGGCGTCGTCCCGGAACCCGCCGGTGCCGCCGGTCTGGCGGCGCTGACCGTGCACGACCTGCCGGGCGAGTCGGCCGCCACCGTGGTCACCGGGGCGAACGCGGATCTCTCGGTGCTGGGCATGGCGGGCTGAGCACCCGCGTCGGTCCAGGGGGTCGTGAGTGGGGATTCGGGTTAGGGCCGAAGGGGGTCTTAGGTACCTGCTGTTGTGGCTGGAGTTGGTCGCAGGTCCGTGAAGGCCTCCTTGCCTACTCTGAAGGTAGTGAAGGTCCCCTTCACCCCTTTTCCGAGTACATGAAGGCCCCCTTCCTGTACCTAGGCGCAAGGAAGGGGGCCTTCATGTACTGCGGGGGCGAGCCAGAACGGCAGTGGCGTGGTGGGCTGTCGTGAGGGATGCGCCAGCCGGTCGGCTGCCCTGAAGGCCACCTTTGAGACGGTCAACGTCCTCGAGGTGGCCTTCAGGGCAAAGGCAGGTGCCCCCAATGTCACATTGGAGACGCTCAGTGTCCCCAACGCCGCACTGGCGGCATCAGCTTTGAGCGACCAGGCGAAGTCAGCACTCACAGCCCGATCAAGGTTCTAACCCCGAACGCCACTCACGACCAACCCGGTCGGCTCAGTGACGTCAGTCGATCAGCCGCTGCCCGCCCCGGGCGGCGGCTGGTGTGCTCGGAACATGTTGCTGAGACGCACCTTGACGGTGTTCGCCGCCATCGGACTGCTCCTCGCCCCGGTCACCGCGCAGGCCGCCGCCGCACAAGCCGGTACCGAACAAACCGCCGGACAACAAGCCGGTCGGCTCACCGAATGTTCGGACGCCGATCATCGCGGGGACAAACGGCTCGGCCCGGAGAAACTGCCGGTGCTGGGCGACGTCGGGTTCCAGCTCATCGGCTATCGCCGCACCGGGACCCTGCCGCACGAGAGCTTCCTCGACACCTATTACGACTCGGCGGCCGCTTCCTGGCGCTACCCGCCCAAGAACGGTTACGTCCTGCGGCCCGACGGAACGCCCATCCAGTACGTCGTCACGCTGACGCCGGGCAAGCGGATCGACCGGTACGGCAGCGAGTACGGCAGCTTCCTCGCACCGAAGGGCTCCCCGTACGCCTCGCGGGCGATCCCGCCGCAAAGCCTCGACTCCACACCGGGCGCGAGCTGCAACTACCACGCCTATCAGGTCAAGAAGTCGTTCGCCGTGCACTCCGGTCCGATCGCGGCCTGGTTCGCCCAGCCGGGTGGGGGATTCCAGTATCAAGTGGACGGTGCGTTGCTGCCCGGCGCACCGGGTCCGGTCAACGTCGGGTGGTTGATCACCAACGGCTTTCTCGAGCGTTTGAAGTAGTCCTAACAGAACCGCATCTGCGGAGAAAAGCACGAAGTGGCAACGCGTTTGCGGGCCCGGTCGGGAACCACCCCCTGGTGGGGGTTGTCCCGGCCGGGCAGAAGTAGCACGCTCGACTGTGAGTCCGATCACGGTCATCCCGGGGTCGGTCCGTGACAACCGAATGTACGGCCGCTCCCGAACGACCCCGGACCAGCGCGGGGTTTCTCTTGCTTTTGGAGGCCTGATGCGCATCACCGTCACCGTCGACGGCACCAGCTACACAGACGACGTCGAGCCCCGCACCCTGCTCGTGCACCATCTGCGCGAACGGGTCGGGAAGGTAGGCACCGTGGTCGGTTGCGACACCAGCAACTGCGGCGCCTGCACCGTCCACCTCGACGGGCACAGCGTGAAATCCTGTTCGGTACTCGCGGTTCAGGCCGACGGCTGCGAGATCACCACGATCGAGGGACTGGCCCGCGACGGCGAACTGCATCCGGTGCAGAAGGCCTTCCACGAGAATCACGCGCTCCAGTGCGGTTTCTGCACTCCCGGCATGATCATGCAGTCGATCGACCTGCTCGCCGACAATCCCGATCCGGACGAAAAGGCCGTCCGAGAAGGACTCGAAGGCAACCTGTGCCGCTGCACGGGCTACCAGAACATCGTCCGCGCGGTGCGCGACGCCGCCCACCAGATGCGGCCCGGTGCGGGTCCCGAAGCCGAGCGGCTCGCCTCGGACACCGCCTCCCGCGTCGGCGCGGGTGGTGAGTGATGACCTCCACGATCGAACCGGAGGTCGGCAAGTCGCGCCGCCGCAAGGAGGACGAGCGCCTCATCACCGGCCGGACGCGCTGGACCGACAACCTGACCCTCCCCGGCATGCTGCACCTCGCGGTGCTCCGCAGCCCGTTCGCGCACGCCAAGATCGTCTCGATCGACGTCTCCGAGGCGAAGTCGGCGCCGGGGGTCGTCGCGGTGTTCACCGGCATGGACCTCGACCCCGAAAGCGCCATCGGCATGCCGTGCGCGTGGCCGATCACGCCGGACATGAAATCGCCGAGGCGGCCCATCCTCGCCTCGGACACGGTGAACTTCGCCGGTGAAGGTGTCGCGGTGGTCGTCGCCAGGACGTCGGCCGAAGCGCATGACGCGCTCGAAGCGATCGACGTCGACTACGACGAACTGCCGGTCGTCCTCGGGCTCGAGAACGCGCTCGCCGAGGGCGCGCCGCTGGTGCACGAAGATCTCGGCACCAACCAGAACGCCGTCTGGGTCTTCGATTCCGCCGCCGCGGGAACGGGATCCGACGTCGAGGACGCGATCGCAAAATCCGAAGTCGTCCTCAAACGGCGGTTCCGCCAGCAGCGCCTCGTGCCGGCGTTCATGGAACCGCGCGCGTGCGTCGTCGACCCGACCGGCAGCCAGCTGGTCATGTGGTCGGCCACCCAGGTCCCGCACATCCTCAAGACGATGACCGCGGCCACGCTCGGCCTCCCCGAGCACAAGGTGCGGGTGATCGCGCCGGACGTCGGCGGCGGATTCGGCGGCAAGATCGCCGTGCTGCCCGAAGAGATGATGGCGACGCTGATCGCGCGGCGGCTCGGAAAACCGGTCAAGTGGAACGAGACCCGTTCGGAGACGATGGTCGCCGCGCACCACGGCCGCGACCAGATCCAGGACCTCACGATCACCGCGAACCGCGACGGCACGGTGACCGGCCTCAAGGTCGAGCTGCTCGCCGACATGGGCGCGTACCTCGGCCTCGTCGGCCCCGGCGTGCCGATCCTCGGCGCGTTCATGTTCAACGCCATCTACAAGTTCCCGGCGTACCACTTCGCCTGCACCAACGTGTTCACCAACACCACGCTCACCGACGCGTACCGCGGCGCCGGGCGGCCGGAGGCCACGTTCGGGATCGAGCGGATCATGGACGAACTCGCCGTCGAACTCGGCATGGACCCGATGGAGCTGCGCGAGAAGAACTGGATCAAGCACGAGGAGTTCCCGTTCACCACGGTGGCCGGGCTGACCTACGACTCGGGCAACTACGAGGCCGCCACCGAAAAGGCCAAGGAACTCTTCGACTACGACGGTCTCCGCCGGGAACAGAAGGAGCGGCGGGAATCCGGCGACTCGGTCCAGCTCGGCATCGGCATCTCGACGTTCACCGAAATGTGCGGCCTCGCGCCGTCGCGGGTGCTCGGCTCGCTCGACTACGCGGCGGGCGGCTGGGAACACGCGGACATCCGGGTGCTGCCGACCGGCAAGATCGAGGTCATCACCGGCGCCTCCGCGCACGGCCAGGGGCACGAGACGGCGTGGAGCCAGATCGTCGCCGACAAACTAGGGGTCCCGTTCGAGGACATCGAGGTCATCCACGGCGACACCCAGTCCTCGCACAAGGGCATGGACACCTACGGTTCCCGGTCGCTGGTGGTCGGCGGGGTCGCGGTGGTCAAGGCGGCGGACAAGGTGCTCGCCAAGGCCAAGCCGATCGCGGCGCACATGATGGAATGCGCCGAGGACGACCTCGAGTTCGAAGCGGGCAAGTTCTCCGTCAAGGGCACGGATTCCTCGACGTCCATCCAGGACATCGCGTGGGCCGTGTTCTCGGCGCACGACCTGCCGGACGGGGTCGAACCCTCGCTGGACTCGTCGGACACGTTCGATCCGGAGAACTTCTCCTTCCCGCACGGAACGCATCTGTGCGCGGCCGAGGTCGACACCGAGACAGGACGCGTGAACCTGCGCTCCTACGTCTGCGTCGACGACGTCGGCGTGGCGGTCAACCCGCTGATCGTCGAAGGCCAGGTGCACGGCGGACTCGCGCAGGGCATCGCGCAGGCGTTGTTCGAAGAGGCCGTCCACGACGAAGGCGGGACGCTGACGACGGGCACGTTCGCCGACTATCTCCTGCCGTCGGCGGCGGATCTGCCGAACTTCACCACCGACCGCACCGAGACGCCGTCGACGACGAACCCGTTGGGCGCCAAGGGAGTCGGCGAGGCTGGCACGATCGCCTCGACCCCGGCGGTGGTCAACGCCGTGATCGACGCCGTCCGGCACTTCGGGGTGAACGACATCGAAATGCCGTTGACCCCGATGCGGGTCTGGCACGCCATCCAGCACCAGACGACCGCCGAGGGCGGCTTGGGTTCCGAAGCCGGTGGCGGCCTCGGTTCGATCGACGCTTCCGGAGGTGCCCAGTGATCCCGGCTCCGTTCGACTACGTCGCTCCGTCCACAGTGGACGAAGCGATCAGCGCCCTCGCCGAAGCGGGCGAGGACGCCAAAGTGCTGGCAGGCGGGCAAAGCCTGCTGCCGGTCCTGCGGATGCGGCTGGCCACGCCGACCACGCTGATCGACCTCGGGAAGATCGGCGAACTGCGCGGCGTCCGCGAGGACGGCGACGCGCTGGTCATCGGTTCGATGACCACGCACTACGACGTCCAGCGGGACACGCTGATCGCCGAGCACGCCGCGTTGCTCAAGGCCGCCACCGACACGGTGGCCGATCCGCAGATCCGCCATCGCGGCACGTTCGGCGGAGCCATCGCGCACGCCGATCCGGCGGGCGACCTGCTGGCCCCCGTCCTCGCGCTCGGTTGCGAACTCGTCGTCGCCGGGCCGGGCGGGCGGCGGACGATCGCCGCGGCGGACTTCTTCCAGGACATGTTCACCACCGCGCTCGCCGCGGACGAGATCCTGGTCGAGGTCCGCGTGCCGAAGCACACCGGCTGGCAAGCCCACTACGAGAAGTTCAACCGGGTCGCGCAGGCGTGGTCGATGGTCGCGGTCGCGGCCTGCGTCCGCATCGAGGCGGGCACCATTGAGGAGGCGCGGGTCGCGCTCACCAACATGGGCTCGACACCGGTGCGGGCGGCCGGGGTCGAAGCGGCGCTGGTCGGCTGTGCGGCCACCGCCGAGGCGATCCGCGGCGCGGCCGAACACGCGGCCGAAGGCACGAACCCGACGGCGGACGGCAACTCCGACGTCGAATACCGACAGCATCTCGCCAGGGTGCTGACCGGCCGGGCGGTCCTCGCCGCGGCAGGTTCTTGAGAGAAAGGGAGGTCGGCCCGTGCGGCTCGACCACGCATTCACCGTTCCCGCCCCGGTCGACGAGGTCTGGAAGGCCGTCGTCGACCCGGAACGGGTGGCGCCGTGCATGCCCGGCGCCACCGTCACCGAAGTCGACGGGGACGCCTTCAAAGGCACGGTGAAGGTCAAGCTCGGGCCGATCTCCCTGCTCTACAAGGGAGCCGGCCATTTCGTCGAGAAGGACGCCGACGCGAGGAAAGTGGTGATCAAGGCGTCCGGCAAGGACGCCCGGGGGGCGGGTACGGCGTCGGCGATGGTGACGCTCACCCTGTCCGAGAAGGACGGCGTCACTCATGGCGCCGTCTCCACGGAGCTGGCGGTCACCGGCAAGCCGGCGCAGTTCGGGCGCGGGATGATCTCCGAGGTCGGAGGCAAGATCCTCGACTCGTTCGCGGACTGCCTGTCCGGCAAGCTCGGCACGACGGCCGCACCCGAACCCGAAAAGCCCGAAACCCCGGAGCGTCCACCGTTGAAGGCGGTGAAACCGGTGGCGGAGGGCGAGGCCATCGACCTGATGGAGTACGCGGGCGAGTCCGTGGTCAAACGGGTGGCGCCGGTGCTGGTCGCGCTCGCCGGGGTGCTCCTGATCGTCGCGATCGTCCGCGCCTTGAAGCGCTGACTGTGACCCAGGGCGCGAAATAGCGGCCGTCGTGAGCCGTTGAACCCGGTATGAAGGCTGATCACGAAGTCGACGTGGCGGTGATCGGGGCGGGCCAGGCCGGGCTGTCGGCGGCGTATCACCTGCGCCGCGCGGGATTCGCCAACGAGGCGGGTTTCGTCGTGCTCGACCACGGCAAACGGCCTGGCGGCGCGTGGCAGTACCGCTGGCCTTCGCTGCTCGTGGAAAAGGTCCACGGCATCTACGACCTCCCCGGGATGGCCTTCGGCACCCCGGACCCGAAACTCCCCGCCGCCGACGTCGTCTCCGAGTACTTCGGCCGCTTCGAGCGCACCTACGACCTTCCGGTCCATCGCCCTGTCGACGTCCTGTCGGTGAGCGGTGAGGAAGACCGGCTGGTCGTCGCGAGCGCGACGGAAACCTGGGCCGCCCGCGCGGTGATCAGCGCGACCGGCACCTGGGACCGGCCGTTCTGGCCGTACTACCCGGGGCAGGAGACCTTCCTCGGGCGTCAGGTGCACACCGCCGACTACACCGGCGTCGGCGACTTCCGCGGCAAGCGCGTCGTCGTGGTCGGCGGTGGAGCGTCGGCCGTGCAGCTGCTGCTGGAGATCGCGCCGTTCGCGCGGTCGACGCGCTGGGTGACCCGGCGTCCGCCGGTCTGGCGCGACGAGCCGTTCAGCGAGGACTGGGGCCGCGAGGCCGTCGCCAAGGTCGACAGGCGGGTCCGGGAAGGGCTGCCGCCGGAAAGCGTCGTCAGCGTGACCGATCTGGCGGTGACGCCCGAGGTACGGGCGGGACGGGAAGCGGGGATCCTCGACCCGCACCCGATGTTCGAGCGGATCACCCCGGACGGCGTGGTGTGGGCGGACGGCACCGCCGAGCCCGCCGACGTCATCCTGTGGGCCACCGGTTTCCGGGCCGCCATCGACCATCTCGCGCCGCTGCGCCTGCGCGGGCCTGGCGGCGGGATCCGGATGGACGGCACCAGGGTCGTCGCCGAACCGCGCCTGCACCTGGTCGGCTACGGCCCCTCCGCCAGCACCGTCGGCGCGAACCGGGCGGGCCGCACGGCCGTCACCGAGATCCGGCGCCTGCTCGGAGGCTGAGGTCGTCGAGGATCCCGGCCAGCCCGGCGGGCTTCCGGAAGAAACCGGCGTGACTGCTCGCGAGTTCGCGGACGTCGAACGGGTTGTCCGGGGTGAGCGCGTCGCCCTCGGCGATGTAGAGGTCCTGGACGGCGAGCGGTAACGAATGGTCCCTGGTCAGCTTGACGAACGTACGCGGGATCCGGCCCCAGGAATCCTTGTCGGCACGGACGTCCCACTCGGGGCCGGTCAGCCAGAACACCTCGTCCGGCTGGCTCGTGACGATCACCTGGAGGAATTCGTCCTCGGTGAGTTCGGCGGCGACGGCGTCGCGAAGTGCGGCGCGGCGCCCGCGGTCGGCGCCCCGCCAGTTGACCCGGACGAAGCCCTGCTCCACCGGATCTCCGAGGAGCAGTGGGGCGATGGCGGTGAAGAACCCGGCGGACGCCCATTCGGGCAGCGCCGCGTACTCCCCGGGGGCGCGGTCGACCGGGCACTGGGCGGCGACGTAGACGATCCGGTCGATCAGTTCGGGGATCGCGTTGGCGGCGGCGGTGACCGGGAGCCCGCCGAAGCTGTGCGCCACCAGGACGACCGGGCCGTGGTGGCGCACCCGCTGGACGGCGTCGACGACCACCCCGGTGAAGTCGTCCAGGGTCAGGTCGGTCATCACCGACGGTTCGGCCGCGAAGGTTTCGAGGTCCTGTTCGTGGTAGGCCCGGGTGATCCCCGCTCCCCGGCCGGGGAGATCGACGGCGAGGGTCCGATGGCCGTGCGAAGCCATTTCCCGCTGGGTCGCCGACCAGGCGTGCGCCGCGCTTCCGGAACCGTGCACGAAGACGAAAGTCGGAATCATGCCTTCGATTGTGGCGTACTCCGGCGGCCGGTGAGGACCGTCGCCCGAAAGGGAGGCAAAGAATGGTCTGCCGGGCGCTTTTCGGATTCTCGTTTATCGGACGGTATCTCGGGATGTCCGCATCACTCCTTTGACCCGAGTACCAGAAAACACGAAATTCGCACTGGGGGATGACCATGCCGTCGACCGACAACGTCACGCCGCTTCATCGCGTCCGTTCCGGTACCTGCCTTCCTGATCTGCTCGGGCACTGGTCGAGGACACAGCCGGACGCCATCGCCGTCGTCGACGGAGATCGGGAACTGACCTTTCGCGGGCTCGAAGAAGCGAGCAGGGAACTCGCCGGGCACCTCACGGGGCTGGGGATCGGCGCGAACGATCCCGTCGGCCTCTACGTCGAGCCTTCCGCGGACCTGATGACCGGCGCGTGGGGCATCCTCGCGGCGGGTGCCGCCTATCTGCCGTTGTCCCCGGAATATCCGGAAGACCGGCTGCGGTACATGCTCGAAGACAGCCGGACCGGCGTCGTCGTCACGCAGCCGCACCTCGCCGGACGGCTCGCCGGGCTGGTGCCGGCCGGGACGCGGATCGTGTCCGTGGCCGACGTCCGCGGCGAGACCGGCGAGCTCCCGCCAGGGCCCCGGCCGGACTCGCTCGCCTACGTCATCTACACCTCCGGCAGCACCGGCAGGCCGAAGGGCGTGATGATCGAACACCACAGCGTCGTGTCGCAGATGCGCTGGCTGCAGGCTTGCGGCCACCTGGGCACGGACGTCACGGTGCTGCAGAAGACGCCGATGAGCTTCGACGCCGCGCAGTGGGAGATCCTGGCGCCCGCCGCGGGCGCCCGCGTGGTGATGAGCGAGCCGGGCGGTTTCCGCGATCCCGAAGCGCTGATCGACACGGTGGTGAAGCACGACGTCACCACTCTGCAGTGCGTTCCGACGCTGCTGCAGGCGTTGCTCGACACGGAACGCTTCGCGACCTGCACCACGCTGCGGAAGCTGTTCTCCGGCGGTGAGGCGCTTTCGCGGCAGCTGGCCAAGGAACTCAGCCGTGAACTGCCGTCGGCGCGGCTGGTCAACCTCTACGGGCCGACCGAATGCACGATCAACGCGACCGCCCATCTCGTCGACCCGGACACGATCGACGAGAGCGCCGGGATGATCTCGATCGGCGTGCCCGTCGACAACACCCAGTGCTACGTGCTCGACACCGACCTCGCCCCGGTCGACATCGGGGAGACGGGCGAGCTGTACATCGGCGGTGTCCAGCTGGCCCGCGGTTACCTGAACCGGCCGGAGCAGACGCGCGAGCGGTTCGTGCCGAACCCGTTCGTGCCGACCGAACGGCTGTACCGCACCGGTGACCTCGCCTACTGGAACCCCGACGGCACGATCCAGTTCGTCGGCCGCGCCGACAACCAGGTCAAACTGCGCGGCTACCGCGTCGAGCTGGACGAGATCGCGGTGGCGATCGAGGAGCACACGTGGGTACGCCGGGCCGCGGCGGTGGTGGCCGACGACGCGCGGACCGGTTCCCAGGCGCTCGTCGCGTGTGTGGAACTGAATCCGCGCGAAGCCGCGGTGATGGACCAGGGCAACCACGGCGGGCATCACCAGTCCAAGGCCAGCAAGCTGCAGGTCAAGGCGCAGCTGTCGAATCCTGGCGTCCGTGACGTCGCGGGCCTTCCGGCCGTCGCGCTGCTGGGCAAGCAGGAGACCATCTCGCAGCGGCGGGAAGTCTTCGCGCGCAAGACTTACCGCTACTACGAGGGTGGTGCCGTCACTCGCGAAGACCTCGTCGCGCTCCTGACGCCGGGCCAGGTCAGCACGCTTTCCCGCGAACCCGGTGAGCTCGCGTTCGCCGAACTGGGTGAGCTGCTGCGGTGGTTCGGCCGCTTCCAAAGCGACGAACGGTTGCTGCCGAAGTACTCCTACGCCTCGCCGGGCGCGCTGTACGCGACGCAGTTGTACCTGGAGACCAGCGGTCTCGACGGGCTCGGCTCCGGCATTTACTACTACCACCCGATCGACCACACGCTGGTCAGGATCGGCGAGGGCGCGGGAACCGGGCACTCGGTGCACTTCCTCGGCCGCACCGGGGCGATCGAACCGGTCTACAAGAACAACATCCGCGAGGTCCTCGAATTCGAAGCAGGCCACATGGTCGGGGTGTTCGAGGAGATCCTGCCCGGGTACGGCCTCACGATCAGCCCGTCGGCGTTCGACCCCGAGGTGGCCCTCCGCCTCGGTGCCGCCGCCGACGACCACTACCTCGGCACGTTCTCCTTGCACGCCAACGACGGAGAACCGCGGCGGGACGACACCGAACTGTTCGTGCAAACCCATCCGGACCGGGTCGAAGGCCTGCCCGCCGGTACCTACCGCTGGCGGGACGGGGACTTCGAGCGGATCTCCGGCAAACTGATCGAAGCCAAGCACGTGATCGCGATCAACCAGCAGGTGTACGAACGCGCGGGCTTCGGCATCACCGCGGTCAGCCGCACCGCCGACGGCTGGCTCGAGTACCTCGGCCTCGGCGCGAAGCTGCATCACCTGCAGCGCAACGGTTCGGCACTCGGTCTCATGTCCTCGGGCTACAGCTCGAAGAGCGGCAATCCGCTGCCGGCCGCCCGGCGGATCGACGACATCCTCGCCGGGCAGGGGATCGCCCCCGGTCCGTCGTACTTCTTCGTCGGCGGCAAGGTGAGCCCGGAGCAGATGAGCAGCGAAGGGATGCGCGAAGACGCCGTGCACATGAAGGGGCCGGCGGAGATGATCCGGGACGAGCTCGCGAACATCCTGCCCGACTACATGATCCCCAACCGGGTGCTGGTGCTGGACGAGTTGCCGTTGACCGCCAACGGAAAGGTCGATGCCAGGGCGCTGGCGGAGACCGACGCCGTCCGGTCCTCGAGTGGTGACACGCCGTACGTCGCCCCCTCGACGAGTCACGAACGGTGGCTGGCCGAGGCGTGGGGCAAGGCGCTCAAGTACGACGACGTCTCGGTCCGGGACGACTTCTTCGCCGCCGGCGGCAACTCGCTGACCGCCGTCTCCCTGGTGAACCGGATCAATCGCGAATACGGCACGCGGCTGCCGCTGCAGGTCGTCTTCGAGTGCCCGAAGCTGGCCGACCTGGCCGCCCGGATCGGCGAGGACTCCACCCGGCCGTCGTCGCGGCTGGTCCCCTTGGTGACCGGTGGTGGCGATCCGGTGTTCTGCTGGCCGGGACTCGGCGGCTATCCGATGAATCTCCGGTCGCTGGCCACGGAAATCGGCCTGGGGCGGTCGTTCTACGGGGTGCAAGCGCACGGCATCAACGCGGACGAGACGCCTTACGCCACCGTCGAGGAGATGGCGAAGGCCGACGTCGCCGAGATCCGACGCGTCCAGCCGGAGGGGCCGTACACGCTGTGGGGCTACTCGTTCGGCGCGCGGGTCGCCTTCGAAACGGCGTGGCAGCTGGAGCGACAGGGACAGCAGGTGACCGAACTGCTGTTGATCTGCCCGGGGAACCCCGAGGTCGAAGGCGGCGGGGAAAAGGTGGCCAGCTACACGAACCCGGCGTACCTGACGATCCTGCTGTCGGTCTTCATCGGGTCGATCTCCGGACCGGAACCGCTGGCCTGCCGGGAAACCGTCCGTGACGAGGACGGATTCGTGACCTTCGTGGCAAAGCTGCTGCCCGACCTCGGCGAACAGCTGATCCGGCGGATCGTCCGCGTCGTCGAGGAGACCTACGAGTTCGACTACAGCTTCCGCGAACTCGCGCGGCGGCGGATCATGGCTCCGGTGACCCTCTTCAAGGCCGACGGCGACGACTACTCGTTCGTCGAGAACAGTTCCGGATATTCGGCCACGCCGCCGGAGGTGGTCACGCTCGAAGGCGACCATTACAGCGTCCTCAAGGAAAGCGGGGTCGGCGAACTGGTGTCGGCGATCCGTGCCGGGAAGGGGCGCTGACCGACGAAGGAGAAACCAGCCCGTGACTGACTCTCTCGGTCCCCGCCTCAAGGTCGGCGTCGTCGTCCCGTCCACCAACACCTCGGCCCAGCCGGAACTGGACGCGATGCGACCCGACGGCGTCACCAACCACACCGGACGGATGGTCATCGCCGACGATCCGATGGTCGACGCGCCCGGCTTCGACCGGGTGATGCGCGGTATCCGCACGTCGACCCACCCGGCGATCGAGAGTGTCACCGGCTGCGACCCCGATTGCGTGATCATCGGGGTCTCGCCGGAGAGTTACTGGAAGGGGCCGGGGTCGCACGGCCGCGTCCTCGACACGATGAGGGAGGCCGCGGGCGGGCGGCCGGTGACGATGAGCCCGGACGCGATCAACGCCGCGCTGTCGGCGTACGACGCCCGCCGGATCGCGGTCATCACGCCGTACCTGCCGGTGGGCGACGATCCGGTGAGCCGGTTCTTCTCCGGCAGTGGCTACGACCTGCTGAGGCTCCATGGCCTCGGCAGGTCGAGCCCGGCCAGGATCTCCCACGTCTCCGAGGCCGAACTCCGGGACGCGGTCAAAACGATCGACAGCGCCGACGTCGAAGCCATCGTCCAGGTCGGCACCAACGTCGCCATGGCACGCCTCGCCGCGGTCGCCGAGTTCTGGCTCGGCAAACCGGTCATCTCGAACAACACCGTCCTGTACTGGTACGCCCTGCGCCAGAACGGCATCGCCGACAGCGTGCGCGGATTCGGCTCCCTGCTGTCGGCGCACTGACCCACTGCTATTTGACTGCTCGTTACAGAACGTGCGATGCTGGACGCCATGCCCCGTCCGAAGGGATTCGATCCCACCGAAGTGCTCGACGCGGCCGTCGGCACGTTCTGGCGCAAGGGCTACGCGGCCACGTCGGCGCAGGACCTGGTCGACGGCACCGGCCTCGGGCGCGGCAGCCTGTATCACACGTTTTCGAGCAAGCAGCAGCTTTTCAAGGAGTCGCTGCGCCGCTACGAGGAAACCTCCGCCACGCGGGTGGAGGAGATGCTGGCCGCGCCGGGCACCATCCGCGAGCGGGTCAGGCGGGTCCTGACCGACGTCGTCGACGACGAGCTGGACTCCTCGGCCGGGCACCGCGGTTGCCTCGCCGTCAACGCCGCCCTGGAACTCGGCGGGATCGACGACGAGATCACCGCCCGCGTCCGCCACAACTTCGAGCGGGTGGAGAACGCGTTCCACGTCGAGTTCGCCGCCGCGCGGCAGGAGGGCGAGATCGGCGCGAACCAGGATCCGCGAGCGCTGGCGCGGTTCACCCTCGCCGCGATGTACGGCCTGCGGGTGCTGGGCAAGACTGCGGACCGGCAAGCGCTCACCCAAGTAGTCGAAACCACCATCCAGGCGTTCTGATGTTCCAGGTTTCGTAACCAGCCCCCGCGCCCGCGCGGATTTCCTTCGCCCTCGTTCTTTAACGAGGGTTCCACTATCGAGCGCTAGGAGTGAAGGCAAGTCATGACGGAGACCGTCGCGGTGCTCGGCACCGGAATCATCGGCGCCCCGGTGGCCCGCAACCTGAGCAAGGCCGGATTCACCGTCCGGGCCTGGAACCGCACCGCGGCCAAGGCCGAAGCCCTGGCCGGGGACGGTGTCCAGGTCGCGGCGAGCGCCGCGGAAGCGGTCGAAGGCGCGCCTGTCGTCTTCACGATCCTCACCGACGGTCCGGCGGTGCTCGAGGCGATCCGCGCCGCCGCCCCCGCGCCCGGCACGATCTGGGTGCAGCTCAGCACCGTCGGCGACGCCGTCGACGACTTGATCGCCTACGCCGACGAGCAGGGCCTCGTCTTCGTCGACTCGCCGGTCCAGGGCACCCGTCAGCCCGCCGAACAGGGCCAGCTGATCGTGCTGGCGGCGGGCGCGGACGAGGTGCGCGAGACCGTCCAGCCGCTGTTCGACGCGATCGGCAAGCGCACGGTGTGGGTCGGCGAAGACGGCCGTTCCGGCGCGGCGAGCAGGCTCAAACTGGTGCTGAACACCTGGGTGATCGCGCTGACCCACGGTGTCGGCGAGGCGCTGGCGCTGGCCGAGGGGCTCGGCGTCGACCCGCGGCACTTCGTCGACGTCGTCACCGGCGGCCCGATGGACAACGGTTACTTCCAGGGCAAGTCCGCCGCGATCCTCAAGAACGACTACACCACCGCGTTTTCCGTCGACAACGCCGCGAAGGACGCCCGGCTGGTACTCGAAGCCGCGGGTCGCGCGGGGGTCCGGATGGACGTCGTCGAGGCCGGGCGGGCCCGCTTCGCCCGAGCTTCCGAAGCCGGGCATGGCGACGAGGACATGGCGGCCGGATACTTCGCCAGCTTCGACAAATAGGCGGGGGTCGGGCGCGGCCGCGTTCGGTCCGCTGAACGCGGTCGCGCCCGTTTACTTGCTTGAGGGGTAAGGCAACGTGGCGTGCTCGTGCCGTCCTTCGGTGTCGGTCGTGGGTGGGTGTTGCGAAAGCCACCTTCGCAACGTCGAAGGTTGCGAACGTGCTTTCGCAACACCGTTGCCCCGGGCGGCCCGTGCCTGGCTAGGGCTGAGGGCGCCTTCGTGGCGTCGGACGCGGCTAAGGGAGCCTTCACCCCGCCACCGGTCCCGGCTCACGAACACGACACATTCGCCCTTCCCCTCAATGACTTTTCAGGTATCGCACCTGCCCGGACTTCCCGTCTTCGATGCCTTCCCGCCCGGAAAGGTGTTCAGGGACGCCGACCTCCCACCAGGCGCCGGCCTCGGTCCACGAGTTCGGCTGGGTCCGGACCACGACCACCGCCGGCCGCTTCTCCGCCACCGCCGTTTCCCGCGCCTTCGCGTAGGCCGCCCGCACCTCGCCCGAGGAGGACGCGGTGAAGACCGCGCAGCCCAGCGATTCCGCGTGTCGCGCGAAGTCGACCCGGGGCGGCGACGCGTGCGCGCTCCGGCAGTCGGCGAGGAAGTTGTTGAACGGCTTGCCGCCTTGGCCTTCCTGCAGGCGGGCGATGACCGCGTAACCGTCGTTGTCGCAGACCACCGCCACGAACGGATGCCCGGCGAAGGCGGCCGAGAACAGCTCCGAATTCAGCATCAGGTACGAGCCGTCGCCGAGCACCGTGGTGACCAGGCCACCGGTGTGCGCCATCGCGGCGCCCCAAGCACCCGCGAGTTCGTAACCCATGCACGAGAACCCGTACTCGACGTCCATGCTGACCGAACCCGATCCGCGCCAGCCGCCGATCAGTTCCCCCGGCATCCCGCCGGACGCTGTCATCACGTAGTCGTCCGGCTCGGAGAGCTCGTTGACCGCGCCGACGACCTGGGCGTAGGTCGGCACCTCGCCGGAAACGCCGCGCAGCGAGTCGATGTGCGCGTCCCACCGGCCGCGTTCCGCCACCGCGCGTTCCGTCCACAAAGGATCGACCTGCCAGCTTTCCAGCTGGGCGGCGAGGTCTGAGAGACCCGCGTCGGCGTCGCTCACCACGGCCAGCGCGCCGTGCTTGACCGCGTCGAAGCGGGCGGCGTTCAGGGTGATCAGCCGGACATCGGACGAGAACACCGTCCAGGACGCCGTGGTGAAGTCCTGCAAGCGGGTGCCGATCGCCAGCACGACGTCGGCCTCGGCGGCCAGGACGTTCGCGGAGGCCGAGCCGGTGACCCCCAGCGGCCCGGCGTGCAGCGGATGGCCGTGGGGGACCAGCGTGCGCCCGGCCGTGGTTTCGGTGACCGGGATGCCGTGCCGTTCGGCGAAGGCCAGCGCACGCGCGCCGGCGCCGGAGTACCGGACGCCGCCTCCGAGCACCAGCAACGGTTTCCGCGCCGCCCGCAGCACGCCCGCCGCCTCGGTGAGGGCCCGGCGGTCGGGCCGCGGGCGCAGCAGGCGATGTGTCACCGGCTCGAACAGCGCGTCCGGGAAGTCGTAAGTCTCGACCTGGACGTCCTGGGGCAGCGCCAGTGTCACCGGGCCCGCGTCCGCCGGATCGGTCAGCACCCTGGCGACCTGCGGCAGCGTCGACAGCAGTTGTTCCGGCCGGGTGATCCGGTCGAAGTACCGGCTCACCGGGCGGAAGGCGTCGTTGACCGTGGCCGTCGGATCGCCGAAGTGCTCCACCTGCTGCAGCACCGGATCCGGCGCGCGGCTGGTGAAGGTGTCGCCGGGGAGCAGCAATACCGGCAGCCGGTTGGCGTGCGCGACCCCGGCCGCGGTGACCATGTTCAGCGCGCCGGGCCCGATCGAGGACGTCACCACGCCGACTTGGCGCCGATGGGTCGCCTTGGCATAGCCGACCGCCGCGAGCGCCATGCCCTGTTCGGTCTGCCCACGCCACAAAGGAAGCTCGTCGCGGTGCTCCTCCAGTGCGGTACCGAGACCGAGGACGTTGCCGTGCCCGAAGATCGCGAACACGCCGGGGAACAACGGGACTTCCCGTCCGTCCAGGGTTTCCGAGCGCTGCGCGAGCAGCCAGTGCACCAGGGCCTGTGCCGTGGTCAGCTTCATGACACTCGCCCTTCGTGACTCGTGACCGGGCAGCGTGGATCGAGTTCCTGGCTTTCCCAGGTCTCGCGGACCCAGCTGTGCGCGGGGTCGTCGCAAAAGGCCATCGACCGGTCCGCGGCGGGACCGGCCAGGACGTTCAGGTAGTACATCGGGTAGCCCGGCGCCGCGACGCAGGGACCGTGATAACCGCGCGGGATCAGGAAAACGTCGCCGTCCCGGACCGCGACGTCCTCGTCCAGCTCGCCGTCCGAGGTGTACGTCCGGTGGAGACCGAAACCTTCGCGCGAGGGCGTCACACCGTCGCGCCCGGCGACGCGGAAGTAGTAGATCTCCTCGTTGACGACCTCGCATTCGGACGCCTCGTCGTGCTTGTGCGGTGGGTAGGACGACCAGTTGCCGCCGGGGGTGATCAGCTCGCAGGCGTTCAGCTTGTCGGCGTGGTCCCAGACGCCGGGCACCCCGAAGTTGGTGACCTGTCTCGTCGCCTGCCCCGCTCCGCGTACCTCGACCGGCACGTGCTCGGCCGGTCCGTAGCGTGGTTCGAGACGACGGGTGCACCGCGCCATCGGCAGCGCGACCTCGATCCCACCGGCTGTCGACAACTCGACTTCGGCGTCGCGCGGCACGTACGCGAAGTCCGTGACCCGCGTGAACACCGAGTCCCGCCCCGCCAGTTCGAAGACCAGTCCGTCGACCCGGACCGTGCAAGCCCCCGCCAGGGGCAGTACGAAGGCCTCGTACTCGCCGGTGCGCACGACCCTGGTCTCCCCGGCGGCCAGCGAAAGCACCCGCAACCCGCTGTAGGTCCAGCCCGCCGAGTCCGGGGTCAGCCGGACCGGGTCCCGCTCGTCGGAAAGCGTCCCGAGTGGACGGTGCAGCTTGCTCACAGCAACTCCTCGATCTCGTCGGCGGTGGGCATGGCGTCGGCGCAGGCCAGCCGGGACGCGACGAGCGCGCCCGCCGCGTTGGCGTAGGCGGCGATGCGCACCGGATCCCAGCCGGACAGCAGCCCGTGGATCAGCGCACCGCCGAACCCGTCCCCGGCGCCGAGCCCGCAGACGACCTCGACCCGCTGGGGAGGCACGGTCCAGCTGCCCTCGGCGGTGGCCACCAGCACACCTTCGGCGCCCTTCTTGATCACCGCCAGCTCGACACCTCTGGCCAGCATCCGCGTCGCGGCCTCGTCGGGGTCCGCCGTCCCCACCGCGACCTCCGCCTCGGTGCGGTTGCCGACGGCGACCGTGACGTGGTCGAGCATCCAGCCGATCTCTTCCCGCGCGGTCTCGGTGTCCGGCCAGAACATCGGCCGGAAGTCGAGGTCCAGCACGGTATGCGACCGGCGTCCGCGCCGCTCCAGCATCCTGCGCTGGGTGCCGCGTGCCGGTTCGACGGACACCCCGGTCCCGGTGACCCACAGCAGGGGCACCGTTTCCACGACGTCCCAGGGCACGTCGGTTTCGGTGAGGGTCAGATCCGGGGCGATGGGGGACCGGTAGAACAGCAGCGGAGGATCCGCGGGCGGGTTCAGCGCGCAGAACACCACCGGCGTCTGCAGCCCCGCCGACGTCCCGACGTGATCGGGCGACACGCCGAACTCCCGCAGCGCCTGTCGTACGTAGTCACCGAAGCCGTCCGGGCCGACCTTCGTCAGCACCGACGTCGAGCGGCCGAGCCGCGCGGCGGCGACCGCGACGTTGGTCGCGGTGCCGCCGAGCGATTTGGCGAAGGTGCTGACCCCGGCCAGCGGCACGCCGCTCTGCTCGGGGTAGAGGTCCACCCCGACCCGGCCGACGGTCAGTGCTTCGAGAGCGGTCATGAAGGGGACTCCACAGCTCGCAATTCGTGTTCGAGGGCTTCCAGTTCCGCGCCGCCCGCCATCTGCCGGGTCAGTTCGGGCAGGTCGATCTCGGACTTCTCGTAGGTGCCGAGGGGAGCGCCCCGTTTGAGCAGCAGGAAGCGATCGGCCACCGGGTACGCGTGATGCGGGTTGTGCGTGATCAGCACGACGCCGAGCCCGCGGTCACGGGCCTGCGCGACGTACTTGAGCACGACACCGGCCTGTTTCACGCCCAGCGCGGCAGTCGGCTCGTCGAGGATCAGCACCTTCGCCCCGAAGTGCACCGCCCGCGCGATGGCGACGCACTGCCGCTCGCCACCGGACAGGGTGCCGACCGGCTGCTCGACGTCACGCAGGTCGATGCCCATGTCGGACAACGCCTTCTTGGTCGTCTCGCGGCCCTTCTTCCGGTCCAGCGCCCGGAACGGGCCGAAGCCGACCGTCGGCTCGGAGCCGAGGAAGAAGTTCCGCCAGACGCTCATCAGCGGCACGACCGCCAGATCCTGGTACACCGTCGCGATACCGCGATCGAGCGCCTCACGCGGCGAGGCGAACGTGACCGGCGCGCCTTCGACCAGGAACTCGCCCTTGTCGTGCTGGTGGACCCCGGCGAGGATCTTGATCAGGGTGGACTTGCCGGCGCCGTTGTCGCCGAGGACGCAGGTCACCTCGCCCGCGTTGACGACGGTGGACACGTCGCGCAGCGCGATCACGCTGCCGTAGGTCTTGCCGACGTCCTGTACTTCGAGGAGATGACTCATCGCCGGACCCTTTCCGCGCGCCGCCGGAAGGCGTTGTTGACCAGGACCGCGGACAGCAGCATCACCCCGAGGAACAGCATGAACCAGTCGCTGTCCCAGCGGGCGAACACGATGCCCTGCCGCGCCATGCCGAAGATCAGCGCGCCGATCGCGGCGCCGATCGCCGAACCGAAGCCGCCGGTCAGCAGGCAGCCGCCGATCACGGCCGCGATGATGTACTGGAACTCCAGTCCGATGCCCTGGTTCGCCTGGACACTGGCGAACCGCAGGATGTTGATCGAGCCGACCAGCCACGCGGCGAGCGCGGTGGTCATGAACAGCATGATCTTCGTGCGCACCACCGGAACCCCGACCGCGCGGGAACTGGGCGCGTTGCCGCCGACGGCGAAGATCCAGTTGCCGAACCGGGTCCGGACCAGCAGCCAGGCCGCCAGCACGGCGAACCCGATCCACCAGACGATGGAGATCTGGAAGGCCGTCCCACCGACGTCCACTGTGGACGCGAAGACGAAACCGGCGGACTCGTAGCCGTCGGTCGACCGCATCCCGGAGACCTGGACGGTGCCGGTGACCAGCCGCGTGACGCCGAGGTTGAGCCCTTGCAGCGCCAGGAACGTGCCCAGGGTGACGATGAAGCTGGGCAGCCCGGTGCGCATCACCAGCCAGCCGTTGAACGCGCCGACCGCGAGGGCGAAGACCAGGGACGCGAACAGCGCGAGCCAGACGTTCCAGCCCGCCTGCGTCGCGAGTGTCGCGGTGACGAGCGCGGTGGACGCCGTCATCACGCCCGCCGAGAGGTCGAACTCGCCGCCGATCATCAGCAGGGACACGGCGACCGCCATGATGCCGAGCGTCGAGGCGTCGTCCAGCCAGGTCGCCACGCCGCTGCCGCTGAAGAACTGGTCGGTGACGAGGGTGAAGAACAGGAAGACGACGACGGCGCCGAGGAGCGCGCCGATCTCGGGCCGGACGACCAGCCTGTCGAGCAGGCGCGGTTTCGCGATCCGTTCGTCGAGGGTGGTGGTTGTCATCGCGTGCCCCTTTGCACGTACTGGCCGACGGTGTCCACAGTGGATTTGTCGACCAGGTCGGGCCCGGTGAGCACCGGCTTCCCGCCGCCGACGACGTTCGCGTTGTCCCGGTAGAGCTTGAGGAACTGGACGGGGAGGTAGCCCTGCTCGTACTGCTGCTGGTCGACCGCGAAGACCACGTCGCCCGCCTTGATCGCGCCGACCACGTCGGTGTTCAGGTCGAAGGTGCCGACCTGGGCCTGCGAGCCGACCGCCTTGATCGCGCTCACCGCCCGCGCGGCGACCTGCGAGTTCAGCGTCAGGACGGCGTCGAGGGCGGTGTCCGTCTGCACCGCGCCCCGGATCCGGGATTCGGCGTCGGCCGGGTTGCTGATGTCGACCTGAAGGGTCTGCACGTCGCCCGTGAAGCCGGCCTTGGCGCCGTCACAGCGCTGCGCCTGCCCGACGTTGCCCGCCTCGTGGACCACGCAGAGCAGCTTCTTCTTGCCGAGTTCCTTGAACTTCTTCCCGGCTTCCTCGCCCGCGATGGTCTCGTTCTGCCCGACGTGGGTGAGTGCGCCGTAGCCCGCGCTCTTGTCTTCACCGGAGTTGATGGTGATGACCGGGATCCCCGCGCGGACCGCGTTCTCGATCGAGGTCTTGAGCGCCTCCGGGTTCGCCATGGACACCACCAGCCCGCCGACCTGCTGCGCGACCGCGTTGTCGACCAGCTTGGCCTGGTTGCCGGGATCCCCGTCGGAGTTGTACTCGACCTGGACGCCGAGCTGCCTGCCCGCCTCCTCGGCACCGTTCTTGACCACGTTCCAGAACGCGTCGCCCGCCGTGCCGTGCGAGATGACCGCGACCCGCAGCGGCCCACTGGGCAGGCTCGTCACCGGACCCGTGGCCGCCGCGGGTTTCTCCTCGGCTTTCGGCCCGGTGCACGCGGACAGGAGCAAAAGTCCCGCCGCGGCCACCAAGACCGCCTTCAGTGTCTTCCCGGGAACCAGCGTGGAGTCCTCCTCGTAGGTTCCGTTGCTGCGCCATTTCCTCAAGCGATGGGACATCGTCGTCTCTCCTCGCTTCTTCCGTTACCTGGCAGCCGGGAGCCGGCTGACGATTCCGTCGAGATGCGCCAGGCTCCTGGCCACGTCCCGCTTCGGCAGATCTTCCGGGCTCCCCTCGCTCAGCGCGGTGTCCTGTTCGAGCACGTACCACCCGTCATAGCCCGCCTCGTGGACGAACCTGACCATCGCTTCGATGTCGACGTCCCCGTCACCGAGCGGGACGTACAAACCCTTGCCCACCGCCTCGGTGTAGGGAAGCCTTCCGGCGCGGACGTCTTCGGCGAGTTCGCCGCGCACGTCCTTGAGATGCAGGTGACCGATCCGTTCGGGGTAACGCTTGGCCAGCGAGACCGGATCGGTCCCGCCGATCAGGAGATGCCCGGTGTCCAGGCACAGCGGAAGGTCGGAATCGGCGAGGAAACGCTCGACCTCTTCCTCGGTTTCCGCATGGGTCCCGACGTGCGGGTGCAGCACGGTGCGCAGCCCGTGGCGCGCGGCGATTTCCCTGATCTCGCCGGAGGTTTCGATCAGCGTCGCCCATTCGGTTTCGCTCAGCTGGGGCCGGTCGTCGTAGCCGTCGAGACCGGTCGCGGCGGCGAGGACGAGCATGTCGCCACCGCACGCGGCGAACAGCGCGGCGGACTCCTCGGCCGCCGCCAGCGCGGCGCCGGGGTTCTCGTGCAGGGCGACGGCGAGGAAGCCGCCGACCAGGTCGAGCCCGTACCCGCCGAGCAGCTCCCGCAGCGCGGCCGGGTCTCGCGGCAGGTAGCCGGGAGGGCCGAGTTCGGTCGCGCGGACCCCCAGCTCCGCCATTTCGCCCAGCACGGTCCCCGCGTCGAGAACGCGACCCCAGCCGGGGACTTCGCATACGCCCCAGGAGATCGGGGCGGCGGCGATTCGGATCCGGGATGTCATCGGCGGCCTCCAGAGCGGGGACGGGGAGCGGATTAGAGCGCTCTATTGATTAGAGCGCTCTAATCTTGTAGCGTCCGTCACAGTAAAGTCAAGGGCAGGGGAGGCTGGAAATGGCGCGACCGACGATGGAGGACGTCGCCGCGAAAGCGGGGGTGTCCCGCGCGCTCGTGTCGCTGGTGATGCGGAACGCGCCGAACGTCTCCGACGAACGGCGGACGCGGGTGCTGTGCGCGGCACACGAACTGGGTTACGAGCCGCACGCGATGGCCAGGTCGCTGGCCAGCCGGACTTCGACCGTCCTCGGCGTGATGGTCTCCGATCTCCGCAACGCGTTCTTCGCCGACGTCGTCGAGGGGCTCGACGCGGCGGCCGAAGCGGCCGGATTCCACTTGATCCTCAATACCGGCGGCCGTAGTCCCGCGCGCGAGCGGTCCGCGCTGAAGAGCCTGCTGTCCTTCCGGCCCGCCGGGGTGATCCTGTTGTCACCGGTGGTGCCGACGTCGGCGATCGAGGAAGCGGCCGCCCAATGCCCGGTCGTCCTGGTGTCGCGCACCTCGCGTGTTCCGGGGGTGGACACGGTGAACGACGACGGCGAGGCGGGCGCCGCGCTCGCCGTCGAGCATCTGGTTTCGCTGGGGCACCGCCGGATCGCCCATCTGGACGGTGGGGTCGCCGCCGGCGCGGCCGCCCGGCGGCGGGGTTACCAGCAGGCCATGCGGCGCCATCGGCTGCATCCGCTCATCGTGCGCAGCGAACACACCGACACCGCCGGGGAGAAGGCCGTGCACGAGCTGCTCGGCGACCACCCGCGCGAGAAGCTGCCGACGGCTTTGCTGGCGGGCAACGACTTCAACGCCGTCGGCGCGATCTCCGCGCTGGAAGAGGCGGGCCTGCGGGTCCCCGAAGACGTCTCCGTGGTCGGCTACGACAACACCTCACTGGCCGCCCTGCGGCACCTCTCACTGACCACTGTGGACCAGCCGCGAACGGAAATGGGGCGGCTGGCCGTCGAAGCGCTGCTCGAACGGGTCCGGGGCGAACGTACCGAACCGGTCCGGCATCTGCTGCACCCGTCGCTGGTGGTCCGATCGACCACCACCGCACTCTAGGAAGGTTGCGAGAATGAGGTTGGGACTCGCCGGCACCGGCCGGATCGGCACTTCGCACGCCGAGACCTTGAAGAGCTTCGACGAGGTTTCCTCCGTGGTCGTCGCCGACGTCGACGCCGGCCGCGCCCAGGCGGCCGCGGCGAAACTCGGCGTCGAAGCGGCGGCGGACATCCCCGCGCTTTTCGCGTCCTCTTTGGACGGACTGGTGATCGCCGCGGCGACGGACGCGCATCCGGAACTGATCCTCACGGCGGTCGACGCGGGGATCCCGGTGTTCTGCGAAAAGCCGGTCGCCGCCGACATCCCGGGCACGCTCGCGGTGATCGACAAGATCTCCGGTTCGGACGTACCGGTGCAGATCGGCTTCCAGCGCCGGTTCGACGCCGGCTACGCGGCCGCCCGGGCCGCGGTGGCGTCGGGAGAGCTCGGCTGGCTGCACACCTTGCGCGCGACCACCCTGGACCCGGCGCCGCCGCCCGCGGAGTACGTCGCGCATTCCGGTGGCCTGTTCCGGGACTGCGGAGTGCACGACTTCGACGTCGTCCGGTACGTCAGCGGCCGTGAGGTCGTCGAGGTCTACGCCGTCGGGACGAACAAGGGCGAGCAGTTCTTCGCCGACGCCGGTGACGTCGACACCGCGGCCGCGACCCTGACCCTGGACGACGGAACGCTGGCCGTCGTCTCGCTGACGCGCTACAACGGCGCTGGCTACGACGTCCGACTGGAAGTACTCGGCTCGGCGGGGAACGCCGTGGTGGGCCTGGACGATCGCGCGCCGCTGACCTCGGTGGAACCCGGCGTCCAGCCGTTGCCCGGTCCGGCCTATCCCGGTTTCATGGAACGCTTCCGGCCCGCGTACATCAGTGAGCTGAAGGCTTTCCTCGACGTCGCGGCCGGTCGCGCGCCGAGCCCGTGCGGAGCGGCGGACGCGCTGGAGGCGTTCTACATCGCCGAGGCGTGCGAGGTCTCCCGCCGGGAACGCCGCCCAGTCAGGGTGGACGAGGTACGCGTCTGACTCACGTGCCTCGTGAGTGGTAAGGGCGGTTCTCTTGGGTGGCAGGGCAAACATGGCGTGTTCGCGACGTCCCAGGAGGCTGGTGTGGCCTTCACCGTTGCGAACGAGGCTTTCACCACACCCACCCCACGACCGACACCGAAAACGGCACGAGCACGCCACGTTTGCCCTTCTCCTCGATAACCGTCCTAGCCACTCACGAGACCCACCACGATTCGGCACCGTGGTCGCCTGGAAGGCAGCTTGCTGCCACGACCGCCACCATCGACACCGTTTGGCTACAGTGATCGCGGATCTCGAGGGGCGGCGGGTTCGGGTCGCCGGAAGCGTGAGGAGTGCGATGCAGCCGTATGGTCAGCCGCCGTCCAAGCCGAGGGCGAACGCCGCGGCGGCGATGATCGCCGGGAGCCTGGCGCTGCTCACCGCCGGGATGCTCGTCTGGTTCGTGCTCTACAACGTCGTCCACGCCAACGGGGCGACCGGTCAGTGGTCCGGCGTGGAGATGCAGAACGTGGCCTTCGGCGTCATCAGCACCGGCGCGCTGGTGGTCACGGCGGGATTCACGTTCGCCCGCAGGATTTCCGGCGCGTGGACACTGTTCGGACTGTGCGCGCTCTTCGCGGTGGCGATGCTCATCGCGGCACCGCTGCTGTGGGGCACGCCCCTCGACGCTCAGCTCAAGTGGATCTTCGGCTTCGACAAGAGCAACGGCGTCGCCATCGCGCTGGCGGTCATCTTCAGCATCCTGACGGCGAGCATGGCGGCGATCGCCGGCAGCGTCAGGTCGTACGAGAAGCCGCGCGGCTAGAGCTTGTCCAGGATCAGCTTCGCGCGTTCCTCGACAGGCCGGTAGCCGGAGCGTGCGGCGAGTTCCAGCGCCAGCTCGCCGTGTGTCCTGGCCTCTTCGAGCTTTCCGAGTTCCAGCAGCGTTTCCGCGAGCCCGGTCCGCGCGGCGGCCTCACACCAGAAGAAGCTGGTCGTCCGCGCGATCGACAACGCGAGCCGCTGATGCTCGGCGGCCTCCTCGGGCAGGCCGAGCCGCAGGCAGACTTCGCCGAGTCCGACGAGTGTCCACGCCTCGGTGCCCCGGTCGCCGATCTTGCGGGTGAGTTCGACGGCTTCGAGCGCGTCCGCGCGGTTCTGCTCGCTCGGGTCGCGCATGCTTTCGAGGACGGCCCGGCCGGACAGGGCAGTGGCCTCGCCGTAGGTGTAGCCGAGTTCGCGGTTGGCCGCGAGCGCGCGGGTGTAGAAGTCGTAGGCGTCGTCGGGCAGGCCGAGATCGCGGTGCACGGTGCCGAGGTCGACCAGCAGCACCGCGACGCTGAACCGGGCGCCGTCCCGTTCGGCGACCGCGAGCGCGCGGGTGAAGTTGGCGAGCGCCTCGTCGAGCTGACCTGTCTGCCAGTACGGGAAACCGAGGTTCGCCAGCGCCATCGAGATACCCGGCATGGACAGCTCTTCGCACAGCCGCAGGGATTCCAGCCCGCAGCGGATCGCCTCCTGCGGATCGCCGAGGCGCTGGTGCACGGCGCTCAAGTTGTTGAGCACGGCCGCGCGACCGGCGTCCCAGCCTTCGAGGAGGTCGCCGCGCAAGGCGCTGGTGAGGTGTTCGCGTGCCTCGTCGTAGCGGCCGCTGTTGACGCAGGCGAGCGCGATGCTCAGATGCATCGCCGCTTGGGCTTGTCCGGCGTCGCTGCGGCGGGCGGCCTTGAGCGCCGTCGAGGCCGTGTCGATCCATTCCGCGTGATGGCCACGCTGGTGGAAGAAGGCGCGGAGCGCGTCGGCGAGGTGCCAGGAGAACTCGGGTGGCCCGTGTTCGGCGCCGTGCTCGACGGCGGCGGCGAGGTTCGGCCACTCGGCGTCGAGCCAGGCCAGCGCCTCTTCGGTGTCGGCGAAGGGTTTGTCCTCCGGTTCTTCGCGCGGCAGGCGAAGAAAATGCGGGATGAGGACGCGGCCCGCGGCGTCGGCGGTGGTCAGATAGCTCTCGAAGAGCCGCCTCTCCGCGGCGTCGCGATCGGACTTCGTGTCCTCCGACAGCGTGCGGCCTGCCGCGAAACTGCGGAGAAGGTCGTGGAACCGGTAGCGCCCCGGGGTGTAGCGCTCGATCAGATGAGCCGCGGCGAGTGCCTTGAGCAGCTGGTTGCCCCGCGTCGCGCCGGTCAGCGCCTGGGCGGCGGAGGCGGTGAACGTCTGGCCCGGGACCAGCGCGAGCCGTCGGAACAGCAGGCGGTGCTCTTCGGGAAGCGCCCGGTAGGAGACGCCGAACGCCGTGGTCACGGCGCTTTCCTCGGCACCGTCGACGGTCAGTTCCGCCAGCGGGTCGCCACCGGCCAGCTCGCGGGCGAATTCGGCGATCTCGGGTTCACCGCTCGCGCCGAGGTTGGCCGCCGCGATCCGGAGGGCGAGCGGGAGATGCCCGCACAGCCGGGCCAGCTCCGCCGCCGCGCCCGCCTCGGCGGCGACGGTTTCGCTGCCGAGCACGGCTTCCAGCAGATGCCGCGCGTCTTCGGCGGGCAGGACGGACAGCGGGAGCGCCCGGGCGCCGGTGCGGGCGATGAGGTCGCCGAGCCGCTGGCGGCTGGTGACCAGGACCGTGCCCGACGGCGGCAGCAACGGCAGCACCTGACCGGTGTCGCGCACGTTGTCGAGGACCAGCAGGACCTTGTTGTCGGCGAGGAGGGAACGCAGGAGCGCGGCCCGCGTGTCGGTGTCCGGCGGGATGGCCTTGGGCGCGGTGCCGAGCGCTTGCAAGAGCTGGGTGAGCGCGACGGCCGGGGTGAGCGGTTCGTGGTCGGGGTCGAATCCGCGCAGGTCGAGGTAGAGCTGCCCGTCGGGGAACGCGTCGCGGACGCGATGGGCCCAGCGGACCGCGAGCGCGGTCTTGCCGACGCCCGCGGTCCCGCTGATCACCCAGATGTCGGTGCCCTCGCCCGCGTGACGGGTCGCCTCGTCGAGCCGCTCCAGCTCGGCCGCGCGCCCGGCGAACCCCCGGACGTCGTGCGGCAGCTGCGCCGGGCGGACCGGCTCGGGTTTGACCGAGGCCGCGGCCGGTTCCAGAGCGGGATCGGCGGCGAGGATGGCGGTTTCGAGTTTCCGCAGCTCCGGCGAGGGATCGAGGCCGAGTTCGGTGCCCAGCCTGTCGCGCAGGGAGCGGAATGCCTCGAGGGCGTCGTCGGTGCGGCCTTCGCGGTGCAGCGCGAGCATGAGCTGCCCGACGAACCGCTGCCGCAACGGCTGCGCGGCGACCAGTTCGATCAGTTCCGCGAGGACCTGACGGCCTCGGCCGAGCCGCAACTGCGCTTCGGCACGATCTTCCAGCGCCGTCCAGCGTGCTTCGTTCATGCCACCGCGGAGCCGCTGGGCGACCTCGCCGCTCACGACGTCGGACAACGCCTCGCCGCGCCACAGCCCGAGCGCCTCGTCGAAGAGGTCGACGGCGGTTTCGTCGTCGGCCTTGCGGGCTTGCGCCGTCAGCTCGGTGAAGCGGTGCAGGTCGACCTCGCGCGGCTCGACCCTGAGCAGGTAACGGGTCCCCTCGGAGACGATCTCCGGCCCGCCCGCGCCGCGGAACACCGCCCGCAGCCGGGACACCAGCGCTTGAACGGTGTTCCGGGCGCTCGCCGGTGGCTCTTCGGGCCACAGCAGGTCGATGATCCGGTCACGCGGTACCGGTTTACCCGCCTCCAGCAGCAGAACCGCCAGTACGAGCCGTTGTTTGGGCGAGCCGAGATCGACCTGACCGTCACCGGCCCACGCCTCGACGGCGCCGAGGACGCGGAACTCCACCCGGCCACCTCCGCCCACCATCGTCAGAGCCTGCAAGCGTAGTGCAAGCGCCCTGCATCCGGCCGCCGCGATAGTTGCCGGGTGTCCACCGAGGACCCGTCGCCGGAACCGTGCCCAACCAACAAGACGGGCAGGACCCCCCATTCGGTTCCGGTACGACGGTGGACACCTTCAACTTGCACAGGCACCGCCTTCTAACGGCGGTGGGGGTTGGGGGTAGTGCCAGCTCGACGTCTTCCCCCGTGTCGTCGGACTGGCGCTTCTTCTTGACTGGGGCTGGGGTTTCTCGTCGCCGTCTTCCGGCGACGTCCTGGGGGATGGGTGGGCGGGCCGCGACCGGCCCGCCCATGCCAGGACTTTCCGCGAGTAGAGGACTACTCGCGCCGCGCGGGGCCGGTGGCCAACGCGGGATCGATCAGGCCGAGCCAGGCGTCCTGGTCGTCGGCCAGCGGATACCGCAACGGAAGCACGTGGAACCGGCAGGCGAACGTCATACCGGTGTCGCCGCCTGTCCCCTCGACACGATGTATCCAGTCATCGGCCGTGCCGGTAGGCGCCACCAGGTGGAAGTAGGTGGTACGGCGTGATCGTCCGGTCTCGGGGTGGGGTTTGTCCTCGGTCGTCAACGCCCGGACGATCGTGACACCGGTCAGTCCGGTTTCCTCGGCGACTTCTCGCAGCACCGCCTTCGGAAGACCTTCGTCAGCCTTGACTCCTCCGGCTGGGACTTGTCGCCCGGCTTTGGGAGCGTCGACGTGCTCGAAGATCAGGAGCTCGGGCCGTGGTAGCGGTCGGATGACGTAGGCCGCGACGCGAATCCTCGGCGGGGAGGTGCTCACGGGATTCTCCTGTCTTCTCGCCAGGTTCCGGCTTGACAAGCATGCCCGCCGTCCTCCACCCTTTCACTACTTAATTAGTGAAAGGGTGTTGCCAGTGGTCACCTTCCACCTGGACAAGGGCTCGGGCGTCGCGACGTACGTCCAGCTCGTCCAGCAGGTCAAAAACGCCCTCCGGCTGGGATTGCTGGAGCCGGGGGACCGGCTGCCGACGGCGAAGGAGGTGGTCGCCGAGCTGGCGATCAACCCCAACACCGTCCTCAAGGCCTATCGCGAGCTGGAGCGAGAAGGGCTCGTCGAGGGAAAGCCGGGCCTCGGCACCTTCGTCCAGAAAACGCTGGGAGGCGCTTCGTTCGCGGAGCACACGCGGTTGCGGAAGAGCCTGGGGGTCTGGGTCCGCGACGCGAGGGAATCCGGTCTGGATCAGGAAGACGTCGAGGCGTTGTTCACCTCGGTGATGGTCGATGGCTTTCGAGGAGAGCGATCCGCATGACCGATAAACCCGTCATCGAGGCCACCGGCCTCGGCAAGAGTTACCGCCGCAAGTGGGCGCTGCGCGACTGCTCCCTCTCCGTCCCGAAAGGACGTGTCGTCGCCCTCGTCGGGCCCAACGGCGCCGGCAAGACGACCTTCCTGCATCTGGCCGTCGGGTTGCTCGACCCGACCGTCGGTTCGGTCTCGATCCAAGGAACCTCCGCGTTCCTCGCCCAGGACAAGCCGTTGTACCCCGGCTTCAGCATCGCCGAGATGCTTGAGTTCGGCAGGCGCCTCAACCCCGGCTGGGACGACGAGTTCGCGCTCAAACGCATCGATTCGCTGCGGCTTCCCTTGAAACACAAGGTCGGCAAGCTGTCCGGCGGGCAGCGCGCGCAGGTCGCGCTCACCCTCGCGCTCGCGAAACGCCCGGACCTGCTGGTACTCGACGAGCCGCTCGCGAACCTCGACCCGCTGGCCCGCCACGAGGTCATGCGCGGGCTGATGGAGGCGGTCGCCGAAACCGGCATGACCGTCCTGCTCTCCTCGCACGTCGTCTCCGATCTGGAGAACACCTGCGACTGGCTGATCGTCCTCAACGGCGGCCGCGTCCAGGTCAGCGGCGACATCGACGAACTCGTCGCCGGGCACCGGATCCTTTCCGTGCCCGCGGAGGAGGCCGACGCGCTGGCCAAACGCGTCGCGGTCGTGGACGAGGCGCGAGCCGGACGGCAGGCGACCGTCTTCGCCCGCACCGGACCGGTCCCGCTCGGTCCACAGTGGACCGAAAGGCCCGCGAACCTGGAGGAGCTCGTCCTCGCCTACCTCCGGCGACCCGAATCCGCGAGCCTGCCTCGCCCGACACTGGCTTCGGCGTAAGGGGCGACGATGCTTTGGCTCACCTACCGCCAGCACCGCATGCAACTCCTGATCACGGCGGGCCTGCTGGTCGTCGTCGGGATCCTGTTGCTGATCAACGGGAACGCCGCGGCGGACAGTCTTGATCCGGCGAAGCTCTTCAAAGACCTGTACACCTACCTTTCCTGGCTGCAGGTCGTGCCGGTGGCGATCGGCGTCTTCTGGGGCGCGCCGCTGGTCGCGGCCGAGTTCGAACGCGGCACCACGAAACTCGCCTGGACCCAGTCGATCTCGCGGTTCCGCTGGCTCGGCGTGAAACTGGGGTTCCTCGCCGTGCTCGCCACCCTGGGCGGTCTCGCGTTCGGCGCGATGATGCAGCGCTGGGTGGAGGTCTTCCCGACCGATCGCGGCGACACGGCCTTCACCAGTCGCTTCGACAATCCCGTCCTGTTCGCGATGACCGGCGTCGCTCCCGGCGCGTGGTGGCTCTTCGGATTCGTGCTCGGCACCGCCGCGGGCGCGCTCCTCCGCAAGACCCTGCCCGCCATCGCCGTCACCATCGCGGTGACCGTCGGCCTGATGATCGGCGTGAGCAACTTCCGGGACTCCTACGCGGAACCCGAGCTCGTCCCCCTGAGTTCGGAACCCACCGGCCGGGTGGTGGAGATGGTCCGGGACGCCGCCGGTGAGATCACCGCGCTCAAGGTCCTGCCGCAGGACTGGTACTGGCGTTTCCAGTGGACCGAAGCCGCGATCCTGACGGGCGTCTCGCTCCTGCTCGTCGTCGCCGCGACCTTCGCCATCCGACGCCGCTCCTAGAAAGGGATATTCCTTGCTCTGGCTCACCTGGCGGCAGCACCGCACTCAGCTGCTCGTCACCTTGGGGTTCCTCGCCGTGCTCTGTCGCGTCCTGCTCATGTCCGCGCAGATCGCCAAGGACGCCTCGAACGGCGAGATCTCCTTGTACTGTCACGGAGGCGGCACCCCGTGCCGCGAGTACGACGCGGGGCTGGAGGATCTCTACCAGAAGATCTACCCGCTGATCGCGATGCTGCCGTTCGTTCCGTTGCTGGCGGGTGTCTTCTGGGGCGCTCCGCTGCTCGCCAGGGAGTACGAGCGCAACACCCATCAGCTCGCGTGGACGCAGTCGATCGGCCGCGGGCACTGGCTGGCCGTCAAGTTCGGCGTCCTCGCCGGATGCGCGACGCTGGCCGGGCTCGCGTCGGGGCAGATGTTCGGCCGGTGGCTGGAACTGTTCCCCGGCAAGGCGCAGACCTTCGTCGAGACGTCCTACTTCGGTGCGGTCGGGATCGCGCCCGCCGCCTGGTGGCTGTTCGCCTTCACCCTCGGTACGGCCGCCGGGGTGCTGGTGCGCAAGACCTTGCCCGCCATCGCGATCACGGTCGCGGTGTTCCTCGCGGCCGCGATCGCCTTGCTCGTCCTGAGGCCGAATTACGCCGAGCCGGTGCGCACGCTCGGTCCCGATCCGGCCGCGACGGGGGCTCTGATCATCGAGGTGGGCAGGGTCGCGCCGGACGGCCGCGAGATGAGTTCGCTGGACGACGTGCCCGGCTGCCCGCTGGGGCTGGGGAAGAGCGAGTGCGCTCTGGCGGCGGGCTATCAGGACTTCACCGTCTACCAGCCCACCAGCCGGTTCTGGCGGTTCCAGTGGACCGAGGCGGGCATCCTGCTCGCCGCGACCGCGGTGCTCGGGGGTGTCGCGGTAGGGGGAACGGTCCGCCGCCGTCGCTGAGACGGCGGCGGACCGAAACCTCAGTCCAGCTGCAGTTCAGGCTGATACAGATCGAACCAGTGGTAGAGGTCCAGCGCCCGGTCGATGCCGGAGCGCTGGGCCGAGGACATCGTCGCCGGGTCCACTTCGGACACCCGGTGCAGCCAGTCCCGGTCCACCAGGGAGAACACCGGGTTGTCCCGTTCGGTCAGGGCCTCCTTGGCCTGCTGCTGCAACGCCGCCGCGTAGCCCGGGTCCTGAGTGGACGGATACGGGCTCTTGACCCGGTCACGCACCGAAGCGGGCAGGACGTGCTTCGTGGCGTGCCGCAGCAGGCTCTTTTCCCTGCCGTCGAACGTCTTCAGCGACCACGGCGTGTTGTAGACGTACTCGACGAGGCGGTGGTCGCAGAACGGCACCCGCACCTCGAGCCCGACGGCCATCGACGCCCGGTCCTTGCGGTCCAGCAGCATCCGCACGAACCGGGAGAGGTGGAGGTTGCAGACCGTCCGCATCTTCCGGTCCTGCTCGCTCTCCCCGTCGAGGTGTTCGACCTGGGCGACGGCGGTGCTGTACTGGTCGGCGATGTAACCGGGCAGGTCCAGCTTGGTCCGGACGTCCTCGCGCAGCAACGCACCCCGCTCGCTGGTGAGCCCCATCCGGAAGGCGAGCCAGGGGAACGTTCCCGAGTTCACCGCGGCTTCGTCGTGGAACCAGCGGTAGCCGCCGAAGACCTCGTCGGCGGACTCGCCGGACAGCGCCACCGTCGACTCCGCGCGGATCGCCTTGAACAGCAGGTACAGCGAGGTGTCCATGTCGCCGAGCCCGGCCGGGATGTCCCGCGCGGTCAGCACCTTGCGGCGGATCTCGGGGTCGCTGAGTTCGGCGGGGTTCAGGATGACGTCCTGGTGCTCGGAGCCGACCAGGTCCGCGACGTCGCGGATGAACGGCGAGTCCGGGGTGTCCCGCACCTCGTCCGGCTGGAAGTTCTCCTCCTGGCCCTGGAAGTCGACCGAGAACGTGCGCAGCCGCTCGCCCTGCTCGGCCAGCCGCGCCGCCGCGAGACCGGTGACGGCGCTGGAGTCGAGCCCGCCGGACAACAGGACGCAGCGGGGCACGTCCGCGATCAGCTGGCGGTGGACGATGTCGGTCATCAGCTCGCGGACCCGCTCGACCGTGGTCTCCTGGTCGTCCGTGTGCTGCTTCGCGTCGAGCTTCCAGTACGTCCGCGTGCGGATCCCGGAACGGTCGACGGTGACGATCGTGCCCGGCCCGACCTCGTACATGCCCTTCCACAGCGACCAGCCCGGCGTCTTGGTCATGGACATCAGCTCGCGCACGCCGTCGGTGTCGACCACCTTGCGCGCCAAGGGATTGGCGAGGATCGCCTTCGGCTCGGAGCCGAACAGGACGCCGTCCGAGGTCGGGTAGTAGTAGAACGGCTTGATGCCCATGCGGTCGCGGATCATCACGAGCTTCTCGTCGCGCTCGTCCCAGATCGCGAAGGCGTACATGCCGTTGAGGTGATCGACGACCTCGTCGCCCCACTCCAGGTAGCCGTGGAGCACGACCTCGGTGTCGCTGTCGGTCTCGAATTTGTGGCCCCGCTGGGAAAGTTCCTGGCGGAGCTCGGTGAAGTTGTACGCCTCGCCGCTGTAGACCATGGCGGCCAGTCCGGCTTCGGCCATCGGCTGCCTGCCGCCCGGCAGATCGATGATCGCGAGACGGCGGTGGCCCAGCGCCACGTTCGGCCGGACCCAGGTGCCCGAGTCGTCAGGACCACGGCACGCCATGGTCTCGGTCATCGCGTCGACGACCTCCCGGCGCTGAGTCAGATCCGTGTCGAAGGAGACCCACCCTGCGATTCCGCACATCGCTACCTCCTGGTGATTAGTTAGCACATACAACTATCCGTAACACTGGTGTAACACGCATCGACCGGCTTGTCTGCCCGAATTGCACGCTCCGTCCGCAGTGCGTCACCGTCTGTGGGACAGGTCACCGGGCATCAAGAAGTCGTAAAGGCACCCGATCGGGGCATCAAGAGGCCGTCAGGCAGAGGTCTCGAAGGCCCGTAACCAGCGCACTGTTGCGAGGTCCTGGTCACCGATGGGGTGACCTGTCCTGAGAGGTGCCTAGTGGCCGACTTGCTCTACGCCGTGCTCCTGATCGGCGTATTCGTGGTTCTCGCTCTGACCCTGCGCGGTCTGGAGAAGCTGTGACCGGCACGGGAACCGTGGCCAACGTCGTCGGCGGACTGCTGGCGCTGGGGCTGATCGTCTATTTGTTCATCGCACTGGTCAGGCCGGAGAAATTCTGATGTCAGACGTCATGGCCGGCCTCTTGCAGGCCGGCCTCCTCCTCGTCGCGCTCGCGGTGGTCTACCGGCCACTCGGCGATTACATGGCGCGCGTCTTCACTGTGTCTTCGATCGAGAAGCACACCAAGGCCGAACGCGGCCTGTACCGCCTGTTCCGGGTGAACCCCGGATCGGAACAGCACTGGAAGACCTACGCGTCCGCCGTGATCGGCTTCTCGTTCGTCTCCGTCGTCTTCCTGTATCTGCTTCAGCGGTTGCAGTCGATCCTGCCGTGGAGCCTCGGCAAGGAACCGGTCTCGCCGGCGGTCGCCTTCAACACCGCCGTCAGCTTCGTGACCAACACGAACTGGCAGTCCTACAGCCCCGAAGCGACCATGGGCCACTTCGTCCAGATGGCCGGGCTGACCGTGCAGAACTTCCTGTCCGCCGCCGTGGGCCTTTCGGTCGCCGTCGCGGTCGTCCGCGGGTTCGTCCGCGCGAAGACCGACCGTCTCGGCAACTTCTGGGTGGACCTGACCCGCGGCACGATCCGGATCCTGCTGCCGATCGCGTTCGTGGCCGCGATCGCACTGATCGCGCTCGGCGTCGTCCAGAGCCTCAAGAGCGGTGTCGACGTCCTCAATCCCGACGGTAGCACCAGCAAGATCGCCTTGGCGCCAGCCGCGAGTCAGGAAGCCATCAAGGAACTCGGCACCAACGGCGGCGGCATCTTCAACGCCAACTCCGCCCACCCCTTCGAGAACCCCAGCGCCTGGACCAACCTGATCGAGATCTTCCTGATCCTGGTCATCCCGGTCTCGCTGACCCGGACGTTCGGCAAGCTCGTCGGCAACACCAAACAGGGCTACGTCCTGCTCTCGGTGATGGCCACGCTGTTCACCGCGATGCTCACGGTGACCTGGCTGTCCGAAGCCCACGCGAGCGGTCCCGCGTCCTTGGCCGCCGGGGCGAACCTGGAAGGCAAGGAACAGCGGTTCGGCATCGGCCTGAGCTCGCTGTTCGCCACCGCGACCACCGGCACGTCGACCGGCGCGGTCAACGGCGCGCACGACAGCTACAGCGGGCTCGGCGGCGGCGGGGTCCTGCTCAACATGCTGCTGGGCGAGATCTCGCCGGGTGGGGTGGGCACCGGTCTTTACGGCATCCTGGTGATGGCCGTGATCGCGATGTTCCTCGCCGGGCTGATGGTCGGCCGGACCCCGGAGTACCTGGGCAAGAAGCTCGGCAAGCGCGAGGTCACCTGCGCGGCCGTCGCCATGCTGGCGATGCCGACCGTGGTCCTGCTCGGCTCCGGTATCGCGCTCACGCTGGCCGACACCCCGGCCGCCATGACGAACTCGGGCGCGCACGGCCTCTCCGAAGTTCTTTACGCCTACGCCTCGGCGGGCAACAACAACGGCAGCGCGTTCGGCGGGCTCACCGTGACGAACGACTGGTTCCAGTCCTCGCTGTCGGTGGCGATGCTGCTCGGCCGGTTCATCCCGATCATCGCCGTGCTGTGCCTGGCCGGATCCCTTGCCTCGCAACGGAAGGTCCCGGAGACCGCGGGCACGCTGCCCACCACCGGACCGCTCTTCGGCACGATGCTCGCGGGCACGATCGTGCTCGTCGCGGCCCTCACCTTCATCCCGGCGCTCGCGCTCGGGCCCATCGCAGAGGCACTCGCATGACCGTCACTCGAGAACGAACCCCTGAAGAACTGTCGCAGCACCAGGTGGAGAACACCGGCCGGGTCGGTGTCGGGATCTTCAGTCCCCGCCAGCTGCTGACCTCCCTCCCGGAGGCGCTGCGCAAGCTGAACCCCAAGCACCAGCTGGCCAACCCGGTCATGTTCGTGGTGTGGATCGGCTCGGCGCTGACGACGGTCTTCGCCGTCACCGACCCGAGCGTGTTCACCATCCTCATCACGATCTGGCTGTGGTTCACCGTCCTGTTCGCGAACCTCGCCGAGGCCGTCGCGGAGGGCCGGGGCAAGGCGCAGGCGGAAACCCTGCGGCGCAGCAAGAAGGAGACCATCGCGCGCCGCCTCACCGAGGACGGCGACGAGGAGAACGTGCCGGGTGCCGACCTGCGCGTCGGCGACCTCGTGGTCGTCGAGGCCGGTCAGGTCATCCCGGGTGACGGCGACGTCGTCGAGGGCATCGCGACCGTCGACGAATCGGCCATCACCGGCGAGTCGGCCCCGGTCATCCGCGAATCGGGCGGCGACCGGTGCGCGGTCACCGGCGGCACCACGGTGCTCTCGGACCGCGTCGTCGTGAAGATCACCACCAAACCCGGCGAGTCCTTTGTGGACCGCATGATCGCCTTGGTGGAAGGCGCTTCCCGGCAGAAGACGCCGAACGAGATCGCGCTGACGATCCTGCTCTCGACGCTCACGATCATCTTCCTGCTCGCCGTCGTGGCGCTGCAGCCGATGGCGGGCTACTCCGGCAGCCAGCAGTCCGTGATCGTCCTGACCGCGTTGCTGGTCTGCCTGATCCCGACCACGATCGGCGCACTGCTGTCCGCGATCGGCATCGCCGGGATGGACAGGCTGGTGCAGCGCAACGTGCTCGCGACGAGCGGCCGCGCGGTCGAGGCCGCAGGCGACGTCTCGACGCTGCTGCTGGACAAGACCGGCACGATCACCTTCGGCAACCGCAAGGCCACCGAGCTGGTCCCGGTCGGAACGTCCACTCCGGACGACATCGCCAAAGCGGCGAGGCTGTCCAGTCTCGCCGACGGCACGCCGGAGGGCCGCAGCATCGTCGAACTCGTCGCGAGGGAGCACGGGCTCCCGGAGACGGCGTCCGACGACGAGAAGCTCGCGGACTTCGTCGAGTTCACCGCGCAGACGCGGATGAGCGGTATCGACATCGGTGAGCGTCAGGTCCGCAAGGGGGCCACCGCCTCCGTCCGGGCGTGGGTCCGCGAACGCGGCGGCGACATGCCGGACGAGACCGAACGGGTCGTCGACGAGATCAGCCAGCAGGGCGGGACCCCGCTGGTGGTCGCGGAGTACGACGGCGCGAAAGCGTTCGTGCGCGGCGTGATCCGGCTGTCCGATGTGGTCAAACCCGGGATGAAGGAGCGGTTCGTCCAGCTCCGCGCGATGGGCATCAAGACCGTGATGATCACCGGGGACAACCCGCTGACCGCCAAGGCCATCGCGCAGGACGCGGGTGTCGACGACTACCTCGCCGAGGCCAAGCCCGAAGACAAGATGGCGCTGATCAAGAAGGAGCAGGAGGGCGGGCGGCTGGTCGCGATGACCGGCGACGGCACCAACGACGCCCCCGCGCTGGCGCAGTCCGACGTCGGCGTCGCGATGAACACCGGGACCTCCGCCGCCAAGGAGGCGGGGAACATGGTGGACCTCGACTCCGACCCGACGAAGCTGATCGAGATCGTGGAGATCGGCAAGCAGCTGCTGATCACCCGCGGCGCGCTGACCACGTTCAGCGTCGCCAACGACCTCGCGAAGTACTTCGCCATTCTGCCGGCGATGTTCACCGGCATCTTCGCCCAGCTCGGCGCGCTCAACATCATGAACCTGGCGACGCCGAAGTCGGCGATCCTGTCGGCGGTCATCTTCAACGCCCTGATCATCGTCGGGTTGATCCCGCTCGCCCTGCGCGGCGTCCGGTACAAGCCGTCCTCGGCTTCGGCCCTGCTGCGCCGGAACCTGCTGGTCTACGGCCTCGGCGGCATCGTCAGCCCGTTCCTCGGGATCTGGCTGATCGACCTGCTCGTCCGTCTCATCCCTGGAATCGGGTAATCCCATGAACGCACTGTTGAAGCAGACCCTCGCCGGGCTGCGTGTCCTACTCGTCTTCACGGTCCTGCTGGGTGTCGTCTACCCGTTGGGAGTGTGGGCGGTCTCCCGGATCCCCGGCCTCCAAGACAACGCCGAAGGCTCGATCATCACCCAGAACGGGCAGGCCGTCGGCTCGTCCCTGATCGGCGTCGACCCGGTCGCGGCCGACCCGGCCAAGGACCCCTGGTTCCACAACCGGCCGTCCGCGGGCTCGAAGGACGCCCTCGGCCCCGGCGACCCGTCGTCGTCCGGCGCGTCGAACAAGGGCCCGTACAACGAGGACCTGGTCGCCGCGATCGGGGAACGCAAGAAGCTCATCGCCGCCCGCGAGGGGGTCCAGGAGTCGCAGGTGCCCGCCGACGCGGTGACGACGTCGGGATCGGGGATGGATCCGGCGATCAGCGTCGCCTACGCGGACCTGCAGGTCGCCCGTGTGGCGCGGAACACCGGCCTCTCCGAGGAGAAGGTCCGGCAGCTCGTGGCGGAGAACACGGGCGGCGCCGGGATCGGTGCGCCGGGGGTCACTGTGCTGAAGGTCAACTTGGCCGTGCGCGACGCGGCCGGAGGAGCACACTGACAGACGTGGACGAGAACACGACCAAGCCGCGCCGGGGCGAGCTGAGGATCTACCTCGGCGCCGCCCCGGGCGTCGGCAAGACCTTCGCGATGCTCGGCGAGGCGCGACGCCGCCTCGACCGGGGCACCGACGTGGTCGTCGGCCTGGTCGAGACCCACGGGCGCAAGAAGACCGCGGAGCTCGTCGAGGGGCTCGAGACCATGCCTCGCCGCCGGTCCGAGCACCGGGACCACGAGTTCGAGGAGATGGACCTCGACGCGCTGCTCGCCCGCGCGCCCGAGGTCGCCGTCGTGGACGAACTCGCGCACACCAACGTGCCGGGTTCGCGCAACGAGAAGCGCTGGCAGGACATCGACGAACTGCTCGCCGCCGGGATCGACGTCCTCTCCACGGTGAACGTCCAGCACCTGCAGAGCCTCAACGACGTCGTCGAGCGGATCACCGGCGTCACCCAGCAGGAGACGGTGCCCGACGAGGTCGTGCGGCGGGCCGAGCAGCTGGAGCTGGTCGACATCACGCCCGAGGCGCTGCGGCGGCGCCTCGCGCACGGCAACGTCTACCCCGCCGAGCGGATCGACGCGGCGCTGGGCAACTACTTCCGCCCCGGCAACCTCACCGCGCTGCGGGAGCTCGCGCTGCTGTGGGTCGCCGACCAGGTCGACGTCGCCCTCCAGCGGTACCGGGCCGAGCAGAAGATCACCGACACGTGGGAAGCACGCGAACGGGTGGTCGTGTCCATCACCGGCGGCCCGGAGAGCGAGACGCTGATCCGCCGCGCGAGCCGGATCGCGAACCGCGCGGGCGCCGAACTGCAGGTGCTGCACATCCTGCGGGGGGACGGGCTGGCCGGGATGGGGCCGACGGCGGTCGGCAAGTACCGGAAGCTGACCGAAGAGGTCGGCGCGACCTTCCACACCGTCGTCGGCGACGACGTGCCGACGGCGCTGCTCGACTTCGCGCAGGGGGTGAACGCGACCCAGCTGGTCGTGGGCACGTCACGGCGTTCGCGGGTGGCGAGGCTGTTCGACGAGGGCATCGGCGCGGCCGTGGTCCAGCGGTCCGGTCCGATCGACGTCCACATGGTCACGCACGCCCAGGCGGGCGGACGGCTGCGCGCCCGGTTCGCCCGGAGCCCGCTGACGCCGTCGCGGCGGCTGTCGGGCTGGGCGCTCGCGCTGGTGCTCCCGGCGCTGGCGACCCTGCTCGGGGTGCTGCTGCGGGACCAGCTGGACTTCTCCACCGACGTGGTCGACTACGTGCTCGCGACGGTGCTGGTCGCGCTGGTGGGCGGGCTCGGGCCCGCGCTGCTCGCGGCGGTGCTCTCGGCCGGGCTGCTGAACTTCTTCTTCACGCCGCCGCTGTACAACCTGACCGTCCACGAACCGCGCAACGTGATCACCCTGGTCGCGATGGTGCTGGTGGCGATCCTCGTCGCGGCCGTCGTCGACACCGCCGCGAGGCGGGCCACCCAGGCCGCGCGGGCGCGGACCGAGGCGGCGCTGCTCGCCTCGTACGCGCGCACCGTGCTCACCCACACCAACCCGATCGAGCGGCTGCTGGAGAAGGTCCGCGAGAACTTCGGGATGACTTCGGTGACCCTGCTGGAAAAGCGGGACGGGAAGTGGAAACGGGTGGCGAGCGCCGGCACGGATCCCTGCGCCGACCCGGATCAGGCCGACGCCGACATCGCGGTCACCGCCGACGTCCACCTGACGCTGCGGGGACGCGCGCTGCCCGCTTCGGACCGGGGAGTGCTGGAAGCCGTCGCCGGGCAGGCGTTGCTCGCGCTGCGGCAGCAGCGGACGGCGAAGGCGGCCGTCCGCGCCGAACGCAAGGCCGAGGCGACCGAACTGCGCACGGCGTTGCTGTCGGCCGTGGGACACGACCTCCGCACGCCGCTGACGTCGATCAAGGCGTCCATCGGCAGCCTGCGCGCGACCGACATCTCACTGTCCGAAGAGGACACGGACGAACTGCTGGAAGCGATCGAGGAGTCGGCGGACCGGCTCGCCGGGCTGATCGACAACCTGCTCGACTCCTCCCGGCTGGCGACCGGCGCGGTCCGCCCGCATCTGCGCCCGGTCGGCTTCGACGAGGTCGTCTCGCACGCCCTGTCCAATGTGGACAACTCGGATTCGGTGGTGGTCGCGATCGACGCGCGGCTGCCGTCGGTCTGCGCCGATCCCGGACTGCTGGAACGGGTGGTGGCGAACGTGATCGACAACGCGCTGCGGCACGGCGTCTCCGGCGAGCCGGTGGCTGCGCGCGCCAGCACGCATTCGGAGCACGTCGAACTGCGCATCATCGACCACGGCAAGGGGCTCAAGAAGGGCACTGCGGACTCGGCGTTCGCGCCCTTCCAGCGGCTCGGGGGAGACCGGGACAACGTGCCCGGCGTGGGACTGGGGCTGTCGGTCGCCAAGGGGTTCACCGAGGCGATGGGCGGGCGGATCCGGGCGGAGGACACGCCCGGCGGCGGGCTCACCGTCGTCATCTCGCTGCCCGCATATGTTGGTCAGGATCCCGAAAAGAACCTCCTCGCTTTCGACGACGAGGCTCTCGACAACGAAGAGGGGGAACGGGTGCGATGAACGCAGAAACCGCGTCGGCGACCGTTCTGGTCGTCGACGACGAACCACAGATCGTGCGAGCCCTGCGGATCAACCTGTCGGCCCGCGGCTACAAGGTGATCACCGCGCACGACGGGACGGCCGCGCTGAAGGCCGTCGCCGAGACCAAACCCGACGTCGTCGTGCTCGACCTCGGCCTGCCCGATCTCGACGGCACCGAAGTGATCGCCGGGCTCCGCGGCTGGACGACGGTGCCGATCATCGTGCTGTCCGCGCGCGGCGACTCGGCCGACAAGGTGCAGGCCCTCGACGCCGGCGCCGACGACTACGTCACCAAACCCTTCGGCATGGACGAGCTCCTGGCACGCCTGCGCGCGGCGGTGCGGCGTTCGGCGGCGTCCAGTGTGGACGGTGCGGACGCGGTGGTGGACACGGGATCGTTCCGCATCGACCTGGCGGCCAAGAAGGTGCGCCGCGACGGCAAGGAAGTGCACCTCACCAAAACCGAATGGGGCGTGCTGGAACTGCTGGTGCGCAACCGGGGACGGCTGGTGGCGCAGAAGCAGCTGCTGCACGAGGTGTGGGGTCCTTCGTACGAGACCGAGTCGCACTACCTGCGGGTGTACCTGGCGCAGCTGCGGCGGAAGCTGGAACCGGAACCCTCGCGGCCGCGGCACCTGCTGACGGAACCGGGGATGGGGTACCGGTTCGAGATGTGAGCGCGGTTTTCGTCCGGTCCTGGATGCTATGAAAGGCCCGTTACTTGCAAATTTTGCAAGTAACGGGCCTTTCATAGCGTGTGGTGAGGCCTACCGAGCCGCGCTCGTGGACGTGTCGGTACCGGAGACACTGGACCGGCCCGGTGACGAGTCCGGGGCGCCACTGGAGCTGGAACCGCCACCACCGGTGGTGGTTGTCGTCGGCGGGTTCTCGGTCGACGGCTTCGGTGTCGTGGTGGGCGGAGGCGTGGTCGGCGGCGTCGTCTTCGTCGAGGAGGGCGGCAGCTTCGTCGGCGAGGGATCCGGGCCAGGGCCCGGACCGGGGCCGGGGCCCGGGTTCGGGTTCGGCGGCACCACCGGGGGCGGGGTGACGACGCTGGTCGTCTCCTTGCCGTCCGGGCCGACCGAGGTCACCGTGGTCGGCGGCGGGGTGGAGCTGGAGGCCGCGCCGGGGACCGGCGAGCCGCTGACGGTCATCGGGCCGCCGGGGACGGCGTTGCCGGGGACCAGCTGGACACCGGCGGGCGTGCCCTGCCCGCCGGGGACGCCGGTGCCGCCCGCGGTGGCCGAGACGCCGGGGCCCGCCAGTTCGGCGATCGCGGCGAAGGCCGTCGCCACCACGAGGCCGCTGACGCCGAGTACGGCGTAGCCGGCGCGGTTGAGCTTGCCGGTGGCGCCGCGCGGGGGTGCCACGGACACGCGTGCGCTCGAATCAGACCCGTCGGGACGGGGCATGTGCTGGCTCCTCGGATGGGGGACTTCGGGGAGTTGAAACGGCTGATGAGAGAAACAGCGCGCCGTCTCCGGCTACCCGGGCGAGGTAGCCCAAAGTGGGGACCCGGCGCGGAGATTATCACCGCCGCTTCACCGTCTGCGAACGACGGCGAACGTTGTGTTCACCCTCCGCGTTCATTCGGATGGTGCACGATAGGTGTCGTGAGTGAGGAAGAAACGCACATCAGGCTGACAGCGTGGGTGCACGGCCGGGTCCAGGGTGTCGGTTTCCGCTGGTGGACCCGCAGTCGGGCGCTCGAGCTGGGGCTCGTGGGCAGCGCGGGCAATCTGGCCGACGGCCGTGTCGAGGTGGTAGCGGAGGGTGTCCGTGAACACTGTGAGCGGCTTTTGACCGCTCTACGGTCGGGAGAATCACCCGGTAGTGTGGATCGCGTCGTCGAGCGCTGGTCGCCGGCGAAAGGCGGGATCCGCGGGTTCGTGGAGCGCTGAAGCCCCCGCGTCCCACGATCACCCTGAGCGCACAGGTAGCCTGGCCCGATTGAACGACCGGTTCCCGCAGCCTAGAGGGGTCAGCACGACGTGCACCTGAAGAGCCTGACGCTCAAGGGCTTCAAGTCCTTCGCCTCGGCGACGACGTTGCGTTTCGAGCCGGGCATCACCTGTGTGGTCGGGCCGAACGGCTCCGGCAAGTCGAACGTCCTCGACGCGCTCCGCTGGGTCATGGGCACCCAGGGCGCGAAGGACCTGCGCGGCGGCAAGATGGAGGACGTCATCTTCGCCGGGACCACCGGCCGCGCCCCGCTCGGGCGCGCCGAGGTCACGCTCACCATCGACAACGCCGACGGCGCGCTGCCCATCGAGTACTCCGAGGTCTCGATCACCCGCCGGATGTTCCGCGACGGCGCGAGCGAGTACGAGATCAACGGCGACCGCTGCCGTCTGATGGACGTCCAAGAGCTGCTGTCGGACTCCGGTATCGGCCGCGAGATGCACGTCATCGTCGGGCAGGGGCAGCTTTCGGCGATCCTCGAATCCAAGCCCGAGGAGCGCCGCGCCTTCATCGAAGAGGCCGCCGGCGTCCTCAAGCACCGCAAGCGCAAGGAACAGACCCTGCGCAAGCTCGCGAACATGCAGGGCAACCTCGACCGGCTCGGCGACCTCACCACCGAGCTCCGCCGCCAGCTCAAACCGCTGGGCAAACAGGCCGAGATCGCCCGCAAGGCGCAGTGGGTGCAGTCCGAACTGCGCGACGCCCGGCTGCGGCTGTTCGCCCACGACCTGGTCACCCAGCGCTCGGGCCTCGCCAAGGAAGAGGCCGACGAGCGGGTCGCCCGTCAGCGCCGGACCGAGGTCGAGCAGGCACTGGAGATCGTCGCCGCCGAGGAAGCCGAGCTCGAGGCCTCGCTCGCCGAGGACGCGCCGCGCCTGGCCGCGGCCCAGGAGACTTGGTACAAGCTTTCCGCGTTGACGGAGCGGTTGCGCGGCACCGTGCGGCTCGCGCTGGAGCGTCAGCGGCACCTGTCGTCCGACGTGCAGCAGGCGAGCACCGGCCGCGACCCCGACGAGCTGCTCGCCGAGGCCGAGCACGTCGCCGAGCAGGAGCAGGAGCTCAACGAGGCCGTCGCCGAGGCACGCATGGTGCTTTCGGAGACCGTCCAGAAGCGTGAACAGCTCGAACACCTCGTCCAGGCCGCCGAGCGCGCGCACATGGCCGCCGTCCGCGCCATCGCCGACAGGCGGGAAGGGCTGGCGAAACTCGCCGGACAGGTCGAGGCGCTGCGCAGCAAGAACGGTGCCACCTCCGACGAGATCGACAGGCTCACCGTGTCGCTCGAAGAGGCCGCCGAGCGCGCGGAGATCGCCGTCGAGGAACTCGAAGAAGCCAAGGCCGAGGGCGGCGTCGAGGAATCCGACGACGTCGACCTCCAGGCCCACCACGACCGCACGGTGGAGGCCAACAACGCCGCCAAGGCGCGGGTCGAGGAACTGGTCAAGGCCGAGCGGACCGCCGAGCGCGAGATTGCGTCGGAGAAGGCCCGCGTCGAGGCGCTGTCGATGGGCTTGCGCCGCAAGGACGGCGCCGGGGCGCTGCTCGGCGCGCAGCACGAACTGCCGGGACTGCTCGGCTCGGTGGCCGCGCTGCTCACCGTCGAGGCGGGCCACGAGGTCGCGCTGGCCGCGGCGCTCGGCCCGGTCGCCGACGCGGTCGCGGTCAACGGCGGCGCCGACGCGCTCGCCGCGTTGAAGTTCTTGAAGGACAACGACTCCGGCCGTGCGGGCATCCTGCTCGGCGGACTCGGGTCCGTTGTGGACACCAGTGCTTGGCCGTCGCTGCCCCAGGGCGCGCGCTGGGCACGCGAAGTGGTTTCGGCGCCGCCCGCACTGCGCTCCGCCGTCGAGCACGCGCTCGACCGGGTGGCCATTGTGGACGGTCTGGAGTCCGCGCGCCGCCTCGTCGAGGTGTATCCCGAGGTCAGCACGGTCACGCCCGAGGGCGACGTCTTCGGCGCCCGCTGGGCTGTCGGTGGTTCCGCCCGCAGCGAGAGCGTCATCGAAATCCAGGCCGCCGTCGACGAGGCGGGCGACCGGCTGCACGCCGCCGAACGTGCGCTGGAACGCGCCGCCGCGGAACTCGAAGGCGCCCGCGCCGGACAGCAGGCCCGGCGCGAAGAGGTCGGCAGGGCCAAGGACGCCCTCGGTGACGCGAAGGTCCGCAAGGCCCGCTCGTCCGAGCGCCTGAACCGGATGCAGCAGGCCGCGCGTGCCGCGCAGGCCGAGATGGACCGGCTGAGCAACCAGCGTGCCAAGGTGGAGCAGAGCCGCGAAGAGGCGCTGCGGCAGCTCGCCGAGCTCGAAGAGCGGCTGGCCGCCGTCGCCGATCAGGAGATCGACGAGGATCCGGACACCGCCGAGCGCGATCAGGCCGCCGAAGACCTCGGCACGGTCCGCCAGGAGGAAATGGAGTCCCGGCTCGCGCTGCGCACCGCCGAAGAGCGCGCACGGAGCATCCAGGGCAAGGCCGAATCGCTCCGCCGTGCCGCGCACGCCGAGCGGCAGGCCCGTGAACGCGCCGAAAAGTCCAGGGCGGCAAGGAAACGCGGCGCCGAGATCGCCAACGCGGTGGTCAACGGCGGCGAGATCGCGCTGGAGCGCATCGAGGTTTCCGTGCAGCGCGCCGCCCACGAACGGGACGAGGCGCAGGCGCAGCGGCAGTCGCGGGAGACCGCGCTGACCCAGGTCCGCAGCAAGGTCCGCGAGCTGACCGGCGAGCTGGAGAAGCTCACCGACGCCGTGCACCGCGACGAGGTGCTGCGCGCCGAGCAGCGGTTGCGCCTGGAGCAGCTCGAAACCAAGATCGCCGAAGACTTCGGCATCGGCCTCGAGGACCTCGTCTCCGAGTACGGCCCGGACATCCCCGTGCCGCCGAGCGCGGGGGAGATGGCCGAGTACGAGGCCGCCAAGGAACGCGGCGAAGACGTCACCCAGCCGCCGCCGATGCCGTTCGACCGTGACACCCAGGCCCGCCGGGCGAAGCGCGCGGAGAAGGACCTCAGCCTGCTGGGCAAGGTCAACCCGCTGGCGCTGGAAGAGTTCGCGGCGCTGGAGGAGCGGTACAAGTTCCTCTCGACCCAGCTCGAAGACCTCAAGGACACCCGCAAGGACCTCGAAGCCGTCATCAAGCAGGTCGACGAAAAGATCCTCGAGGTCTTCGAGTCGGCGTACGAGGACGTCGCTCGCGAGTTCGAGACCGTGTTCAGCGTGCTGTTCCCGGGCGGTGAGGGGCGCATGGTGCTCACGCAGCCCAACGACCTGCTCTCCACCGGCGTCGACGTCGAAGCGCGCCCGCCGGGCAAGAAGGTCAAGCGGCTCTCGCTGCTCTCCGGTGGTGAGAAGTCGCTCGTCGCCGTCGGCATGCTGGTGGCGATCTTCCGCGCCCGGCCTTCGCCCTTCTACGTCATGGACGAGGTCGAGGCCGCGCTCGACGACACCAACATGCGACGGCTGATCGGGCTGCTGGAGCAGCTGCGGGACTCTTCGCAGCTGATCATCATCACCCACCAGAAGCCGACCATGGAGATCGCCGACGCCCTGTACGGCGTTTCGATGCAGGGCGACGGCATCACCAAGGTGATCTCGCAGCGGCTCCGGACCTCGGAAGAGGATCCGGTTCCTGCCTAGCGGGTGAGATGAAAGGCCCGTTACTTGCAAAATTTGCAAGTAACGGGCCTTTCATAGCATTCCGGGGCCTAAACCGAAGAGGACTCCTTCACGTCTTCGGCGAGCGGGTCCGCGCTGCTGTGCCGCAGCGAGAGCAACCCGCCCACCACGAGCGTGATCACCACGCCGCACAGCGTGTACCAGGGCCAGGCCAGCGCCACCGTGTTCCCCGACGCCTTGCTGAAGTCGACCCCGATCAGGCTGCCGTCCGGTTTGTTGAACTTGACGCCCAGGATGATGAACGCCATCACGACCACCGTCGACACGAACGCCACGATCGCGTCCACCTGCCTGGCCCGCTTGAACAACAGGCCCAAGAGGAACGCGCCGAGCAGCGCGCCGTAGGTGTAGCCGGTGATGCCGAGCGCCTGCACCACGATCGGATCGGCCGAGGTCTTGTTGGAGGAGGCGAAGAAACCCGCGCACAGGATCAGCGCGCCCGCCCAGACGATCGTCCAGATCCGGCCGTGCCGCAGCCTGTCGGCTTCGGGCAGCTGCCTGCCGATCACCCGTTCGTAGACGTCGGTCACCGTGGACGAGGCCAGTGCGCCGAGCGACGAACTCAGTGCGGCGGCGAGGATCCCGGCGATCACGAAGCCCGACAGCCCGCTCGGCAGATCGTTGACGATGAAGTTCGCGAACAGTTCGTCCTTGTTGGCCAGCCCGAGGCCCTCCGGCTTCGGCTTGGTCGGGTTCAGGCCGTTGTACAGCGCCCACAGCAGGACACCGATGAACAGGAACAGCGCGAACTGGATGAACACCACGAAACCGCTGGCGACCAAGGCCTTCCGCGCGGCGCGCAGGTCGTTGGTGGACTGCAGGCGTTGCACGATCAGCTGGTCCGAGCCGTGCGACGCCATCGAGAGCACCGCGCCGCCGATCACCGCGGTGAAGAACGCGTACTGCCCGGTGAGCATGTTCGAGGAGAAGTCGAAGATCTGGAACTTGTTGGCGTCGACGGCCTTGCCGAACCAGCCGTCGGGCAGCCTGCTGGAGATCGCCCAGATCACCACGACCGCGCCGAGGATGTACCAGAGCATCTGGATCGCGTCGACCCAGACGACCGCGCGGACCCCGCCGAAGAAGCTGTAGAGCACCATGGCGATCCCGAGCCCGATCACGATGGTCCAGTACGAGACGGTCAGGCCGTAGGCCGCCATCACCACCTTGATCGGGATCGCGGTGGCGAACAGCCGGATCCCGTCGGCCAGCGTGCGGGTGAGCAGGAAGGTCACCGACGCGGTGCCCTGCAGTCCGCTGCCGAACCGTTTCCCCAGGAAGGCGTACGCGGTGACCAGGTTGCCCGCCACGTAGCGCGGCAGCAGCACCATCGACACCACGATCCGGCCCGCGATGTAGCCGATCGCCAGTGCGAGGTACGTCATCCCGCCGTCTCCGGGGGCGGCGATGTAGGCCACCGTCGGCACGGAAAGCACGGTGAGGGTGGAAGTCTCCGCGGAGACCACCGAAAGGCAGGCCACCCACCAGGAGATCTTGCCTTCGCCGACGAAGTAGTCCGAGCCGGATTTCTGTTTACCGCCGATCCAGACGCCCAGCAGGGGCATGCCGACCAGAAAAAGCCCGATGATCGCGAGGTCAAGTGCGCGCATCCGTATCTCCTATCGCTCGCCGGTCGTCGCCGCCACCCGTAGGCGGGTCACGGTTGAGGTATGCGGGGCGGGGAGCCGCAGGGGGCCCGCGCCCGGGGTGATGCTGCCGAGCAGCCGGTCGCCCCGGGCACCGGTCGCCGACGGGAGGTTCCCCGGGACGCCGGACCAGGTCAGCCAGCCGAGCAGAATGGTCAGGTATGCCTCTTTGCCCGCGCGCGGCAGCCCGTGGTCGTCGCTGGTCTTCACCGCCGTGCCGGGAAGGTTCCTGGCGAGCGCGGCCATCAGCGCCGGGTTGTCGGCGCCGCCGCCGGAGACGATCAGCGTGGCGATGCCGTGGCGACGGCATTCCGCGGCGATCGTCACCGCGGTCAGTTCGGTCAGTGTCGCCAAGAGGTCTTCCGCGCCGACCGGCGGGAGCCCGTCGAGTGCGGTGTCGAGGTATTCGCCGTGGAACAGTTCCTTGCCGGTCGACTTCGGCGGCGCGGCCGCGTAGTACGGGTCGAGCAGGAGCTTCGCCAGCAGATCGGGCCGGACGTTGCCCCGCATGGCGAGCGCTCCGTCGACGTCGGCACGCCTGCCGGTGGCTCGGTGCGCGGCGATGTCCATCAGGGCGTTGCCGGGGCCGGTGTCGTAGGCGAGGACGTCCCCGTCAGCGTCGTCAGCGTTGTTTGCGGGGACGACGGTGATGTTCGCGATACCGCCGATGTTGAGCGCCGCGACCGGTCCGGAGGCCGCCATTTCCCGGAGCCACAACGCGTCCAGGGTGCTGGCGAGCGGTGCGCCGTGCCCGCCCGCGGCGACGTCGCGCACGCGCAGGTCGGCCACCACAGGCAGTCCGGTGCGCTCGGCGATCCACGCCGCGTTCCCCAGTTGCAGCGTGCCGCGGGCGGTGCCGTCCTCGACCCAGTGGAACACCGTCTGGCCGAGTGAGGCGACGACGTCGGCCTCGCCGCCGGCCAGTTCCTCGATGCCGCGTGCCGCCGCCTCGCCGAACGCCTGTCCCACCAAGGTGTCGAGTTTCGTCAGTTGTTCGGCGCTGCAGGGATTCGGCGGGAGGGCGCCGAGCAGTGCTTCCCGAAGCGCTTCGGGATAAGGGACCTCGAACTGGCCGAGCGGGGAAAGCACCACCGTGTCCCCGTCGGCGCGCAGTTCGGCGGCCGCCACGTCGATCCCGTCGATCGAAGTGCCGGAGATGAGTCCGATCATCCGGACCCCAGTGCCGGAGAAAACCGTCATTTGGAGTGGTCTAGCCCTCGTGCCGGAGACCGCGCAAGCGACACCGTTTCTTCTTGTCCGAAATGAGTCCTATCCAGTGGGTGCTTGACAAGATCGGCTTGCTTCCCGTGGGGCGTCTACGTCGGGCCGTGTGCGGATGCGAGGATTGGCGCCGTGTCGAGCACCCCCTGGTTCTGGATCGTTGTCGTTGCCGTCGTGGTACTGGTCGCCGTACTGGTGACCGGGCTGCTCATCGCGCGCCGCCGCCGGATCAGCCTGGACGAATCCCAGGCTGCCGAGGCCGTCGAGCGCCAGAAGCCGAAGGGTGGCGGCTATACCGCGACCGGCGGGATCGCGCTGGCTCCCGGTGGTGAGAAGACCGAAGAGGCCGAAGAACCCGAGCACCCGGTCGAGGACCGCCCCGAGACGGACGGCCAGCCCGCCGTCGGGGACGACGCGGCGGTGCCGAGGGATTCCGCGCAGCGCACGGTGCGCGACGTCGAACTGCCCGAACCGGCCGAGGAAGCCGCTCCCTCGCCGGTGGAAGAGATTGCCCCGGCGACCGGGCGCCTGGAGCGGCTGCGCGGCAGGCTGGGCAAGTCCCGTTCGGTGTTCGGGCAGAGCCTGCTCGGCCTCCTGGGGGCAGGCGACCTGGACGAGGACTCGTGGCAGGACGTCGAAGACACGCTGCTCATGGCGGACCTGGGCGCCGCGACGACCACCGAGATCGTCGAGCGCCTCCGTGACGAACTGAAGCGCCGCGCCGTGCGGACGTCCGAAGAGGCGCGCACGGTCCTGCAGGAAGTGCTGACGGCCGCCCTCTCGACCGACGCGGTCCGCGCCGTCCGCGCGTTGCCGCACATCGTCGACGGGGCGAAGCAGCCCGCCGTCGTCCTGGTCGCCGGGGTCAACGGCACCGGCAAGACGACCACCACCGGCAAACTCGCCCGGGTGCTCGTCGCGCAGGGGAGCACCGTCGTGCTCGGCGCGGCCGACACCTTCCGCGCCGCCGCGGCGGACCAGCTGCAGACCTGGGGCGAGCGGGTGGGCGCGGAGGTCGTGCGCGGCAAGGAAGGCGCGGACCCGGCCGCGGTCGCCTTCGACGCCGTCAAACGTGGCACCGAGGCGGGCGTGGACGCGGTCCTGATCGACACCGCCGGCCGTCTGCACACCAAGACCGGCCTGATGGACGAGCTCGGCAAGGTCAAGCGAGTCGTCGAGAAGCAGGCGAAGGTCGACGAGGTGCTGCTGGTGCTCGACGCCACCACCGGGCAGAACGGGCTGATGCAGGCCCGCGTGTTCTCGGAGGTCATCGACGTCACCGGCATCGTCCTGACCAAACTGGACGGCACCGCGAAGGGCGGCATCGTCTTCCAGGTGCAGCGCGAACTCGGGGTGCCGGTCAAGCTGGTCGGCCTCGGCGAGGGGCCGGACGACCTGGCCCCGTTCGAACCGGGCGCTTTCGTGGAAGCCCTGCTCAGTAGCTAGTGAGTGCTATGAAAGTCCCCTTCATTGCAAATTTTGCAATGAAGGGGACTTTCATAGCACGGGGTCAGACCGTGACAGGGACGTTCTCGCCGGTCCCGACCGCAGCGGTCTTCTTGTCCCGCATCACCACGAAGGCGACCACCGCCGCGGCCAGCACGCCCACGGCGCTCACGAGGAACGTCGTCGACATCGCCGAGGTGAACGACTCGCGTGCCGCGGTGATGAGGCCGCCGTCACCGGTCGCAAAGGCGTCACCGATCGAGAGCCGCGCCTGCGCCGGGGCGGAAGCGGGCATCTGCGAAGTGAACAGGCTGGACACGATGCTGCCCAGGATCGCGATGCCGAGCGCCGCGCCCAGCTGCTGGATCGTGTCGTTGAGCGCGGAGCCGACACCGGCCTGCTCCTCGGGGACCTCGCCCATCAGCGCCGCGATCGCCGACGGCATCGCCAGCCCGCCGCCGGCGCCGAGCAGGAACAGCGCGATCGCCGGGAGCAGGAAACCCGAGGTCGTCGACAGCGTCGCGAGCAGGCCGAATCCGGCGGCCATCACGGTCATCCCGGCCGCGGCCAGCACGCGGTTGCCGACCTTCTGGCCCAGCGTGGCGCCGAGGGTGTTGCAGAGCAGCGACGCGATGGCCATCGGGATGAACGCGAGGCCCGCCTGGGTCGGGGTGTAGCCGAGGACGTACTGCAGGTACTGGGTCAGGAGCAGCAGCAGTCCGCCGTTGCCGATCTGCACCAGCGTGAGCGACAGGCTGCCGCCGCTGAAATTGCGCTTGCGGAACAACTTGAGCGGGACCATCGGCGACGGCGTGTGCCGTTCCCAGCACACGAAACCGGTCAGGCTCGCCACCGCGATCACCAGCGGGATCAGGGTTCCGGCCTCAGTGATGCCGTGCTTGGGCAGCTCGATGATCGTCCAGACCAGCGCGACCATCCCGGTCGCGGACAGGACGGCGCCGAGCGGGTCGGGCTTCTGCCACGGGCCTTTCGATTCCGGCATCAGGGTGAACGCGGCGATCACGGCGATGACGACGATCGGCACGTTGATCAGGAACACCGCGCCCCACCAGAACCACGCGATCAGCACGCCGCCGAGTACCGGACCGCCGATCAGGCCGAGCATCGCGACCGCGCTCCACGCCGCCATTGCCTTGCGGCGTTCGGCGTCGTCGAAGACGGTGATCAGGATCGACAGCGTGCTCGGCATGATCAGCGCGCCGCCGACCCCCATCACCGCGCGGGACAGGATCAGTTCGAACGGGTTCCCGGCGAACGCGGCGACGAGTGAGGCCACCCCGAACAGGAGGAGGCCGATGATCATCACCTTCCGGCGGCCGAACCGGTCACCGAGGCTTCCCGACGTGAGCAGCAGCCCGGCGAACACCAGGATGTAGGAGTCGAGGATCCACTGCGTGTCCTGCGCGCTCGCCCCGAGGTCGTCGGCCAGCGGCGGCACGGCGACCGTCAGCACCATGTTGTCCACGACCAGCACGAGCGTGCTCAGGCACAGCACGATCAGAATCCACCAGCGGCGCGGATCGCGTCCTGTCGTCTCGTTCATCGTTACCCCCAGAGGTGGTTGCGTACGTTGTTCTGCTGTTGCGCACACTGTACGCAGAACGCGAGAGCGTTCGCAAGGGGGTACGTCGTGCGCTACAGTGGGCCGCATGTCAGCCGAAGAACAGCCGATCCAGTCGGTATGGACCCGCCCCCGCCGGAAACGGGACCAGCCCGCGTTGAGTCAGGCGCAGATCGTCGCCGAGGCCGTCCGGATCCTGGACGTCGAAGGCGTCGACGCGCTGAGCATGCGGAGGCTCGGCACCGCGCTGAACGCGGGCGCGACGTCGCTCTACCGGCACGTGGCGAACCGTGACGAGCTGATCGAGCTGGTCGTCGACGAGGTCTACGGCGAGATCGCCGTGCCGGACAGCGAAGATCCGGCGCGATGGCGCGAAGCGGCCGTCGTCGGGGCGGAGAGTGTCCGCGCGATGATCCTGCGGCACCCGTGGGTCGCTTCACTGCTCGGCTCGGTCGGCCTGTCGTATCTCGGGCCGAACGTCATGCGGCTCAACGAACGGCTGCTGGCCGTCTTCGTGACCGCGGGATTCCCCGGCGAGGAGGCCGACCAGGCGATCAGCGCGGTCATCTCCTACGTCATCGGCATGGGGACGACCGAAGCGGCCTGGCTCACGACGGTCGCGAAGAGCGGGCGAAGCGAGAGTGAGTGGGCGAAGCAACTACGCCCTGCCGTCGAGGCGGCCGCGCAGGAACATCCGCATCAGCGAAAGCGGCTCGTCCAGGACGACGTCGAAGCCGACCCGGAGCGGCTTCGCGATGAGAAGTTCCGCTACGGGCTGGACCGGATGCTCGACGGTCTGGAGACCAGGCTCAAACGGTGACCCCGTCACGCGAAAGGGTCGAACCGAGCGAGGTCGCGATCCGCTGGACGACGGGCGCGATCCGCTCGACGGCCTCCATCGTGAGCCGCCCCGAAGGGCCGGACACCGAGACCGCCGCCGGCACCGGCGCGCCTGGGACCGCGACGGCCACACAGCGGACGCCCAGTTCCTGCTCGGCTTCGTCGAGCGCGTAACCCTGCTGGGCGATCTTCGCCAGTTCGCGCAGAAGCGCGCCCTGTTCGGTGAAGGTGTGCTCGGTGTACGAGGGCATGCCGGTCCGCGAGAGCAGGGCTGTGACGTCGTCGGACGGCAGGTGCGCGAGCATCGCCTTCCCCACGCCGGTGCCGTGCGGCAGGAGCCGCCGTCCGACCTCGGTGAACATCCGCATCGAGTGCTTCGAGGGCACCTGGGCGACGTAAACGACCTCGTCCCGCTCCAGGACCGCGAGGTTCGCCGTCTCGCCGACCTCGTCGACCAGTTCCGCGAGCAGCGGCCGCGCCCAGGAGCCGAACTGCATGCTGGCGTTCTCGCCCAGCCGGATGAGCCGTGCGCCCAGTGCGTACCGGCGGTTGGTGTTCTGCCGGACGTAACCCAGGTCCACCAGCGTCCTGATCAGCCGGTGGATGGTCGGCATCGGGAGCCCGGACAGGGTCGCCAGCTCCGAAAGACTGGCTTCGCCTCCGGTGTCCGCGAGATGTTCGAGGAGGTCGAAGGCCCGCTGAAGTGACTGGACGCCGCCGTCGCGCCCGTTCTTCTCCGCTGCCACCGTGGTGCTCCTTACGTCGGCGTTGATGTTCCGCTATGCAGAAACTATAGTCCGTCATGTAAAACCGTAGGGACGTCTTGTATTAGGGATGTCACTGTTTATCCGGAACTCGGGGTGTTTCTCATGTCTGAAGCTCAGGTGCTCGGCGATCCGGTCGAGCGCGGGGACGAAATCCTCACGCCGGAGGCACTCGCCTTCCTCGCGGGTCTGCACGAGGCTTTCGCCGGCCGTCGCGACGAGCTGCTGCAGGCCAGGAGCAAGCGCCGTGAGGAGGCCAGGGCCACCGGCAAGCTCGACTTCCTGCCCGAGACCAAGGAGGTCCGCGAGGGCGACTGGAAGGTGGCCGAGGCCCCGCCCGCGCTGCGCGACCGCCGGGTCGAGATCACCGGCCCGACCGACCGCAAGATGACCATCAACGCGCTGAACTCCGGCGCCAAGGTCTGGCTCGCCGACCTCGAGGACGCCAACACGCCGCACTGGGCGAACGTCGTCTCCGGCCAGGTCAACCTGTACGACGCCGTCCGCGAGACCATCACGCTGGAAAGCGGCGGCAAGAGCTACGCGCTCAAGGACGACGTCGAGCACGCGACCATCGTCGTCCGCCCCCGTGGCTGGCACCTCGACGAGCGAGGCCTGTCCTTCGGCGGGCGCCAGGCCGTCGGCGCGCTGGTCGACTTCGGCCTGCACTTCTTCCACAACGCGCAGGAACTGCTCAACCGCGGCAAGGGCCCGTACTTCTACCTGCCGAAGATGGAGAGCCACCTCGAAGCCCGGCTCTGGAACGACGTCTTCACCCACTCGGAGAAGACGCTCGGCATCGAGCACGGCACCGTCCGCGCGACCGTGCTGATCGAGACCATCCCGGCCGCGTTCGAGATGGACGAGATCCTCTACGAACTGCGCGAGCACGCCTCCGGCCTGAACGCCGGCCGCTGGGACTACCTGTTCAGCGTCATCAAGTACTTCCGTGACGCGGGCGAGAAGTTCGTGCTGCCGGACCGCAACTCGGTCACCATGACCGCGCCGTTCATGCGCGCGTACACCGAACTGCTGGTGCGCACCTGTCACAAGCGCGGCGCGTTCGCGATCGGCGGCATGGCCGCGTTCATCCCGAACCGCAAGGACCCGGAGGTCACCGCCGCGGCGCTCGACAAGGTCCGCGCGGACAAGAGCCGTGAGGCGGGCGACGGCTTCGACGGTTCGTGGGTCGCGCACCCGGGCATGGTCGAGATCTGCCGCGAGGAGTTCGACAAGGTCCTCGGCGACAAGCCGAACCAGCTCGACCGGACCCGCGACGAGGTGTCCGTCACCGCGGACCAGCTGCTCGACGCGGCTTCGACACCGGGCGGCGCCACCGCGGCCGGTCTGCGCGCGGCGGTCGACGTCGGCATCCGCTACATCGCCTCCTGGCTGAGCGGGAACGGTGCGGCGGCGATCCACAACCTGATGGAGGACGCGGCCACCGCGGAGATCTCGCGTTCGCAGGTCTGGCAGTGGGTCCGCAACGGCACGCAGCTCGACACCGGTGACAAGGTGACCGAAGAACTGGTGCGTGGTGTACTGGCCGAGGTCCGCGGCGAACTCGCCGCCGAGATCAAGCCGGAGCTGCTGGAGCCCGCCGTCGAGCTGTTCGAGCAGGTCGCGCTCGCCGACGAGTTCCCGGACTTCCTGACACTGCCCGCCTACGAACGGATCAAGTAGACAGATGGGGAACGGGCGGCTCACCGAGGACGTCTACACCGCCGCCGACGCGCGCCTGGCCGAGGCCGACGCGCGTGTCGCGGCGAAGTATCCCGGCGAGCCGCCCGGCCGCCAGCCCGTGCACACCGTGTACGTGCCCGCGTCGCGGTACAAGACGCGGCTCGTGGCGGACTGGGGCAAGCAGGCCTTGCGGGTCTTCGGCGAGCACGCCGATCAGTTGGGCCTGGACGCGGACATCGCCGACCGGGTCAGGACCAAACTCCTGACCGAGCCGATCGAGGATCTGCGGATCGACTTCGAAGACGGCCTCGGCAGGCCGGGCGACGAAGAGGAGGACGCCACCGCGCTCGCCGCGGGGCGGACCCTCGCCGTCACGGGCGGGACGCCGTTCGTCGGTATCCGGTTCAAGAGTTTCGAGCAGGCGACCCGGCGCCGCGGCATCCGCACCCTCGATCTCTTCTTGGCCGGACTGCTGGAAAGCGGGCCGCTGCCGGAAGGTTTCGTCGTCACGCTGCCGAAGGTGACCGCCGTCGAGCAGGTCGAAGTGGCGGCGGACGTCATGGAACGCCTCGAATCCGCGTACGGCCTGCCCGAATCCGCGCTGCGATTCGAAGTCCAGATCGAGACGGCACAGTCCATTGTGGACGTCGACGGGACGGTGGCGGTACCGCGGATCATCGAAGCCGCGCGCGGCCGGTGTTCGGGGCTGCACTACGGGACCTACGACTACAGCGCCGGTCTCGGGATCAGCGCCGAGTACCAGAGCATGGAGCACCCGGCCGCCGATTTCGCCAAGCAGCTCATGCAGGTTTCGGCCGCGGGGACCGGTGTCCGGCTTTCGGACGGCTCGACGAACAAGCTGCCCGTCGGTGACGCGATCCTCCCGGCCTGGCGCGAACATCTGCGGCTGGTGCGGCGATCCCTGGAGAACGGCTTCTACCAGGGCTGGGATCTGCATCCGCATCAGTTGCCGACCCGGTTCGCCGCGACCTACGCGTTCTTCCGCGAGGGTTTCCCGGCGGCCTTGGGACGGTTGCGGGATTACGCGGACCAGACCGGGCGCGGTGTGCTCGACGAGCCGGCGACGGCACAGGCCTTGGCGAGTTTCCTGCTGCGCGGCTTGGACTGCGGGGCCGTGGACGCGGGGGAGCTCTCGTTCACCAGGCCCGAACTGGACGGATACGCGCGGCGGAGCGTGTGAGGAGCGGCTGAGCGAGCGCCTTTCGTGGCAGACGTTCGCTCAGCCGCTCCTCGCCCGGGCGGTGTCAGTCGGCTGAGCCGCGGCCGGGTGTTTCCTCGGGGTGCGCGGACTTCGCGACGAGCACCAGCATGGCGAGCTGGCCTGCGATCGTTCCCGCCGTCGCCCACACCGGAAAGGCGGCCGGAACCACCTGCAACGTGAGCGCCGGGCCGAGGACGGCTCCGAGCACCAACAACGTGTTCAGGATCGTCGCGAGGAGCCGTCGGGTTTCGGTGGCGGGCACCGCCGCTTCGGCCTTCAGCTCCGTCGTTTCGATCCTGACCCTGGCGAGCGGGGTCGGTGTCTCGTCCCAGCTCGGTACTGCTTCCACGGGCGCGGTCTCTCCCGGGCCCTCGATTTCGGCAGCCATGCGCATGCCCTTTCCAGCCCAGTCAGGCGAGCCGGGATTGGCGCGTCAAGCTGGGGACCACTTTGATCCGGAGGCACCCCGATACCTGCCTCCGTCTCCCCTCAAATCGACGGCTTACGAGCCCCTCGCACGCAAGCCGCTTTCCCTACCTGCCGGATCGACGAAGTGAGTGGTCGCACTTCTCATCCGCCGCATGGGACGAACGTCGGTCTGACGAGGCCCACTGTAGGGCCGTCCCGAGCGACGCCGCAACCCATCTCACACATTTTCACTGCGGAAAATGTGGTTAATACGCACCTACTGTGTCAGCATGGAGGTGCGGCTCGGGGCCGCAGGGGAAGGGAGCGCGTATGCCATCGGTCGAGGAGACCGCGACCGGCCGCCCCGCGGTGGTCGATCGCGTCAATGTCGCGCTGATCGCCGAGGCGGTCGACGCGCTGGGCAAACTGCAGGAGCGCACCGGGCTCAAGAAGGTCGACCTGGTCAACCGCGCGTTGCTGATCTACGAGTTCGTGGACGCGGAACTCCGCGCGGGCAAACAGGTCGTGCTGCGGGATCCGGACGGACAGGATCAGCTGGTCAAGATCTTCCTTTGAGCGTTTTTCGTGCCGTGGTACCGCGTGAGAACCTCGTCCATCCGGAGCGCGGTGGAGTAGGTGCGCAACGGCAGGCGCAGATAGTCGCCGAGCTCGGGTCATGCCGAGGAACAGGCCCCGGATCAGGATGTTCCCGTAGCCCGACACTTCGGGGTCCAGTCCGACGCCGAGGTCGAACATCGGCGCGATTCTGCCGTCGACCCGCGCACTGCCCCGCAGTGCCTCGATGATCGGGACTTTCGCAACGGTGCCGATCTTGTTTCTTGAGTGACCGGGTCTTGGCGTCGAAATCGGGGTCCGGGTGCCCGTCGAAGGTGCTGGCCTATCTGACTTCTGTGGAGGACTCGGGGCGCGGGTAGGTGCCGGGTTTGCGGTAAGGCGCCGATCGGTGGAGTCCCAGCGCGTCATGGTTCGGGTGGCTGTGGTGCCGTCACCCTGGTCTGCCGTGGTCGGTTCGGCGCCAGGGTGTCGATCCCGTGGGTCGTACTCGCTCGCCCGGCTATCACGGACCACTGCCCGCGCGCCTATCCCTCAATGAGCTCCGGACCGACCACTGATGCGCTCGGTGCCTGTGGACATGCCGAGGGGCCCGTCGCCGGTGTGGCTGGCGGGCTCTCGGGTCAAGCGTGGGTGTTACGCCGCGATCTTCTTAGCGGGTCCAAGTACTGGGGTGGGATGAACTCCGGTAACCCGTCAGTTGTCATCCGGACTTCCCAATCGCCGTGGTGGATCAAGCGGTGGTCAATCATGTCATTAATAACAGTCCTTTGACCTGCGCAAACGAGCTGTCCGCTAGCTCGCGAGGAGCCGCCCGGCCCCGGTCGTCCCAAGGGCGGGCGGCTCAACTCTGGCACTCATGCTTGCCGCAGGTGGATCAAAGCAGCTGGATCGTCAAGGACCGCTCCCCACCTTGGTTCCGCATGTCCCGGACTGCGTGAAACCGGGGGCGGTGACTTTAACGGCGTTCATGACTGGCTGTGCGTGCTGGCTCACCACTCGGCGATAGGCTCGTACTTGGTCGCTGCCGCTTCCAGCAGGGCAGACACCCGCTTGGCGCACGCGCCGAATATCAGGCAGTACGCCAACTCCGTCGATGCCGTCATGATCGCTCGTTCCTCCACGGCCTTCACGAGGCGATCGACCCAACGGACTTTGCACATCTCGACTCTGAACGAGGAGCTGTCGTGCTTGCGGCAACCGCCGGGTGCGCCGCTCGTGATGATCCTGATCCGCAGACCGCGACGAGTCCGCGTGAAGTGACATTCCGCCACCTGCAACAAGGCGGTTCCAAGTGTCGTCGTCCTTATCCGCTCTAACTCGTCGCTCAGACTGTCTTGGAACACATACCTCACGGCGTCGCCGTGCGGAGAATCGTACCGCTCCCAGCCCCGGTAACCCATGTAAAAGTCATTGACCTCAACGAACTCATCCCACGGCATGGAATCAAGTTCTTGCTTAGGGTCTCGGCTATTCATGGCCCGGGTATCCGCTCCGTATTTCCGCGTCGTTCCGGCAGCGGCGGTCTCGGCAACAGTCGAGGCCAATGACACTGGCAGCCGCCAGAACAGCAGCTTGATAGCCAACGCGGGCACTTCGAACGCTTCTCCTGGAGCGCACGGGTGCGGGATCGCAAGGCTTGATTAGAAGTTTCTGTCATCTTCCGGCCAATCGCGAGTACCGACGGATAAGCGGCCACTGCATTCGTTCGCGAACGCGAGCGCATTAAACGCAAGATTGATTGCAAACTCCCTGGCCGACCGTGTTTCATGCCTTCGCACCCCTGCTGTAAACACGACTTCGGTCACCCCGTCCGAAAGTACAAGACCCGGGAGTGCGCCGTGATAGTGGGACACAAATTGAGACAACGTCTGGCCATTCACTTCAACTTCGAAACGGTCGGGCGCCATCGCTGTCATGATGCATTATCCGAGGGGGGCACCTGTGGAACAGGTGGATTTGACGTGTCATAAAGTGGCGAATCCTGAAGGTCGGCGTGGTCTGTCAGCAAGTTGGCCAAGTCGGAGAGCATTTTGGAGTACTGGCGCTGCCTCTCCGTTGTCATCTGTCCGGTACGTAGGGCTTCGCTAATTCCTTTGGCGCGACTGCTGACAGCGTTAAGTGAGTCGATAAGAGCTACGGTTTCAGGTGTCATGCGACACTTCCTTTAGTATTGGTCGAATGGGACCCATGAAATGCAAGTCGGCCGAGTTCTCGTGCCTAGCCATTCCAACAATGCACTACGCGCGTCCGAAACTGGAATCGCTGCCGTCCGTGGAAACATCGAACTTATGACACCGTTGAAGATGAGGTTTGCCTCAGGAAGTGGACGCCGGGGATTGAATGAGTTTGCGACCGGCATTTCCTTGTCGTCGTGGTCCATGTAGTTCAGAGCGGCAAAGCCAATGGACGGACGGACGCTAACCCGGAACTGATGATTTGGAAACGGCCCGTACTCCTTACTTCCATAGAACTCGATGTCGCCAATTGAGAGCGTGGTTTCAGAAGAGATGTGCTCTATTGTCAAGATCTCTTCTATGAGCGCGACTGATGTAGCCATTCCGCGTGTGACTCGGCCGACGCCAGAGGACAGCGACGCCGTGACAACCAATGTATGCATGTCACCGTTTCAGTCGTTCGGAGCCGGTCTCGGACCTGCTGGGCTTACTTCGACCTACAGTCAGGGGGCATGGCGCGGCGATCTATATCAAACTGGGCATGCGGCATGCCGGATTCGGCATATCCGCAGGTAGAGGGCCTACTTGCCGCGTTGTGACCTTCACACGGTGGTGATGGCAGGTAGCGCTAGGTAGGCTGGCTAGAGAGTGCTACCTACGCTGGTCAGGGGCTGATCGGCTTGAACCTCGGCAAGGGGGATCGCATGAGTACGCCTGGTGGAACACGGAGCTGCCCGGAGTGCGGAACCTTGCTGGCCGCCGATAACACCGCCCGAATGTGCAGCAAGTGCCTTAGGGATCAGCGTGACCAGCTCCGAACTCCTCCCACACAGTTGCGAAACGAGTTTTTCCAGACTGATGAGTTTCGAGCTGCGTTTGCGAGTCAACACATTGGAAAGGTTTTCAAAGCCTACCGGAACCATCCGCGCCACCGTCAACTTTTTGGCAAGGCTCTCAATCAGGAGTTGCTAGGCCGATGGCTGGGGCTTACTCAGGCTCAAGTAAGCAAGCTTGAGAATGGCAAGGCGGAACAAAACCTTGACGCTCTCCGGGGTTACGCCAAGAAGCTGCACTTGCCGCAGCAGCTTCTTTGGTTCGACTTTCCGGGGCAGAGTCGACTGACATTTCCGCAAGCTTCAGAATCAAAGAACCTAATTGTTTCCGCCAGTGAGCGTGACGAACTTCTGGTCGTTAACACGGGAATGGACACACTCGAACTGCTGCGGCGGCTGAGGGCATCCGACATTAACTCGTCGACAATCGATGCAGTAAGCATTACCGTAGAGCAATTATGCTGCGACTATCCGCACACGGACGCGCGGACACTGATGATTAAAGGTAAGAACTGGCTAGGCCAGATGACGAACTTGCTTGAGAATCGTCTGTCACTTGCGCAACATCGCGAGGTTCTCAGCAAAGCGGGAACCCTGGCATTGCTCGTTGGATGCCTTGAGTATGACACCGGCGATTCCCGCGCGGCAGAGGCAACACGCCGCATGGCGCTTGAACTAGGCAAAGAAGCCGGGGATCAGGGAATTGTCGGGTGGGCACATGAAATGCGTGCATGGTTTAATCTGACAGCTGGCAATTTTCGCGCTGTGATTGCGGCTGCCGAAGAGGGAATCTTGGCCGCACCTTCCCACTCTGTTGCTGTTCAGCTGTACGGCCAACAGGCGAAGGCGTATGCGCGTATGGGTAAACCTGACGACGTTCGTCAAGCGCTGGATAGCGGCAGTGCCCTCTTGGATAAACTTCCTTACCCAGAGAGGTCGGACAACCATTTTGTGGTCGATCCGGATAAGTGGGATTTCTATGCAATGGACACCTACCGAATTGTGGGCGAGGATCGACTCGCGCAGCGCAACGCAGAAGAAGTGATCCGCCGAGGTGTCAGCCCGGAAGGTGTCCAGCTGTCCCCGATGCGCGTAGCCGAAGCTGAGTTGACGCTAGCTGTCATTGCCGCAAGGCGCGGAGACGTCGAGGAAGCGGCAGAGCTAGGACTACGGGCGCTCCAGGGTGGCCGTCAGAGCCGCCCAACACTGTTGATGGTGTCGGCTGAACTGGACGATGAGCTGGCGACCTACGGCACTGGTGCGGGCAGAGACTTCCGCGACGTGCTCGCCGAGATCAAGCGCGCACCCAAGGGCAATATTCCACCCAAGAATATTTAGTCAGTTCAGTATTCTTTCTCAGAATGTTCGATCAGATTGACCTGCTATCGACCTGCGACTATTCGCGGGTGACATAGTTTATTCCCTGCTCAACATAGTTGATGTGTCGCTCTGGCGCCTTACTTGATGGCAGCGGCTCGCAATTCCGCGAGTCGCAGCCAAGAGTAAGGGTTCTAAATCATGAGTAACACAATCCATAGCGTCGATTTACCGGCGTTTCTTTCGATCCGTCAAGCCGCCTGGAGTCTCGGAGTCAGCGAGTCCGAGGTGTGCATGGCCATCCGTGTCGGCACGCTCCGCGCCAAGCGTCGCCGCTCCCGGCTCGTAATTCCCGCTGCTGAACTGCGGCGTGTGCTGGGCGGTGGTGCGCGATGACCGGGGATGAGTACTCGGAGGTGGTTTCGGGGCTTGATCGGTTGGCCGTGGTTCCGGATGGCGTGCTTGCCGATGTGGTGGCTAGGGACGGGCTGTGTTTCTGGGCGTTCGACCGTGCCGACATGCCGATGGTGCGCGGGGATGGTTCGCCGGATCGTGAGTTGGCGGCCCGGTTGTGTGCTGGGTGTCCGGTGATTGATGAGTGTCTCGAACTCGACTTGCGCACGGCCGGTGCGAACACGGTCGGGGTGTGGGGCGCGTTGCCGGACACCGTACGTCGGGCGCTGTATCCGGTGTGGCTGCGTCGCCGGGGCGGTGATGCACGATGACAGTCTCGCTGACGACGACACAGGTTCTGGCCGGGGCTGGCGTCCTGCTGCTGCTGTTCACGGTCTGGCGGGCAAGTGCCCGTAAAGCTCGTGAGGCTGCCGACGCGGCACGGGCTAGCGCCCGGGTGGTGTCGCTGGCCGGACGAGTGCTCTTCACGGGTGCCGCGTTCGTGGGTGTCCAGTGGCTGGTGATCACGCACCCGGGTAACCCGCTGCTGCTCGTGGTGGTGCTGGCGGTGCCGGACCTGATCGCCGCCCATGTCCTGACACGGGCGCTGACAGTGACCACGATGGACACCGGTACGACACGGCGCCGGGGTGGTGGTCGCCGATGACCACGAACGAGAGCACGCGGGCGGGTCGGCTCGCCCGGGAGGCTGCCGACGCTGCCGAGGTCCGGCGCTGGCAGTCCCACCCGGACGTGGTCGCGTGGCGGGTGGAGCGTGTCCGGCGGCAGGTTGACCGCCTGTGCTGGGCGGGCATCGTGTTGGGTCTGGCGTTCACGACGGCGAACGTGCAGTGGTTCGCCGCCGCTGGCGCCGAGGTGGGTTCGCTGCCGTGGCTGACGGCCTGGCTGCTCGATCCGACGGTGTGCCTGGTCCTGCTGGCCATCCTGCGGGCAGAGCAAGTGACCGCGCGGTATCAGGTCCACACGGGACGGTGGGTGCGTGCGGCGAAGTGGCTCACGCTGGCCGCCACGTATGTCATGAACACGTGGTCATCGTGGGCCGCCGGGTCCCCTGCCGGGGTGGTGCTGCACTCGGTGCCGCCCGTGGTCGTGTTCGTGGCCGCCGAAGCGGTCACCGACTTGCGGGACAAGTTGACGGACGCGGTTCACGTCGCGGTCACCACGTCCATGAACCGGACCGAGGTTCATGAACCCGTCGTGGACGAACCGGCCGCGACGGTGGCCGAGGGGCGTCCGGTGCGACGGAAGCTGTTCGCCGAGTATCTGGCCGACGCACGGGCCGCGTGGACGGCCGACGTGGTGATCTCTCCGACATGGGTGCGGCAGGCCACCGGCTGTTCCCGTGGTCTGTCCTCCCGGCTCGCTGCCGCACTGGCTGCCGAGGTGGTGCGCCATGACCAGTGATTTGGAGCGGTCCGGGGAGCGGGGTGTCGAACACGTCGGCCCGGTGCTGGACGGCGAACTGGTGGACGACACGCTGCCGCAGCCACGGCGCCGGACGGTGCGGCGACGGTTCGGGCGGTGGTGCCGTCGGGTGTGGCAGTCCGGGCCGGTGACGCGGGCTCGGTCGGTGGCCGCCTACCGGGCGCGGAAGGTGCCGCGCGATGTGGTGCGGCTGGTGTGGTTCGTGCTGCGCGGGAACTGGCGGTGGCTGCTGAAGTTCTGGAGCTGGGCCACGTATGCCGATCTGCGGGCGGACGCGCGGCGGGCACGGCTGGCCGGGGACGCCGACGCGCGGCGGACTGCACAGGAGCTGATCAGGGCGGATGCCGTGGCGCGGTGGGCGAAGGTCGGTATCGCGTTGCGGCGTTTCGTGATCGCGGTGCGGGTGCTGGCACCGGTTGCCGCTGTGTTGTGGACGGTGAACGCGTTCATGAACCGGGCGGACATGTGGACGTGGCTGGCCGAGATCTACACGGGACTGGACGCGGCATGGTCGGTGCTCACGGTGGCGGTTCCGTTGGTGTTGTGGGTGGTGCCGTTGGTGTTGGTGGTTGCGGCCGCGTTCGAGGGACGCGACCGCACTCCGGGCGCGGGCTGGCTGGTGCGGCCGGATCGTGACGACGCGGACTCGTGGATTGACGAACGGATGATTTCCCGGGCGCTGGCGCATCTTGGTATCAGTCCGTTGGACAGGTTCTTTAAGGACGGTGGCGAACTCGACTACACCGTGGCCGCGCGGAAGGACGGTGACGGCACGGCCGCCCAGGTTCGGTTGCCGATGGGTGTCACGGCTGACATGGTCGCCGCGCGACGGTCGAAGCTGGCGGCAAACCTTGGACGGGCTTCGCTGGAAACCTGGGCCACCAAAGGAGAAGAGGACGGAATCCTTGATCTGTGGATCGCTGATAAAGGTGCCCGCGGCGCCGGCGACTGGCCCCTGGTCCACGATGGACAGACGGACGTTTTCGAGGGTGTCCCGTTCGGACTTTCCCAACGTGGCACGGTAATCAACGCCCCGTTGATCGGCGTCAACTGGCTGGTCGGTGGCAGGCCCGGACAAGGGAAGTCCTCCGCACTGCGGACGCTCATGCTCGGTGCGGCACTCGACCCGACCGCCGAACTCTGGGCGTTCGTCATGGGCGAGTCGCCCGACTTCGGCCCGTTCGCACCCCGGTTGTCCCGCTACCGCATGGGAATGGACGACAGTGTCGCCGAGGCTGCGACGCAAGCACTGGCGGACCTGCTGACCGAAATGGAGCGACGCGGCAAGGTCCTCGGGGAACAGCCGGGCAGTCCGCCGAAGGTGTCGCGCAAGCTGGCCGACAAACGCGCGTTGGGCTTGCACCCGCTGGTCTGCGGGATCGATGAGTGTCACGAACTGTTCCAGCACCCCAAGTTCGGAAAGCGAGCCGCCGAACTGGCGGTACGGCTGATCAAACGCGGCCGCAAGTACGGGATTGTTCTTCTGCTGGCGACCCAATCGCCCACAAAGGACAGCATCCCCCGGGAGATCACCCGCAACATCGCGTGTGGTGTCGCGTTCTCGGTGGCTGATCAGGTCGCCAACGATGGGCTACTCGGATCGGGCAAGTACGCGGCCGGTATCCGGGCGACCGACCTACGGATCAACACCGACCGTGGAACCTGTGTCGCCGTCGGCATCACGGACGAGATTTTCGAGCTGGTACGGACGTTCTATGTGCCGTTCGAGGATGGGACCGACGACGTGTCACCCGTCATCGCGCGCGCCATGGCGCTGATCGAGGACGCGGGCCACGCGATCGGGTCCAGCGCGCGGCCGGAACTCGACGCGGCACCCGCCGCCGTCGCCGATCCTCTGGCCGATGTGGACACGGTGATGAACGGCGAACGGCGAGTCAGGACTCAGGTCATCCTGACGCGGTTGGCGCGGCACGACCCCGGCGAGTACGAGGGATGGACGTTCCGAGACCTGACAGCCGCGCTCGCCGTGCACGGGATCGCACCGGTCAAGTCGGACGGCGTGAAGGTCATCCGCGCCGAGGACGTGGCCGCCGCGTTCGCCGACCGAGACAGGGAGCAGGACAGGGACGCGGCAGGGATGCAGGGAGATCTCCCTACCGAGTCCCTGGACCAAAGTCCCGGTGTTGACCAGGGCAAACACGGTTCAGGGACTCCAGGGACCAGCCGACGGACCACCCCGGAACCGGGCCGGAATCCCGGTGTTCCGGGGACACGGCGAAGTCCCTCCCGGTCGCCCGGCAGCGCGGACGAGGTGCCTGATCGCGCCTCATCCGCACGGCCAACCACCACTCACCAGGACCCGAAAGGCAGCGACCATGACCACCACACCGACCAAACCGAGGACAGCCAAGACAACGGGAACGGCCAACCGGACACCCCGGACGGTGACCGCGCGGACGGCCCGCATGACAGTGACCAGCCGGACGCCGACTCACCCCGGGACGCTGGACAGGGCACCGCCGCGCACGGCGCTGAGAGGGCCGCAGAGGGCTCCGTGTTGTCCGCACGGGACCGGGAGTGGATACGTGCCAGTGTGCGCGCCCTGGCCCCTGCTACCGATGAGGAGATCACGGGGTGGTGCGACGTCATCAATCACGCCCGCACCCGGCACAAGGCCGCACTGAATCACATCACGTAAGAAAGTTTGAGTGGCACAAAAGTGAGGGCCGACCCGTTTTGCGCGGATCGGCCCTCACTGGTTTGCGGGTGGTGCCCGGTCAGGGCGTGGCAGGGAGGGTGTGTCCGTCCCAGTCGAACCGGGTCACCGCGAAGTCGCCGGAGCGGGCGTGCGGTCGCAACGTGAGCGCGGGGAACGCGCGTCGGACCATTGCCCGCAGTACCTCCGTGTCCCCGGCTGCTTCAGCTTCATCCCAGACGGCGGCGACGTCCTCACCCGGAATCCCGCCACCCAACCCGCTATCGGTGTCGTCCAAAGACGCTAGTTCCTTGTTCAACTCGGTGAGCCGCTTCAAAATAGGGGCCATAGCCTTGTCCACACGCTTTTCACCCCACGTTCCGACCTTGACCGCGAGATTATCAGCGGTCTCATCAAGCCGAGTGATTTCCTGAGTCAGTTCCTCACGCCGCTGAGAGGAACGCGCCAACCGCCGCGCCACCTGATCGGCATGACGCGGGTCGGACAACCGCTCCTTGACCGCGTGCGCGACAGCGCGATCCGCGATCAGACCGTCCATGTAGTTCTTCCCGCACCCCAACGGCTGATCCACGTTACGACGACACCGGTACTCCCGGTTCGGCGACCCGTCCGGATACGGGCGCGACGTCTTACGCACTTGAGCGATCATCGGACCACCACATCCCCCGCAGCGCACCAACCCGGCAAGCAGATGCCGCCGCCCGGCCGGACGTCCCCGTTTCCGGCCGTCGAACAACGCACACAGCCGCTCCCACTCCTCCCGCGACACAATCGGGTCCATGTCCTTCCGGACAGTGATGATCTCCCCGTTATGGGCACGCAACCCCGCCATACTCGGCCGCCGCAACGCGAGAGACAACGTGAACCGCTGCCAGTGAAACCCGTCCACCGTGCGGATATCCCGCTCCCGCAAGTCACGCACCACCGACGACAAGGCTTCCCCGCCCAGCAACCGGCGGTAACACTCCCGGATCACCTCGCGTTCCGCCTCCACGATCTCGGCCGCGACCAGCTCACGCGGGTCGCCCTGCTCCCACCCTTCCGGTTTCGGTGCCCACCCCACCGTGCCGAACCCCCGGGGTCCGCCCGGCCTGCGACCCCGCTTCGCACCCCGCGTGTGTCCGCTCTTGACCCGCTCACTGATCTTGTCCGATTCCCCAGCCGCCGCCACGATCGCTTCCCGGAAATGCCGACGGCCGTCCGCCGTGGTCAGGTCATAGCTGCCCGACAGTGACCAGACCAGAATTCCCTGAGAGGCCAGGTCGACCAGACGCTCGCCCTCCATCACCTTCCGGGAAAACCGGTACAGGTCCAGCACGATCACCCCGTCCGACGCGCCGGACTCCAAGCGGGTCATGAGCTTGTTCCAGTCCGGGCGCACGACCTTCGGTTTCCACGCTGACAGCGAGTTGTCCTTGAACACGTGACCGACCCGGCCGCCGCGCCGCACCACCTCAGCCGAACAGGACTCGATCTGTTCGTTCACGTTGATCTCGTCCCCGTTGACGGCGTACGACAACCGGGCGTACACATCCACCAAGGGACCCTGACCAGGCATTTCAACGCTCATACCATCATGTTACTAATGACATGCACGACTGGTGGAAGCTGCACAGCAGCACGAGGTTCCGGAGGTCGGTGGGGCCTCCGTCTGCCCAGTGATGGATGTGGTGGGCGTGGCAGTTCTTCGGCTTGCGATGACACCCGGGGAACGCGCAACCCCCGTCACGGGTGTTGAGTGCCCGTCGTTGCCCGGGGGTGACGAATCGTCTCAGTCGTCCCACGTCCAGCGGCTCACCGGCCGCGTTCATCACGACCGGGAGCATCAGGCAGTCGCAGGCGGCCATCCGTGCTTCGCGGGCGGTCATGGTTCCGACGAAGTCCACGCACGCCATACCCAGGCCCGTTTTCAACTCGTCGAGACCGATCGTCACATGGATCAACGTCCGGTAGCCGCTCGTCCCAGGCTGATCCGGGCACGCAACCGCGAGATCCACCAGGTCGACCCATGCGTCACCTTGACGCTCAGCCTTCGTGCGCAGATCCACTTGGCCGAACTCATCCATCGGGCGAGGCTTGGCGTAAGCCTCGAGTGCCGCGGCGGTCCGGGCCCCTGACTCGTCGTCGAGGAGGCCGTTGAGTTTCCAGTAGCCGTCTTTGCGGCGTTCCAGGGTGAGTTCGCGGCGGGGTTGGGTGGGTTCGGGATCCTTCGGCTCCTTGCCGTCCGGGTCCAGCCAGCCCAGTAGCTGGTCCCCGAGGTCCGATATCTGCTGCGGTCCGGCCTTCCGGGCGAGATCGGCGAGGGTTGTCTCCGCGTGCTCCCGATCCTCCACCGATACCTCGGCGGGGATTTTCCGGAGGATCTCCACGATCTGCTTGATCCGTTCCTCGCCGATCGCGCCCTCCGCCGCCGCCACGCTGGTGGCGGGTGCGAAAGCCGGGATCTCGGTGCCGTCCAGGGCACGCGTGGGGTTCAGATCGACAGCACGCCTCACATACGGCCGCGCTTCGCCCTGGCTCAGTCCGGCGACATCGGCGAACCACGCCACCGTCGTCCCATACCCGAACAAATCCTTCGCGCCACGAGCCTCGATCTCCGCCAGGTATTGCCCCAACCCGGCGGAGGCGACCCGCATCACCTGCAAGAACTGCTGCACGCCATGCGCAAGCTCCAGCTTGCCAGCACGCCACAACTCCTGCGGCAACTCGGGAACAAAGGTCTCGGACACCCCACAAGAATACCGCAAACCTATCGAACATGTGTTCGTAATTTTAGGCAACAGGCAGCCCGCGCATTCACCACTAAGGGGTGATTTCAGCGGAAAGCCGCCGCTACTCGGCGCGACATCGAACGTCGGCCACCGCATTTAGTCAACTAGATGCATCGGGTCGCCCGGCGCGACATCCGAACCGTTGCCGTAAAACGGCCACGCCCCTCCGCTCGCGCCCCACCGTCACCCCCGACGAAACCGGCACGAACGCCACCACCCGCATTTAGTCGACTAAACGCGCAAGGTCACCCAGCAGATCCGGAATTCTTGCGCTGATTCGCATTGAAGCGCGCCTTCTTCTGGCGATTCCCGCAAGTGTTCATGTCGCACCATCTCCGGGTACGACTTTGGCTCGTGTCGAAAAAGGCGGCCTGACAGGTCGGCGATGCACATAAGGCCAGTTTCCCGTCCCGCTCGCCCGCGATGACGCTGATCGCGTCGGCGGCGATCACGCCGAGGGCGTCTTCCACGCGGGAAACCTGCCATCGCCGAGCGCCTTCGGCTGTCAGGACGGCCGCCGCCCGCCCCTGAAAGCTGCGCTCATTGATGACTTGTACGGCGGACGTGGGGAGGGCGTTCTGGGTCGCGGCCGCCGTCGCGGCGGCGTGGATCGACTCCCTCAGTTCCCGGGCGAGGTCGAGTTGGGCGGTGGTGCAGGAGTCCACGGCGAGACCGTTCACCGCCAGCCAGTCGACGAGCCGGTGCGGCACGGGAATGCGCTCCACGGCGTCGCCCTGACGCTCCGTCAAGGTCGCCGTGAAGCTGGTCGCGAGCACGCTACCGAGGCGGAAGTCGGGGAATCCGGCAGACATGGAACCACCTTAGCCGGTTGCGAGTCGGCACGAAGACCTGTTAGAACCGTCTTAGCCGGTTCCACACAGCTCAGGAGGTCACATGTCCCGTTCGACCAGCGACGTCCAAGCATTCGAAGCCCGAGCAACCGACGCGGACCTCGACGATCTGCGCACGCGACTGGCCGCGGCGCGGCTACCGGAGGCCGAGACGGTCCATCGCGAGGGGCCCGACCGCTGGGACCAGGGCGTTCCTCTCGCCGACCTCGTCGAGGTCGTGGACTACTGGCGCACCGGGTACGACTGGCGGTCGTTCGAAACGCGCCTCGACCGGATCGGCCAGTTCCGCACGGTCATCGACGGGCTGGGAATCCACTTCCTGCACCGCCGGTCCGCGCGCGTGGACGCCACTCCGCTGATCTTGACGCACGGCTGGCCGGGCAGTGTCGCCGAGTTCGTCGACGTGGTGGACGAGCTGGCTGATCCGAAAGACGCGGACGCGCCGGCGTTCCATGTCGTGGTTCCGTCATTGCCCGGCTTCGGTTACAGCGACAAGCCGACCCGCACCGGGTGGGGAACCGAGAAGATCGCGGCCGCATGGGTGGAACTGATGGGGAGGCTCGGTTACGGCGAATTCCTGGCCCATGGCGGCGATTGGGGAGGCAACATCACCACGGTTCTCGGCGGCAGGTTCCCGGAGCACGTCCTCGGGATCCACACGACGTTCGCGGAGTCGCCGCCCGGGATGACCACGGACGGGCTGACGGCGGCCGAGCGCGCGTGGACCGAGGAGACCCACGATTTCTGGCATCACCGCGCGGCGTACGCGAAGCAGCAGGCGACCCGCCCGCAGACCATCGGTTACTCGCTCGTCGACTCACCGGTCGGGCTGCTCGCCTGGATCCTGGACAAGTTCGCCGAGTGGTCGGACACCGAGGACAGCCCGTTCGAGACGATTTCCCGGGACCGGATTCTCGACGACGTCACCCTGTACTGGCTGACGCGGTCCGGAGCGTCCTCGGCCCGCATCTACTACGAAAGCCACAACTCGCTCGACCCCGAACTGACGGTCGACGTCCCGTCGGCGATCACCATCTATCCTCGTGACATCGAGAAGTATCCGCGCGCCTGGGCGCAGGAGAGGTACCGGCAGATCGTCCGATGGAGGGCGCCCGAAACCGGGGGACATTTCCCGTCGCTGGAGGTTCCCGAATACTTCGTCAACGACCTGCGAGAGGGCCTCGCGGCGGTGATGGCCGCCCGTCGGTGATCATTCAGACAAGCGCCTTCACGTAACGACGGCAGGGAACCGAAATCGGCCCGTCCGGACCGGGCGCCTGGTTGTCGAATTCGCCCTTGTCCACCCAGCCGCACCGCTCGTAGAACCGCCGCGCCCGCGCGTTTCCCGGTGCCACGGCGAGCCAGGCGCGCGAATGCCCGCCATCGCCCACGAGCCGTTCGGCCTCCGCGAGCAGTCCTCCGGCCACCCCGCTCCCGCGATGATCCGACGAGACGTAGACCTGCTCGACCTCGTCGCCGACGACCATCACGAATCCCGCCACTTCGCCGTTCACCAAGGCGACAGCGGTATCGCCGACGCGGTCCGCGGCTCGTTCCCAGAACGAATCGCGGGTGCGGACCCGGACGAGTTCGTCGGGCACGTTGCCGAGATGGCCGTCCTGCCAGCCGTGGTACCAGATGCGCGCGACGGCGTCGGCGTCCGCGGCGGTCGCCGGCCGAAGTGTCAAAGGCATGACACGGAGTCTAGGAAACCAGCGCGCCGATCCGCCGTTCCACCTCGTCCGCGCTCGCGTTCCCGGCGACCAGGGTCACCACCCGTTCCCCGTCGTCCGCCAGCAAGGTCGGGTATCCGGTGACCCCCAGGTCCCGTGCCCGCCGGAAATCGGCCGCCGCGGAAACCCGGTCCAGCGCGGCCTCGACGGCGTCCCCGTCCAGACCCGCCCGCTGCGCGACGACGCGATACGTCGAGACGTCGGACAGGCTCAGCCCGTCGAGGTAGAAAGCCTCCTGCAGCAAGGCCGCGAGCCGCACCGCGCGGTCCGGCGCGACTTCGCGCAAGGCCGCCATCCCGCAGGCGGCGGCCTCGGAGTCCATGACGAACTCGCCGTCCGCGATGAGCCGTTCGTAACTCTCCCCGAACGGGGCCCCGGTTCGGCGGGTGATCTCGGCGTTGGCTCCCTGGACGTAGCCGAACTGCCGGATCGGCACCCGGCGCCCGCCGATGAACAGGCCGCCGGACACCACCTCGACCGGCAGGTCCGGATGCCGGTGCGCGACGTCGGCCATGGTCCTGGCGAAGCCGTAGGACCAGCCGCAGTACGCGTCGAAGACATAAATGAGCCTCATGACCAGACCCAACGATGCCTGACGAGTCAGATATTCCTACCGGAGCCTGGGGAGTGCGTCACGTGCGGAATGGCTCAGCGTCCGAAGGTCCTGCGTGAACTGTTCGCGATGGTCCGCGGGCAGCGGGTCGAGGAAGAGCCGCTGGATGTTCTCGACGTGCACCCGCGCCGCCCGCACGGTCGTCTCCTCACCCGTTTCGGTCAGCCGCACGAGTTGCACGCGGCGGTCTTCGGCGTCGGAGGCGCGCACTACCAGGCCGAGGGTCGTCATCCGGTCGACCAGCCGGGTCGCGCCGCCGGTGGTCAGCACCTGCTCCTGCGCGATCGCGCGCATGCTCATCCCGGACTCACCCGCCCTGCCGACGATCAGCAGGACTTCGAACATCAGGTGCGAGATCCCGCATTCGGCCTCCAGCGCGCGGCCGAGCAGGTATTCGAGCCGGTTCGCCGCGCCCATCATCCGCCCGAAAGCGACCACACGCGGGTCGTAGGCGGCTTCTTTCGCCGTGGTGATGCCCATTTCAGCTCCCTGCCGACAAGGCCAAATAGACGTCGAGCTGTTCGGTGAACTCGGTCAGATCGGCGCCGAGCAGTTCGCTCGCCCGCCCGATCCGGTACCGCAAGGTGTTGACGTGGACGTGCAGCTCCCGCGCGGCCCGCGTCGGCGAGCCGGAGCATTCGAGGAAGACGCGCAGAGTGTGCACCAGATCGGTGCCCTGCTCCGCGTCGTAGCTCAGCAGCGGGCCCAGCACCCGCCGCCGCAACGCCGCCCGGAGTTCGTCGGGCGCGCCCGCGAGCAGCAGCCGGTGCATGCCGATCTCGCCGCCGGGGACGACCTCGACCGTGCCCGGCCGCATCCCCGCCACTGCCAGCGCGTAGCGCGCGACCTCTTTCGCGCCCCGCAGCACCGAAACCGGGGAACGGTCGCTGATCCCGATCAGCACCCGGCGGCACGGCAGCAGCGATTCCACTCCCGTCAGCGCGGCCGTCACGGTGGCGGGCCAGTCTTCCGGCCACTCGCCGTCGTCCTCGGCCAGCGCCCAGGTCGTCTCCCCGGCGGGTCCGACGAGGGCGCCCGGCGGCAGCAGTTCGGTCAGGATCCCGCGTGCCGCTTCGGATCCCTCGGTGCGGGCGACGACGACGCGCAGATCGCCGCGCAGCCCGGTCGCGGTCAGCGCCGCGTGCGGATCGCCTCCCTCGTCGAGCGCGGCCAGCAACGGTTCGAGCACCCTGTCGGTGACCGCGCGGACCTCGTCCGCCCTGGTCCGCGCGAGCCCGATCAGCCCGGCGAGTTCTTCGGCGATCTCCGCCTGCGCGGCGGTCAGCGCGCCGCCGATCGCGAGCAGCCACGGAAGCGCTTGCCTGCCGCCGACCGGCCGGACGGAGACGTCGTCCGCCTCCAGGGCGCGTCCGCCCGCGGCGACGAAGCGCCGCACCAGGTCGGCCGGCGCGACGGCGGGCACGACCCAGCAGGGGAGGCCGATCTCGGCGTGGGCCCGGTCCAGCAGCGTTTCCACCGACGCGTCTTCGGCCGCCGCGGAAAGCAAACGTTTGCGAGCGCCTTCCCCGGCCGCGGCCAGCGCCAGCACGACGCGTTCGGTGACGACCGAGAACGACAGGTCCGTCGGCACTTCCAGCAACGGGATCCGGTGTCGCGTGCACGCTTCGACGAGGTCTTCGGGGATCCCGTCGGAATCCGCTCCGGAAGCCGCCAGCGCCACGGCCCCGGCCTTCGCCAGCGCGGCGACGAAGGCCTCGGAATCGCCCGGCCCGCGCCACCACAGCAACCCGCTCAGGACGAGCTCGCCCGCCGACACGTACCGCCCGGGATCGGGCAGTTCGGTGACGAAGATCCGGGAGACCGGACGGTCGAGCAGTGCCGTCCCGGCGCGGACGCGCAAGCGCAACCCGGGAAGCGCGAGCAGAGTTTTCACGGTCGTCATCAGGTTTGTAGGAAAGCACAAAACGACAGGTGCGTGCAGGGGAGATTTCATGCTTCGGCACCGTTGCCGCCATACGGGCGCAGGGCGTCTACTGAGTCAGCCGTCACAGAACGCCGCCGAACCGAGGAGCCCGAGAGTGGATTTCCTGCGCCCCAGCTCGCTGACCGAGGCGCTCGCCGTCAAGGCCGAGCGACCCGACGCGGTGCCCATCGCGGGTGGCACGGATGTCATGGTGGAGCTCAACTTCGACCACCGCCGTCCCGGCGCGCTGCTCGATCTCAACCGCGTCACCGAACTCGCCGGGTGGACCGAGACCGACGGCGAGATCCGGCTCGGCGCGTCCGTGCCCTACGTCCGGGTGATCGCTGAGCTGGGTGAAGTTCTGCCCGCGTTGGCGATGGCTTCGCGCACCGTCGGGTCGCCGCAGATCCGCAACCGCGGCACCGTCGGAGGGAACCTGGGCGCCGCCTCGCCCGCCGGCGACACGCATCCCGTGCTGCTCGTGCTCGGCGCCGAGATCGAGGCCGCGTCGGTCCGCGGGACGCGGAGGATCCCGGCCGAGGAGTTCTATCTCGGCGTCAAACGCCACGCCCTCGAACCCGACGAGCTGATCACCGCGGTGTACCTGCCCGCCGAGGCCGGTCCGCAGCAGTTCGCCAAGGTCGGGACGCGCAACGCGATGGTCATCGCGGTCTGCTCGTTCGCGGTGGCCCTGCACCTGGGCACCCGCGAGGTCCGCGCCGCCGTCGGCTCGGCCGCGCCGACCCCGCGCCGGGCGACCGCCGCCGAAGAATTCCTCTCCGCCGAACTTCCCTGGTCCACCAAGGCTTCGATCACGGACTCGGTCAAACGCCGGTTCGGCGAGCTGGTGTCGGAGGCGTCGTCGCCGATCGACGACGTCCGCGGCAGCGCCGACTACCGCAAACACGCGTTGTCCGTCCTGGCGCGGCGGACGCTGACCTGGGCGTGGAACGACTTCCAGAAGGGTGAACGCGAGTGCGCGTGAACGTGACGATCAACGGCGAGTCCCGGCAGGCCGACGACGTCTGGGAGGGCGAGAGCCTGCTCTACGTGCTTCGCGAGCGGCTCGGCCTCCCGGGCTCCAAGAACGCCTGTGAACAGGGCGAATGCGGGTCCTGCACGGTGTATCTCGACGAGGTCCCGGTGTGTTCGTGCCTGGTCGCGGCCGGTCAGGTCGAGGGCCGCCAGGTCCGCACGGTCGAAGGGCTCGCCGACGGCGACAAGCTGGACAGGGTCCAGCAGTCCTTTGTGGACGCGGGCGCCGTCCAATGTGGCTTCTGCACCCCCGGCCTCGTGGTGGCCGCGCACGATCTGCTCAACCGGGTCGAGAACCCGGCCGACGAGGAGATCCGCGAGGCGCTGGCGGGGAACCTGTGCCGGTGCACCGGGTACGAGAAGATCCTCGACGCCGTCCGGTTGGCCGCGACCAGGGGAGAAACCGCGTGAAGACCGTCATCGAGAACGCCGCGATCGCGACCGTCGACGGCGAGGGCACCGAACACGCCTCGGGCCACGTCGTCATCGAGAACGACCGCATCACGGCGGTCGGCGAAGGCAGGGCTCCCCAGGACGACTACGACGAACGCGTCGACGGCTCCGGATACCTCGTCACGCCCGGGCTGATCAACACCCATCACCACCTGTACCAGTGGGCCACGCGCGGCCTCGCCGCCGACCACACGCTCTTCGAATGGCTCGTCGCGCTGTACCCGATCTGGGGCAGGCTCGACGCCGGGATCACGCACGCGGCGGCCACCGCCGGGCTCACCCGGCTCGCGACCACCGGCTGCACCACGGTCGCAGACCATCACTACGTCTTCCCGCATGACGGCGGTGACCAGGTCGAGGCGCTCGCCGCCGCGCGGATCCGCGTCGGCGTGCGGCTGCACGTCGTCCGCGGCTCGATGGACCGCGGCGAGTCCCAGGGCGGGCTGCCGCCGGACAACCTCGTCGAGGAGACCGAGGCCGCGCTGCTCGGGACCGAGGCCGCGATCGACCGGTTCCACGACGGCTCCGCGGGCGCGCACCTGCAGATCGCGGCCGGACCGTGCTCGCCGTTCTCGGTGAGCGAGCGGCTGATGACCGGCGCGGCGGAATTGGCGCGGCGCAAGGGGGTCCGTCTCCACACGCACCTCGCCGAGACGGTCGACGAGGAGAAGCAGTGCCTCGCCGAGGTCGGCTGCACCCCGGCCGAGTACGCCGACAAACTCGGCTGGCTGGCCGACGACGTCTGGCTCGCGCACTCGATCCACCTCGCCCCGGAAGCGATCCGGCGGATGGGCGCCACCGGCACCGGCGCGGCGCACTGCCCGACGTCGAACGGGCGGATCGGCGCCGGGATCGCACCGGTCCGGCAGCTGCTCGACGCCGGGGTGGCGGTCGGGCTGGGCGTCGACGGCGCCGCGTCCAACGAATCCGGCGGCCTCGGCGAAGAGCTGCACCAGTCGCTTCTGCAGGCGCGCCAGCGTGGCGGACCGCGTGCGCTGACCACGCGCGAGGCACTGTGGATGGGCACGATGGGCGGTGCGCGCTGCTTGGGCCGGGAGAAGGACCTCGGCTCGATCGAGGCGGGCAAACTCGCCGACCTCGCGGTCTGGGACCTGAACGGGCTGAACTACGCGGGCATCACCGACCCGGTCGCCGCGCTGGTGCTCGGCGCCACGCCGCCGATCGCGCGGCTGTTCGTCGGCGGCGCGACCGTGGTGACCGGCGGGACGCTGCGCGAGGAATCCGAAGACGAGATCGCCCGCGAGCTGGCCGTGGCCAGTGCCCGGCTGAGGGAGACGCTATGACCTCCACGCAGACGACCACCGAAGTCTCCAAGCAGACCGCCACCGCCACCGACAACGGCGTGGGCACGAGCCCGCGCCGCCCGGACGGCACGGTCAAGGTGCGCGGCGAGTTCGCCTACTCCTCGGACCTGTGGCACGAGGACATGCTGTGGGGCGCGACGCTGCGCAGCCCGCATCCGTACGCGCGGATCACCGGCATCGACATCACCGACGCCCTTGCCGTGCAAGGGGTCTACGCCGTGCTGACCCACGAAGACGTACCGGGCGTGAACAAGTACGGCCTGGAGCACTCCGACCAGCCGGTGCTCGCCGTCGACGTCGTGCGCTACCAGGGCGAGCCCGTCGCGCTCGTCGCCGCGGACCACCCCGAGACCGCGCGCCGCGCGATGAAGCGGATCAAGGTCGCCTACGAGGTCCTGGAGCCGGTGACGGATTCCGAGAAGGCCGCCGCCGGCGAAGGCGCCGAGCTGCACTCCGGCGGGAACGTCGTGCGGTACGCGAAGATCCGGCACGGCGACCAGTCGGTCGAGGCCGACGTCGTGGTGTCCGGTGTCTACGAAGTCGGCATGCAGGACCAGGCCTTCCTCGGGCCCGAGTCGGGTATGGCGATCCCGGACACCGAAGGCGGTGTCGACCTTTACGTCGCCACGCAATGGCTTCACGTCGACCAGCAGCAGATCGTGGCCGCGCTGGGCCTGCCCAAGGACAAGGTGCGGCTGACGCTCGGCGGGGTCGGCGGCGCGTTCGGCGGCCGCGAGGACCTTTCGATCCAGGTCCACGCGTGCTTGCTGGCGCTGCACACCGGCAAGCCGGTCAAGATGGTCTACAACCGCGAGGAATCGTTCTACGGCCACGTGCACCGCCACCCCGCGAAGATGTACTACGAGCACGGCGCTGATAGCGACGGCCGGCTCGTCTATGTGAAGGCGAAGCTGTACCTGGACGGCGGTGCGTACGCCTCGTCCACCGGCGCGGTGGTCGCGAACGCGGCCACCCTCGGCGTCGGACCGTACAATGTGGACAGTGCTTCGGTCGACTGCTGGGGCGTGTACACGAACAATCCGCCCTGCGGCGCGATGCGTGGCTTCGGCGCGGTGCAGGCGGGGTTCGCCTACGAGTCCCAAATGGACAAGCTCGCCGAAGCCTGCGGCATCGACCCGGTCGACATCCGGATCCTGAACGCGATGGAGGAAGGCAGTCTCATGCCGACCGGGCAGGTGGTCGACTCGGCCGCCCCGGTGGCCGAACTGCTGGAACGCCTGCGCGCCAAGCCCTTGCCGGTCGCACACGAAGAACTGGACCTGCGCCGGATGCCCGGCGGCGTCTCCAACACCACCCACGGCGAGGGCGTCGTCCGGGGAGTCGGGTACGCGGTCGGCATCAAGAACATCTGCTTCTCCGAGGGCTTCGACGACTACTCGACGGCCCGCGTGCGGCTGCAACTCGTCGGAGGCGAACCCGCGGCGACCGTGCACACCGCCGCCTGCGAGGTCGGCCAGGGCCTCGTGACGATCATGCAGCAGATCGTGCGGACCGAACTCGGCATCGAGCAGGTGACGATCCTGCCGATGGACACCAACATCGGCAACGGCGGTTCGACGTCGGCGTCCCGGCAGAGTTACGTCACCGGCGGCGCGGTCCAGGCCGCGTGCGTCGCGGTGCGATCCGGGCTGCACAAGCATTTGGCGGGCAAGCTCGCCGCGGACGGGAAGCTGAACGTCGTCGGAGGCAAGGTCGTCGGAGCCGACGGCAGTGTGCTCGCCGATCTCGCGGACGTGCTCGGCGACGAGGTCTTCGACGAGGTCGTCGAATGGCGTCACCGTCCGACGACGCCCATCGATCCCGAGACGGGGCAAGGGAACGCGCACGTCCAGTACGGCTTCGCGGCGCACCGAGCGGTCGTGGACGTCGACACCGAACTCGGGCTGATCAAGGTCGTCGCGCTCGACTGCGCGCAGGACGTCGGCAAGGCGCTCAACCCGCAGGCGGTGCTCGGCCAGATCCAGGGCGGCTCCGCGCAGGGCCTCGGGCTCGCGGTGATGGAGGAGATCCAGACCGTCGACGGGAAGATCCGCAACCCGTCGTTCACCGACTACCTGATCCCGACCGTGCTGGACATGCCGCCGATGGACATCGACGTCCTGGAGCGGCCCGACCCGAACGCGCCGTACGGTCTGCGCGGGGTCGGCGAACCGCCGACGATCTCGTCCACCCCGGCGATCGTCGCGGCCATCCGCGCGGCCACCGGGCTGGCGCTGCCCCGCGTCCCGGTGCGCCCCGAACACCTCACCGGCACCTGAGAAACCCGTACTTTTTCGAGCTAGGAGCACATCCGTGGGTACCCGTCTGTCCATTTCGGAGTCCGACGAGCAGAAATGGCTCGCCGAAGCCGTCCAGCTGGCCACCACGAACGTCGAACGCGGCGGCGGCCCGTTCGGCGCGATGATCGTCCGGGACGGTTCGGTGCTGGCCACCGGGACCAACCAGGTGACGCCGACGCTGGACCCGACGGCGCACGCCGAGGTGGTCGCGATCCGCGCGGCCTGCCAGGCGATCGGCGACTACAAACTCGACGGCTGCGTCCTCGTGACCTCCTGCGAGCCTTGCCCGCTCTGCCTTTCCGCCGCGCTCTGGGCGCGTGTCGGCAAGGTCGTCTACGCCGCGGACCGCCACGACGCGGCCGAGGCGGGTTTCGACGACCGCGAGTTCTACGACCTCTTTTCCCGCCCGCGCGAGACCTGGTCACTACCCGTCGGCCAACTGTCCCTTCCGGACTCTTTCGCGCCTTTCCAGGCCTGGCTGTCGAAACCCGACAAGAAGGCTTACTGAGTTTCTTCCCGCCCCACAACGTTGTGGAGTAGGCATGACCCAATTAGGTACAGAGCGTCCCCACCTGCCCTCGCCCGAGCCGGGGCGGCTGTCCGGGCTCGACCGCTGGTTCAAGATCTCCCACCGCGGCAGCACGGTCGGCCGCGAGGTGCGCGGCGGGATCACCACGTTCGTCGCGATGTGTTACATCGTGCTGCTCAACCCGCTCATCCTCGGCGCGTCGGCGGACATCACCGGCGCGAGGCTGAGCACCGAGGCGATCACCACCGCGACCGCGCTGGCGGCGGGCGTCACCACGATCCTGATGGGTTTCGTGGGCAACGCGCCGTTGGCGCTCGCGGCCGGTCTCGGCGTCAACGGCGTCGTCGCCTTCCAGATGGCGCCGACCATGACGTGGGCACAGGCCTTCGGGCTCGTCGTCCTCGAGGGCGTCTGCATCGTGTTCATGGCCGTTTCCGGTGTCCGGGAACGGATCATCAACGCGATCCCGATGCCGCTCAAGGTCGCGATCACCGTCGGCATCGGGCTCTACATCGCGCTGGTCGGCCTGGTCAGTGCCGGATTCGTCACGCGGACACCCGACTCCGCGCAGTCGACCGTGCCGGTGCGGATGGGGATCGCCGGCCATCTCGAAGGCTGGCCGATCGCGATCTTCTGCCTCGGTCTGCTGCTGATGATCGTGCTCGTGAGCCGCGGCGTTCCGGGCGCGGTGCTGATCAGCATCGCGGTCGCGACCGGGCTCGCGGTACTGGTCAACAGCGTGTTCGAGGTCGACGGCTGGGGGCTGGTCGAACCCAAGGTGCCCGAGCAGGTCGTGGCGCATCCCGATTTCAGCCTGCTGGGGGACATCGACCTGTTCGGCGGCTTCGCGTCGGCGGGGGCGGTGACCGCGGCGGTCTTCCTGTTCACGCTGGTGCTTTCCGGGTTCTTCGACGCGATGGGCACGATCACCTCGGTCTCCGAGGAGGCCGGGCTGGTCAAGGACGGCAAGGTCGAAGGGATGGGCCGGATCCTGCTGGTCGACGGCGCGGGCGCGCTGGCGGGCGGGGTCACCGGTTCGGCGCCTAACACGGTCTTCCTGGAGTCTGCGGCGGGTGTCGGTGAAGGCGCGCGGACCGGGCTGGCGAGCATCGTCACCGGCGGGTTGTTCACCGCGACGCTGTTCCTGACCCCGCTCGCGACGGTCGTCCCGGCGCAGGCCGCGGCGCCCGCGCTGGTGGTCATCGGCGGCATGATGATGGCCCAGTGCGCGCGGATCCCCTGGCGGGACCTGGACTTCGCGATCCCGGTGTTCCTCACCATCGCGCTGATCCCGTTCACCTACTCGATCACCAACGGCATCGGCGCCGGGCTGGTCGCCTACGTGCTGATCAAGATCTGCAAGGGCAAGATCCGCGAGATCGGCTGGATCCTCGGGATCCTGGCCGCGGTGTTCGGGGTGTACTTCGGGATCGAAGGGATCATGTCGTGGTTCTGATGTTCCTCAACGGCGGCGGGATGCGCGGCGGTCCGCTGCACGAACAGTTGCAGGGCGCGCCGTTGTGCTGCGTGGCCCGATCCGCGCCGAAGTATTACTACTTCTCGGTGGGGGACCGGTTTCCGGCGATGTACGAAGGCGGTTCCGGCTCCGTGGTCGGGGAGGTCTACGACCTGCCGCTCGCGGTCCTGCGGGACCACCTCGTCCCCGCCGAGCCGCCGGAACTGGAACTGGGCGTCATCGAACTGGAGGACGGCGCGGCCTGCCTCGCGACCGTGCTGCGTTCGTCCTTTGTGGACTCCGACGAGCTGACGGACATCTCCGGCGTGGGGGACTGGCGGGCCTACCTGGCGTCCCGCTAGTGGTCCGTGAAGGCCTCCTTTCCTACCCTGACGGTAGGGAAGGAGGCCTTCACGGAACAGGTCAGAGCACGAAGACGAGGTCGCTCGCCGCCGCGTGGAACATCTCGGGCGTGCCCGCGTAGAAGGCCCGCCAGACGCCGGGCTTGCGGTGTTCGGCCGAAGCCGCGTAGGCCCAGGTGGTGCCGTTCCAGGTGGCGTCCACCGTCGCCGCCGTGGTCCAGCGGTAGGTGCTGAACGAGAAGTACTGGAGCTCGACCGGGATCGGGTTCGCGGTGTACTGGCCGGGGAAGTCGATCGTGCCGGAGCCGGTCACGGCCTTGGCCGCACCGCGGCCCGCCGCGAACGACGTGATCTTCGCCGGGTGGAGCACGACGATCTTCGGGGTGTCGGCCTGCGAGTTCGCGACCGCCGCGTCGGTGGAGAAGAAGTCGGCGTGGTAGTTGCCGGTGCGGATCGGGGTGAGCGTCGCGCTGTAGGCGCCCGCGGCGTCGGTGACCGGCTTGGCCTGAGCCTCACCGCAGAAGCCGTTGAAGCAGAAGGAAATGCCCACCTCGGCGCCCGCGATCGGGGTGGCGTCGGCCTTCTTGAGCTTGCCGGAGATCGTGACGGTCTTCCCGGCGTCGATCTTCGTGCTGCTGGTGGTCGTGGTGAGGGTGGACGGCTGGACCTCGGCGGCGGTCGCGGGCACCGCGACGGCGGTCAGCAGGGCGGCGGCCGCGATGGTGCCGATCACGAGCTTCCTGATGATCATGTGCTCCCCAAACGGAATTCGGCGTTGACGACCGCTAGGTCGATCGGAAGCCGTTGCGCGTTGCGGAGAAACCCCGGAATTCAGAAGCCCGCCGTCGGTGCTTCACGCGTCGGGGAGCAGCGTGCGCGCCAACGCGACCGACGAAACCCCCGCGACCTCGAGCGCTTCGGTGTTACGCAGCGAACGGCTCAACACGAACGCCCCTTCGAGACTGTTCACCAACGCGATCGTGAGCTGGCGCGCCGCCGCGGGTTCGAGGCCGTACTTGCCCAGCTTCTCGGTTCCCGTCTCGATCCACGCGGTGAAGACGTCGGCCGTCGCGATCCGCAGCTTCTCGTTGGTGCTCGCGACCTCAAGCGCGACCGTCGCGATGGGGCACGCGTCGGCGTAGTCGGTGACCTGGAGTGTCTCGGCCGCGCTCGCGAAGCACGCTTCGATCCCGTGGATCAGGTCCGGCTCTTCGGCGAAGAAGATCTCGAACAGCGCGAGGTACATCATCCCGGAGGTGCGGATGACCTCCTCGCCGAGTTGCTCCTTGCCGCCGGGGAAGAAGTGGTAGAGCGAGCCGAACGGCGCTTTCGCGGCCTCGACGATCTGCTTGACCCCGGTGCCGGTGTACCCGTTGCGCCTCAGCAGCTCGGCGCCGGCGTTCACGATGCGTTCCCGTGTTCCTGTCACGCTCCCATGATAGAGCGTTCTATCAAGTGGCGTTCTCACCCCTGAAACGTGAAAGATGCTCACTTCTATTGTGGACGGAGGTGGGAACTTGTCAGGATCGGCCGGTAGTCCAACGACGGATCACGAGGTCGCCATGCGCCGTACCGCCCGACTTGTCCTCGCCACGCTGCTGGCTGTCGTCTCCCTAGCGAGTTTGGGGACGCCGGCGAGTGCCGCGGAGAGCCCCGCCTTCCGCAAGTACGTCGCCCTCGGCGACTCGTACACCGCGGGCCCGCTGATCCCGTGGCAGCAGGCGAGCTGGTGCTTCCGGTCGAACAACAACTATCCGGCCTGGCTGGCCACCAAGCTCGGGCTCTACTACGAGCCGGGCGCGTTCACCGACGTCAGCTGCTCGTCGGCGGACACCACGAACATGACCAGCCCTCAGACGGTACCCTCGCCGAGCCTGGCGCTGGGCAGCGTGCCGCCGCAGTTCGACGCGCTGACCCTGGACACGGACCTGGTGACCATCGGCATCGGCGGCAACGACTACAGCGTCTTCGGCAGCCTGATCGGCACCTGCCCCGAGCTGCGCGACGACGACCCGACCGGCTCGCCGTGCAAGGACCACTTCACGATCAACGGCAAGGACACCCTGCTCGCGGCGCTCGCGAACACCCAGCGCAACCTCGAACGCGTCGTCAAGGGGGTCCGTGAGCGGTCACCGGCCGCCACCATCGTGCTGGTCGGCTACCCGAGGATCGTGCCGTCGAAGGGCTATTGCCCCAGCGTGGTCCCGTTCGCCGACGGCGACTACGCCTGGGCCGACGAGGTCGAACGCGCGCTCAACAAGGCCGTCTCCACCGCCGCCCGCAAGCAGGGCGCCCGCTACGTCGACACCTACGGGCCGAGCCGCGGCCACGACGCCTGCTCCGGTGACGCGGCGTGGGTCAGCGGCAAGGACACCAACCTCTTCCGCGCGGTCGCGTACCACCCGTACGCGGCGGGAATGAAGGCCGAAGCCGACCTGGTCTTCAAGGCGCTGGGCGGCACCACCGCCGCGTCCACGAAGGCGCCGGACGCGCGGAACGCGACCACTTCGGACGAACTCCAGCGGAAGGCCGCCGCGGCGGGACTTGTGCCGCGGACCTAGCCACCCCTCAATCCTTGGTTCACCTTCCGGCGCTACCTGCGGTCGATGTTCGCGCGGCAGGCCCGGCCCTAGCGTCGAGATCCGTTGGGAAACCGAGGAAAGAAGGGGGCAGCAGATGAAGCGGCTACTGACCGCCGGGGTGATCCCGGTGGTCGTGGGCGGGCTGCTCGCCGGGGCCTTGCCGGCTTCGGCGAGCACGCTGAACACGACGAACATCCCGGACCGCTACACCGGCCAGACACTCGATTGGCATCCTTGCGCGGCGGAGGAGCTGATCACGTTGCCGCCGGGCACCGACATCGGCGGACTCGAATGCGCGACCTACCGCACGCCTCGCGACTGGGACCGCGCGGCGGAGCGGCAGGACCTGACCATCGCGGTCAGCAGGCTGAAGTCGACCGGACCGTCGACGGCGTCGGTGCTCACCAACCCGGGCGGGCCGGGCGGCGCCGGGCGCTGGTTCCCGGTCACGTTCCGCGGGCAGGAGAAGCTGCGGCAACACCAGGACGTCATCGGCATCGACGTCCGGGGGACCGGCAAGAGCACCAACGTCACCTGCCGTGGCACCGCGGACCTCGTCCGCCAGCTGGACCCGCGCGACCGCGATCCGCGCAACCTGAACCAGATCCTGGCCAACGCGGAACACGTGGCCAAGTCCTGTCAGGCCGCCAGTGGCGAACTCGGGCCGCTGATCACCACCTACCAGACGATCAAGGACTTCGACCTGCTCCGGGTGCTGCTCGGCCGGGAGAAGATCAACTGGGTCGGCTACTCGGGCGGCACCTGGCTGGGCGCGCACTACGCGCAGCAGTTCCCCCAGCGGACCGGGCGGTTCGTGCTGGACTCCTCGACGGAGTTCACCACGACGTGGCAGAACTCGTTCAACCGGCAGGCGGTCGGGTTCGAACGACGCTGGCGGCAGGACTTCCTGCCGTGGATGGCGCGCTACGACGCCAAGTACCACTTCGGCACCAGCGGCGAAGAGGTCCGGCAGGCCTACGAGCGGCTCCGGTACACCTTGTCGCGTCATCCGCTCAACGGCAACGGGCCGATGGAGCTCGAAGGTGCGATGGTCTACATGCTCTACAAGAAGGAGTCCTTCCCGGCGCTGGCCGATCTGCTGGTCAAGGTGCGGGCGGGGCTGGAGAACGGGGAGCAGGCGAAGGCCGACGCTCTCGCTGCCGTCAAAGACGCGGGGGACTTCCCCGACGCGCAGGACGCCACGTTCTGGAACACCCTCTGCGGGGAGGGCCGGTTCACCGGCACCCGCGAGTCGCTGATCCGCGACTCGCAGCGGAACCTCGACCGCGGACTGCTCATGGCGGGCGGCGGCGTGCTGAACGCCTCGGTCTGCCTGTTCTGGGACAAGCAACCGCGTCCGCTGCCGAAGCTGGACGGCAAGGGTGTCCCGCCGGTGCTGATCGTCCAGTCCGAGCACGACCCGGCGACGCCGATCGAGGGAGCCCGGAAGGCGCACGCCGGGTTCGCGAACTCGCGGATGCTGACGGTGACCGGCGAGGGTGACCACGGGCTCTACGCGACCGGCAACGCCGCCGTGGACAAGGTCGTGGACGCGTACCTGGCCGACGGGGTCGTCCCCGGCGACCAGAGCGTGCCCGGGATGCCGCTGCCGGTTCCCTAGCGAGAGTCTTGAGGTGCAGGGCAAAGGTGTCGCGCGGGGCGTGGCCTGGTGGCTTCCTTCGACGCGGGGCCAGGTTGGTGACTGTGTGGATTTCGGGACGTTAGATGTCCCGAAATCCACACAGTCCCGCCTCGCCTGCCCGATCGCCGCCGCCTGAGGACGGTGTTGCGAAGGGCGCTTTCGCAACATCGTCGCCCGGCGGATCGGAGCTGGGTCGTGAGTGGCGATTCGGGTTAGAGCCAAAGGGGTCTTAGGTACATGAAGGCCCCCTTCCTGTACCTAGGCGCAAGGAAGGGGGCCTTCATGTACTGCGGGACGAGTTTTAGGACTTTCGTGACATGGCCGCTGGGCGGCACGAACTTGCGAACACTGGCACGCAAAATAGAACCCGAATCGCCACTCACGACCGCCTGGACCGCGGCCTCACTGCACCCTAGAAAGCGGCGAGGGTGTGCCAAGCCAGGCCGGCGTCCTCCGCGTCATCGCGCAGGACCACACCCTCGATCAGGCCGTACGGCCGGTCGGCGGCGTAGAAGACCTCGTTGTCGTTCTTCAACCCGAACGGCGACAGGTCCACCAGGAAGTGGTGCTTGTTCGGCAGTGACAGCCGGACTTCGGCGACCTCTTCGCGTTCCTCGAGCACGGCCTCTCCCATCGCGTACAGCGTTTGCTGCAGGGAGAGGCTGTGCTTGTCCGCGAAGGTCTCCAGCAGGATCCGCCGGACCTCGGCGTGGCTCGCCGTCCAGTCGATGCCGTCACCTTGGTAACGCCAGCGAGCGGTCACGGCGGTCGCGAGGATCCGGTCGTTCGTCTCGGCCAGCGTCGTGTACTCGTCCCGCGGGAAGCCGTGGAACTCCGAACCGGTCGACTTGAGCACGACGAGATCGTCCAAACCGGACACCACCCAGGCCTGACCGTCCTGAATGGTCACCGCGGTCGTGCGCTTTTCACTGCCCGCCTGGGAGAACGCGTGGTCATGTCCGGAGATGCGGTTCCAGCCATGCTCGTCGACCAGGACCCGGGCGCCGGAGATGTGCTCGAACGAGTCGACGAAATGCCGTCCGAGGCGGAGCGCGAAGTCCTCGATCTCACCAACCGGGGCCTCCTTGGCGAAGGCGTAGACGGTGTTCTTCTGCGTGTCGGTCGCGACGACGTCGGCGTTGTCGCCGGTGAGGTGCGTGGCCGCGAGGTCGCCGCGCAGCGACGTCGAAACGGTGAGGTCCTTGAGGTGATGGACGGTGCCTTCGCGCCGCACGGTGACGAGCCGGACTTCGGCCTTGCCGTACTGGTTGGGGCCCAGGGTGATGGCCACGGGCGATCAGCTCCCTCGATAGGTGGAGTAGGCGAACGGGCTGAGCAGCAACGGCACGTGGTGGTGCTCGGTCCCGTCGGCGATGCGGAAGGTCAAGGTGACTTCGGGGAAGAAGGAGTCCGGGCCGAGGTGGGCGCCGGTGTCGAAGACCAGCCGGTACACCCCGGGGTCCAGGGTTTCCGGGCCCAGGTCGCGGATCCGGCCGTCGGTGTCGGTCCGGCCGTCGGCGATCGGTTCGCCCGCGCCGGTTTCGAGCCGGACCCCGACCCCGGCCGCCGGGCGTCCCGCGGCGGTGTCGAGGATGTGCGTGGTCACCAGGCTCATGACGTCACCGCCTTTTCCAGCCGCAGCGCGGCGATCTTGGCCAGCTCTTGACCGGCCACTTCGAGTTCCTTCTCCGGATCGTTCGAGAGCCTCGAACGGAGGTTTTCCAGCAGTTCGGGGCCGCTCCGGCCGCTCGCGCAGACCAGGAACACGTGCCCGAACGTCGCTTCGTACTCGGCGTTGGCCGCCGCGAACTCACGCGCCGCGGAACCGTCCACACCGGACTGTTCCGAGCGCGACCAACCGGCTTCGGTGCTCTCGCCGCCCGATTTCTCCCCGATCCGGGGATGGGCGGCCATCGCCTGCCGGATCTCGCCGGGGCGCAGCGGGGTCAGCGACTCGGACGCGGTGAGCAGGGCGGCCAGGTCGGTGTAAGGGCGCCTGGCCAGCAGGGTTTCCACCCAGCGCGGGACGTCGAGGCAGGCTGTCAGCACCGGCCGGACGTCCTGGGCGGGTGCCTGGTCGAACTCTCGAATGGTGAGCGGCACGGGAACCGACGGTACGGCGACGGATCCGCCTCCGTCAACATTTTGTTGAATTCACTCTTCAGTCTTGGTCGCGGTTGAGGTAGTTGTAGACCGTGAACCTCGTGACCCCCAGTGCCTCGGCGACGGTCGACACCGATTTGCGGAGGCCGAACGCGCCGCGTTCCTTGAGCAGCCGGACCGCGCGCTGCTTGGCGGCGCGGTCGAGGGTGTCGAGCTTGCCACCCAGCTCGCGTTCGACGTCGCCGATGAGCCGGGCGAGGGCGCTGTGCAGTTCGACGGCCGGCTCGCCCGCGTCGTCGCCGACCTGCCGGAGTTGGAGGGTCACGCGGGTCGCGCCGCCGTTCAGTGCCGCCCTGGCGATGGCGGGGAGCGCGTCGAGCAGGGTGTCGGCGTCGCCGCGGACGAGGGTGCCGAGCGGGCCGAAGTCGGCCGAGAGGCCCGCGCCTTCCGCCGTGTCGCGCGCTTTGACGGCATGCTCGGGTGGCGGGCCCTCGCCGTGGAACGGTTCGCTGGTGAACTCGGCTTCTAACTGCACCCAGCGAAGGTAGCGCCGCCGAGGCTCATTGACGAGCAGGGTGGCCGGAGTTAATGTCGGAGTGCGAAACCTCGATTCCACTCAGTGGAAATTGGGAGTATCAATGGACTTGGTGATCAAGGCTGCCAGGGCGATCACGGCCGCCGGAGAAGTACCCGCGACGGTCGGCATCGAGGATGGCCGCATCGTCGCGGTGGAACCGGCCGGAGCCGCGCTGGACGGCGATCGGGTGCTCGAACTCGGCGAGGACGTCGTCCTGCTGCCGGGTCTCGTGGACACCCACGTGCACGTCAACGATCCGGGCCGCAGTGAATGGGAGGGTTTCGCTTCGGCGACCCGCGCGGCCGCGGCGGGCGGGGTCACCACGATCGTGGACATGCCGCTGAACAGCCTGCCGCCGACGGTCGACGTCGCGGCGCTGGAGGTGAAGCGCAAGACCGCCGAGGGGCGCGTGCACGTCGACGTCGGATTCTGGGGTGGTGCCATCCCGGGCAATCTGGCGGATCTGCGGGGGCTGCACGAGGCCGGCGTGTTCGGCTTCAAGTCGTTCCTGCTGCACTCCGGGGTCGACGAGTTCCCGCCGCTGGACGCGCGCGGGCTCGAAGAGGCGATGACCGAGCTGCGGACCTTCGACGGCATGATCATCGTGCACGCGGAGGACTCCGACGCGATCGATCACGCGCCCGATCCGCACGGCGAGAAGTACGAAGACTTCCTGCACTCGCGGCCGCGTGGCGCGGAGAACGTGGCGATCGCGCAGGTCATCGAACTCGCCAGGAAGACCGGCGTGCGCGCGCACATCCTGCATCTGTCCTCTTCGGACGCGCTGCCGATGGTCGAGAGCGCGCGGCGCGACGGCGTCCGGCTGACCGCCGAGACCTGCCCGCACTACCTGAGTTTCACCGCGGAGGAGATCGGCGACGGGGCGACGCAGTTCAAGTGCTGCCCGCCGATCCGCGAGGCCGGGAACCGCGAACTGCTGTGGCAGGGCCTCGCGGACGGCGTCATCGACTGCGTCGTGACCGACCATTCGCCGTGCACGCCGGAGCTGAAACGCTTCGACAGCGGCGATTTCGGGCTTGCCTGGGGTGGGATCGCCGGCCTGCAACTCGGTCTGCCCGCGGTCTGGACACAGGCGCGGCAGCGCGGGTTCGCGCTCACCGACGTCGTCCGCTGGATGGCCGAACATCCGGCAGCGCAGGCGGGGATGCGCCGCAAGGGCCACCTCGCGCCGGGCTACGACGCCGACTTCAGCGTGTTCGCGCCCGACGACGCGTTCGTCGTCGACGTCGCGAAATTGAAGCACCGCAACCCGGTCAGCGCCTACCACGGACGTCCGCTCGCCGGTGTCGTGCGGAGCACGTGGTTGCGCGGCAAGGAGATCACCGGTGAAGACCCGGCAGGCGTCCTGCTGACCCGGGATGAGGAGCTGAGATGGAGGAGACCGTGAACGACCGTCCTGAGTGGACAAAGCTGCCCGATCTGGCCTCGCGCAAGTTCGGCGGGACCGTGATGTGGGCGACGGATGAGTTGTTCGCCGAGAAGGAGAATCTGGTCAATCCCTGGACGCCCGCGCACCGGGCGGAGACCTTCGGCCCCAAGGGCCAGGTCTACGACGGCTGGGAGACCCGGCGGCACCGTGAGCCCGGAGACGACCAGGCCGTCGTCCGGCTCGGCCTGGCGGGCGCGATCACCGGCGTCGTCGTGGACACCGCGTTCTTCAAGGGGAACTACCCGCCGTTCGTCTCGGTCGAGGCGTGCGCCGTCGAGGGCTACCCCAGTGCGGCCGAAGTATCCGAAGCCGACTGGGACGTGCTGGTCAAACGCGGCGCGGCCTCGGGTCATACGGAGAACTTCTTCGAGGTCGGCGGGAGCAAGCGCTACACGCACCTACGGCTGACCATGCACCCGGACGGCGGTGTCGCCCGGCTGCGGGTGCACGGCACGCCGATCCCGGACCCGCGGCTGCTCGACCTCGGCGCGCTGGACCTCGCGGCCCTGGAGAACGGCGCGGTCGTCACCGGATGCAGCGACATGTTCTATTCCTCGCCCAACAACCTCTTCTCGCCCGGGCTCGCCGCGCACCAGGCCGAGGGCTGGGAGACTTCCCGCCGCCGTGACGACGGGAACGACTGGGTCACCGTGCGGCTCGCCGGCGCGGGTGTCGTCCGGTTCGCCGAACTGGACAACAGCAACCTGAAGGGCAACGCGCCCGGCTGGGCGGCGTTGAGCGGGCGGGACGGCGACGGCGAATGGGTCGAGCTGCTGCCGAAGACCCGCCTGCAGCCGGACACGCGGCACCGGTTCGCGCTCGCTTCGGGACCTGAGGTGACCGAAGTGCGTCTCGACATCTATCCCGACGGCGGCATGGCACGCCTACGCCTCTTCGGCGCCCTGACCGACCGAGGCCGTGAGGACCTCACTTCGCGCTTCGGGGGTGCTCAGGGCTGAGCGCCGGGCCGGTTCAGGTACGCGGAGAGCAGCGAGAGGACGGTTCCGACCGAGAAGATCGCGGTGAGCCACCAAGCGCCGCCGATGGACAGGTTCCATACCAGGGCACCGACCATGAGCAATGCCATGACGATGTTCCTGAGCTGCAGCGGAGTCGGTTTGGCCATACCGCACCCTCTCACGCGGCCGGATTTTTTCGAGCGGCGGGCAACCCCGTGGATGTGACATGCGTAAGCGATGTGTCACCGTGTCATCCACGATTGGGGAGATCGAAGTGCAAGCCGAAACCCGAAGAATCCCGCGGCGGGGCCTCGCGCTCGTCGCCGCGTGCCTGGCCGGGAGCGCCGTTCTCGCTGCTCCCGCGCAAGCGACGTCACCCGAAACGGCAGCGCGATCGCAGAACAAGCCGGTCGAGATCCTCTCCGAGCGTACGGAGAACTCGGCCACCTTCGCCAATCCCGACGGTTCCCGCACCACCCAGGTGCACGGCGGCCCGGTCCACGTCCGCCGCGGCGGTGACTGGACCCCTGTCGATCTGACGCTGGTGAAGGGCGCCGACGGCCTCGTCCGGCCGAAGGCGCATCCGCGTGACCTCGTGCTGACGGGCGCGAACGGCAAGAGCGGGGATCTCGCCACCGTGCAGAGCCGGGACGGGAAGGTCGCCCTGCAGTACCCGGGCGCGCTGCCCGAACCGGTGCTCACCGGTGAGGTCGCCACCTATCCGGAGGTCCAGCCCGGCGTCGACCTGCAGGTCAAGGCCACGCGGACCGGGTTCGAGCAGTTCTTCGTCGTCAAGCGCCGTCCCGAGCGCGCGCTGACGTTCGCCCTCCCGCTGCGGGCCACCGGGCTCACGCCGCGCACCGACGCGGACGGGAACACGGCGCTCGTCACGGCGTCCGGCGACGTGGTGGGCAGCGTGCCCGCCGCCGAGATGTGGGACTCACGGATCGACCAGCGCAGCGGCGACCCGGCCGCGAAGGTGAAGGTCGGCAAGGTCGTGTCGGCCAAGGAGCGGGGGACCCTCGGCCTGAACGTGACGCCGGACGCGGGGTACTTCGCGGACCCGGCGCGCGCCTATCCGGTCATCGTCGATCCCGGTGTTTCGGTGTGGACGAACTTCGACACCTTCACGCAGTCGAACATCGCCACCACCGACCAGTCGGGTGCCACCGAACTCCGCATCGGCACCTACGACGGCGGGGCCACGAAGGCCCGCTCGTATCTCCACTTCGACGTGTCGCGATTCCGGGGCGCGGAGATCGAATCGGCCACTTTGGCCTTGTGGGGCAACCACTCCTACTCGTGCTCGCCGCGCAACTGGGAGATCTGGGACACCGCCCTGGTGGGCACCGGCACCCGCTGGGCGAACCAGCCGGCCCCCGGCACCCGCTGGGCGACGACGAACGCGACCCGCGGCTACAGCGCGGCTTGTGCGGCCGATTGGGTCCGTACGCCGATCGGGAACCTGATCGGTGCCTGGGCGGGCGCCGGGGTCACGACCGGTTCGATGCTGCTGAAGGCGGAGAACGAGGCGGATTCGTCCGGCTGGAAGAAGTTCTCGTCCAGCGAGGGCGGCAAGTCGCCGTACCTCGAGGTGACGTACCGGAACCAGCGGCCGAATCCCGCCGCCGGGCACGACATCTCGGATCGCGTCGACTCCGGCGGTGTCACCTACACGAAGTCCCTGACCCCGACGCTGCGCTTCACGCCGACGGACCCCGACGGCGGCAACGTCACCGCAGTCTTCTATGTCTACGAAGGCGAAACGATGATCGGGGACTTCTGGCAGTGGGACGTCCCGTCCGGCACCACCGCGACCTGGACGGCGCCGCCGGGGCTGTTGCAGGAGGGCCACGACTACCGGTTCCGGGCCACCACCTTCGACCCGGGCGGGGAGTTCGGGGACGACGCCTGGGTCTCGCTGCAAGCGGTGTCGAGCGGCCTCTACGCCGACGTCGCCGCGTGCGGCTGGAACAACGGGACCAAGGTCCAGCAGTGGCCGTCGAACGGCGCGGACTGCCAGAAGTTCTTCCCGTGGGGCACCGGTGACGGCTACTACCAGTTCCGCGCCAAGCATTCCGGGCAGGTGCTGGACAACACCGGCTGCAGTACGGCCAGCGGGAACCCGGTGACCACCTACGACCGCGTCGCGGGCGCGTGCCAGAAGTGGACGATCGAACCGCAGGGCGTCGGCACCGGGGTGTACCGGTACGCCGTGCAGAACGCGGGCAAACTGCTGGACCAGGGCTGCACCGCGGGCCAGGGGGCACCGCTGTTCATCTGGGACCGCGTCCCGGGACGCGGCTGCCAGAACTGGCGGATGCCGGTGTCGCCGGCGAACGGGGTCACCGTGCAGTGGCTGCCGTTCACGGTGAACACGGCGGCGGAATAGCGGTCAGGGAGCGGACTGGCGGCGGGAGCTGATCACTCCGGTGTTGAAACCGGCGAGGTGGAGCCCACCGGCGAACCGGGCGTGCTCGATCTTGACGCAGCGGTTCATCACCACGTCCAGTCCGGCTTCCTTGGCCTGATCGGCGACGGGTTCGTGCCACAGGCCCAGTTGCAGCCAGAGCGTGCGCGCTCCGGCCCTGACGACCTCCTCGGCGACGCCGGGGAGGTCGTCGTGCTTGCGGAACACGCTGACCAGGTCGACCTCGCCGGGCACGTCGGCCAGCGACGGATACACCGGCCGCCCGAGGAGTTCGTCCAGCCTCGGGTTCACGAAGTTGACCTGGTACTCGCTGGAGGAGAGCAGGTACGTCGCGACGAAGTAGCTCGGCCTCGCCGGATTGTTCGAGGCACCGACGATGGTCACGGACTTCGTCCGCGAGAGGAGGCGGCGGCGTTCGACCGCGCCGACGTCGTAGCTCATCCCGCCACCGCCTTGCCGAGTGCCTGGTCGAGATCCCACAGGATGTCGTCGACGTCCTCCAGGCCGATCGACAGGCGGATCAGGTCCGCGCCGACGCCCGCCGCGCGCAGCTGGTCCTCGGAAAGCTGCTGGTGCGTGGTGGACGCCGGGTGGATGACCAGCGTCCGCGCGTCCCCGACATTCGCCAGATGCGACAGCAGTTCGACGGAGTTCACGAACGTTTCCCCGGCCGCGCGGCCGCCTTCGACGCCGAAGGAGAACACGGCGCCGGGCCCGGCGGGCAGGTACTTCTTCGCCCGGTCGTGATGCGGGTGATCCGGCAGGCCCGCGTAGTTCACCCAGGCCACGCGCGGATCCGCGGCGAGGTACTCCGCGACGGCCCGTGCGTTGGCGATGTGGGCGTCCATCCGCTGTGGCAGGGTCTCGACCCCTTGCAGCAGAAGGAAGGCCGAGTGCGGGGAAAGGACGGCGCCGATATCGCGCAACTGCTCGGCACGCAGCCGGGTGCAGAAGGCGTACTCGCCGAAGTTCTCCCAGTACTTCAGGCCGCCATAGCTCTCGACGGCCTCGGTCATCCTCGGGAACTTCCCGTTGCCCCAGTCGAACTTCCCGGATTCGACGATCACCCCGCCGAGTGTGGTGCCGTGCCCGCCGAGGAACTTCGTCGCGGAATGCAGCACGATGTCCGCGCCGTGCTCGATCGGACGGCACAGGTACGGCGTCGCGAGGGTGGCGTCGACGACCAGCGGGATGTCGTGCGCATGCGCGAGTTCGGCCAGCCCGGCGAGGTCGGCGATCCCGCCACCGGGATTGCCGATGACCTCGGTGAAGATCAGCTTCGTCCGGTCGGTGACGGCGGCCGCGTAGTCCTCGATGCGGTCTCCGCTGACGAAGGTGGTCTCGATGCCGAAGCGGCGCAGCGTGCCGGTGAGCTGGGTGACCGTCCCGCCGTAGAGACCGCCCGCCGAGACGATGTGGTCCCCGGCCTCGGCCAGCGCGGAGAAGGTGAGGAACTCGGCCGCCTGGCCACTGCTCGTGGCGACACCGCCGATCGCGCCTTCGAGGCTGGCCAGGCGTTCCTCGAAGGCCGCGACCGTCGGATTGCCGATGCGGCTGTAGACGTTGCCGTACTTCTGCAGCGCGAACAGGTTCGCCGCGTCGGCCGCGTCCTTGAAGACGAAGCTCGTGGTCTGGTAGATGGGCACGGCGCGGGCGCCGGTCGCCGGGTCGGGCGTCCCGCCCGCGTGCAGGGCGCGGGTGCGGAAGCCCCAGGTGCGTTCACTCATCGCGACCGACGCTACCTCGCGTCCCACCCCGTGACCATCGTTCCCAGCACGTGGCTAGGGGCGGTCCAGGGTGATCACGGTGCCCGGACGGTGGCCGTTCCGGCGCGGGGTGACCGGACGTTGTTCGGAACGGGCCACCGCCACCCCGGCGGGCCGGTGCCGGTCGATGGGCAGCACCTCCCGCGAGTTCGTCCGGTCGGCCAGCCGGAGGGACTGCGCCGAGGTCAGCCACTCTTCGGCGGGCTCCGCGATCTCGAGCAGCAGGGCCTCGAACTCCGACCTCGTGGTTTCGAGGATGTGCGGCGCCGCGAGCCAGCGCAGCACCTGCCGCCCGGTGACCGCCATCCGCTGCCGCGGCGAGGACACCAGCCGCTGGTCGAAGTAGCGGATCAGCACCTCGTCCACGGTGTCCCACGCGTTGGAGGCGCCGAACAGGTCCAGCACGTCCTCCGAGCCGAGGATCTTGAACGCCTCGGTCAGCAGTTGCATGACCTCGACCCGCAGCACGTTCAGGTGGCCGTAGGAGGTGAACTTGAGGTTGTTCCGCAGGTCCAGCCCACTGCGCCGGACGACCGCGACGCTGCCGAAACTCGGGTCGTACGCGCGTTCCCGGACGACGTCGGAGATCCGCTTGTCCCGCCAGAACAACGCCACCTGGTTGGAGAACTGCGTGAACAGCTGGTGGAAGTCGGTGTTCGGCCGCGAGTTCGCCGAGCCGAGACCCTTGCCGTAGCCGAGTACGCGCCGATACGCGCTGACGCGGTCCCGCCGGGTGTAACGCAGGACGTCCCGCCGGTCGAACCGGTACAGGCCGAACGCGCCGGGGCCGTCCGAAAGCCGGATGGCGCCGCCCTGGAACAGCTCCTGCAGTTTCTGCACCACACGGAACACGCCGATCCGTTCGTGCTGGTACAGGTAGTACAGGTCGCCGACCGCGATGACCCGTTCCGAGGCGACCGTCTCGTCGTAGGCGTCGATACCCGGCGGCATCGCCGTCGCCCCGAGGTCCGCGGCCGAATTGTCGCCGAGGCCGACGAGCTGCGCGATCCCGCCGTCCGCGGGCCCCGGTTTGGCCCGCTGTTCGGCTTCGACCGCGGTGAGCATGTCGTCGAGCTGCTTGAGGACCGCGTCGCCGAGTTTCGGATCGCTGCCCAGTTCGTTGGCGAGCTTTCCGGCGACCTGCCCGCGTAGTGCCGCGACCCGGTCGAACAGTTCCCGGTATTCCTTTTCCGTGCCCATCGTGTTCCTCCCGTACGGGTCCGGCTACTGCCCGGGCCGTTTGCGCGTGGTCCGGGGTTTCGGCGGTTCCTCCGCCTCGGGTGGTGTCTGCTCCTCCTGGAAGCCGTGCCCTTCACGGAGTTCGGCGACCGACGGCACCGCCGGTGTCCGGCCGGACGGCGACGTGAGCTGCGGGGTGGGCGGCGCGGGCGAATTCGGCCCAGCCGACGACGGCGAGCCTCCCCGCCCGATCGGCTCGGCGATCCGGACGACCTCCTGGAGGTGGTCGTCGAGTTCGTCGATGGCCCGCTGCACGCGGGAGCTGAAGAAGCCCGGGGGAAGCGACGCGCGGAAGTTGCCGGGCACGTCCCCGTTGGAGCCACCGGGGTTCTGCCGGGGAAGGTTCGCCACGATCCGCTGCAACCGCCTCGCGATCTGGATGAACGATGTGCTGACGCCCTCCTTGCCCGCCGACTCGATCAGCTTGCCGCCCTCGTAGGTGGCGAACTCGCGGATCCAGCGCAGCAGTCCGCCGAGCGACATGGTCCCGCCCACCGGATCGGGGACACGGAGCACTTCGAGGTCCTCCTGCTGGATGAACACCGACCGCAGCATCGCGACGACCTCGTCGACCTGGGACGCCGTCGCCGACAGCAGTCGTGAGAGAGCGACCACGGCGGGGCCGAAGAACGGCTGGCCGCCCGCCGGCTGCGAGAACGGATCGATCTTGTCGCGCGCGTCCTGCCAGCCCCGGAACAACGAGACCACCCAATCCGCCAGTGTGATGAAGGAGGTCTGGATCCGCTCCTCCTCGATCGTGTTGACCTTGCCCGAGACCAGGCCGAGCTCGTCCCGCAGCTGGCCGAGGTGTCCTTGCACCGGGTCGCCGCCGTTCCCGAGCAGCAGCAGGAAGAGCTGATCGACCCGCGCCACGCGGATCAGCGGGCTCTCCAGCTCCTGCCGGATCTGTTCGAGGTCGTGCCGGACCAGGGCCCGGTAGCTCTCGGCGTTCTCGGGATCCGTGTCCGTCCTCAGTGGACGGAGCGAGTCGAGCAGCGCCAGCGAGTCCTTCACCGCGCTTCGGGCACGGGCCGCGAGCGAGGCCTGGCCGCCGGTGACGGCGCCGAGGTCGGCTTGAATCGCATACCCTCGCGGAGTCCACTTGGCTTCAGTACGCCCTTGGACCTCCTTCAGCTCGAAACTCCCGGTCAGCGCCGCCACGAAGCCCTTGGTGTCGCCCGCGCGCCACTTCCAGCCGAGCGCGTCGCTGATCGTCTGTTCGGCGAGTTCGCCGGAGGCCGCCGCCCGCGGTGGGTACTGCCCGGTCGACAGCGGGTACGCGCTGTCGATGTCCTGTGCACGCGGCAACGTCGCTCCGCGGTCGTCGTTGATCGTCATCGGGTCGCCCCACATCCCTTGAATTCGGCCAGTTCCACTGCTTCACGCCAGCACCGCACCATCACGTCCTCCGCCGAGGACAAGGCGGCGGCGCACTGGTCCACCCCGGCGTGAAAGCTCTTCGCCCAGCCACGCCATTCCTGCTCCCGTCCGTGCACCGCGCGCAGCAGCCCGGAAACCGCGTGATGCGAACGGCACTGCCCGTCCACCCGCCGCCGCAGCTTCAGCAGTGACGACGCCGTGGTGTGCAACGACTCCGCGCTCACCGGACGCTGTGTCGCGCGAGTGGCCGCCTCGACCTCGCCGGTGCCGTCGAGGACGACTTCGGCGAGATGATCCGCCGCGGCGAGCCCGACGCCGGCGGGCCTGTCCTCGGCGGCGCTGATCTCCAGTGCCCGCCAGCAGGCGGCCACCAGGTTCACTTCCGTGCCCAGCCGGGAGAATTCGGTGTGGAGTGTCATCTCGCCCTCCTGCCGAGTTCTTCCATGAAGAAGCCGAACAGTCGTCTCGGTGTCGACATCCGTTCTTCGAGCGCGAACCGGACCGCGCCGATCAGGAAGCGTTCCGGGACCACACCCGGGGAAACGCCGCCCGCCAGTCTTTCCGCGGCTTCCTCGATCATCGCCTGTTCCTTGGCCTCGAACCGCAGCACCTTCGCCAGCGGGCGATGGCCCAGCGAGGGGAACGAGGTGAAGCACATCGCGTCCACCACCGCGGGGATCGCCTTGTCCGCCGTCTTCAGCAGCGCCGACGGCGCGTTGATCAGCTTCGCCCTCGGGTACAACTTGTGCCACGTCGCCGCGTAGCTCTCCGCGTGGCGAGTGAAACCCATGCGGAGCAACAACTCCACCGAGATCTTCGCGCGGAGATACGGCACCGGATGCACCGCGCGCGGGGTGAATCCCATCGTTTCGAGTTCGGTCCGCCCGATGACGTCGAACAGCGAACCGACCACCGCCGGGCCGCCCAGCAACAGCGCGGACAGGTCGGCGAACGTCTCGCGGTTCCACCTGACCCAGACGCCGGTGATCGGCCTCGGCACCCCCGCTTCGACGAGCCGTGCCGCCACCTGCAACGGGATCGCCCTGGCGAGTCCCAGGTCGTTCTGCAGGTTGTGGCTCACCTCGTGCAGGACCGCGCCGAGCGTCCACGGATTCACCAGCCGGTGGTACGGGAGCTGGATCAGCGGAAACGGGTTGAGCCGGTTTCCCAAGCGCCGCAAGGGGATCCCGCGGCGCGAGGTGGCCGGGCCGGAGCCGGTGCGCAGATAACAGAACGGCGGCGGGGTCGGGATCGACCGCCAGCTCCCGATTCCGAGGTAGGCATACTGGTAGCAGTCGAGTGCCACCCTGTCGCAGGCCACCAGCCATGGGGCGAACGCGCCCTGGCGCTGGTTGAACAGGTCTAGGTAGAAGTCCCAGACCCGTTCGGTGGTCTTGACCCAGTGCTGTGCCCGGGACTTCGCCCGCAGCAGCCGCGCCAGTTCCGCCTGTCCCGGCCGCGCCACCGCCTCGTCCGCCGCGCGGCGCGCCGAGCGGGTGGCGGAGAACAACGGCTCCCGCAAGGTCGCCATCGTCCGGTTGACCGCCGCGAGATGGGCCCGGCTCGGGCCGGTGGCCGGATCGCCGAACTCGGACCAGCGGAATGGCCGCAGCGCCTCCAGATGCCGTTCCACGTTGGTGGCCTGGGACAGGACCCAAGCCGTCAGCTCGTCTCCGGATGGCCCCGCCCGCCGGGATCCGGTGGACGAGGCCGCTTCACCGGATGTCGCGGGCCGCGCCTCAGCGGCGGCGCGCACGGCCGCGCGCCTTGCCGCGGCGGGCGGCGCCCGAACGCGCACGGGACTGCGTCTTGCGCCCGCCACGGGCCGCGGGACGACGGCGGCGCTGCTGGGGACGGCCGCGACCGCGCTGCCGGCTCCGCCGGTTCGCGGGCGCGTTCTGCGCGCTGTTCACGGTGTGGCCGACCAGCCTGCGCGTGATGTAGCGGGCGTTGATCGGTTGGCCGTCGGCATATCGGCGCCCGACATCGCGCGCGGTGCGCCCGATGATCTTCGGGATGTGCCGGACGGCGCGGCGGGTCGCCGGGTTCCGCCACAGCTTGCGGCCCAGGTTGACCGCGCCGCGGATCAGCTGCGGACCGTGCTTGATGATCTTCGGTGCCGCCCATCTCGCCGCCTGGAACGCCAGCGGCGCGAGCGCGCCGAGGAAGGCCTCCGCCTCGTCCTCGGTCTCCGCGTTTTCGGCCTGGAAGGCCAGTTGCGCCATCATCTCGGCGTCGGAATAGACCCGCCGTCCCGGATGGGCGAAGTCCTCGTCCTCGGATTCCAGTTCGAACTCGTCCTCGAGTTCGCGGACGACGGCCTCGAACTCGGCCTCGAATTCGTCTTCGTCCTCGTACTCGCCGTAGGCCTCGTCCTCCAGCTCGTCTTCGAGCTCCCGGGCCAGCCCGCCGACCTCGTCTTCGAACTCGTCCTCGTCTTCGAATTCGCCTTCCAGCTCGTCTTCGAGTTCGTTTTCGAACTCGGCCTCGAGTTCACGGCTCAGCTCGTCTTCCAGCTCGCCGTCCACTGCCGCATAGCCACGGCTCATAACGGTTCTCCTCTGCTCCGGTGAAAATCCGCGATCGCCGGCGCGGCGCGTCGGTGAGCACGGGACCGACACTGCCCGCGCATCGGGGGGTACCGGTAGTCACACGTTCTTGTGTGACATGAACCGACTAGTTCGTACCTGTCACACAAATCGACGATGCGCTTTTCCTGTCGGAGGGGTTTGCTAGAGAGGGAGGGAGACCAAGAGGGGGGAGGCCGGTCTATGTCCATGGGCCCGGCGGTCGGATTTCCTGCGCCAGCGATACATGATCTCGCGCGGCAACGGACGAAGGTCGTTACAGAGGACGAAGCCGTACGAAATCTGGCGAGATCACTCGTCAGGCGTGTGATGGAACTGAACGACGGTGCCACGGTGCAGCGGAAACCGTTGCTGGACGTCACCGAGTACGGCGTCAGATGCCTGCTCGTACCGGTGACGCCGGAACCGCACGATCTGCTCAGCCCGCGCGAGCACGAAGTCGCGCGCATGGTGGGCCGGGGCTATACGAACAAGCAGATCGCCGGCGTACTGGAAATCAGCCTGAACACGGTTTCCGCGCATATGCGCCGGATCTTCACCAAACTGGGGGTCGGTTCCCGGGCGGCGATGGTGGCCGCGTTGACGGGAGAGAATCTCGCCGCGGTGTGATCGGTCCAGGTGGTCGTGAGTGGCGATTCGGGTTATTGAGGGGAAGGTCAAACGTGGCGTGGTCGTGGGTGGGGCCGGTGACGGGGTGAAGGTGTCCTTCGCTGCGTCCGGTGCCGAGTGGTCGTGTCGCGAAAGCCACTTTCGGGAGGTCTGATGTCGCGAAGGTGGCTTTCGCGACGTCCCGGGAGGCTGGTGTGGCCTTCATGGTGGCGTTGTGGCTGGACCCAAGGTGAACGAAGGCGTGACTCGCGTGATTGGAGCCGGATCTCGCGTGATCAGAAGGCGAACTCCGTGATCGTCGCCCGATCACGCGTGATCCGGCTCCAAGCACACGTGATCCGTCTCTGATCACACGGCCGGCACTTCCAGCCCCGGCCAGGAACAGCGTCACCGAGGACAACAGGGTCGTGAAAGCCACGTTCCCAACCTTCACCGTTGCGAACGAGGCTTTCACCACACCCACCCCACGACCGACACCGAAAACGGCACGAGCACGCCACGTTTGCCCTTCTCCTCAACAGAACACGAATCGCCACTCACGACCACCCGGACCGACGCGTTCCGGCACTTTGGCCACGGACCGGCCTCTAACCGAGAGCGGCCCGAAGGCGCCGGTCCCGTTCCTCCGGGGTCTGCCGGGGGCAACTGGTGCACTTCGGATTTCCCGCTTCGTAGATCAGGCAGCAGGAAGCACGGCGCACCACGGTGTTCCGCCCGATGCGGGAGAACCGCGGCTCCGGCATCCCGAGCCCGATCGCGGTCACGAGCGGGGCCGCCAGCGCGATCGCCCGTTCGGTGTCGCCGGTCCACAGGAGGCGGTTGCCGATCGAATCCGTCGCGATCGCGCCCAGTGCGCGCGGATTCGCCCCCGTGACGTCCGAGATGGTGCCGATCGCCGTGCCCAGTGCCCCGGCGAACGCTTCGCCGAGTTCGGCCAGACCGCCGGAAAGGACCCGTGACGACCGCGCGCCGGTGAAGCGGCCGTCCGGGACGAGGTCGATGGTGACGGCGTCGAGCGACGGATCCAACGGCTCACCCCGCACGAGCGACTCGACTGACGGCGCCACGAGGACCGAGGAGAGCGAGTACCACCAGATCGTGCCGAGGACCTCGGGCCGGGAACAGCCGTAGAGCTTGGCGGCGCCGCCGATGCGGGCGCTGACCCAGGCCGCGTCGGCGAGCAGGGTCGCGGGCGCCTCCATCAGGGCACCGGCCGGTACAGCGTGACGCTGAACGACGTGGTGACGTCCACCGACTCGGCGATCGCGTCGAGCCGCTCGCGGCGTCCGTCGCGGTGGAGGTGGTGCGCGCTCGGGCCCATCTCGACGACCTGGCGGATCTGGGCGGGCGACAGTGTCACCCGTTCGGTGACATCGCGCCGGTCCACCCGGCCGAAACGCTCGCCGAGGGTTTCCTCCAGCCGCGCGTCCTTGCCGCCGTCGACGGAGATCACCAGGTCGCCCAACTCCCGGAGATGCCCGGGGTTCGGCGTCGCGACGACCAGCAGCCCGTCCGCGGTCAGGACTCGATGGAACTGTGAGGCGTTGCGGGGCGCGAAGACGTTGAGGATCAGCGACGCGCTCGAGTCCGCCACCGGCCAGGGCTCCCACAGATTCCACACGGCCGCGCCCGCGCGCGCGTGTGCGCGAGCGGCCCGGCGCAGGGCGACGGCGGAGACGTCGAGCGCCAGCCCGTGCGCGGCGGGGACGGCCTCGAGCACGTGCGCGAGGTAGTACCCCGTGCCCGCGCCGGCGTCGATGATCAGCCCGTCCTGTAGGTGCTCTGAAGCCACCTTCGCGAGTGCGTCGGCGAGAGGGAGATAGACACCCGAAGCGAGGAGGTCGACGCGAGCCGCGACCATCGGCGCGGTGTCCGCCGTGCCCGCGGGGATGCGCGCGTGCAGAAGATTGACGTACCCCTGCTTCGCTACGTCGAACGAGTGGCCACGTTCACAACGCACCGTGTGCTCGATTGCCCCGACCGGGTCACCGCAGAGCGAACACCGCAGTGACCGGACGATCTCCGGTGGCAGCGGGTGATTGCCGGATGCACGTGCGTTCATGGGGCTATTCGACCACGACGTTTCGCAACCGGACAGAACGCACCAGGTCTGCGGAAACCTGGACGTAACAACGCCGCACCGACAGTTCACGCGGGTGAAACCTGAATCGCCGCCCGAGGAAACACCCCGGTCCAAAAATTCCTGCGCAGTACACCCCAGGCACGGGAGGAAGATTGTGCTGAACGCAGGAGACACGGCATGGGTACTGATCAGCGCCGCGCTGGTCATGCTCATGACACCGGGATTGGCGTTCTTCTACGGCGGCATGGTCCGCGCGAAGAGCGTTTTGAACATGTTGATGATGAACTTCATCGCGCTCGCCGTCGTCGGTGTCCTCTGGACGCTGTACGGCTTCACGATGGCGTTCGGCAACGATATCGGCGGAGGGTTGCTCGGTAACTTCGACTTCGCCGGTCTCTCGAACATCTCCGGCAAACTCGCCGGGTTCGCGACCGCCGCGACCGACACCGCGCCCGAGGTCGCCTGGCCCGGCGCGGACGGGCTGCCGCTGTTCGCCTTCGTGATGTTCCAGCTGATGTTCGCGATCATCACGCCCGCACTGATCTCCGGCGCCATCGCCGACCGAGCCAAGTTCTGGGGCTGGACGCTGTTCGTCGCGGTGTGGGTGACCATCGTGTACTTCCCGGTGGCGCACTGGGTGTTCTCGTTCAACGGCTTCATCGGCGCCGATTCGGTCGGCGGCTGGATCGCCAACCAGCTCAAGGCACTCGACTTCGCGGGCGGTACCGCGGTCCACATCAACGCCGGCGCGGCCGGTCTGGCGCTGGCGATCGTGCTCGGCAAGCGCAAGGGCTGGCCGAAGGGCACCGGACGTCCGCACAACGTGCCGTTCGTGCTTCTGGGTGCCGCGTTGCTGTGGTTCGGCTGGTACGGCTTCAACGCCGGTTCGTCGCTGGCCGCCAACGACCTCGCCGCCGTCGCGTTCACCAACACCACCGTCGCGACCGCGGCCGCCATCCTCGGCTGGCTGATCATCGAGCAGATCAAGATCGGCAAGCCGACCACGCTGGGTGCCGCTTCCGGTGCCGTCGCGGGTCTCGTCGCGATCACCCCGGCGGCCGGGTTCGTCAGCCCGCTGGGTGCCATCGCCATCGGCCTCATCGCCGGTGCCCTGTGCGCCCTGGCGATCAGCCTCAAGTTCCGCTTCGGTTTCGACGACTCCCTCGACGTCGTCGGCGTCCACCTCGTGGGTGGTCTGGTCGGTACGCTGCTCATCGGCTTCTTCGGCACCACCAGCGTCAACTCGCTCGGCGTCGACGGCCTGTTCTACGGCGGCGGCCTCGGCCAGCTCGGCAAGCAGGCGCTCGCGGCGGCCGTGGTCCTCGGCTACTCGTTCGTGCTCACCTTCGTCATCGGCTGGGTGATCAAGAAGCTCGGCGGGTTCCGCGTCAGCGCGGAGGACGAGGTCAGTGGTATCGATGAGGCCCAGCACGCGGAGAGCGCGTACGACTTCACCGGTTCGGGCGGCGGCCTCGGCCAGCCGACCAGCATCCCGGTCAAGGCGCCCACCGGCAACGCGGCCACGAAACTCGAGGAGAGCAAGGCATGAAGCTGATCACCGCGATCGTCAAGCCGTTCACGCTCGACGACGTCCGTTCCGCGCTGGAACAGCTGGGCGTGCTCGGCATGACGGTCAGCGAGGTGCAGGGCTACGGCAGGCAGAAGGGCCACACCGAGGTCTACCGGGGAGCGGAGTACTCCGTGGACTTCGTGGCGAAGCTGCGGGTGGAGGTCGTCACCGACGACTCCAACGTCGAGAAGGTCCTCGACGCGATCACCACGGCCGCCCACACCGGAAAGATCGGTGACGGGAAGATCTGGGTGACGCCGGTCGAGACGGTGATCCGGGTACGAACCGGCGAACGCGGCTCGGACGCCCTATAGGCGTCAGGGATGGCTGACGGGGGTGAGCTGGTCAAGGCCACCGAGCGATTGCTCGAGGGCAGGCACGGGAGGCTGGGGGCGGCCGCGCTGCGGGCGGCCCTGGTCGATCTCTACGAATTCTGGTTGGGCAAGGGCGCCGCGGCGGCCGGCGTCGACACCGCTGAACCCGGTGTCGCGCTGGCCGCCGTGGGCGGCCTGGGGCGCCGGGAACTGGTGCCCTTCTCCGACCTCGACCTGTTGTTGCTGCACAACGGCAACTCCCGCGTCGGTGAGATCGCCGACGCGATCTGGTACCCGTTGTGGGACGCCAAAATCGGCCTCGACCACTCGGTCCGCACACCGGGCGAGGCGCTGAAAGTGGCGTCCGAGGACCTGCGGACCGCGATGGGGCTGCTCGACATCCGCCATATCGCCGGGGACGCCGAGATCACCGCAAGGCTGGCGGCCGCGGCGCGGGACGAGTGGCGGCGGACGGCCAGGAAGCGGGTCGGCGAGCTGTCGGACGCGGTGCGTCAGCGCTGGGCCCGCAGTGGCGAGATCGCGCAGTCCGCCGAGCCCGATCTCAAGCACGGCCGGGGAGGGCTTCGTGACTTCGCCGTTTTGGAAGCGTTGGCGGCGGCACAGCTGACGGCGAGGCCCGGCGAGGAACTGCTGGAGGCCAAGAGCCTGCTGCTCGACGTCCGGACCGAACTGCGCAAGGAACTGCGCCGGGAGCGCGACATCCTCAGCGCGCCGGAGGCCGAGACGGTCGCGGGCGAACTCGGCTTCGGCGATCGGTTCACCTTGGCGCGCAAGCTTTCCGGTGTCGGGCGGACGATCGCGTACGCGGTCGACGTCGCCCTCCGGTCCACTGTGGAACCACCCAGGGCACGATTCGGGCGGCGGCCGGTGCGGACGCCGCTCGACGAAGGTGTGGTCCTGCACGGGAACGAGGTCGCGCTGGCGCGGGACGCGGTGCCCGCCAAGGATCCGGCGCTGCTGCTGCGGGTCGCCGCCGCGTCGGCCCGGATCCGGAAGCCGATTTCGCACGGGACCCTGCGGGCGCTCGCCGAAACGGCGCCGGAACTGCGCGCGCCGTGGCCCGCCGACGCCCTCAAGGCACTGGTGGAGCTGCTCGGAGCGGGCGAAGGACTCGTCGACGCCGTCGAAGCGCTCGATCGGACAGGTCTCTGGGCACGGTTGTTCCCCGAATGGGGGGCGGTGCGGGATCTCCCGCCGAGGTCGCCGGTGCACTCGTGGACCGTCGACCGGCATCTCGTGCGCGCCGCGGTGGAGGCGTCGAAACTGACGACCACCGTTTCGCGGCCGGATCTGTTGCTGATCGGCGCGCTGTTGCACGACATCGGCAAGGGCCGGGACGCGGACCATTCCGAACTCGGCGCGAAGATCAGTGCCCAGGTGGCGGCCCGGCTCGGGCTGTCGGAGCCTGACGTGGCACTGGTGTCGGCGATGGTGCGGCATCACCTGCTGCTCCCGCATACCGCGACGCGGCGGGACATCAGCGATCCGGCCACGATCCAGCGGGTGACGAAGACCCTCGACGAGAACCTGGTCCTGCTGGAGTTGCTGCACGCGCTGACGACGGCCGATTCGCTGGCCACCGGACCGGGCGTGTGGACCGACTGGAAGGCCCGCCTGCTCGCCGAACTCGTGTCCGGTTGCGAAGAGGCGTTGCACGGCAAGGGTTTCCTCCCGCCGGAGCCGATGGGCGCCGAGCAACGGGAACTCGTCGCCGAGGCCGTCGCGTCCGGCCGCGGCGAGGTGCGGATCACCGCCGCGGGCAAGGTCGTGACCGTGGTGCTCGCGGTCCCGGCCCGTGCCGAACTGCTGGCTCCCGCCGCGGGTGTGCTCGCGCTGAACTCACTGGAGGTCCACGCGGCGGTGCTGCGCGGGCACGACGGGGGACGGGCGGGGGTGTTCACCGCGTCGCCGAAGTTCGGCTCGCTGCCCGACGTCACGTTGCTGCGTGAGCAGTTCGCCAGGGCGGTGGCCGGGACGATGCCGCTGACCCAGCGGCTCGCGGCGAAGGAACGGGACTACGGCGAGACTCCCACCGCGAACGCGAAGGTGATCTGGTTCGACGACGAGACCAGCGGGCAGGACACGGTCGTGGTCGAGCTGCGGGCCGCGAACCGGATCGGGCTCCTGTACCGGGTCGCGGGCGCGCTGCGGCGCTGCGAGGCCGAGGTGCGCTGGGCGAAGGTGGCCACCCTCGGCGGCGCGGTCGTCGACTCGTTCGCCGTCGCGCCGCGGACCGGCCGGGTCGACCAGGCGTGGCGGTCGAAGATCGAAGCCGCGCTGCTGGCCGCGGCTTCCTGATCGGAAAGTGGTGACGACTTCTTTATTCGTGCTGTGATCCGGCCCGTGCCACGAATCCATCCACCTCGGACCCCTTGTCCGGCAAGGGTTTCGGGTTTCGGAACGGCGCCTTCCGGTTATGGCGGGCACGGTGAACGGGGTGTCGCGCGAAGGGCGGAGGGTGGCGGTGGCAGGATGTGCGCGGTCGAGACCCGAAGGATCCGGAGGGCGGTGAGCGCGTGCTGGGTCACGAGCAGAACCCGCCAGGGCCGCAGCGGCTCACGCTGCCGCCGACCGTCGTCGCCTCCCACTTCCGGGCCTGCGCGGACGACCTCGCCGTCTCGCTGACCGCGTCCGGTACCGCCGCGACCGTGCCCGAACTGCTCAAGGTGGTGCGGCACCTCGTCGCGGGCCAGCAGGCCTTGGCCATCGCGCTCGAGGGCATGGCGGGCCGGGTCGAGGTCGGGGGAGAAGGCGTGCTGGCCACCGCCAGGACGATCGATGTCGAGGTTGTTGCGGAAGTACTCCGAGCGGCCGCCACCGCTGTAGGCTGTTCGGCCGAAGCACTCGCCGAGTCGCGGCCGTCATTCGAATGTGTGAGCGAATCAGTCGCCCCTGACACCCGTTTGTAGCTGTCCCGCCGCTTCGGCCCGTGGATACGCTGACCAGGCGGAGGTGGGCCATGCGGGCGGTGTGGAAAGGCACGATCGGATTCGGGACCTACGCCATTCCGGTGAAGGCGTACAGCGCGACCGAAGAGCACAACGTCCCCCTCCACCAGGTGCACGAGCCGGACGGCGGCCGGGTGCGGGTGAAGTGGGTCTGCGAGGTCGACGGCGCCGAGGTGCCCGCGGCCGAGATCGCCAAGGGCCACCCCGTTCCCAACGGCGACGTCGTCCTGCTGACCGGCGGTGACTTCGCTTCGTTGCTCGCGCCGACCACCCAGTCGATGGACGTCGTCGGCTTCACCCCGGCCGAGCAGGTCGACTCGATGTACTTCGCGCGCAGCTACTACCTCGAACCCGAGCCCTCGGGTACCAAGCCGTACGTGCTGTTGAGCGAGGCGCTGCAGCAGTCCGGGCGGATCGCGATCGTGAAGGTGACGCTGAGGCAGCGCGAAACGCTGGGCGCGCTGCGCGTGCGGGACCAGGTGATCCTGCTCGAGACGATGCTGTGGCCCGACGAGATCCGGCGGCCCGACTTCCCGTTCCTGCACGAGGACGTCGACCTGCGGCGCGGGGAGCTGCGGAACGCGGTCTCGCTGATCGAAGACCTCACGCAGGACTTCGACCCCGGCCGGTACACCGATCGCTACCGGGAAGCGCTCGAAGCGCTCATCCAGGCCAAGCTGGACGGCGACGACGTCCTCCAGCCGACCGCCGCCGAACAGGCGGAGGGCGTGACGCGGCTACTGGCGGCTCTGCAGCGAAGCGCGGTCGAGGCCGACCGCGCGCCTGTGGAGAAGGCCAAGGAGGCGGCGGACAAGGCACGTCAGGCGCGGACGCGGGCGAAGAGGGCTTCGTCGGCGTCGTCGGCCAAGACCAGTTGAGTAGTTCTACCCAGGGGTAGTTGGGGGTCTTCACGCTGCCGTGACCCCGCGGTGACCGGGCATTGTTATGCCATCGCGCGGCGAGAGCGCGGGCAGCGAATCGCCTGGTACTGGGGGTCCGGCGATACGAAGTCCCGCGAAGCTCGCCAAGTGTGCTTACGGTCGGCTCGCGGGGAGGCGAGCCTTCCGTAGGGGCTCCGGTACCGGTTTGCGAGGGGCGACCGGTCCCGGAGCCCTGTTTTGCGTTAGGAAGGTCGCCATGGGCGAAGCCTGGGCAGCGTGTGGTCTCGAGGGCTGTCGTGGTGTGCGGATCGGTGACTTCGATCGCTGCCTGGCGCATCTTCATCCGACCCACCAGGACCGCTACTTCGACGGTCTCGCCGCGGGTTCCGATGTCCATCTGAGCGGCACCACGTTGTCCGGCGACCTCCTGCGACGCCTCATCGGAGCGGTGGGCAGGCGGTTCGGATGGGCCGATTTCGGCGAGGTGAGATTCGAAAGCACCGTTCAGTTCGAGGCGGTCTCCTTCGACACCGGCGCTTCCTTTCACAAAGCGGTCTTCCTCGACAGCGCGTGGTTCGAAGGCGTCAGATTCCCGGACGCCACTTTCGAAGGCGCGGAATTCGTCGGCGACGTGAGGTTCGACCGCGCGAGCTTCCGTACCGTTCCGTTCAAGGACGTGACCTTTCACCGCCATGCCCGGTTCGATGGCGCCGCGTTCGATGAGCGCGCCGACTTCCAGGGAACGGCCTTCGGCGGCCGGACATCGTTCCGCGCGGTGGTTTTCGGGGGCGAGGCCTGGTTCGTCACCGACGGCGGCTTCACTGGCGACGCCCGATTCGACGAGGCTCACTTCCACGGGCGGGCCAATTTCGACATGCAGGTGTTCAAAGGGGCCGCGAATTTCGGCCGCGCGAAGTTCGAAGCGGACGCCAGGTTCGAAGGCGCGCGTTTCCTCGGGCGTGCCGGATTCGAGAACGCCGAGTTCGGCGGAGAAGCCACCTTCAGGGAGGCTGCGGCGAGCGAGGTGGCGAGCTTCGCCGGGGCGGACTTCCAGGCCACGGAGTACTTCGGGCCGATCACGGCGAAAACGCTGAACCTCGGGCACGCCACCTTCGGCAAGCGAGTGTCCATCGAGGCCGACGTGCGCGAGATGGACTGCGCCGAGACGACGTTCGAGGGCGGGGTCAGCCTCGCAGTTTCCCGCGGCGCGCTGGATCTGGACCGCGTGGTGTTCGGCAAGCCCTCGACCGTCATCGCCGCTTCCGGCGCCTCGGTGACGTCGATCAGCGGGACGGATGTCGCCGATCTGGTGCTCACGGACGTGGACCTCGCGCGATGCGAGTTCGCGGGCGCGCACCACCTGGACAAACTGCGCCTGGAAGGCGACTGCCGGTTCGCCACCAGACGAAGACGTCAGGTCCTCGCCGAGGAACAGGCGTGGCGACGCGACCGGAACGCTCCCGTCGGCCCCCGCCGCATCGCCGACCTCTACCGCCAGCTCCGCAAGGCGCAGGAGGACAGCAAGAACGAACCCGGCGCCGCCGACTTCTACTACGGCGAGATGGAGATGCGCCGCCACAGCCCGGCCACCCCCTGGTCCGAGCGCTTCATCCTCCACCTCTACTGGCTCATCTCCGGTTACGGCCTTCGCGCCCTCAGAGCCCTCACGACCCTGGCGGTCCTTGTCGTGCTGGCAAGCGTCGGCTTCCGGCTAGGCGGCTTCAAGACCACGCCCGCCTTCGGGGACACCCTCATCTATGTCGCCCAGAGCACCGTTTCGCTGGAAACGAAACTGACGTCGCTGCCCAAGGAGCTGACGCCGTTCGGCGAGGTCGTGCGGCTGGTCATGCGCGTCCTCGGGCCCCTGCTGCTCGGCCTGACCCTGCTGGCCGTCCGCAACCGCGTCAAACGCTGACCCCGGACACCGACTACCCTGGGAAGCCGCCGGTTCGTACCGGCACGCCACAACGACCCAGCTGGAGCGTGCACACCCGTGTTCGACACCCTCTCCGATCGGCTCACGTCCGCCCTGCAGACCCTGTCTCGCAAGGGCAGGCTCTCCGACGCCGACATCGACGCCACCGCGCGCGAGATCCGTATCGCGCTGCTCGAGGCGGATGTCGCGCTGTCGGTGGTCAAGGACTTCATCGCCCGGATCAAGGAACGCGCCAAGGGCGCCGAGGTGCACGGCGCGCTGAACCCGGCGCAGCAGGTCATCAAGATCGTCAACGAGGAACTCGTCACCATCCTCGGCGGCGAGACCAGGCGGCTCACGTTCGCGAAGAACCCGCCGACGGTGATCATGCTCGCGGGTCTGCAGGGTGCCGGTAAGACCACCCTCGCCGGAAAGCTCGCGCTCTGGCTGAAGAAGCAGGGCCACGCGCCGCTGCTGGTCGCCTGTGACCTCCAGCGCCCCAACGCGGTCACCCAGCTGCAGGTCGTCGGCGAGCGGGCCGGGGTCACCACGTTCGCGCCCGAGCCCGGCAACGGCGTCGGCGACCCGGTCGACGTCGCCCGCCGCGCCATCGACGAAGCCAAGCGCGCCCAGCACGACATCGTCCTCGTCGACACCGCCGGCCGTCTCGGCGTCGACGAAGAGCTGATGAAGCAGGCCGCGGACATCCGCGACGCCGTTTCGCCGGACGAGACGCTGTTCGTCGTCGACGCGATGATCGGTCAGGACGCGGTCACCACGGCCGAGGCGTTCCGTGACGGCGTCGGGTTCACCGGCGTCGTGCTCACCAAGCTCGACGGTGACGCCCGCGGTGGTGCCGCGCTGTCGGTCCGCCAGGTCACCGGCCAGCCGATCCTGTTCGCGTCCAACGGTGAGAAGCTCGAGGACTTCGACCTCTTCCACCCGGACCGGATGGCCAGCCGGATCCTCGGCATGGGTGACGTGCTCAGCCTCATCGAGCAGGCCGAGCAGCATTTCGACCAGGAGAAGGCCGAGCAGACCGCGGCCAAGCTCGGCAGTGGCCAGCTCACCCTGGAGGACTTCCTCGAGCAGATGCTCGCGGTCCGCAAGATGGGCCCGATCGGCAACCTGCTCGGCATGCTGCCCGGCGCCGGGCAGATGAAGGACCAGCTCGCCCAGGTCGACGACAAGCAACTCGACAAGCTGCAGGCGATCATCCGCGGGATGACCCCCGCCGAGCGCGACGACCCGAAGATCATCAACGCCTCCCGCCGGATCCGGATCTCCAAGGGCTCGGGCGTCGCCATCCGCGACGTCAACGACCTGGTCAACCGGTTCTTCGAGGCGCGCAAGATGATGGCGCAGATGGCCGGCCGGTTCGGCTTCGGCGGCGCGGGCGGCGGAAGCAAGAACCGCAAGGGCAAGAAGGGGAAGAAGGGGAAGGGGCGCGGCCCCACGCAGCCCAAGGTCCGCGGTGGCTTCCCCGGTGGCATGCCGATGCTGCCCCCGGGCGGGATGCCCGGCGGCCCCGGTGGCGGGATGCCCGACCTCTCCCAGCTCGGCGGGATGAACGACGTACCGGGCTTCGACCCCAAGAAGTTCAAGTTCCCGAAGGACAAGTAGCCGTGGAGGCTCTGCATCTGGCGGGCGTCGTCCTGCCGGACGGCGAGCACCGTGAGCTGTGGATCACCGGCGGCCGCGTCAGCACCGAACCGGTCGCCGGTGCGGAAACCGTTGTCCGGGAAGGTTTTCTCGTTCCCGGACTGGTCGACGCGCACTGCCACCCCGGCATCGGGGTCGGCGGGGCGACCACCCTCGAAGAGGCCGCCGAGCAGGCGATCGTCGACCGCGACGCCGGGACGCTGCTGATCCGCGACTGCGGGCTGCCGATCGACGTCCGGCCGCTGCAGGCCCGAGCCGATCTGCCGCGGATCATCCGCGCCGGACGGCATCTCGCCCTGCGCAAGCGCTACATCCCCGGCCTCGGCATCGAACTCGAAGACCCGTCCGAGCTGCCGAAGGCGGTCGCCGAACAGGCCCGTGACGGCGACGGCTGGGTCAAGCTCGTCGGGGACTGGATCGACCGCGGCGTCGGCGACCTCGCGCCCCTGTGGCCTGACGACGTCCTCGCCGAGGCCATCGCCGTCGCGCACGCCGAGGGCGCCAAGGTGACGGCGCACGTCTTCGGCCAGGCCGCGCTGCCGGGGCTGATCAACGCGGGCATCGACTGCCTCGAACACGGCACGGAACTCACGCCGGACCAGCTGGGCGTCCTCGCCGAACGCGGGATCGCGCTCGTGCCGACGCTGATCAACATCGAGAACTTTCCCGGTATCGCCGAAAAAGCGGGCAAGTACCCGGTGTACGCCGACCACATGCGCGCGCTGCACGCCGGCGTCGGCGAGATGGTCTCGACGGCGATCGAGGCGGGCGTCCGGGTGTACGCCGGCAGCGACGCGGGCGGCATGGTCGAGCACGGCAGGCTCGTCGACGAGATCGAGGCGCTGCACAAGGCGGGGATGTCCGCCGAGCAGGCGCTCGCTTCGGCTTCGTGGGCGGCTCGCGAGTGGCTCGGCGTACCCGGGATCGTCGACGGCGCTTCGGCCGATCTGCTCGTCTACCCGTCCGACCCGCGCGAAGACCTCGCGGTGCTCCGGCATCCGAGCCACATCGTCTTGCGTGGCAAGATCTACGCCTGACCCGACTCCACCAGTGACCGGAGCGGTACCTAGCGTGGAGGCGTGGTGGACGACGGGCAGGCTCGCGAGCGTTTGGTGCTCGGAGCGCACTGGGGGTTCGTAGCGTTCTTCGCGGGCATCGCCGGATACCACCTCGTCACGCTCGTCATGAGCTTCGTGATGTCGGGTCGCTTCGGCGGTTACGACCCTCTCGAACTCCGTGACGTCGGCCCGCTGCTGATCCTCGCGTTCCTGCCGACCCTCGTGCTCGGTCTCGGCCCCGTGATCGGCTCGCAGCACTGGGGACGGGGACTCCGCACGGATTTCGGGCTCAAGCCCACCTGGCGCGACGTCCGGATCGGCCTCGCCTGCGGAGCGGCCGCGCTCGCCGCCGGGTACCTCCTCAACCTGCTCCTGCTGGCCGTCTACGGGACCGACGGCGCCGACAGGACGATCTCCGACGTCTCGCCCGGGCCGATCACCGAGCTGTCCGGAACCACCGGCGGCGACACCGTCTGGCTGGTACTGGCCGCGGTCATCGTCGTCCTCGCCGCCCCGGTCACCGAGGAACTGCTCTTCCGCGGCACGCTCTGGAACGCGATGGGCTTCCACCGCCTGCCCTCGTGGGTGATCCTGCTGGTCACCGCGCTGGTGTTCGCCCAGTTGCACGGGGAGGCCGCGCGCACGATCGCGCTGTTCGGCCAGGGGATCGCGATCGGCCTGGCCCGCTATCTCTCCGGCAGGGTGAGCGCGGCCGTCATCGCGCACGCGGCCAACAACCTCCCACCGGCTGTATTGCTCTTCGCGGCGAGGTGATCGCCGGTCCGGGCGGCTAGAGTCTGTGAGTAACCGAACGATCACCGGAGGATCGGCGTGACCGTATCTCAGCCCAGGGAGCCGATCCCCGAGGCCGCGCCGCCGGACGAACTCGCTGCCGGAGGTGAGGTGGCCGCCCCCGGTACGCCACTGCCGCATCGTTGGGGATTCGGGGCCTTCCTCTTGGTGGAGGCCGTTCTCCTCGCGTCGGCGGCGTTCATCAGCGTCCTGCTCGGCGACGTGCAGCCCGGCCAGCCCTTGCCGATGCGCATGGTGCTGCTGGGCACGATGGTGCCGACGATGGTCGCGGCCGGGGTCGCGCTGCTGATCACCCGGCTCCGCGGCAACGGCCCGTTCGCCGATCTCCGGATCGGCTGGAGCTGGGCCGACGTCAAGGTCGGGCTCAAACTCGGGGTGCTCGGACTCGGGTTCACCTCGCTCGCCGCCTGGGCCTGGACGCAGGTCGTGGGCAACGAGAACGCGACTTCGGCGATCAGCGCGCTCGTCGAGGACCGCCGGATGTCGGTGTCGGCGGCCGTCGTGATGTTCATCTACCTGTGGCTGGTCGGGCCGATCTGCGAGGAGATCATCTACCGCGGTCTCCTGTGGGGCGCCGTCGAGCGGTTGCAGTGGCGCACCGAACGCTGGGGGAGGATCGCGGCGTTCCTGGTCTCCACGGCCGTTTTCGCGGCGAGCCACCTCGAGCCGCTGCGCACCACGTTGCTGCTGGTGATCGCGATCCCGATCGGGCTCGCCAGGGTGTTCACCGGGCGATTGCTCGGCAGCGTGGTCGCCCACCAGGTGAACAACTTCCTCCCGGCCGTGACGATCCTGCTCGCCTCGCTTGGGATAGCCGCGTTCTGACGGCCGTCCGGCGTCTGGCAGAATGTACGCTTGCCTGCTTTGGCCGGACCCTCTCACCGCGCCCGAGCTCCGGACCTTCGGGTGTGCGTAGCCGTTCCCCACTCGGCTCTCGTACGCCTTCCACATGCATCAGAGAGAACTGAGGAGTACCCACACCCGTGGCCGTCAAGATCAAGCTTCAGCGTCTCGGCAAGATCCGTGCGCCGTACTACCGCATCATCGTCGCCGACGCGCGCACCCGCCGTGATGGCAAGGCCATCGAGACGATCGGCAAGTACCACCCGAAGGAAGAGCCGAGCTTCATCGAGGTCGACACCGAGCGGGCCCAGCACTGGCTGTCCGTCGGTGCCCAGCCGACCGAGCCGGTCCAGCGCATCCTCGAGATCACCGGTGACTGGCAGAAGTTCAAGGGCCTGCCGGGCGCCGAGGGCACCCTGAAGGTCGCCGAGCCGAAGCCGTCGAAGCAGGACCTGTTCAACGCCGCGCTCGCCGCCGCCGGTGACTCGGCCTCCGCCGAGGCCACCACGCCGAAGAAGAAGTCCGCCCCGAAGAAGGCCGAAGCCGACAAGGCCGAGGCCGCCGAGGGTGACAAGGCCGAGGCGTGAGTTTCCTCGCTGACTCCCTCGAGCACCTGGTGCGCGGGATCGTCGACAACCCGGACGAGGTCCGGGTCGAGCTGCTGACCACACGTCGTGGCCGGACGCTCGAGGTGCACGTGCACCCCGACGACCTCGGCAAGGTGATCGGCCGGGGCGGTCGTACCGCGACCGCCCTGCGCACCGTCATGGGCGGCATCGGTGGCCGCGGCGTCCGCGTGGACGTCGTCGACACCGATCGCTGACCAAGGACACAGGAAACGCAGGAACACACCGGATGGACGTCGTAGTCGGCCGTATCGCCAAGGCGCACGGAATCCGCGGGGAACTCGCGGTGGACGTACGCACGGACTCGCCGGAACAGCGGTTCGCCGTCGGTTCGGCCGTCATGACGAAGCTGCGTGACGGCAGCAGCCGGAATCTCACCATCGCAGCCGCCCGCGAACACAGCGGGCGGCTGCTGGTGCGTTTCGAAGAGGTGCTGACCAGGGACGTCGCGGAGACCCTCCGCGGCGCGCTCCTGATCGCCGACACCTCGACGCTGCCGCCCACCGAAGACCCCGACGAGTTCTACGACCACGAACTCGAAGGCCTGCGGGCCGAACTCACCGACGGCACGCTCGTCGGCAAGGTGCTCGAAATCGTGCACTCGCCCGCCGGGGAACTGCTGTCGATCGAGCACGACGGACGCGAGGTCCTGGTGCCGTTCGTGAAGGCGATCGTCCCGTCGGTCGACGTCGCGGGCGGCCGCGTGGTCCTCGACCCGCCGGAAGGCCTGCTGGACGCCTGATGCGCCTCGACGTCGTCACGATCTTCCCCGAATACCTCGACCCGCTCCGCGCCGCGCTGCTCGGGCGCGCGATCGACCGCGGCCTCATCGAGGTCGGCGTGCACGACCTGCGGGACTGGACGCACGACGTCCACCGCGCGGTCGACGACGCCCCGTACGGCGGCGGGCCCGGCATGGTGATGAAACCGCAGATCTGGGGCCCCGCCCTGGACGAAGTCTGCGGCGAGAACACCCGGCTCGTGGTCCCCACCCCCGCCGGACGGCCGTTCACCCAGGCCATGGCCCACCAGTACGCCGCCGAGGAGCACCTGGTGTTCGCGTGCGGCCGCTACGAAGGCATCGACCAGCGGGTGATCGACGACGCCGCGAAGCGGATGCCCGTCGACGAGGTCTCGATCGGCGACTACGTGCTGGTCGGCGGCGAGGCCGCGGTGCTGGTGATGGTCGAGGCCGTCGTCCGGCTGCTGCCGGGAGTGCTCGGGAACGCCCGCTCCGCCGAGGAGGACTCGTTCTCCGACGGCCTGCTCGAAGGACCCAGCTACACACGGCCCGAGGTCTGGCGCGACCTGGCCGTGCCGGACGTCCTGCGCTCGGGCAACCACGCGCTGATCGACCGCTGGCGCCGCGACCAGGCGCTGGAACGCACCGTACGGCGCAGGCCGGAGCTCATCGGCCAGCTGCCCGAAGGTAGTCTCGACAAGCACGATCTCAAGGTCCTCGACCGGTTGGACGAGGGCACCGGCCAGGCCGGGTCAAGCACCTGAGTCCTGGTCTGCAATACTTGACAGGTTGGCGTGGATAGACGCCGGAGTTTGTACAACGGACAGTGTCCGGAGTAAAGGCCCGAGCTCATCTGGAACGCCATCAGCCCCCGGGTAGGTCGCAGTGCCCGACACTGCGCGCCCAAGCTGCACGTAAGCCATACGAAGACGAGGACGGACCACCGATGAACACCCTGGACGCGCTGGACGCGCAGTCACTGCGTTCCGACATCCCGGACTTCCGACCGGGCGACACGCTCAAGGTTCACGTCCGCGTCATCGAGGGCAACCGCGAGCGTAACCAGATCTTCCAGGGCGTCGTGCTGCGTCGCCAGGGCGGCGGCATCCGCGAGACCTTCACGGTCCGCAAGGTGTCGTTCGGCATCGGCGTGGAGCGCACCTTCCCGGTGCACTCGCCGAACATCGCCGAGGTCGAGGTCTTCAAGCGCGGCGACGTCCGCCGCGCGAAGCTGTACTACCTCCGCGAGCTGCGCGGCAAGGCCGCCAAGATCAAGGAACGCCGCGAAAACCGCGAGACGACCTCCGCCAAGTAGGTAGCCGCACGGTTACAGGTAACCTGGCGTCGTGGTCGAACCCGTGTCCCAGAACACCTCCGAAGATGAGCCCGATCGTCCCGACGAGGAGCGCCCTACCAGGGCCTCCCGACGGGGCCGATCCGGATCCAAGAAATTCGGCAAGGTCAACAAGAAGCGGTCGTTCTGGAAGGAACTGCCGATCCTGATCGTCGTCGCCCTCGTGCTGACGATCTTGATCCAGCAGTTCCTCGCCAAGGTCTACATGATCCCCTCGGGATCGATGGAGACCACCCTGCACGGCTGCGCGGGATGCACGGGTGACCGGATCCTGGTCGACCGGATCACGTACGACTTCAGTGATCCCGGCCCGGGCGACGTGGTGGTCTTCAAGGGACCGCCGGCGTGGGCGGGCGAGATCCAGACGGAAGAGTCCAGCAACATCTTCGTCACCGGCTTCCGCGCGCTGGGATCCTTGATCGGGTTCGCGCCGCCGGACGAGCGTGACTTCGTCAAGCGGATCATCGCGGTCGGCGGCCAGACGGTGCAGTGTTGCGACAACAACCGCGTCGTCGTGGACGGCAAGGCTCTCGACGAGCCGTACGTCCACTGGGAAGAGGGCATGGCGCCCACCGAGAAGACGTTCGAGCCGGTCAAGGTGCCTGCCGGATACGTCTGGGTGATGGGCGACAACCGCAACAACTCGAGCGACTCCCGGTTCCAGGGCGGTGGCGGCGTGAACGGTGCCGTCCCGGTGGACAACATCATCGGCAAGGCGCGGATCATCGTGCTCCCGCCGGGCCGCTGGGGTGGCGTTTCGGACCACAACCCGCAGGCGAACGCGCAGCCGCTGGCACTGGGCGCGCCCGCCTGGCAGCAGGGGCTTCCCCTGGGTGTCGGCGTCGCCGCGGCGTGGCCCGTGGTCTTCTTCGGCAGGCGGATGACGTCCGGAGTGCGCAAGGCGGTCGACCGGAGGCGGTAAGGCCTTGAGAGTTCCTGTACCGCTCACACCGGCCGAGCCGCTTCGGCCGCCGCGGGCAGTGGTGCGTGGCGACCTCTTCTGGGGGTTGCAGAGTGCGCTGGACCGGCGGGGCCTCGGGCCCGTCGCCGGTGTCGACGAGGCAGGGCGCGGTGCTTGCGCCGGCCCGCTCGTCGTGGCCGCCTGCGTCCTGCGTTCAGGCGACGCCGCCCGGCTTCCCGAGCTCACCGATTCCAAGGTCCTCACGGCCAAGGCCCGCGATCGGGTCTACGACCGGGTGGTCCAGCGTGCGCTGGACTACGCGGTCATCGTCATCCCGGCGGCCGAGGTCGATCTGTTCGGCATCCACGTCATGAACCTCGAAGGCATGCGGCGTGCCGTTTCGGCGCTGCGGAAGACTCCGGGGTACGTCCTGACCGACGGATTCCGTGTTTCCGGGCTGCCCGCGCCGAGCGTGCCGGTGATCAAGGGGGACAAGGCCGTCGCGTGCGTGGCGGCGGCATCCGTGCTGGCCAAGGTCACGCGGGACCGGATCATGGGTGACCTGCACGACGTCCACCCGCACTACGGCTTCGACGTCCACAAGGGCTACAGCACCACCGAGCACAGCGCGGCGCTGACCACGCACGGCCCGAGTCCGGTACACCGCTGGTCGTACGCGAATGTGGCCACCGCGGCCGCCGCGCACCGGGCCCGCCCGCCTCACCCGGTCGTGCTGACCGTCGCGGCACTGGAAAACCCGAGCGTGCCGATACGTGCCCTCGGCCCTTACGTGGGTAACAATGAACGCTCCGCCGCTGGAATATCAGCAGAATCGCGAGGAGGGGCGCGGATTTCATGAGCGCAGAGGATCTCGAGAAGTACGAGACCGAGATGGAGCTCTCGCTTTACCGCGAGTATCGCGACATAGTCGGCCAGTTCTCGTACGTGGTGGAGACCGAGCGGCGGTTCTATCTGGCCAACGCCGTCGACGTGCAGGTGCGCGACGGCGGCGGTGAGGTGTACTTCGAGGTCCGCATGTCCGACGCGTGGGTCTGGGACATGTACCGGCCGGCCAGGTTCGTCAAGCACGTCCGGGTCATCACGTTCAAGGACGTCAACGTCGAGGAGCTCGACAAACCGGATCTCCGGCTGCCCGAGGACGGTCCGTTCTCCGGCTGATCTTTCCCAAGTACGTGAAGGCCCCCTTCAGTGCGTCTAGCGCACTGAAGGGGGCCTTCACGTACTTGCGGGGCGCCTAGCACGGACCGCCGACGCTTTCGTCCCGCGAGGCCGGATCGCGCCCGGGTTATCCACAACACCCCGGTTGTCCACAGGCGGGCGGATTGAGTCTGGTCGCCGCCCGATCACCCTGGCAGCGTTGATCGCACACGCACTGTGACGATCGCTGAGGGGGATCGAGATGACGAGCACGGCAGAACAGCCGTCCGCAGGGGCGCCGCACATCGAGCTGGGGCGCTGGGGAGAAGAACTCGCGGTCCGGCATCTGGAGAAGGCGGGATACGTCGTCCTGAGCCGCAACTGGCGTTGCCGCGACGGCGAACTGGACCTTGTCGCGACGGACAGGAAACGCCTGATCTTCTGCGAGGTGAAGACCAGGACGGGAGTGGGCTTCGGCAGCCCCGCCGAGGCGGTGACCCCGGACAAGGCGGATCGCATCCGCCGTCTCGCGCACCAGTGGCAGCGCACGTTCATGCTCCGCTGGTGCTCCGTCCGCTACGACATCGTCGCGATCGTCGCCAGGCCCGGAGCCCAGCCGCATGTCCGGCATATCAAGGCGGCGTTCTGAATGGCGCTGGCGAAGGCCTGGTCCGTCGCGCTCCTCGGCGTCGACGGCAAGATGATCGAGATCGAGGCCGACATCGGCGGCGGGTCGCCGAAGGTGACGATGGTGGGGCTGCCCGACACCGGGTTGAAGGAGGCGAAGGACCGCGTCCGGTCCGCCGTCCGCAACTCGCAGCAGACCTGGCCCGACGAACGAGTGATCCTCGGCCTGTCCCCGGCGAACCTGCCGAAGGTGGGATCCGGCTACGACCTGGGCATCGCGGCGGCGGTCCTGGCGGCGACGGGAGCGGTTCCGGCCACGAAGCTGCTGAACACAGTGTTGCTCGGCGAGCTCGCCCTCGACGGCAGGGTGCGGGCCGTCCGCGGGGTGCTGCCGGGATTGCTGGCGGCGCGCAACGCCGGGTACCGGCGGGCGGTCGTCCCCGCCGAGTCGCTGTTCGAAGCCGCTCTCGTGGACGGTCTGGAGGTCGGCGGGGTGGCCCGGCTGAGCGACTTCGTGGACTGGCTCAAGGGTGAAGGGGAACTTGCCCGGCCCGAGCCCTTCGCCGACCAGGAGCCGCCTCGGGTTCCCGATCTCGTCGACGTCGTGGGACAGCCGGAAGCGCGGTGGGCACTGGAAGTGGCCGCGGCGGGCGGGCATCACCTGCTGATGACCGGCCCTCCCGGGGTGGGCAAGACGATGCTCGCGAAACGCCTTCCGGGCCTCCTTCCGCGGCTGACCGCGGAAGAGTCGTTACAGGTCACCGCGGTCCATTCGATCGACGGTTCGCTCTCCCGGTCCGCACCGCTGGTCACCGTGCCGCCGTTCGTCGCGCCGCATCATTCGATCAGCGTGCCCGCCCTGATCGGCGGGGGCAGCGGGCTGGCCGTGCCCGGGGCGATCAGCAGAGCGCACCGGGGAATCCTGTTCCTCGACGAGGTCTGCGAGTTCGGCCCGGAACGGCTGGAATCGCTGCGCACGGTGCTCGAAGAGGGCGAAGTGCGGATCGCGAGGGTCAAAGGCGCCGTGCGGTATCCGGCACGTTTCCAGTTGGTGCTGGCGACCAACCCCTGTCCTTGCGCACCGGCGAAGGACGCCGATTGCACGTGCTCGGCGGCCGCGCGCCGGCGGTACTTGGGCAGGCTGTCCGGCCCGTTACTCGATCGAGTGGATTTGCGGGTTCGGCTGCGGCCACTTTCCGCGCTCAGCGCACACCTGAGCGAGCCGCCCGAACCGTCGGCGGCCGTCCGGGAACGGGTGCTGGAGGCTCGCGAGCGAGCCGGAAAACGCTGGGCGGAACAGGGCTGGCCGACGAACGCGGAAGTGCCCGGCCCGGCACTGCGCCGCGAGTTCGCCCTGCCACCGCAGGTCACTGCGTTGCTGGACCGGGCGCTCGAGCGGGGTGCGATCACCGCGCGCGGCGCGGACCGTTGCCTTCGCATCGCTTGGACGCTCGCCGATCTGAAAGGCGCCGAGAGCCCGGAGGCGGACGAGGTCGCGGCCGCCCTGAACTTTCGGGAGAGGTCATCCGGATGAGTGAATTCGAGGCCGAACGGATCGCGCGGTCGTACCTGCTGCGCGTGGCCGAGCCCCCGGCACCCGCCTTGGTCGATTTCGTCGGTGAACACGGCCCGGTCCTTGCCGCGGCACGGGTGCGGCTGGCCGAGTGCCCGCCGAAGGTGCGCGACGAGACGGCCGCGCGGCGAGCGCACGACTACGCCGAGCGTGATCTGGAGCGGGCGGCCGCCGGCGAGACCCGGCTCGTGATCCCGGAAGACGGCGAATGGCCTGCCTGGCCGCTGCTTTCGCTGGCCGTCGCCCAGAACAGGGGCGTCTCCGGGACGGCGCCCCCGCTGGCGTTGTGGGTCCGCGGCCCGGCCAGGCTCGACGAGGCGGTGGACCAGGCGATCGCGATCGTCGGCGCCCGCGCGGCGACCGAGTACGGCGAGCACTGCGCGGCCGAGATGGGCTATCACCTGGCCAGCCGGGGGATTCCGGTGTTCTCGGGGGCGGCGTACGGCATCGACGGCGCGGCCCACCGGGGTGCGCTGAGCGCGGGCGGAACGACGGTCGCCCTGCTCGGCTGCGGAATCGATGCCGGTTACCCGGCCCAGCACACGACCTTGTTGCGCACCATCGGGAAGACCGGCGCGGTGGTCAGCGAGTACCCGCCGGGAACCTCGCCCGCCCGGCATCGCTTCCTCGTCCGGAACAGGCTCATCGCGGCACTCACCGAAGGGACGGTCGTGGTCGAGGCGGGCAGGCGCAGCGGCGCGCGGAACACCGCCGGTACGGCCGGGGCACTGGGCAAGGTCGTGATGGCGATGCCGGGGCCGGTGTCGTCCGGGATGTCCGCCGGCTGCCACGCGCTGATCCGCGAAGGCGAGGCAACACTGGTGACCTCGGTCGACGAGATCCTCGAGACGGCCGGACGGCTCGGGCAGCCCGTCGCGGATCCGTCGAGACCGCGCCGCCGCACCGATCGGCTCGGCCCGGAGGCGCTGCGAGTCCACGACGCCCTGTCCGAACGGTCGGCGAGGCCCGAGGAACGGATCGCCGCCGAATCCGGCGTCCCGGTCGAACGCGTCCGCGCGCTGCTTCCCGAGCTGGAACTCGACGGCTTCGCGGATAGGGGTGACGCAGGGTGGCGAAGACGGATCGCCAAGACCTGACTGGCCTACACCCGAGACGCCATCCCGGCACGATCCGACCACGGACACCACAACAGGGTGCGGCGATACTTGACCATCCGCCGTACATCGCGCAGCGTGATCGGCATGCCGTCGACCGAAGGTCCCCACGGCACGGGAAAACGCGCCCGCAGACCCGATCTGCGCGCCGCCCGTGCGGCGCTGCCGGAGCCTGTCCGGAAGCTGATCGACGACTACGAGCGGCACCTCTCCCTCGAACGCGGGCTGTCCGCGCATACGGTGCGTGCCTATCTCGGCGATGTGGTGTCGCTGACGGGCTTCGTGGACGGGAACGGCGGCCGGTTCGAGGATCTCGACATCGGGACGCTGCGTGGCTGGCTGGCCCGGCAACGCGAAGAAGGGGCCAGCCGGACGACGCTGGCCAGGCGCGCGGCGGCGGCCCGCACCTTCACCGCGTGGGCTCATCGAGGCGGGGCGCTCGCGTCCGATCCGGGCGGCAGGCTGGTGGCGCCGCGCGCGCACCGCAAGCTCCCCGGGGTCCTCCGGGCGGAGCAAGCGAGTGAGGTCATGCGCTTCTCAGCCGCCGGTGCCGAACAGCGGGACCCGGTGGCCTTGAGGGACAGTGCCATTGTGGAACTGCTCTACGCGACCGGTGTGCGGGTCTCGGAACTGTGCGGACTGGATACGGGCGACGTCGACTTCTCCCGCCGTGTCGTGCTCGTGCTGGGCAAGGGCGGCAAGGAACGCGTCGTGCCGTTCGGCGTCCCCGCCGAAGCGGCCCTGCGGGTGTGGCTGGACGAGGGCAGGGGAAAGCTCGCCGTCGAAACCAAAGGGCAGACCGAAGCCGCGCTCTTCCTGGGCGCACGGGGAGGCAGGCTCGATCCGCGGGCGGCCCGCCGGGTCGTCCATGACGCCGTCGGCTCGGTGCCGGGCGCGAACGACATGGGGCCGCACGGCCTGAGGCATTCCGCGGCCACCCATCTGCTCGAAGGCGGTGCCGATCTTCGGAGCGTTCAGGAACTGCTTGGTCACGCTACGCTGGCCACAACGCAGCTCTACACTCATGTGACCGTCGATCGGCTGAAGGCGATCCACGACCGCGCACACCCCCGGGCCCGATGATGCCGGGGAGGACTCGGCAGGTGACCCGGCGGCCCGAACCGGCGGCGCACGCGCATCCGCACGAGCACGAGCACGGAGACCACCCTGAGTCGCATGCTGAGAACGGCGGTCCGATGACCGCCGACCCACATGTCACCGAAGCCGCCGGGAAACACCGTCCCGGCGGGGACGGTCCTGCCGTCGCGTCCGAATCGCGGTCGGGCTACGAGGTGGACGCCGGGATCCAGGCGCTGTGGCGGGAGTTCACCGAGGCGCCGGACCAGATCGTGCGCGACAGGCTCGTGCTGCACTACGCACCGCTCGTCAAATACGTTGCGGGCCGCGTCGGCACCGGCCTGCCGACCCACGTCGACGTCGGCGACCTGATCCAGTCCGGGATCTTCGGCCTGGTCGACGCGATCGAGAAGTTCGAACCCGCCAGGGGCCTGCGGTTCGAGACCTACGCCATGCAGCGCATCCGGGGCGCGATCCTCGACGACCTCCGTTCCCAGGACTGGGTCCCCCGGGCGGTGCGCAGCAAGGCCCGCGAGGCCGAACGCGCGCTGGAACGCCTCGGCGCCCGGCTGAACCGCACGCCGACCGACGCCGAACTGGCGGCCGAGCTCGAAATCAGCGTCGACGACCTGCGCGAGTTCTACGGCCAGATGCAGCTGACCAGCGTCATCGCGCTCGAAGACCTGGTCGCCGCCGGCAAGGACAGCGGCTCGCTGGTCGACACCCTGCCCGACGACGGCGCCGTCGACCCGGTGGCCGTCCTGGTCGACCAGGACAACCGCCGCCAGCTGGCACAGGCGATCGCCCAGCTCACCGAACGCGACCGGATCGTGGTCGGCCTCTACTACTTCGAGAGCCTGACCCTCGCCGAGATCGGCAAGGTCCTCGGCGTCACCGAGTCCCGGGTCAGCCAGCTGCACACCCGCGCCGTCATGCGGCTGCGCGCGAAACTGGTCGAGCAGGCCTGACGCCCACCCGCGCCACCGTCACGTGAATGCCGTGCCTGCTCACGTGAGTTCCGCCTCTGATCACGCGAGTTCCGCCCTCGTCCTGACCGCGAGTCCGGCGAATGGGCAGCTCCCCGAGATGGTCACCGAGCAGACCTAATGCGTAGCGCTACTGTGATCAGGCACGGCACTCGCGTGATCAAGGGCGGAACTCGCGCCCTAGTCCCCTTCCCAAGGTTTGAGGCGGATCTCCGACTGCTCGCCGATCAACGCCAGTGGATCGACGTACTCCTCGCCCCGCCGGACGCCGAAATGCAGGCAAGCCGGTTCCGGGCAGCCCGGATGGCCCGCGGCGAGCGTCCCGAGCACCTGGCCCCGGTAGACCTGGTCACCCGCGGTGACCATCGGGGCGACGGGTTGGTAGGTGGTGCGCAGGCCTCCTTCGTGATCGATCGAAACCACCCCGCGGCCTGCCACCTGCCCGGCGAACATCACCACTCCTTCGGCGGCCGCGAGCACGTTCGTCCCGGGCGCCGCGGCGAGGTCGACGCCTCGGTGACCGGGGCCGTACGGCGTCGACGGCGGCTCGAAGTACCTGGTGACGCTCGGTGCCGGGGAGAGCGGCCAAGAGAGGCGTCCCAGCGGGATCGGGGCGCCCCTGGCCGTTCCCGGCATCGCCGAAGAGGTCAGGATCGCGAGCACGGTCGCGAGGACCGCGAGGCGGGGAAGGCGTCGTGGGCACCCCGGGCGGCGGTGCCTGCCGCCGGTGCGGTCGATCGCGAAAGAATGCCTGGTGACAGGGCGGGAACAGGTCGTCATCGTCATGTGTTCGAGCTTGGGCGCCCGGCGTGGCGGGCGGGGCGCGCCGGTGGAATCTGTGGATAACCGAGCCGGTTGTGGACAACCGCTCTCATCAGGGGCTGCCGGTGCGGTAGGCGGTGACGACGGGGAGTAGACTTCTTTGCGCGGTCCGCGTCAGCGGGCTGACTTCGCGTGCACGTGCGCGCTCCCGATGGCCGATCTCCTCACGGAGGGTCAGGACAGACGGGGGTACACGGCCCGGCGGTCCCTGGGGTCACTTCACTCCCGGGTCCGGGCCCGAGCATCTGCACCAGGGCGATCGGCCACCCGGCCGTGAGCGACGAACCGAAAAGCGCGGTCCCGGCGGAGCCGGGCGCGCACGACACAGAAGAGGTTGATTCCGGCAATGGCCGTCGTCACCATGAAGCAGCTGCTCGACAGCGGCGTGCACTTCGGGCACCAGACCCGTCGGTGGAACCCGAAGATGAAGCGCTACATCTTCACCGAGCGCAATGGCATCTACATCATCGACCTTCAGCAGACGCTGACCTACATCGACCGCGCGTTCGAGTTCATCAAGGAAACCGTCGCGCACGGCGGCACCATCATGTTCGTCGGCACCAAGAAGCAGGCCCAGGAGGCCATCGCTTCTGAGGCCGCCCGCGTGGGCATGCCCTACGTGAACCAGCGCTGGCTGGGCGGCATGCTGACCAACTTCCAGACGGTGCACAAGCGTCTGCTCCGCCTGAAGGAGCTCGAGTCGCAGGAGCAGACCGGCGGCTTCGCCGGCCTGACCAAGCGCGAGATCCTCACGCTCACCCGTGAGAAGGACAAGCTCGAGAAGACCCTCGGCGGTATCCGCGACATGGCCAAGGTGCCGAGCATCGTGTGGATCGTCGACACGAAGAAGGAGCACATCGCCGTCGGCGAGGCTCGCAAGCTCAACATCCCGGTCGTCGCGATCCTCGACACCAACTGCGACCCGGACGAGGTCGACTACCCGATTCCGGGTAACGACGACGCGATCCGTTCGGCCGCGCTGCTGACCAAGGTCGTGGCCGAGGCCGCCGCCGCCGGTCTGATGGCGCGCTCCAGCCGCAACGGTGGCTCCGCCGACACCAAGCCCGAGCCGGGTGTCGTCGCCACGGACGAGCCGCTGGCCGAGTGGGAGAAGGAGCTGCTCGCCGGCTCCGAGACCGCCGCCGCGGACGCCAAGGAAGCCGCCGCCGCGACCGGTGCGACCACCGAAGTTCCCGCCGAGGCGCCCGTCGAGGCTCCGGCCGAGCAGGCCACCGCCTCCTCCTGATCCACCAGCCCGCGGGGCCGCCTCCGGGCGGCCCCGCGGGTCACCTCTTCCCAAAAGACTTTCTCGTACCTGAAAAGGACGGACAACGCACGATGGCGAACTACACCGCCGCAGACGTGAAGCGCCTCCGCGAGCTGACCGGCGCGGGCATGATGAACTGCAAGAAGGCGCTGGAGGAGAACGACGGCGACTTCGACAAGGCCGTCGAGTTCCTGCGCATCAAGGGCGCCAAGGACGTCGGCAAGCGCGCTGAGCGCGCCACCGCCGAGGGCCTCGTCGCGGGCCAGGACGGCGTGCTGATCGAGCTCGACTCCGAGACCGACTTCGTCGCGAAGAACGAGGACTTCCAGGCTCTCGCCGCGAAGATCGTCGAGGTCGCCAAGACCGAGAAGACGAACGACGTCGAGAAGCTGAAGGCCGCCTCGCTCGACGGCAAGACCGTCGACGAGACCGTCCAGGAGATGGCCGCGCGCATCGGCGAGAAGCTCGAGCTTCGCCGTGTCGCCGCCTACGAAGGCACCACCGCCACCTACCTGCACCGTCGCGGTGCGGACCTTCCGCCCGCCGTCGGCGTGCTCATCGAGTACACCGGTGAGGGCGAGGCCGCCGCCGAGGCCGCTCGTGGGGCCGCCATGCAGGTCGCCGCGCTCAAGGCCAAGTACCTCACGCGCGAAGAGGTCCCGGCCGAGATCGTCGAGAACGAGCGCCGCGTCGCCGAGGCGACCGCCCGCGAAGAGGGCAAGCCGGAGCAGGCCATGCCCAAGATCATCGAGGGCAAGGTCAACGCCTACTACAAGGACAACGTCCTGCTCGAGCAGCCGTCGGTCAAGGACAACAAGAAGACCGTCAAGGCCCTGCTCGACGAGGCCGGCGTGACCGTGAGCCGGTTCGCCCGGTTCGAGGTCGGCCAGGCCTGATCCAGGCGCGGAACACAAGAGTCACCACTGTGCCCCGTCTCCGTCCATCGGGGACGGGGCACAGTCGGGTTCAGAGCATTAGGGAGGGCGACATGGGTGTCCGGGTCGAAGGCGGATACCGGCGGGTGCTGCTGAAGCTGGGCGGCGAGATGTTCGGCGGCGGTTCCATCGGGGTTGATCCGGATGTGGTGCACTCGGTCGCTCAGCAGATCGCCGACGTCGCACGCACGGGCGTGCAGATCGCCGTCGTGATCGGCGGCGGCAACTACTTCCGCGGCGCGGAACTGTCGCAGCGCGGCATGGACCGTGACCGCGCGGACTACATGGCGATGCTCGGCACCGTCATGAACTGCCTGGCACTGCAGGACTTCCTGGAGAAGGAGGGCCTGCCCACCCGCGTGCAGACCGCCATCACCATGGGGCAGGTCGCCGAGCCGTACATCCCGCGCCGCGCCGAGCGTCACCTGGAGAAGGGCCGCGTCGTCATCTTCGGCGCCGGGGTCGGCATGCCGTACTTCTCGACCGACACCGCCGCCGCGCAGCGCGCGCTGGAACTCGGCTGTGAAGCCGTCTTGATGGCGAAGGCCGTCGACGGTGTCTACACCGCGGACCCGAAGAGCGACCCGACGGCCGAGATGTTCCACGAGATCAGCCACCGCGAGGTGCTGGAACGGGACCTCAAGGTCGCCGACGCCACCGCGTTCAGCCTGTGCATGGACAACAACATGCCGATCATCGTGTTCAATCTGCTCACCGAGGGGAACATCGCTCGCGCGGTCAGTGGTGAGAGGATCGGCACCCTGGTCGACACCCCCGCAGACGGGGTACCCGCGTAGTCCTGCTCTGTTCTTCGCAACCGGTACGAATACACAACAACGGGAGTTGCCGTGATCGACGAGACCCTCCTCGACGCCGAGGAGAAGATGGAAAAAGCGGTGTCCGTCGCCAAGGAGGACCTGTCGTCGGTGCGCACCGGCCGGGCCCACCCCGGGATGTTCTCGCGCGTTGTCGTCGACTACTACGGCGCGCCGACCCCGCTGAACCAGCTGGCGGGCGTCAACATCCCCGAAGCCCGGATGGCGTTGATCAAGCCTTACGACCAGACCTCGCTCAACGCCATCGAGAAGGCGATCCGCGAGTCGGACCTCGGCGTCAACCCGAGCAACGACGGCAACGTGATCCGCATCGTCATCCCGCAGCTCACCGAAGAGCGCCGCAAGGAGATGGTGAAGGTCGCGAAGGCCAAGGGTGAGGACGCCCGCGTCTCGATCCGCAGCGTCCGCCGCAAGGCCAAGGAAGAGCTGGACCGGATCAAGAAGGACGGCGAGGCGGGCGAGGACGAGGTCGTCCACGCCGAGAAGGAACTGCAGAACCTCACCGACTCGTACACGCACAAGGTCGACGAGCTGGTGAAACACAAGGAAGCCGAGCTACTCGAGGTCTGATGAGCCAGGTGAGCGAGGAACGCGAGGACCGGGTGGACACCCCGGAACCGGTTCCGGCCACAGCGCCGGATTTTGAAACCGTGCCGGAACCGGCGCAGAAGGTTTCCCGCGCCGGCCGCAACCTGCCCGCCGCGATCGGGGTCGGGCTGCTGCTGGGGGCGGCGATCGTCACGTCCCTGCTCACCGTGCGCTTTTTGTTCATCGGCATCATCGCGATCGCCATCGCGGTCGGCACGATCGAGCTCGCAGGCGCGCTGAAGCGGGCCGCGGGCATCCAGATCGCGCTAGTCCCGGTGCTCGTGGGCGGTCAGGCGATGATCTGGCTGGCGTGGCCGTACGGTCGCGAGGGCGCGCTGACGGCGTTCGTGCTGACCGTGCTCGTCTGCCTGATGTGGCGGTTGCCCGGCGGCGCGGACGGCTATCTGCGTGACATCAGCGCGTCGGTCTTCGCCGTCGCGTACATCCCGCTTTTCGGTGCCTTCGCCGCGATGCTCGTCCCGCCCGAGGACGGCGTCGGCCGCGTCCTGGCGTTCATGATCGGCGTCGTCGCTTCGGACACCGGCGGCTACATCGCCGGTGTGCTCGGCGGCAAGCATCCGATGGCGCCCACCATCAGCCCGAAGAAGACCTGGGAAGGCTTCGCCGGTTCGCTCGTGGCCGGTGTGGTCGCCGGCGCGCTGACCCTGAGCCTGCTGCTCGAGGGGCACGCCTGGCAGGGTGTGCTGTTCGGCGCGGCGATCGTCTGCACCGCGACACTGGGCGATCTCGTCGAGTCGCTGATCAAGCGCGACCTCGGGGTCAAGGACATGGGGAACATGCTGCCGGGGCACGGCGGGCTGATGGACCGGCTCGACTCGTTGCTCCCCTCGGCCGTCGTCTCCTGGCTCCTGCTCTCGGCGTTCGTCCCCGTCTAGGCGAACCCGTGTGACAAGCCCGGTGCGCTGGGCCAAGGTCGGAGTATGCGAACTCGACGGATGAGTAAGCGACTTCTGACCTTGGCACTGAGCGTCGTGACGCTCGGAGCCCTGACGGCGACCGTGGCGGAGGCGGGCGAAAGCCCGGTCGTCCGCACGGATTCCGGTTCCGTTCGCGGGGTGAGTACCGGCGAATACCGGAGTTTCCAAGGCATTCCGTTCGCCGCGCCACCGGTCGGCGACCTGCGCTGGGCGCCACCGAAGAGACCCGAACCGTGGACCGCCGTGCGGGACGCGAGCAAGCCAGGGCCCCGGTGCGCGCAGGCGCCGGGCCTCGGCTCGGCACCGAGCGACAGCGAAGATTGCCTGTATCTCAACGTGATCAGCCCGGCCGAACCGGCGCATCGACCGCGGCCGGTGATGGTCTGGGTGCACGGCGGCGGTTTCACCTCCGGCGCGGGCAGTGATTACGACTTCAAGCGGATGGCCCTCGGCGGGGACGTCGTCGTGGTCTCCGTGAACTACCGGCTGGGCGTGTTCGGCTTCTTCGGCCACCCCGAGCTCGGCCGCGACTCGGGCGCCTTCGGGCTCGAAGACCAGCAAGCCGCACTTCGCTGGGTGCAGCGCAACGCGCGCGCGTTCGGCGGCGATCCCCGGAACGTGACCCTGTTCGGGGAATCGGCCGGCGCGATGAGCACCTGCGCCCAGCTGGCGTCCCCGTCCGCCGCGGGACTGTTCCACCGCGCGATCATCCAGAGCGGTCCGTGCACCCTGACCTGGCCCGACGGCGGGTTCTTACCCGGTGTGCCCGCAGGATCGCCGTTCCTGCCCCGCGCCGACGTCGAGGCCATGGGAGCCGACGCCGCGAAGAAGCTGGGCTGCGCCGACGTCGCCTGTCTCCGGCGGCTTCCGGTCAAGGACCTGGTGAACCAGCCGCTCGGGACGCCCGCGTTCCATACCGGCCTGCTGCCCGAGCATCCGGCGACCGCCCTGAAGACCGGGCATTTCGCCCGCGTGCCGGTGCTGACCGGGGTCACCAGGGACGAGGCCAGGTTGCTCGTCGCCCTGTATCCCGGGCAGCCGTTCACCGAGGAGCATTACCAGGAACTGCTGCGCACCGCGTTCAAGGACAAGGCGCCGCTCGTCGCCGCCGAGTACCCGTCGGCGAAGCACGGCAGCCCGGCGATGGCGTTCGCGGACGCCATGACCGACCGGACCTGGGGCTGCCCTCAGGCCGGGACCGAGCGCTTGCTGCGCGAGCGCACCCGGACTTACGGCTACGAGTTCGCCGATCGGGACGCTCCGCCGCTCGCCCCTATGCCGACCGGAATGCGCCCCGGCGCTTCTCACGGATCCGAATTGGGATATTTGTCTGATATGACCGCGTCTCCGGGGAAATTGACTCCGGCGCAACAGAAGCTCGCGGCACAAATGATTCAGTACTGGACCGGATTCGCGCGGACCGGGAATCCGAACGGGGAAGACCTGCCGAAGTGGCGTCCCACGCCGAAGACGCAGTCGCTCGCGCCGGGCGAGATCGGCCCGGCCGACCTCGCGATGGTGCACAACTGCGGATTCTGGTCGGGTCTCTGACGCGAGAGCCGGGGTGACCGTCACCCCGGCTCTTCGGCTCAGTCGTCGTAAGGATCGTCGACTTCGGCGCTGCCCCAGCCCTCGATGGCCCGGGAGTGGTCGATCACGGCGAACACCGAACCGTCCGGATCGGCGAGGATCGCCATCCGGCCGTACGGGGTGTCGTAGGGCTGGACCACGACGGCGCCGCCGAGCATCAAGGCCTGCCCCGCCGCGGCGTCCGCGCCCCGGGCCGGATCGAGCTCGAGGTAGACCATCCAGTGCGGGGGAGTGTCCGCCCGGTATTCCGAGCCCATCACGTACCGGTACAGCACCGGTTCGTGCTCGATGAGCCATTCGGCGTAGTCGAGCGAGGTGCCGTCGCCGATCTGGTGGCTGGTGTAGTTGAAGAGGCGGCAGTAGAAGTGATCCGCCGCCGCGCCGTCGTGGGTGTTGAGATCCGCGCCGCTGAAGGTGTTGGGCACCCCCGTCGCGAACTCCCAGGTGGCGGGCGGTTCCCAGAAGACGACGTGCGCGCCGCACGCGTCGACGGCGTGGACGATGTTGCCGCGGTGGGGAATCGTCATCGGCCCGAGGGTGACCCGGCCACCGAGACTGTCCACCCATTCGGCGGCCGCGGCCGCCTGCGGCACCGAGATGTGCACGCTCCAGCCGGACGGCCCGTCCGTGCCCGAGCGGTACAGACCACCGGTCGGGACGCCGTTCAGCGTCGCGATCGAGTACCGGCCGTTCGGCGTCGCCGGATCACGCTGAACGGTGAACTCCCAGTCGAAAAGTCCGCTGTAGAAGGCTTGTGTGGCCGCTTCGTCTCTGCACGCGAGTTCGATCCAGCACGGGATTCCTGACGGGATGACGGAAGTGTGAGCGGCCGAGCCAAGCGACATGCGGTTCTCCCTTACCGGTGGGAGTAAAGTCTAGTCGCTATCCGCATTGTTTCCGTGAAAGATTTCGACCCGGATGGCCCGGAACCCGGCCCGCTGTCCCATCGTTGGAGCTTCCGTGCGCTGGTTTCCCCGAGCTGTCTCCTCTTTTCGCCGCGGCGGCGACGAAGTACTGCCGAGTCCGAACATTTGGTACTACCAAAAGGCGTACGAGGTCGAGAACCGCGCGCAGGACGTCGATGACGAGATTTGGCGGGTGCTCGCCGGGCGCCGCGACTGGTCCGGGGCGGACGTGCTCGACCTCGGCTGCGGTGACGGATTCCACTTGCCGCGCTTCGCGGAGACGGCGCGGTCGGTGCTCGGGATCGAACCCCACGAGCCGCTCGTGCGCGCCGCCCGGCTTCGCGTCGGCGAACTGCCGAACGTCGAAGTACGGCAGGGCCGGGCGCAGCGGCTTCCGGTGCCGGACGCGGCTTTCGACGTCGTCCACGCGCGGACGGCCTACTTCTTCGGTCCTGGCTGTGAGCCCGGCCTTCGTGAGGCGGAGCGGGTGCTGCGGCCCGGCGGGACCTTGATGATCGTGGATCTCGACGTGACGAGTGAGCCCTACGGCCGCTGGATGCGGCTGGATCTGCCGCATTACGACCCGCCCGGCGTCGAAAAGTTCTTCGCCCGTCAGGGATTCGACTGCCGCAAGGTGATGACGCGGTGGGAGTTCGAAGACGCCGCCGCGATGGAGGCGGTGCTGAAGATCGAGTTCAGCGCCCCGGTCGCGGCGAAGGCGATCGCGGAGGTCCGGCGCCTCAACGAGGTTTCGTCAGGCGCCGGCGAAGCGCGGATGACGCTGCCGGTGGGCTATCGCGTGCATACGCGCACCAAGCCCACCGGCCTCGTCGTGCCAGGTCACTCCGCGTCCTCGGCGGGCGCCTCGGCCTGAGCGGTGTCGTCGTCGGCCTCGCCGAGGATGCCGTAGATCGTCCGGCGTGCCTCGTTGAGCACGTCGACGGCGCGGGACTGCTGTGCCTCGCTGCCGGCGTGCATGACCTGCATGACCGCGGCGGCCAGGGTCGCCCCCGCCTTGCGCAGGTTCACCTCGGCCGGGTCGACGTCGTGGGCGATCTGCTCCCACGGCGGGACGGCGTCCTGCTGTTCGGCCGCGGCGCGACCGGACTCGGTGAGTTCGAACAGCTTCTTGCCGCCCTCGTCCTTGCTGGTCACCAGGCCTTCGTCGGCCAGCATCTGCAGCGTCGGGTAGACCGAGCCGGGGCTCGGCTTCCAGAAGCCGCCGCTGCGTTCGCCGATCTCGCGGATGATCTCGTAGCCGTGCCTCGGCTGCTCGGAAAGCAGCGCGAGGATCGCGGCGCGGACGTCACCGCGCTTGCCGCGCCGTCCGCCGGGGCCACCGCGACGGCCGTGGCGATGCCGGTGGCCGGGTCCGCCGGGGCCCCATCCCGGAGGCGGGGGGAATTCGCCGAAGCCGCCGCGTGCCCAGGGCCCGAAGGCGGGTCGGCCGTGTTCTGGAGGGAAAGGTCGTCCTCGCATGATGTGAATCCTCTCTACGTAATGTTCCGACACGTTCACGATATATCGGAAACGGTCGCACGGCAACCTCCTTCCAGTGAGCTGGCGGGAAGAAGGCACGTGACCTGGGGAACAGCGATCCGGGGCGGCCCGGTCGAGTCGGAGGTGGACATGGGAGACTGGTTGGGCTATGACTGCCCTCCCTCTCGTCTTCGACGCGCCCAAGCGCGGCCTCCCGCCGCGCCACCTCGCCGACCTCACCGCCGCCGAGCGGGCCGAGGCCGTCGCCGAGCTGGGTGAGAAGCCGTTCCGCGCGAAGCAGCTGTCGAACCACTACTTCTCGCGGCTCACGGTGAACCCGGAGGAGATGACCGACATCCCGGCGGCGTCCCGGGACAAGCTCGTCGGCGATCTGATGCCGACGCTGCTCACCGAAATCAAGGCTCTCGCCTGCGACGACGGCACCACCCGCAAGACCCTGTGGCGCGCGCACGACGGGACGCTGCTGGAGAGCGTGCTGATGCGCTACCCGGACCGCGCGACCCTGTGCATCTCGAGCCAGGCGGGCTGCGGCATGGCCTGTCCGTTCTGCGCGACCGGCCAGGGCGGCCTCGACCGGAACCTCTCGACCGCGGAGATCGTCGACCAGGTCCGCTCCGCCGCCGCCGTGATGCGAGACGGCCAGATGACCGGCGGCCCCGGGCGCCTGTCGAACATCGTCTTCATGGGCATGGGTGAGCCGCTGGCGAACTACAAGCGTGTGGTCGCCGCGGTCCGCCGGATCACCGATCCTTCACCCGACGGGCTGGGGATCGGCCAGCGTTCGGTGACGGTGTCGACCGTCGGCCTCGCCCCGGCCATCCGGAAGCTCGCGGACGAAAAGATGCAGGTGCGGCTGGCCGTTTCGCTGCACACGCCGGACGACGAGCTGCGGGACACGCTGGTGCCGGTGAACGAGCGCTGGTCGGTGGACGAGGTGCTGTCCGCCGCCCGGTACTACGCGGACACGTCCGGGCGCCGGGTGTCGATCGAGTACGCGTTGATCCGGGACATCAACGACCAGCCGTGGCGGGCCGAGTTGCTCGCGAAGCGTCTGCGTCAGCACCTGGGACAGCTGGTGCACGTGAACGTGATCCCGTTGAACCCGACCCCGGGCAGCAAGTGGGACGCCTCGCCGAAGCCGGTGGAGCGGGAGTTCGTCCGGCTGGTGAACGCCGGTGGGGTCGCGTGCACGGTGCGCGACACGCGTGGCCAGGAAATCGCGGCGGCCTGCGGGCAGCTCGCCGCCGAGAACTGAGTTTTCCTTTCAGTGATGGAGAAATTGTCGTGATGTATGCCCCCAGCCTGCTGGACCCGGCTGCGGATGAGCTGAAGCTCGCGGACGTGATCGGCCACGGTGCGACCGGGGTCGCGCGTGAGGCCAGGACGTTGCTCGGCGAACGGTTCAGCTCGGTGACCTTCATGTACGTCCTGATGCGGGCCTTCGAGGTGGAGTACACCGCGGCGCGCGACGCTTCGCGGTGGCACGAGTTCCACGGCGGGCCGTACGCGTTGTCGGACGCCGATCTCGAAGCGCTGCTGGCCCCGTGGCTCGGGTCTCACGACCGTCCCGCGGTCGCGTCGATCAACTCGTAGGCCAGGTCGAAGCGGACCCCGTCGGGGTTGGTCAGTCCCTTGTCCGCGTACCAGGATTCGTCGGCCTCCGGGTGGGGACCGCTGACGCCGACCCGTCCCTTCCCGTACGGGGCGACGACGACCGCCGCCGTCCCGTTGTCGTAAGTGGCCAGGACGGTGGCGTCGGCTCCGCTGTCCAGCAGCATGGCGGGCCCGTCCTGGAAGTACATGTGCCGGGGCTTGCCCCGCCAGTCCACCCGCACGACGGTGTCGCGATCGTCGGGGACCGAGGAACCGGGGGAGCCCGCGTACGCGTCGGTGTCGCCGGGCAGGAGATCGAAGCCCGGGCCGCGGCCGGCGAGGTAGGCACCGAAGCACAGGCCCAGGTAGCTGCCGCCCTCCCGGACCCAGGCCCGGACCACCTCGGCTGAGCCGCGCAGGTCTCGCCAGGTTCGTTCGAGGTCGGCGCCGCCGCCGGGCTGGACGTACAGCGCCGCTCCGGCCAGCGCGGCGGCGGTCAGGTCACCGGGACCCACGTACTCGACTTCGAACGGCCGTGGCGCTTTGCGCAACAGAGTGGCCACCGCCGGCGCGCAGTCGGAGCACCCCTGCGGACCGTTGTAGATCAGCGCGAGGGGCGGTTTCGCGGGCTCCCGCCGGGTTTCCGGAAAAGCGTCCGATCGGGCACACCCCGCGGCCGCCAACGCGGCGGCGGGGAGGATGCCGAAGAGCAGCCGGCGACGATCGATACCTGGCATGACTTTCCTTCTCCTCCGCCGTCGAGTGGCCCCACTTGATCAGCCAATAGGAGAACGCGGACGACTTCAATGCGTGGACGGGTAGGGATGGCGGTCATTCGGGCGGGTGCGGAACGGGCCGGTAGACGAGTTCCTGGGTGTGCCCGTCGAGCGTCCGGCTCTCGATCAGTTCGAGGTCGAAGTCGGCCCCGTCCCGGAAAATCGGGTCGGCCCCGGTCTTCCCGGTGATCACCGGGAACAGCGTGACCTGCACCCGGTCGACCAGACCGGCGGCCATCAGCGCCCGGTTCATCGCCAGGCTGCCGTGTGAGCGCAACGGAATCTCGGACTCCTTCTTGAGCCGGGCGACGACGTCGACGGCGTCGCCGCTCACGACGGTCGCGTCCGGCCAGCCGAGCGGTTCCCGGATCGTGGTCGACACCACCGTCGCGGGCAGGTTCTTCATCTTGGCGACCCAGGGATCCAAGCCCTCGGGTTCCACGATGCCCGAGAGCATCTCCACGCTCGTCCGGAACGTGGTGGCACCGAAGACCATGCGCTGCTCCTCGCTGTACGACGCGAGGCGTCGATCGAGCAGTTCGGGGCCCTGTTTGCCCCAGTAGCCGCCCCAGTCACCGGTGTGGGAGCCGAAGCCGTCGAGGCTGGAGAAGACGTCGAAGGTGTAGGTCGCGGTCATGATGCTCCTTCGGTGAGGGTGGCCAGGTGGCGCAGCGAGTTGATGAGGTGATCGGGGCCGAACGGCGGGAAATGGATGTACTCCCGGACGTGCGGCAGCACGGCCGACCAGTCGTAGGTGAGCGTGACCTCGGTCCCGGACGGGCCGAGCGGCGCCAGGTCGTACCGCCAGATCCAGCCGCCGAACTCCAGGTGGCCGCCGTCCTTCTCCGTCCCCGTCAGCCAGCCGATGGCGCGCGGCGGTTCCAGCACTTCGACCTTGTTGACCACGCGGTAGTCGCCGTCCGGATGGTTGTCGTGATACATGTCCATCCGGAAGATCTGCCCGGTCTCGGTCAGCGGCTCCCGGTCGGCGGCCTCCTGGACCCAGCCGGTGCCGTCGATCGCGGAATGGGTCGTCGGATCCGCGAGCACCTCGAACACCCTGGTGACAGGCGCGGCGACGGTCAGCTTGGCGGTTACGTTCTCTTCGGTCATGGTGGCAGGTTCCTTTCCTCTCACCCTGCCTACGAACGGCGTCGGCGCTATCCGACATCGTGGTGGAGAAAATTTCGGAAAGATGTGGGCATGTATTGCCTGCAAGCCGTCATCGTCACGGCGACGGCACTCGGTGGACTGATCGCCTCGGCGGGGAGCGCGCGAGTGGTTCCGCTGTTCGCCGCCGTCGGGCTCGGCAGGCACCGCGACACGGCTGACTGGCTTTCTGCCTAGGAGTTCGCGTCGGAATCTTCCCCGCTCGGCTGCCATCCGTGGGGTTGTGAGGGTGGCATGGTCTTGATCGACGGAGGATCGGGGACGTTGAGTGTCCCCGATCCTCCGTTGATCGAGCTCCGAGACCGGAGCGACCCCTCGACTACCGCACCTCACGTTCACCCTGGTCACACGCAGGTAGGCAAATACCGGTCCGGTCTGACCCTCTTTGCCACTCACGACCCCGCTCGCAAAGCGCCTAGACCAGACATCTGCCCCGCCGTCGACACGCTGACGCCCCTATTGCTCGCGGCGAGTTCGACGCTCGCGGCCGGGATCCTCAAGGTGGCCGGGCCTTCGCTGTCTTGTCGATCATGTCGTTCGGCCGGATGGCCCAGTCGCACGGCGGTCTTGGTCGTCGGCCACGAGACTCAGGGAAAGACTGATGAGGAGCGTGAACCGAATGCCCGCGACCAAGGCGAGACAGGTGCGCCACAACAAGGCCGTCCAAGTGCTCGGGCGGATCGGGATGGGGTGCTACGGACTGGTGTACCTGCTCATCGGGTACCTGGCGGCGCGCATCGCCTTCGGCGGTGGCGGTCAGGAGGCCGACGGACGCGGCGCGGTCGCCGAGGTCGGTTCGACCCCGGTGGGCGGCGTGCTGTTGTGGGTACTGGCGGCCGGTTTGGTGGCGTACGGCCTGTGGCAGGCCCTGCTGGCCGCGGTCGGGTACACGTGGATCGACAAACGAGGACACCGCGTCGTCAAGCGCGTGACGTCCGGAGTTCGTTGCGCGGTGGGGATTTCGCTGGGGGTGTACGCGGCCCGGCTCGCGGCGGGCGCGGGAGAACAGGGCAGCGGTGACCAGAAACAGCAGGAGCTCACCGCGCGGCTGCTGAGCTTGCCCGCCGGTCCGTTCCTGGTGATCGTGGCGGCCGTCATCGTGCTCGGTGTCGCGGTGGCCTCGGTGGTGAACGGTGTGCGCCGGAACTTCGTGAAGGATCTCGACCTCTCGTCGCTGCCGTCGGGAACACAGCGTTGGGTCGAACGGCTCGGACGAATCGGTTATATCGCGAGGGGACTCGTCTTCGGCGTGATCGCGGTGCTCCTCGGCTACGCGGCGGTCTCGCACGACCCGTCCCGCTCCGGCGGGCTCGACGCGGCCTTGCGCACGCTGGCCGATCAGCCGTTCGGCACGGTGCTGCTCAGCGTGGTGGCCCTCGGGGTCGCCTCGTTCGGCGCGTACTGCGTCGGCGCGGCGCGGGCGCAGCGCGGCTGAATCCCGCCTCAGCCCGGCGAAGAACCGAGGCGGGAAGCGAAAACTACTCGACGGCCAGTTCGCCCAGTTCCGACCAGCCGTCCTGGTCGATCTTCGCGTTGATGATCCGCGGCGTCTCGGCCAGGTACGGCGGCAGCTCGCGCTGAGCCGCGCGGAAATGCTCCGAACCGACGTGGGCCGCGCCCGCGTCGTCGTCCCGGAAGGCCTCGACGAGAACGTACTCGTTCGGGTCTTCGAGGCTGCGGGACCAGTCGTACCAAAGACAACCGGGCTCGGCGCGGGTCGCCTCGGTGAAGTCGCGCGCGATTTCCGGCCACCGGTCCGCGTGTTCGGGACGAACCCGGAACTTCGCCGTGATGAAGATCATGATCGTCCTACTTCCTGCTCAAGAGAATGGGATGCCCTTCCGATTCCGCCGGCTTTCGTCGATGAGGTCCCACCTGGCCGTCCCGACGATACCCGGGCAGTACCCGTTCAGAGCGCGGACGCCGCCCGGTAGTCCCTCGGCGAGGTGCCGAGAAGCCTGGTGAACATGGTGGAGAACGCGGCGGGGCTCTCGTAGCCGAGCGAGGCGGCGATCCCGGCGATGGGACGGCCGTCCGACAGCAGTGACAGGGAATGCAGCACGCAGGCCCGTTGCCGCCAGCGGGCGAAACCCATCCCGGTCTCGGCGGTGAAGATCCGGTTCAGTGTCCGCTCGCTCACGTGCAGCCTGGATGCCCAGGCGCCTAACGGATCGTGGATGTCCGGATTGTCCAAAAAGGACTCGCACAGTGCGCGCAGCCGTTCGTGCTTGGGCAAGGGGAGATCGAGCGGGACCGGGGCGGATCGCCGGATCTCGTGCAGGATCAAGCCGAAGACGGCGGCGTCCCGCCCGCGCGGCGAGTACAGCTCCGGCACGCCGACGGCCTCGTTCAGCAGTTCCCGGAGCAGTGCGGAGACCTCGACCACCTGGCACCGCCGCGGGAACCACGGCACCGCCTTCGGCTCGATGTAGAGGCTTCGGGTGCTCACGGTCGTCGTGAAGACCTGATGACCGGTCTCCGGCGGGACGAGCACCGCGCGCCGGGTCGGGATGGTCCACGTGCCGTCGGCCGTTTCGACCCGCATCGACCCCGTCGCGCTGTAGAGGAACTGCGCCCGCCGGTGCCGGTGCGGGGGAATCCGGTGGCCCGGCGGGTAATCGGTGCGGATCGCCACCACCGCCCGGTCGAGGTGGTCGACCTCGTCGATGGGGATGTCACGCATCCCGCCGAGGCTACCCTCGCGCTGTCCGATGCGCGAAAGAAAGTGGCGCCCTTTCGAATGCCCGCCGCGCCGGGAGCAACTACCGTCGAAGGAGTGCTGATCGAGATCTCGGTGCTCCTCGGGTTCGGATGCCTGAGCGGCGTCACCACCGTCCTTTTCGGATTCGGCGGCGGATTCATCACCGTGCCCGTCGTTTACGCCTTTGCGCTCGCCGGGCCGGACACCGCCCTCGGGGCGATGCACGTGGCGGTCGCCACGTCGACCGCGGTGATGGTGGTCAACGCCGGGAGCGCGACCTTCGCCCAGTTGCGGACCGGACGGCTCCGCCGCGACTATCTGTGGCCGATCATCGCCTTCATCGGCCTGGGCGCCGTTCTCGGTTCCTTCGCCGCCACCGCGGCCGACGAAAGCGTGCTGCGCTGGCTTTTCGTCACCTATCTCGCGCTGACCATCGTCGACAGCGTGGTCCGGAAAGGATTCGTGAGCAGGCGGGACGACACGCGGCCCCGTGCGCTCGGCGGGATCACCACCACCGCGGGCGGGACCGGGATCGGTGCCGTGGCGAGCTTCCTCGGTGTCGGGGGCAGCGTGCTCACCGTCCCCCTCATGCGGCGCAAGGGGCTGCCGATGGCCGACGCGACCGCACTGGCGAACCCCTTGAGCCTGCCGGTGGCGGTGATCGGCACCGCCGTCTACGCCTTCGCCGCGACGGGTGTGTCTTCGGGCGCCTCGCACCTCGGCTACATCGACCTGGTGGCCGCGGGCGCGCTGCTGTGCGGATCGCTGCCGGCCATCGCCGTGACGCGCCGGGTGGTCGGCCGGATCCCGGACCGCGCGCACGCGATCGCGTACCTCGCCCTCCTCGGTGCCGCGCTGGTCGCGATCGTCGTCAGTTAGGGGATGTCGCCCTGAGTGATCCGATGAGTGGAGGTGAAAGTCAAGTCTTGACAGAGATATCCCGATGATGGCAGAGCGAGTGCGGCAGTAAAGATCCGACGAATCCCCTATACCTTTGCGGGATCTTCCGCCAAGATCTTCCGCATGAAGCTGAGATCGATCACCAAACGCATGTTCGTTCTCGGGCTGCTGACGGTTCTCGGGACCACCGGGGCGACGTCAGCGGCCACCGCCGAACCCCTGTCTTCACCCACGGACGTGAACGCGACAGGGCTGCCCCGTGGCGGCTGGGACCCCGTCGGCCCGAACAGCATCGGCGGGCTGCTCGCCGTTTCGCCTGCCGGGCTCGCGATGATGCAGCCCGGCCCGCCCGCGTTGTGGCTCTCCGGCGACCGCGGCGGCTCGTGGACCGCGCGCCGGGGACTGCCCGACGACACCGCCATCCAGGGATTCTTCGCCGATCCGGTGAATCCCGACCGGATGCTCGCGGTGGGCAACAAGCCCGGGTACCAGATCGGCGAGTGGCGCGGCCTGCTGCTGAGCACCACCGACCGCGGTCAGACGTGGGAGACCCTGCGCGAGTGGTACCCCGACGGCGCGTTCGGCATGGCCACGGATCCGGCGGGCCGGGTCGTCGTGGTGCAGAACCTCGATTCGCTGAGCGTCAGCACCGACGGCGGCGTGAACTGGAACGACGTGCCGAGGACCTGGCCGCGCGAGGGGATCGCCGCGCCGGTCGGCGCGCTCAAACTCACCCTGGTCGGCGACGACGCCTACTTCACGACGGTCTACCCGGAGTACTCCCTGTGGGTGGTTCGCGGGGTCAGCGGCAAGGAACCGCGTGCCGAACTCGTCTACCGGGTGAACGGCGAGATCGGGCAGGTCGCCTCGGACGGCAAGCGGTTCGTGGTCACGGTCGGCCCCGAACTGCACGGCTCCACCGACGGCGGGAAGACCTGGACGGTGCTGCGCCGCGAACCCGGCGGGCAGCCTTTGCGTGAACCGCGTTTCGTCGGCGGGCGCCTGTATGTCTCGACGTATAACGACATAGACGTCAGCACGGATTTCGGTCGCAGTTGGACTCGCAAACCGGTACCCGCGCCCGGCGAGGGCGTCACCGACATGATCGAACTCCCCGCCGCCGCGGGCAAACCCGCCACCACGCTGATCTCCTCGGTGTACCGAGGCGTGTACGCGGACGGTGGCAAGAACGGCTACCAGCAGATCGGCGTGCCCGGCGAGTCCATCCGCGACCTCGTGACCAGCGGGAACATTCTCCGGGAGAGCGTCGTCGCGGCCGGTGTGCAGGAGATCTACAACACCCCGCTTCCGCGCGGCAAGATCGCCGCGGCGGACAGGGCCTGGCAGTCGCACCCCACCGACCGGCTGCACGAGGACGCGCGGCTGTCCGTCTCGCCGAGCCGCCCGGACGTGGTCTGGCAGGTCACCCGGAACGGGTTCTCGCTCGACGTGCTCCGCAGTGGCGACGGCGGCCGCACCTGGCAGTTCGCGGCGAAGGCGAAGGAAGGTCTCCCCAGGGCGATCTTCGCGCATCCGGCCGACCCGGACCGGCTTCTCGTCTCGGCTTTCGCGCCCAGCGGCTACGTGCTCTACCGCAGTGACAACGCCGGGAAGACCTGGGAAAAGCTCACCACCGACAACGGGTTCATCGCGTTCGCGGGCGACCCCTGGAACAAGAACCGGGTCTGGGGCGGGGACTCCGGCGGCCTGTTCCGGTCCGACGACGGCGGCAAGACCTGGACCCGCGTCTCCGACGAACCGGTCAGTTCGATCTCGGTGAGCCGCTGGGGCGGCGGGCGTGTCCTCGTCGGCGGTGCGGGCCTGCTGCTCAGCGAGGACAACGGACGGACGTTCCGCCGGGTCCGCGACGGTGAGGACCCCCGGGAGATCAGCCGGATCCTGCCGCATCCGTTCGACTTCAGGGTGTGGTTCGCGAGCAGCGCGACCGGGGGAGGCGTGCTGCGCAGCACGGACTTCGGGCGCACCTGGTCGCCGCTGCCGGGCGCGCTGCCCGACCCGCGGGTGCTCTCGATGGCGATCAGCGCGGACGGCCGGTATCTCTTCGCGGGCACCGCGCAGTCCGGCGCGTACCGGCTGACGCTGTACTGAGTCCGGGACGCTTCGTGGCCGGCGAAAGTTCCGGCCACGAAGCGTTTACTCGGTGCCGGACCGGGTGTCAGAGTCGAGGTCATGGCCATCGACGTCGCAGCCCTCCGGCTTCACTTCCCGTCCCTCACCAACGGAACCGCGTTCTTCGACGGACCCGCGGGTACGCAGACACCAAGGTCCGTCGCCGACGCCATCGCCGGGACGCTGACCGGCCCGCTGTCGAACCGGGGCACGGTCAGCCCGTCCGAGCTCAACGCGGAGAAAGCCGTCTCGGGCTTTCGCGCCGCCTATGCCGATTTCTTGAACCTGCCGGCCGAAGGCGTCGTCCACGGCCGCAGCGCCACCCAGCTGACGTACGACTTTTCCCGGCACCTGGCCAAGAACTGGCGCGAGGGCGACGAGATCGTCGTCAGCCGCCTCGACCACGACGCCAACGTCCGGCCCTGGGTCCAGGCCGCCGAACGGGCCGGGCTGATCGTCCGCTGGCTGGACATCGACCCCGAAACCACCGAACTCGACCTCGATTCCCTCGTCCTCACCGAACGGACGAGGCTGGTCGCGGTGACGGCGGCCTCGAACGTCCTTGGCACCAAGCCGCCGATCCGCCGGATCGCCGACCTCGCCCACGACGCCGGGGCGCTGGTGTTCGTGGACGGCGTCCACTACGCCGCACACGAGCTGGTGGACGTCCCGGCGATGGGCGCGGATTTCTTCGTCTGCTCGCCGTACAAGTTCCTCGGCCCGCACTGCGGGGTGCTCGGCGCGTCGCCTGCCCTCCTCGAAACCGTCGAACCGGACAAGCTCATGCCGTCGCCCGACACCGTGCCCGAACGCTTCGAATTCGGCACACTGCCGTACGAGATCCTCGCGGGCGCGACGGCCGCGGTGGACTTCCTCGCCGCCCTCGATCCGGGAGCGGGAGGGTCGCGGCGGGAACGCCTGACGCATTCGCTGAACTCCTTGCACGACCACGAAATCACGCTGCGCACCAAGCTGGAAAAGGGGCTGGAAGACACCGTCACCGTCCACTGCAAGGCGGCTGACCGGACCCCGACCCTCCTGATGGGTCTCGGCGGCCGCGAGCGCGAGGCGCAGCGGCATCTCGCCGAGAGGCAGGTCGTCGCCCCGGCGGGATCCTTCTACGCCTACGAAGTCTTCGCGGCCTTGAAGCTGGAGAATCCGGCGCTCCGGGTCGGGCTCGCGCCGTACACCAGCGCCGAAGACGTCGACAGGTTGCTGGACGGTCTCTCGACGTTCGCGTAGTGAGGGGAAGGGCAAAGGGGGCGTGCTCGCGCTGTTTTCGGTGTCGGTCGTGGGCCGGGGTGTCGCGAAAGCCACTTTCGCGACGTCCGATGTCCCGAAAGTGGCTTTCGCGACACGACCGCTCGACATCGGACGCGGCAAAGGACACCTCCAGCCCCAGCGCGACCCGCCCGCGAAGCGCGACACGTTGCCCCCTCAAATAAGCCCTGCTTTGGGGCCGGTCACAAGACTCGTTCGCCTGATCTTGTGACCGGCCCCATGGACGTACGGTGACCGGACCGACACCCTGGGAAGGGAGCGTCGCGGGCAACGGGGCCTGGGCGGAACGGGACGGTGACCACCATGACGAGGCTTCGGGAACGGACACTGATCGCCGGAATGGTCGTGCTGGCGACCGTGGGCATCGCGCCCGCCGCGACGGCCACGACCGGGATCGCGGACCAGTGGAGCGAACCGGGTCCCTTCGCGGTGACCGTCGAAGCCCTCGACAGCACGCACACCGTGTACCGGCCCTCGCGGCTGGAGAGGCACCCGGTGATCCTGTGGGGCAACGGAACCGGCGCGAACCCGAAGATCTACGACGGCCTGTTGCGCCATCTGGCCTCCCACGGTTTCGTGGTCGCGGCCGCCGACACACCGAACGCGGGCTCCGGCAAGGAAATGCTGGCCGGAGCCACCACCCTGATCGCCGAGAATTCCCGTCCCGGCAGCCGTTACGAAGGGAAGATCGACACCGCGCACATCGGCGCGACCGGTCATTCCCAGGGCGGCGGCGGGGCGATCGCCGCCGGCGCGGATCCCCGCGTCACCACCACGATCCCGATCGAGCCGGGGCCACAAGGCTCCGCCACGGCCTTGAAGGGGCCTTCGTTCTTCCTCGGAGGGCAGTTCGACGCCATCGTCATTCCCGCGCTCCTGGTCATCCCGCGGTACCGCCTCGCCGACCAGGTGCCCGCGATCTACGGCGAACTCGCCGGCGCGACCCACTTCACACCCGCCGGTGACGGCGGCGGGTTCCGCGGCGCGATCACGGCGTGGTTCCGGTTCTGGCTGTCCGGCGACGAGCGAGCCCGCGCGGAGTTCTTCGGTGCTTCCTGCGGCTTGTGCCGGGACGGGGCGTGGTCCGACGTCCGGCGCAACGCGAAGGCCCTGGCCGTTCCGGCGGCTTGATCGACGGTTCCTGTCGGTGCTCCGGGTTAAGGTCTGCCACAGCAGCCTGACCAGGAGGGACACCCTGTCATGACCACTCTCGACAACCGGCCGAACACCGCGCTCTTGGTCGTCGACGTCCAGAACGGCGTCGTCGACGAGGGCCACGAGCGGGACGCGGTGGTGGCGAACATCGCCGCTCTCGTCGGCCGCGCGCGACGGGAAGACGTGCCGGTCGTGTGGGTGCAGCATTCCGATGAGGAACTCGTGCGAGGGAGCGAGGAGTGGTGCCTCGTCGGCGAGCTGACCCGGGAAGACGCCGAGCCGCTCGTCGACAAATCCTATGGAGATTCCTTCGAGGACACCGATCTGGAGAAGGTGCTGGCCGAACGCGGTGTCGGGCGTCTCGTGGTCGTCGGGGCGGAGACCGACGCCTGCATTCGCTCGACGTTGCACGGCGCCCTGGTCCGGGGATATGACGCGACGCTGGTCGGCGACGCGCATACGACCGTGGACAAGTCGGAATGGGGAGCGCCCGAGCCGGCGCAGGTCATCGCGCATACGAACCTGTACTGGCGGTACCAGGTCGCGCCGGGCCGGAAGGGAGGCACGGTCGCGACAGCGGACGTCGAATTCAGCGGCTGAACCGTCTCATGACCGGCCCGGCCGCCGAGCGATCAGCAGCCCCGCGTCGCTGGTGAAAACGTTGCCGCAGTGGGACTTCGCCGCCTGTAGGACACAACGGGCGGTTTCGGGTGGCACCTGCCCGAGGTTGTCGTCCAGGCAGTCGGCGAACGCGAACCGTTCGCCGTCGGCGGCACGTGCGCCCGAGAGGCCTTCAGTGTGCAGGACCAGCAGGTCTCCGGGCCGCAGCCGGGCGGTCCCGATCCGGCCGGGCTGCCCGGCGCCGAACGGCGGGCGCTCCACGATGTCCACTGTGGTCTGTTGACGGTCGTCGCCCAACACGAGCGGCGGGACGCCTCCGGCATCGAGGTAACGGAGCCCGCCGTCGGCGAGGTTCAGTTCGGCCAGCGTGCCGCGAACCGTGACGCCGTCGCCGAACTGTGCCGACAGCGCTTTGTCGACAGCGGATTCCTGGCCACGCAGGTCCAGGTCTTCGCGGCGGGCGGATCGGTAGGCCGCGAGCGCCGCCGAGACCACCAGGCCCGCGGACAGGGTGTCGCGTCCGGCGTCGAAGATCGCCAGGCGAGCTGTCGTTTCGGAGAGCGCGTAGTCGAAGGTGACTCCGCGAACGTCGTAAGTGGGCTCGACACCGCCCGCCACCACGACGTCGCGCGTCGCCGCGGTCAACGGGGGAAGGTTCTGCCAGAGAAGCTCCGCGATGGGGCCGCGCCGCCGCTGTCGCCGCAGCGTGTCGAGGCCGTCGCCGTACCTCATCGCGGCCGCGATGAGGCAGCCGGACAGCGACGCGAGCCACTGGCACTGGATTCGCAGCGAGGGGTCGTTGAGGTCGGCGTCCGGACCGGCCTCGACCTCGAGCACGCCGATGCGCTCGTCACCGTCCAGCAGAGTGGCCCACAACCGTGGTCCGCCCGGCTCCTCGACCAGCAGGGTGCCGGCGTGCCGGTACGCCTCGCCCGCGGTGCTCGCCTCGATGGTCAGCGGTGCCTTGACGGTCGCCGACTCGCCGGGAAGCGGGATGAGCTGCCGCTGGTCGTAGTCGGCGAGATAGACGGTGATCTCGAGGTCCAGTGCCCGGCCTGCCGCGGCGATGATCTCGGGCAGCCGTTCGGGGGAGGCACGGTGGGCGCCGTCGAGGAGCCCTACCAGCGCGGCCAACGGCCCGCGAGGCCGGAAGTCCTCGCCGGTCGCGCGGCTGTAGGGCGCCCGGCGAACGCCGGAGACCTCGTCGAGCCGTTCGTTGACCGCGTGGGCGACCATGTCCCGTTGGATCCTGGGCAGGGGTATCAGCTCCTGCAGGAAGCCGTCCAGTTCGACTTCGCTGACGTCGCCGCCGAGAGCGAAATATCTCAGCCACAGCTGCTCGACGGTGAGTCCGGTCCGCGCGAAACAAGCCGCGACGATCCGGCGCTGCTCCTCTGCCTGGAGCGAAGCCACGGTGATCACCCCCCGAGTTCTCGACAACACCAGACCCGGGTACCAACCGGTGCCCGGTCCGAAACATGAGCGGGCATGAACGGACCCGAGCCGCGGGAGAACGTGAAATTACGCCAGGTGGCCGAGCGGTGCGTGGTCGGCGTGCCCGGTAGGGGTGATCCGGGGCGGGCCGAACGTGGGTCGCGGTAGGCGGGGTGATCCCATTCGGCTAAGGTCGGCTTCCGAAAGCGGTTCTGAGCGTTGAGAAGTTAGCGCCGATCCGCCGGTAACCGGGTTGGTTGCGGCGGTTGATGGTGCGCGCTCGGCGCCGGTTCCCGCCGGTGACTCCCGTGGTGCATCACGCCGATGTGCAGAAGTGGGAGAGGCGGGCTTTGGCCGATGAAATCGACTGGCAGCAGGACAAGAACCGATTCGTCGAGGATGTCGGCGACGGCGAACTGCCGGTGACCTCCGAGAACGGCGCTCGGCTCATCGCCGGGCCACTGGTTAGCCAATTCGTGTCCCTGACCAGGGCGTTGCTGGATTCCGGCTCGGTCGCGGCGGTACTCGAACGAGTGGTCTTCGCGACCCGTGACCTGGTGCCGGGCGCGGATCTGGTGAGTGTCACCCTCCTCGATCCCGACGGCGCGTTCCACACGCCGGTGCGGACCGACGAGATCGCGCGCGAACTGGACCAGCTGCAGTATCAGTACGGCGAGGGTGCCTGCGTCGAGGCCGCGCGGGTTTCGGGACCGGCGGCGGCCTTCAGCGACAACCTCGCCGAGGACGCGCGCTGGCCGCGGTTCGGGCCGGCAGCCGCGGCGCTCGGTTTCCACTCGCTGGTCTCGACGGCCTTGCTGCCCGAGGCGTCGAGTTCGCAGCTTTCGGGCGCGCTGAACGTCTACTCGCGACGTCCGCACGGCATCGCCAGGGCAGACCGCGATGTGCTGTTGCTGCTGGCCACGCACGCGTCGCTGGCGCTGGCGACCACGCACGCGGTCACGCGCGGTCAGCTCCAGGAGGAGCAGCTCCAGCAGGCACTGGACAGCAGGGACGCGATCGGACAGGCCAAGGGCATCCTGATGGCGCGGCGGGGGATCGACGCGGCCGAGGCGTTCGAGGTGCTGCGGAACACGTCGCAGAACATGAACATCAAACTCCGGGAACTGGCGGAGATGCTGTCCAAGCGGCATTCGGAACTGCATCTGCCCGACTGAGCGGGCGGGCGCCACTACGATCGCGATCATGGGTCTCGGTGAACTGGCGTTGTCGCGATCGTTCGAGTGGCGTGGCCGTTCGGTGGCGTGGGAGCGACTCGGCGAAGGCGCCCCGGTGGTGCTGTGCCACGGGACACCGTGGTCGGCGCAGCTGTGGGCGCCTTTCGCGCGAGCGCTCAGCGAGGAGTTCACCGTCCACGTCTGGGACATGCCGGGGTACGGCCGCTCGTCGAAGGAGCCCGGTCACGCGGTCGATCTCGGCACGCAGGGCGAGCTTTTCGCCGACCTGCTCGCGTATTGGGGACTGACGGCCCCGCACGTGATCGCGCACGACTACGGCGGCGCCGTCTCGCTGCGCGCCAACCTGCTGCACGGCGCCGAATACGCCTCTCTCGCCCTGGTGGACGTCGTCGCGCTACGGCCGTGGGGTTCGGAGTTCTTCCGGCTCGTCGCGGAGAACGCCGAGGTCTTCCAAGCACAGCCCCCGACGGTGCACCGAGGTGCGCTGGAGTCCTATATCGGGACGGCCTCCCATCGTGGTCTCACCGGCGCGCAACTGGCCACGCTGACCGGCCCTTGGCTGGACGAGCAGGGACGACGCGCCTTCTACCGGCAGATCGCCGAGGCGGACGTCCGGTACACCGACGAGATCCAGGATCGCTATCCCGAACTCGCCTTGCCGGTGAAGGTGATCTGGGGCGCGGAAGACACCTGGATCCCGGTGGACCGGGCGGAACAGCTCGCGAACGCGATTCCCGGCGCCCTCTTGGACGTCATTCCGGATGCAGGGCATCTGATCCAGTACGACGCGCCGGTCGAACTGGCCTTTTCCCTCCATCGCTGGCTCACCGCGGAAGTGGACCGGTGGGGACCCGGACCAAGATCAACATCGCATTAGCGAAATATTAGAGATCGTCTACGTGATATCCCGCGACGTAGGCGTTCGAGAGCAGTCCGCCGTGACATTCCGCCGTCGACGGTCCGAAACCGCGCGGAACCCAATGGCCGACGGTGTACCAAAAGGATGACCCCGACGCGCAGTGAGCGACCACTCGATAGGTTTCCGAGTACCTCGGCAGGGAGAAGCAGGTCGTGGAAATCCCCTCGCCGAAGAGGATTCCGAAGCGGTTGCTGTCGCAACCGTAGGGCGGGAAGGGGCTTTCGGTCGCCGCGGAGGCCGGTGAACCGGCCAGGATTCCGGCCGCCGAGAAGGCGGCCATGACTAAAGCGGCGATTTTCTTCTTCATTGCTTTCTCCCGGGGATCGTTCCCAATGGAAAGCTCAGATTAGCCGCACGGAAGAATTGTCGTGAATTCATCGGGCAGGTGAAAAGAGAACGCGTGCGGTGAGCCGCGCTGCTCCGAAAGAGCGTCCCCCGACCCCCTTCTGAGTCCGCCGGTCCCCTTTTGGCCTAGCGTCGCCGGTATTGCGCGGGGGACGTGATCGTGGCCCTGTCCTCATAGGACCCGGGCCTGCCGCGGTCGACGTGGAACGTCGTCAGGGTGCTCACCGGCGAACGCGGGTCGCGCCGGTCGCCGATCACCCGCATGTGCGTGCTCCAGCGGCGCGGGGTGACCTCGTAGACGTCGTAGCCGTATCGGTTGCCCTCGAAGTACTTGAGGTGCGGGTTCGCCGCGCCCATCTTCGGCCCGTTCGTGGCGTTCCATTCGGGGGAGTAGGCGCCGGAGGAGACCGAATGCGCGGTGAACTCCGTGCCGATCACCGGGGTGGCCGGATCGGCGAAGTCGGGGCGGATGTCGTCGACGAACGCCGAATGCCAGTCGCCGGTGATCACCACGAGGTCTTCGAGGCCGCTCTGGGCGACGTGGGTCAGCACCTCCTTGCGTTCGGCGAGGAAGCCGTCCCACTGGTCGGTGAACATGTAGCCGCCGCCACCCGGCTTCGCCAGCTGGCTGAGCATGATCGAGTTCACCCAGCAGTGCCACGCCTCACCGGCGCCGGTCACCTGATCCTTGAGCCACGCCTTCTGATCCGCGCCGAGGATCGTGCCGTCGGGCAGGTTCTGCGCCGACCGGTACTGCCGGAGATCCAAAATGGACAGGTCCAGCAGGTCGCCCCAGCGGCGCTGCCGGTGGATCCGCGGGCTCGCCGGGTGGTCCGGGCGCACCGGCATGTGTTCGAACCAGGCCTGGTACGCCGCCGATCGCCGGGCCTGCAGTGCCGGAGTGGTACCGCTGTAGTCGTTGACCACCTCGTGGTCGTCCCAGGTGATGAACCAGGGGTGGGCCGCGTGAGCGTCCCGCAGCGAGGGGTCGGACTTGTAGAGCGCGTGCCGCCGCCGGTACGACGGCAGCGTCAGTACCTCGGGGCCTTCGTGATCGCGCAGCGGGTTCCCGCCGACCTGGCCGTGTTCGTAGACGTAGTCGCCGAGGTGAACGACGAAATCGAGGTCCTCCCGCGCGATCCCGGCGTGGGCCGCGTAGAACCCGTCGTGGAACGCCTGGCAGTTCGCCGAGGCGAACCGCACCCGCCGGACCGGCCCGACGGGCGCGGTGCGGGTGCGGCCGACCCGGCTGACCTTGCCGAGCGCGTGGAAGCGGTAGTAATACTGCGAGCCCGGCTCCAGCCCGGACACCGGGACGTGCACGCTGTGCCCGAGCCCGGCGGTGGCCGGCGCCGTCCCGCGCGCCACGCGGCGGCGGAAACCGCGGTCGGTGGCGACCTCCCAGCCGACCTCGACGGTGTCTTCGAGCGGCTGCTCGAACTCCATCGGCTTCGGCGCGAGCCTGGTCCAGAGCGCGACGCCGTACGGGACGGGGTCGCCGGACGCGACGCCGAGCGTGAACGGCGCCTCGTCCCAGGTCGCGCCCAGTGCCGCCGCGGCCTCCTCCGCCTGCGCGACGGTCATCCGCGAACTCAACGGCCAGGCCAGCCCCAGCGCACCGGCGGTGGCGGCGCCTCGCAACAGGTCCCGGCGGTTGACGGACATCGGTGGTCTCCCTCGGCTTCGTGGTGGGTCGTCCCACACCGAACACGCCCAAGATGGCCGGGGGTGAACGCGAGGGAGAACATTCAGACGGTGATGACGACCTTGCCGCGCGCGTGTCCCTCGCTCGCGTAGCGGATGGCTTCGGGCACCTCGGCCAGCGAGTAGGAGCGGTCGATGACCGGCGTCAGTTTCTCCGCCTCGATGAGCGCGCGAAGTGCCTGGAGATCGTCTTGGTTCTCCGTGGAGAACAGGCCGAGGAGCTTCTGTTTCACGAACGGCCCGAGGAACAGTGCCCGCAGGTTGCGACCCACCGGCCCGATCCACCGCCCGTCGCCCTCGCCGCCGACGATGACCAGGGTGCCGCGCGGGGTGAGGGCTTTCCGCAGCGAGGTCAGCGACCGGTTGCCCGCGGTGTCGAGGATGAGGTCGTAGCCGCCGCCGAAATCCTCACGCGTGTAGTCGAACACCCTGTCCGCGCCGAGCGAGCGGACGAGGTCCACCTTGCCCGTCCCGCACACCCCGTCGACCGTGGCGCCGAAAGCCTTGGCGATCTGCACCGCGAACGTGCCGACGCCACCGCCCGCGCCGATGATCAGGACCTTGTGCCGGGGCGCGACCTTCCCTTTGTCGCGAAGCGCCTGGAGGGCGGTGAACGCGGAGATGGGGACGGCCGCGGCTTCCTCGAACCCGAGCCGCCCGGGTTTCCGTGCCAGTTTGTCTACTGTGGTCAGTGCGTATTCGGCGAAAGAACCTTGGCAGGTACCGAAAACCTCGTCGCCGGGCTGGAATCGCGTGACGTCGCCGCCGACCGCGTGTACGACACCGGCGAAGTCGAGGCCACGGACAGGGGCCTTCGGTCTCCGTACCCCGAAGCCCATCAAGCGCACCAGATAGGGCGTGCCCTCCATGAGATGCCAGACCCCGGGATCGACGGCCGCCGCGCGGATCCGGACGACGACACCGTCCGGTCCCGGTTCGGGATCCGGCAGCTCGATCAGCTTCAGGACTTCCGTCGTGCCGTACTCGTGCTGGACGATCGCCTTCATGGGGGCCTCTTTCCTAGTCTGGGTACTGAAAAACGTCGTCTAGCCCGACGCCGAACACCCGGGCGATCTGGAAGGCCATCTCGAGGGACGGTGAGTAGCGGCCCTGTTCGATGGCGATGACCGTCTGGCGCGTGACGCCGATCCGGTCCGCGAGTTGCGCCTGCGTCATCTCACCGGCGGCGAAGCGCAGGGCGCGGATCGAGTTCATGACCTTGGTCGGTTTCACCATGTCTGGAATCCCCGGCGGTAGGCGGCGATCTTCGCGATCGAACCGAGCAGGGAGGACAGGACGAAGGCGAGGTACACGGTGTTGGCGATCCAGAAGTGGTCCAGTTCCGCCATCGCCATGACGAGCGCCGCGACGCCGCCGATGACGACGAACGACTGCCCGACGTGCTCACCGAACCGGCCGATTTCGCGGTCTCGCTGGTCTTTGCGCCCCGCGTCACGCGGTGAGGCGATCGACGCCGCGATGTGCAGCACGATCGAGGCCACGATGGCCGCCCCGATCGTCCACAGCAGCGGTGCCACGTAAGGGACATCGACGAGCGGGCCGGATCTCGCCCCGCCGAGGACGACGATCAGGTACGCCGCGTAGGCGAAAACCGTGACCACGAGCATGATCCACGCGCGCTTCTCTTCCAGTGCCACGTGTTCCAAGGTAAAGAGTTCTAGACACCATGTCAAATATTCTTTACCTCGGTGGCCCTGATCGGGTGCTAACGATCAGCCGCCCTGGCGCGACTCTCTTCGGTCTCATCACCACAGACTGGAGTCCCGGGATGACGAAGACCGCCAGCCGGATCGCCCTGCTTCTCGCCGTCGGCGCGCTCGGCCTCGCCGCGTGCGGTGCTCCGAACCCGCGGCCGGGGGCGCCGGCGACCGTCACGGAGACGGTGGCGAGCGCGCAGCCGTCCAGCCGGGCGAGCGCTCCGACAACGGCGGCCGCCAAGCTCGTCACCGTCCCGGACGTCTCGGGGATGAACCATCAGGACGCGCAGGACGCGATGCAGGCGGCGGGCCTGTACAACCTGCGCGAGGTCGACGGGACCGGCAAGGGCCGGATGCTCGTGATGGACCGGAACTGGGTCCAGACGGGTCAGGACCCGGCGCCGGGGACGAAAGTCGCCGCCGACGCGGTGATCACCCTGACCGCGGTCAAAATCGGCGAGAAGTGACTCAAGCCTTGATGGTGAGGGTTTCGTTCAGCGTCGCCCGGTGGGTCGGCTTCGCCTCTTCGTAGCGACGGCGGCCTTCGTCGGTCACGACGACGAAGATCCCGCGCCGGTCCGACTCGCAGAGCGCGCGCTGCACGAGCCCCTCGCGCTCGAGGCGGGCGACGAGTCGCGAAGTGGCGCTCTGGCTCAGGTGGACGACCTCGGTGAGATCGGCCGCGCGGCATTTGCCGACGACGCAGTTCACCAGGCGTTCGAGGGCTTCGAATTCGGTGACGCCGAGGCCGTGGCGCTCCTGGAGCCGGCACTCGAGCCGTCCGAAGACCGCCGCGTGCCGTGCGGACAGGGCGTGCCACTCCTGCAGCAGGTCTTGTTCGGCGACGTCGCTCACGCGGCCCAAGATAGCATGCACATGAATTTTATGCAAAGTCATTAAATGCACTTGCATTAGATGCGTGTGCATGTACTCTACGGATCATGAGTTCTTCCGTGCAGCTGTCCACCAGCTCTACAAGGTGGGACGCGCGCCTCTGGGGTGTCCTGCTCACCGTGTCCGTCGTCGTGGGCCTCGACGCGCTCGACGTGTCGATGGTCGCCGTCGCCCTCCCGTCCATCCAGGCCGAACTCGGCCTCTCCACCGGTGCCCTGCAATGGGTCATCAGCGCCTACGTGCTCGGCTACGGTGGCCTGCTGCTTCTCGGCGGGCGCACCGCCGACCTGCTCGGCAGGCGCCGGGTCTTCCTTGTCGCCGTCGCGGTCTTCGCGGTCGCTTCCCTGCTCGGCGGTCTCGTCGACGACGGCGCGCTGCTGATCGCCACCCGCTTCATCAAGGGTCTCGCCGCCGCGTTCACCGCGCCGGCCGCGCTGTCCATCATCACCACGACCTTCCACGAAGGCCCCGCCCGCAACCGGGCGATCAGCATCTTCGCGGTCTTCGGTGCCAGCGGTTACTCCGCGGGCCTCGTGTTCTCCGGTCTGCTCACCGAGGTGGGCTGGCGCTGGACGTTCCTGCTGCCGGTGCCGATCGCGCTCGCCGCGCTGGCCGCCGCGGTCAAGCTGATCCCGTCCTACCGCCCGCAGGAGGGTGGCGGCTACGACTTCCCCGGCGCTATCACCGGTGCCGCCGGTTCGCTCCTGCTGGTCTTCGCCGTGGTCGAGGCGCCGGAGATCGGCTGGGCCTCCCCGAGGACGCTGATCACGTTCGCGCTCGCGCTCGCGTTGCTCGTCACCTTCGTGCTCATCGAGAAGCGCAGCAAGCACCCGCTGCTCCGCCTCGGCATCCTGCGCTCGGGCCCGCTGGCCCGCGCCAACCTCGGCGGCGCGACGTTCTTCGGCGCCTACATCGGTTTCCAGTTCGTGGTCATGCTGTACCTGCAGACCGTCCTCGGCTGGTCCGCGTTGCAGACCGCGCTCGGATTCCTGCCCGCCGCGCTGATCGTGGCCTTCGGTTCGCCCAGGATCGAGCCGCTGATCGACCGGCTCGGCACGCCGCGCACGATCCTCGCCGGAGTCGTCGCCCACGTCATCGGGTACGCGCTGTTCCTGCGGATCGACGAGAGTTCCAGCTACGCCGGTTCGGTGCTGCCGAGCATGATCCTGCTGGGTGTCGGCTTCATGCTGGCGTTCTCCTCCCTCAACATCCAGGCGACCAACGGCATCTCCGACGACGAGCAGGGGCTCGCCGGCGGTCTGCTGAACACGTCGATCCAGGTCGGCGGTGCGATCGGCCTCGCCGTGGTGACCGCGGTCCTGACCGGCAACGCGGGTGGCGCCACCGGCCCGGCCGCGCTGCTGAACGGGTTGGCGCCCGCGCTGACCGTCGTCACCGGCATCGCCGTGATCAGTGTCCTGGTGGCGCTGTCGGGAGTCGTCGGCCTGCGCAAGGCCGAAGCCCGCTCAGCCGTCGCCGAACCGGAGTTCGCCGCGGCCGAATGACCAGGGGGTGATGGCCCCTTCCCGCGCTCGGGGGCGGGAAGGGGCCCTTCGCTACCAGCGGATCGGCAGGGACTTCAGCCCGTTCTGGAAGTTCGACCGCAACCGCACCGGGGTGCCGTCGAGTTCCACCTCGCCGGGCAGGTCGAGGATCGCTTCGAACATCGCGCGCAGCTGCACCCTGGCGAGCTGGGCGCCGAGACAGAAATGCGGGCCGTGCCCGAAGGTCAGGTGGTCGTTGGGCGTCCGGCCGATGTCGAAGCGGTCCGGGGCTTCGAAAACGGACTCGTCGCGATTCGCCGACGAGAACCAGACGACGACCTTGTCGCCCGCGCGGATGTCCACATCGGACAGAGTGACGTCTTCGGTCGCGGTCCGGCGGAAGTGCATGACCGGCGTCCACCAGCGGAGCATCTCTTCCACCGCACCGGGAAGCAGCGAACGGTCGGCCAGCAGCCGCCGGTACTGGTCCGGATGCGACAGCAGCGCCAGCATCCCGCCGGGGATCCCGTTGCGCAGCGTTTCGTTGCCCGCCACGGAAAACAGCCAGAACAGATTCTCGAACTCGTCGATCGAGACCCGTCCTCCGTCTTCCACGTGACCCATCAGGTTGCTCATCACGTCGTCGCCGGGGTGCCGTCGCTTGTACTCGCCGAGCGCGGTGGCGTACGCGTAGAGATCCGGCATCCCGGCGCGGGTGCGCGGATCGGGCATCGCACCGTCCGGGCCCGGAACCGGCCGCACGGCCAGCGCCGCCCGCGCGAGCTCGGTGACCTCTCCCGCTTCGACGGTCGCGCTCACCGCGTAGTCCGCGTCCTGGTAGCCGATCACGCGATTGCTCCAGTCGTACATCAGCCGCCGGTCCTGTTCGGGAATCCCGAAGACCTCGGCGAGCGTCAGCAGCGGGAGATCGGCGGCGACGGCGGCGAAATCACATCGCCGCTCCGCCGCGACCGCGGTGATCAGATCCCTTGCCCAGCCGTGGATCCGCTCGGTCAGCCTGCCGACCGCGCGCGGCGTGAACGCCCTGGTGAGCAGGCCCCGCAGCCGGGCGTGCTCGGGCGGATCCATGTTGAGCATCATCCGGCGGACGTAACCGAGGTCCTGTTCGGTCGCCGGGTCCCGGATCTGCGTCCCGCCCAGGTGCGACGAGAACAGCTTCGGATTCTTCAGCACGTACTTGACGTCCGAATGTCCGAGCACGGCCCAGAAATCGTCCACCCGCACGACCGGCGACTCCCGGCGCAGCGCCGCGAGGTGCTCGTACGGCACGCCCCGGGTATAGGTGTCCGGATCGGTGATCACGGCTCCGAACACTAGCCCGTGTCGTGCGCGTCTGTTCGCGGTCTTCGCGCCCAAATGGTCCCTGACGTCACGAGCGATCCAGCCGAGTACAACCCGGTACGAGGCCGAATCGCCCGTGACGTCAGGAACCACCTGGATCACGAAGCCCATCGAACAGACGCACACGACACGGACTAGCCCGCGGACGGGGGACTGGGGAAAGATCCGTCCGGTGGAAACCCTGAAGATGCGCACCGCCGGAACCGATGGCCCCGCCGTGCTCCTGCTGCACGGCCTCGGCGCGACGGGAGCGGTCTGGGACGGCCTCATGGCGGAGCCGGGATACCGCTGGCTGGCGCCCGACCTGCCGGGACACGGGGGATCGGCCCGGTTGCCGCACTACTCGTTCGGCGGTCTGGCCGCGGCGGTCGCCGACGCGCTCCCGGAACGCGGTCCGCTGCTGGTGATCGGCCATTCGCTGGGCGGCGTGGTCGGGCTCGCGCTGGCCAGCGGCTGGTTCGGGGTGAAGGTCGCCGGGCTGTTCGCGATCGGCGTCAAGGTCGAATGGAGCGAGAGTGACCTTTCGAGGGCGACCGCCATGGCGGCCAAGCCGCCGAGGGTGTTCCCGACCCGTGAGGACGCCGAACGCGGCTTTCTCAAGATCGCCGGTCTGGTCGGGATCGCCGAGGCGGACCCCGGCGGCGTGGCCGAAACCGAAGGCGGCTGGCGGCTGGCGCTGGACCCGCGCGCGTTCGGCGTCGGCGCTCCCGACATGCGTGGCCTGCTCGGCGCGGCGCGCTGCCCGGTCGTCCTCGCGGCCGGAGAACACGACCCCATGAGCCGTCCTGAGCAGCTTCGCGCGCTCAGCCCGCACTCCGCCGTACTCCGGGGACTCGGCCACAACGCCCACGTCGAGGACCCGTCCTCGCTCCTGCCCTTCCCCCGGCAATTCGTCCTCTAGTTGCGGTAGTTCGCCGGCGAACTACCGCAACCAGAGGACGAAACGCGGGAAATCTTGCCCAGGACGGCGATGCCTTCGGCGATGTCACTCGCCGGGCTGGCCCCGTAGCCGAGGACGAGACCCGGATTCATCGGCCGCTGGCAGTGCCACGACAGCGGCTGCACCTTCACGCCCTGCTCCAGCGCGGCGGCGGCGAAGTCGAGGTCGGAGAACTCGGCGTCGAAGGTGATCGTCAGGTGCAGCCCGGCGGCCGCGCCGTGCACCACGGCGTCCGGGAGATGGGTCCGGAGCGCTTCGATCATCGCGTCCCGCCGGCGGCGGTGCCGTTTGCGCACGAACCGCAGCTGCCGCTCCATCTCGCCGGATTCCATGAGATGCGCGAGCACCAGCTGCGGGAGGACGGCGTTGCCGAGGTCGGCGAACCGTTTGGCCGCGACCACCTCGTCCCGGTACCGCGGCGGCACCAGCATCCAGCCCACCCGGAGCGCGGGCGCGAGCCACTTCGACACGCTGCCCGCGTAGCAGACCTGTTCGGCCAGCATCGAGCGCAGCGCGGGGACCGGCGGACGGTCGTAGCGGTGCTCGGCGTCGTAGTCGTCCTCGATGATCAGCCCGCCGTCCGCGGCCCAGCGCATGAGCTCACGACGGCGCTCCCCGCCGAGCACGACACCGGTCGGGAACTGGTGCGCGGGCGTGAGCAGGACGGCGGGCGCGCCGCTGCGGACGAGTTCGTCGACGTCGATCCCGTCCTCGTCCACGCGGATCGGCGGCGTCGCCAGCCGCCGGTCGTGCAGATGCTGCCGCGCGCCCAGCGAGCTCGGATCCTCGACGGCGATCTCGGAGATCCCGTTGTCGCACAGCACCTGGGCCAGCAACCCGAGACCCTGCGCGACGCCGGCGACGATCAGGACGTCGTCGGCGTCGGCGGTGATGCCGCGGGTGCGGGCGATCCAGCGCGCGATGGCCAGCCGCAGCGCGGGCGCGCCACGCGGGTCGCCGTAGCCGAAGGCCGCCGCCGAGAGGTCGTTGAGCACGGTGCGTTCGGCGCGCAGCCAAGCCGTCCTCGGGAAGGCCGTCAGATCCGGTACGCCGGGGGACAGGTCGATCTTCGCCGGTGTCGACCGCAGTGAATCGAAGACGCCGATCCCGGGGGCGGGCTGGAAGATCGTGCCCGCCGACGGCGGCCCGGGCGCCGTTTGCTCCTTCGTCCTCGCGGGCGCCGCGACGACCACGGTGCCCGCGCGGCCGCGTCCGGCGACGTGGCCGTCCTCGACCAGCCGTTGGTAGGCCTCGGTGACCACGCCGCGCGAGACCCGCAGGTCCGCGGCCAGCGCCCTGGTCGCGGGCAGCCTGCTGCCGACCGGCAGGCGGCCGTCGGAGATGGCGTGCCGCAGCCGCGACGCCAGCCAGTCCGACCGGCGCCCCGGCGGCGCGTCACCGATGTCCAGCTGCAGGAAGTCCGAGCCCTCGGCAGTCACCTGATCATTGTGTCATTCGGGCTCGTAGGCGAGGTTCGGGCGCAGCCATTGCTCCATAGTGGACAGTTCGAGGCCTCGCCGGACGGCGTAGTCCTCGACCTGGTCCTTGCCGAGCCGTCCGACGGTGAAGTACTTCGACTCGGGGTGGGCGAAGATCAGCCCGGACACGCTCGCCGCGGGCGACATCGCGAAGGACTCCGTCAGCGTCATTCCGAGCTTGTCGGAGTCGAGCAGGTCGAACAGCTCCTGCTTCTCGCTGTGGTCCGGGCTGGCCGGGTAGCCGAGCGCGGGACGGATCCCGCGGAACCTCTCGGCGTGCAGGTCTTCCAGCTTCGGGTCGGCGTCGGGCTCGAACCATTCCCGCCGTGCCTTCAGGTGGATGTACTCGGCGAACGCCTCGGCGAGCCTGTCCGCGAGCGCTTTCACCATGATGGCGCGGTAGTCGTCCTGCTTCGCTTCGAACTCGGCGGCGAAGTCCTCGGCACCGAGGATCGTGACCGCGAATCCGCCGAGGTGGTCGCCCGCCCCGGCCGGGGCGATGTAGTCGGACAGGCAGCGGTTCGGCCGCTCCAGCGGCTTCTTCGTCTGCTGGCGCAGCATCGGGAACTTGACTCCCGACTCCAGGATGATGTCGTCGCCCTCGGAGTGCGCCGGCCAGAACGCGTACGCGCCCTTGGCCTGGAACCGCTCCTCGGCGACGATCTGGTCCATCAGGGTGTTCGCGTCGTCGAACAGCTCCTGCGCGACCGGGTTCGAGAGGATCGCCGGATACTTGCCCTTCAGCTCCCAGGCCAGGAACAGGAAGGTCCAGTCGACCATCTCGCGCAGTTCGGTGAGTGTCGGCGAGACGTACCGGACGCCGGTGAACTCGGGCGTCGGGACCTCGTCGAAGGACACCTTCTCCGGGTTCGCCCTGGCCTGCGCGACCGTCAGCAGCGGGGTGCGCTGCTTGTTGGCGTGCTGCTCACGCAGCTTCTCCTGGTCGGCCCGGTTGTTCTTGTCGAGGATCTCGGCGCGGTCCGCGTCGAGCAGGTCACCGACGACACCGACGACGCGGGAGGCGTCGAGGACGTGCACGGTCGTGTTCTCGTACGCGGGCGCGATGCGGACCGCGGTGTGCTGGCGTGACGTGGTCGCGCCGCCGATCAGCAGCGGGAGTTTCAGCCCGCGCCGCTCCATTTCGGTGGCGACGTTGACCATTTCGTCCAGCGACGGCGTGATCAGGCCGGAAAGCCCGATGGCGTCGGCACCTTCGGAGACGGCGGTGTCCAGGATGACCGAAGCCTGGACCATCACGCCGAGGTCGATCACCTCGTAGTTGTTGCAGCCGAGGACGACGCCGACGATGTTCTTGCCGATGTCGTGCACGTCCCCCTTGACCGTCGCCAGGACGATCTTTCCGTTGCCCTGGCGGGTTTCGACCCGGCCTTCGAGGCGGGCCTTCTCCTTCTCGGCCTCCATGTACGGCTCGAGATAGGCCACCGACCGCTTCATCACACGGGCGCTCTTGACCACCTGCGGCAGGAACATCTTCCCGGATCCGAACAGGTCGCCGACGATCTTCATGCCGTCCATCAGCGGGCCTTCGATGACCTCGAGCGGCCTCGGCAGCTTCTGGCGCGCTTCCTCGGTGTCCTCTTCGATGTAGTCGACGATGCCGTGCACCAGCGCGTGGCTGAGCCGTGCCTCGACCGTGCCTTCGCGCCAGGACAGGTCGATGACGCGCTGGGTTCCCTTGCCACTGACCGTTTCCGCGAAGGTGACCAGCCTGTCGGTGGCGTCTTCACGGCGGTCGAAGAGGACGTCCTCGACCAGCTCCAGCAGATCCTTGGGGATGTCCTCGTAGACCGCGAGCTGCCCGGCGTTGACGATGCCCATGTCCAGCCCGGCGCGCACCGCGTACAGCAGGAAGGCGGAGTGCATCGCCTCGCGGACGATGTTGTTGCCGCGGAAGGAGAACGAGAGGTTCGAGATACCGCCGCTGATGCGCACGCCGGGACAGCGTTCCTTGATCCGCGGCAGCGCGTCGATGAACGCCTTGGCGTACCCGTTGTGCTCGGAGATACCGGTCGCGACCGCGAGCACGTTCGGGTCGAAGATGATGTCCTCGGCGACGAAACCGGCCTTCTGCGTCAGCAGATCGTAGGCACGGCCGCAGATCGCGACCTTCCGGTCGGCGGTGTCGGCCTGGCCCTGCTCGTCGAAGGCCATCACGACCACGCCCGCGCCGTAGTCGCGGATGCGCCGGGCCTGCTGGAGGAACTGCTCCTCGCCCTCCTTGAGGCTGATGGAGTTGACGACTCCCTTGCCCTGCACGCATTTCAGCCCGGCTTCGAGGACCGTCCACCGCGAGCTGTCGATCATGATCGGCAGCCGGGCGACCTCGGGTTCGGTGGCGATGAGGTTGAGGAAGGTGGTCATCGCTTTTTCACTGTCGAGCAGGTCGGCGTCCATGTTGACGTCCAGCAGGTTCGCCCCGCCGCGGACCTGCTCCAGCGCGACGTCGACGGCGGCCTGGTGGTCGTCGGCCTCGATCAGCTTGCGGAACTTGGCGGACCCGGTGACGTTGGTCCGCTCGCCGATCATGACGAAGCCGGTGTCCTTGCCGATCTCGAACGGTTCGAGCCCGCTGAACCGGGTGCTCGCCTTCGGGTCCGGAACGGTCCGCGGCGCCATCCCGCGGACCGCGTCGGCGATCTCCTTGATGTGCGCGGGAGTCGTGCCGCAGCAGCCGCCGACGACGTTGACCATCCCCGACGTGGCGAAGTCGCCGAGCAGCCCGCCGGTCTCCTCGGGCGTCTGGTCGTACCCGCCGAACGCGTTCGGCAGTCCGGCGTTGGGGTGACAAGCCGTGTAGGTGCCCGCGAGGCGGGACAGTTCGGCGATGTGCGGCCGCATTTCCTCGGCGCCCAGCGAACAGTTGACACCGACCAGCAACGGTTCCGCGTGCTCGATGGAACTCCAGAACGCCTCGACCGTCTGCCCGGACAGCGTCCGGCCGCTCAGGTCGACGATCGTGACCGAGATCCACAGCGGCAGATGCGGCGCGACGTCGCGGGCGGCGGAGATCGCGGCCTTGCAGTTGAGGGTGTCGAAGATGGTCTCGATGAGCAGCAGATCGACGCCGCCCTCGGCGAGCGCCTTGATCTGATCCGCGTATGAGGCGTAGACCTCGTCGAAGGTCACCGCGCGGAACGCCGGGTCCTCGACCTTCGGCGACAGCGACAACGTGACGTTCAGCGGCCCGACCGACCCGGCGACGAACTTCCCGCCCGCCGCGTCCGCCGCCTCGCGCGCGATCTGGGCGCCGCGGAGGTTCATCTCGTACGCGAGGTTCTCGAGCCCGTAGTCCGCCTGGCCGATGGTGGTGGCGGTGAACGTGTTCGTCGTCGTGATGTCCGCGCCGGCGTCGAGATACTGGCGGTGGATGTCGAGCACGACGTCCGGTCTGGTGATGTTCAGCAGGTCGGGGTCGCCGGTGATGTCACGGGGGTGATCCTGGAACCGCTCGGTGCGGTAATCCTCTGGCTTGAGGCCGGCGTTCTGGAGCATCGACCCCCACGCGCCGTCGAGCACGATGATGCGCTCTTCCAGCAGCTTTCGCAGGGCGGTCGTTTCCATCCAGCGCTCCTCCCATGTCGTGGGAGGCGCCCTTGCGGTGATGTCCGGGGCCGAGCGTGGCGGACTCAGCGGTCCGTTGCAGCGCCTCTCGACCTTGGCGACCAGAGTACCGGATCTGGACAAGGGCGCTTCGCCCGAATCACTCAGCCGCTGGCCAGGACGGGATTGGTATCCCGCACCGTGGGATCCGGTGCCGACGGCTTGTCCTGGTCGCCGATTCGTGTCTTGCGACGGGCGACCAGCTTGCGGCCGACGTCGATCATCGGCACCTCGACCCAGCGGTAGAGCACGTCGGCCACGATGAGGGCGGCGATGGTCACGCCGACCGCGGTGAGGGTCCGGGCGGTGCCGAGCTGGGGAATCGAGCCCGCGACGACCGTCGAGACGATTCCCTGCAGGAGGTAGACGGAATACGACCGCTCGCCGATGAACCGCATCGGCGGTGTGGAAAGGAACCACGCGATCGGGCCGCGCGGGATCAGCGACGTGATCAGCAACGCGGCCAGCACGGCGTAGACGAGAACGCCGGTCGTGCCGCCGTCGCCGAGGACGGCCTCGATTTTCGTCAGGTTCGTCTGTACCAGTACGAGCGCGGCGAGCACGGGCACGCTCGCGACCGGATGGGTGAAGACGCGAAGCGCGGCGAACCCCTTCCGATGGTGCAAGGCGATGGCGAGCGCGCAGCCGATGAGGATGGGCGCGTACGCGCCGGAGTACGGCAGGACGGGGATCAACGCGGTCATCAACGCCGCCAGCCCGAGCGCCAGGCCGAGGCGCTTCGGGAAGCCCAGCGCCGCGATGCCGAAGGCCAGGAACGGCCAGACGAGATAGAACTTCTGCTCGACCCCGAGCGTCCAGGACTGGGTGAAGGGCGCGTTGGTCACGAACTCGTTCGTGAACGTGAGGTAGTAGGGCATCGCGTCGGCCAAACCGGTGGTGTGGAAACCGCCGCGCAAATAGATGAACACGACGACGATGCCCAGCACGGCGAAGTACACCGGCAGGATCCGGAAAGCTCGCCGGATGTAGAAGTTCGCGAGCGAGATCTTCCCGTTCCGGGACTCTTCACGGAGGGCCAGCGTGGTGATCAGGAAGCCGGAGAGGACGAAGAACAGGTGGACGCCGACCCAGCCGTTGGCGACGGCCCACGCCGGTCCGCCGAAGTGGAACACCACGACCAGGAGCGCGGCGATCGCGCGCAGACCGTCGAGGGCCGGAAAACGCCTCGTCGCGAGGTACTGCTCATGCGTCATCATCACTGGTACCCCCGAAGCGTCCGGAAAGACACGTCACTCTAAAGGCATAAGGTCAGGTCCTATGAGAGCTGCGCCTCCGCCTGAAGCGGCGGTGGTCGCCGTGTTCGATCTGGCATATTCGACCATTTCGCCCGCGATGGCGAAGTCGTCAGGGGGTATGAGGACGCATGGGCGCTTGGGCGTTCGACTATGTGCACGTGTCGCCCCGGGAGAGCGGTGACGAGGCACTGGCGGTCGTGCGTGAGATGGCCACGCATGCCTTGGGAGCGCGGGGGAGCGCCGAGTACTTCGAGATGCGAGGCGAGCACCATTGGATCGATCTCGAAGTGTTCAATTCTGCCGACGGTGCCCGGGGGAGGGCGCAGGTCTCCATGCGTCTCGCGCTGTGCAATCCGCCTGGGCTGGAACGCGAGTTGCGCAAGTTGATCGCGGGCCTGCTGGAGCGATGCGGAGGGCGGATCTTCACCATGCAGCCCCGCGATCGCTTCACCGACATCGAAGGCGACGGTTGGGAGCGCCTGTGGGCGAGGTTCACGGACAAGCAGGCGTGGTTTCGCGAAGGATACGGTCACTTCGACGCGGCGATCAGTGTCGACGACCTCTCCTCGTACATGCGGGAGCACGCTATCTTCCCGCGGAGCGAGGCACCTCGATTCGCATACCTACTGGAGGAGAAAATCCTCCGTGACTCGCAAGGGCACGCCTGACCTCGAGTGACCTCAGAAGCCGACGGTCGCCTTCTGGATCTTCACCGGCTTCGCGGGCAGCCCGTCGGCAGGCACGTTCGGATCCGTCGGGATGATGCCGTTCGCCACGATCCGGTCCAGCACCTCCATGCCCCGCACGACCTTGCCCATCACCGAGTAGTTCTTCGGGATGTTCGCGAACGAGTGCACGATGAAGAACTCGCTGCCGTTGGTCCCCGGTCCCTGGTTGCCCATGGCGATGGTGCCGCGTTCGTAGGTCTCGGTGCCGTCGACCTCGTCCGGGAACTTGTAGCCCGGCCCGCCCTTCTCGGCTTCGTAGATGTCGCCGCACTGAAGGACGCCGAGGCGCGAGGAGTTCGTCAGGCGCCAGCACTGGCTGTGGTCGTAGAAGCGCTGCAGGGCCAGGCTCGCCAGGTTGTGCGCGGCGCACGGGGCGGCGCCCGCGCGGTTCAGGCGCACGGTGACGGGGCCGTAGTTGAAGCGGAACGTGACGTCGATGGTGCCGCGGGTCAGCGCGAAGGGGAGCGGCCGGAACACCGGGCGGGCGGCGGGGTTCTCCGGCGTCGGCGTGAACTCGCAACGCACGATCGGCAGTGAGCCCGCGGAGGCGGCGGGCGCGGCCGTTGCCACGCCCGGCAGCAGGACGGCGGCGAGAGCGGAAACGACAGCGGTGACACCCCAGCGCAGCTTCATGAGGGGGAACCTAACTCAATCGGGTGGTCGTCGGGTAGCGCTTCACGGGCCGGGGGCGGGCAAGCGCCGGTACGGAGCCGGTTCAGGTGGTCGTGAGTGGCGATTCGGGTTAGAACACGAATCGCCACTCACGACCACCTGCACCGAACGGCCACCGCATGCTGAGCTCACTCACCGCCGCGTACCTCGCCCTCTCCCTCGTCGTGATCCCGCCCACCGAGATCCGCCCCGACCAGGTCGACCACGTCGCCCTGCCCTGCGCCCAGGCGGGCGCCTCCGCCGACGACGCCGACACGGCGGGCGCGCTCAATCAGCAACTCGGCACCAAGATGCGCGGCTACATGAACCCGTACAACACGTCGTGCGCCAGAGCGGTCGTCGAAACCGTCCAGAGATCGGGCCTCAACGAACGCGCGGCGGCCATCGCGATCGCCACGGTGATCGTCGAGTCGAGCATCGCCAACCTCGACGGCGGACTCGGCGACTCCGTCGGGCTCTTCCAGCAGCGAGCGAGCTGGGGTTCCTTCGCGCAGCGGACCGATCCGGTCTGGGCGACCGGCAGGTTCCTCGCCGTGATGCGGCAGTTCTTCCCCGGCGACTCCTGGAACAACGTCGCCATCGGGGACGTCGCCGCGGCGATCCAGCGGCCGGCGGCGAAGTACCGGCATCGCTACGGGGTCGAGGCCGACGACGCGGTCAAGATCGCCGCCGAGTTGTGGGTCCATGACGGCGAATGGCCCCTGTCCTCGACGGAGAACAGGGGCCATTGAGCCGTGAAGGTGCTACTTGCGCCAGGCCGTGCGCTGCTTGCGGATGTCCATCACGAGACCGAACACCAGCGCCAGCGACAGGCCGATCAGCCACAGGTTCTCGGTCCAGCCGTGGTGGTTGCCGTACAGCATCACCAGCAGGATGATCGCGCTCAGCCAGCCCGCGATCCGCGTCGCCTTCGGGAAGGAACCGTGCCAGCCCCACTCGGCCGACGGCTCGTCGTGGGGGTCAACGGTGTCGACGCCCACCCGGCCGCGCTTTTCGACCGCCTTGCTCGCCACGATCAACTCCTCAAAACCCGATGGTTCGCTTGCCCGCGAATGATCCCACACCTGGCTGCACGCGCCCGACGGGCCCCGCGCGACAATGACCCCCGATGACTACCTCGCGAAGTGTGCTCGTGCTCGGTTCGACCGGTTCGGTCGGCGCCCAGGCCCTCGACGTCGCGGCCCGTAACCCGGAGCTGTTCCGGGTCGCCGGGATCGCCGCGGGCGGCTCCGACCCCGCCGCGCTGGCCGCCCAGGCCCTGGCGCACCAGGTCGACGCCGTCGCCGTCAGCAGGCCGACGGCCGTGGAAGACCTGCAGCTCGCGCTGTACGCCGAGGCGCAGAAGCGCGGCTACTCCAGCGGCGACTTCAAGCTCCCGCGCATCTTCGCCGGGGCCGACGCGGTCATCGAGATGATCGACACCACCCCGGTCGACGTCGTCCTCAACGCCCTTCCCGGTTCCCAGGGGCTCGCGCCGACGCTGCGCGCGCTGGCCACCGGAGCCACGCTCGCGCTCGCGAACAAGGAGTCGCTGATCGCGGGCGGGCCGCTCGTGCTGGCCGCGGCCAAGCCGGGGCAGCTGGTCCCGGTCGATTCCGAACACTCGGCGATCGCGCAGGCCCTGCGCGCCGGCCGCGAGTCCGAGGTCGCCAGGCTGGTGCTCACCGCCTCGGGCGGCCCGTTCCGCGGCCGCAAGCGCGAGGAACTGGCCGACGTCACCGTCGAGCAGGCGATGGCGCATCCGACCTGGTCGATGGGCCCGCTCATCACGATCAACTCGTCCACCCTGGTCAACAAGGGGCTGGAGCTGATCGAGGCGAAGCTCCTGTTCGACATCGAGACCGACCGCATCGACGTGGTCGTCCACCCGCAGTCGATCATTCACTCGATGGTGACGTTCGTGGACGGCTCGACGATCGCCCAGGCCAGCCCGCCCGACATGCGGCTGCCGATCGCGCTGGCCCTGCACTGGCCGGAGCGCGTGCCCGGCGCCGCGGCCGCGTGCGTCTGGGACAAGCCCGCGAGCTGGACCTTCGAGCCGCTGGACAACGAGGCTTTCCCCGCCGTCGAGCTGGCCAGGCACGCCGGGACCGTCGGCGGCTGTGTCCCGGCGGTGTACAACGCGGCGAACGAGGAACTGGTGGCCGCTTTCCTGGCACAGAACACCGGCTTCACCTCGATTGTGGACACTATTGCCCAGGTGGTGGAAGCCGCCGACGAATGGCGTCGCGAACCTCGCGACGTGGATGACGTACTTGCTGCCGAGCGCTGGGCTCGCGCGCGTGCCGGTGCGCTGATCGGTAAGGGGAAGTAGCGCGTGTGGTTCATTTTCGGGATCGTGCTGTTCGCGCTGGGGATCTGCCTCTCCGTCGCGTTGCACGAAGCAGGCCACATGTGGGCGGCCAAGGCCTTCGGCATGAAGGTCCGGCGCTACTTCATCGGCTTCGGGCCGACGATCTTCTCCTTCCGCCGAGGTGAGACCGAGTACGGCCTCAAGTGGATCCCGCTCGGCGGGTTCTGCGACATCGCCGGGATGACCGCGCTCGACGAGGTCACCCCGGAGGAGTCGAAGCGCGCGATGTGGCGCTTCAAGACCTGGAAGCGCACCGTCGTCATGTCGGCGGGTTCGGCGATGCACTTCATCCTCGGGTTCATCATCCTGTACCTGATGGCCGTCACCATGGGCCTGCCGAACCCGGACGCGGCCAACGCCCCGACCGAGCCGGTGATCAGCGCCACCGCCTGTGCCCGTTCGGCCACCACCCTGGAGCAGCTCAACGACACGACCTGCCCGGCGGGCGCTCCGACCCCGGCGAAGACCGCCGGGATCCAGGCCGGCGACAGGATCCTGTCGGTTGCCGGGAAGCCGACTCCGGCCTGGACCGACGTGCTCGCGGCCGTCCAGGTCGCCGGCGGCCCGACGCCGTTCGTGGTCGAGCGCGGCGGACAGCGGGTGAACCTGACCGTCGACGTGCCGCGGGTGCAGCGCCTGCTCTCCGACAAGACCACGGTCAAGGATGTCGGCATGATCGGCGCTTCACCGATACCGAAGTCGGCGACGATCGTCTACGGCCCCGTCGACGCGATCGGCGGGACGCTCAGCTTCACCGGCACGATGTTCTCCGAGACCGCCAAGCGGCTGATCGAGTTCCCGTCGCGGATCCCCGCGGTCGTGGAGTCCATCTTCGGCGGCGAGCGTGACCCGAACACCCCGGTCAGCGTGGTCGGTGCCAGCCGGATCGGTGGCGAGGCCGCCGAGCGCGGTCTGTGGGAGATCTTCGTCCTCCTGCTGGCGAGCCTGAACTTCTTCATCGGCGTGTTCAACCTGCTGCCGCTGCTCCCGCTCGACGGCGGGCACATCGCGGTGGTCTGGTACGAGCGCGTCCGGGACTGGTTCCGGAAACTGCGCGGGAAGTCGGCGGGCGGACCGGTCGACTACACGAAGCTTTCGGCGGTCACGATGGTGCTCGTCTTCATCGGCGGGGCGGTGACTCTGCTCACCGTCACCGCCGACATCGTGAACCCGGTCAAGCTGTTCCAGTGACGGGCGCCTCCGATTACGGAGCGCACTGTCAGCACCGTTGGGCTGCCCAGGTAATGCTGCTCACCGTGACGGCTGACGTCGTGGATGTCCGCCGATCGGGGTAGGTACGCTTGACGGTGTGACTGTCGCTCTAGGTATGCCAGCGCTTCCTCCTCCCGTCCTCTCCGAGCGTCGCAAGACCCGACAGCTGCAGGTCGGGCCGGTCGGCGTCGGGAGCGAGCACCCGATTTCGGTGCAGTCGATGACCACCACCCTCACCTCCGACGTCAACGCGACCCTGCAGCAGATCGCCGAGCTGACCGCTGCGGGCTGTGACATCGTGCGCGTCGCGTGCCCGTCCGCGGACGACGCCGAGGCGCTGTCGGCGATCGCCAGGAAGTCTCAGATCCCGGTGATCGCGGACATCCACTTCCAGCCGAAGTACGTCTTCGCCGCGATCGAAGCGGGCTGCGCGGCGGTCCGGGTGAACCCGGGCAACATCCGCAAGTTCGACGACCAGGTCAAGGAGATCGCGCGGGCCGCGAAGGACCACGGCACCCCGATCCGGATCGGCGTCAACGCGGGTTCGCTCGACAAGCGGATCATGGACAAGTACGGCAAGGCGACCCCGGAGGCGCTGGCCGAGTCGGCGCTGTGGGAGGCGTCGCTGTTCGCCGAGCACGACTTCTACGACGTCAAGATTTCCGTGAAGCACAACGACCCGGTGGTCATGGTGCGCGCGTACGAGATCCTCGCCGAGCAGTGCGACTACCCGCTGCACCTCGGCGTGACCGAGGCGGGCCCGGCGTTCCAGGGCACCATCAAGTCGGCCGTGGCGTTCGGCGCGCTGCTGCGCCAGGGCATCGGCGACACCATCCGCGTCTCGCTGTCCGCGCCGCCGGTGGAAGAGGTCAAGGTCGGGATCCAGATCCTGCAGTCGCTGAACCTCAAGGAGCGCAAGCTCGAGATCGTCTCCTGCCCCTCGTGCGGCCGTGCGCAGGTGGACGTCTACACGCTCGCCGAGCAGGTCACCGCCGGGCTCGAGGGCATGGAAATCCCGCTGCGCGTCGCGGTCATGGGCTGTGTCGTCAACGGCCCGGGTGAGGCGCGCGAGGCCGACCTCGGCGTCGCTTCGGGCAACGGCAAGGGCCAGATCTTCGTCAAGGGCGAGGTCATCAAGACCGTGCCCGAGCACGCGATCGTCGAGACGCTGATCGAAGAAGCCATGCGGATCGCCGAGGAGTCGGGCGAGACCATCGGCGAGGGAGAGCCCACCGTCACCGTCGGCTGAGTGGTCGAGACCATGCAATGAAAGTCCCCTTCATCGCAAAATTTGCGATGAAGGGGACTTTCATTGCGCTCAGATGCCCCGACCTGCCCAAGTTCTCTCAGCGTGTCGTGAAGCTTGCGTTCCGTTTACGCCGCTCATCTGGCACCCTGGAGTGGTGTTGCGGCTTGCAGGTGCACGGCTGCTCGATGATCGGGACTATCCGGCGGTCCGTGCCGCGCTCGCCGCAGACCCGGTCGGCAGCTGCATGGTCAGTGCCAGGGTGGAGACCGCGGGTCTCGACCCCTGGCGGCTGGGTGGTGAGCTCTGGGCCGCCGATTCCCGTCCGGTTCGCGCGGGCAGGCTCCAGGGGCTCTGCTTCTCCGGGCCGAATCTGATCCCGTTGCGCGGCAACGCCTCCGCCTTGCGCTCCTTCGCCGATCGCGCCCTGCGCCGCCAGCGGAGCTGTTCGTCACTGGTCGGCCCGGCCGAGCAGGTGCTCGGGCTGTGGGACGAACTCGAGCCGGAATGGGGCCCCGCCCGCGAAGTCCGGCACGACCAGCCCTTGATGGCGCTCGACGGCGTCCCGCACGTGGCCGCCGACCCGCTGGTCCGTGCCGTGCGCCCGGAAGAACTGGACCGCTACCTCCCGGCCGCGATCGCCATGTTCATCGAGGAGGTCGGCGTCGACCCCCGCAACGGCGACGGCGGCGCCGGGTATCGCGCCCGGGTCGCGGAACTGATCGCCGGCGGCCGCGCGTTCGCGCGATTCGAGGACGGCGAGGTCGTCTTCAAGGCCGAGATCGGCGCGATGTCCTCCACGGTCGGCCAGATCCAGGGCGTCTGGGTGCATCCGGAACGGCGGAGCGGCGGCCTCGGCACCGCCGGGACGGCGTCCGTCGTGACCAGGCTCGTCCGCGGGATGGGGCGCACCGCGAGCCTGTACGTCAACGCCTACAACAGCCCGGCGCTCGCCGCCTATCGCAAGATCGGCTTCCAGCAGGTCGGGCAGTACGCGACGGTTCTCTTTTAGACCGGGCACGGCCCGGATCGGCGTTGCATCCGGTCCGTGACCGCCGGGGCTGGCAGGATCCGGTGCATGCCAGCACGTCGTCGTTTCGCCGTCGTCATGCTCGCGGGGGTGGTGGGGCTTTCGGCGTCCGGCTGCGGACTCTTCGCCGATTCCGGTCCCGATGACGCGATCTCGGGTTTCCTCGGCGGGCTCTCCTCCGGTGACGTCTCCGCCGCGGCGTTCTTCACCGATTCGCCGGACGCCGCGCGCGCGTCACTGGAGATGACGCGGAAGGCGCTTTCCCCCGAGTCGATCAAGGTCGCGGACACGAAGGTCCAGCACGCGTCCGGGGCGGACAACGGGACGGCGACCTATCAGCTCACCTGGAACCTCCCGCGCGGCCGCGCCTGGACGTACAAGGCCGACGCGCAGGTCCATTCCACTCAGGACGGCTGGAAGGTGCGCTGGCTGCCGACCGTGCTCCATCCGCAGCTGGCCGCGCAGCAGAGCATCACGCTGAAATCCGAGCCGCCGGACCTCGCGCCGGTGCTGGACCGCGACGGAATGCCGTTGCTGCGCCCGCAGACCGTCGTCGGCGTGGTGCTCGACCCGGCGAAGGCCGGGGACCTGACGGCCGTCTCCGACAAACTCGGCGCGGTCCTCGGCCGATTCGACGCCTCGGTGACCGGCCAGTCGATCCGCGACGGGGTGAAGGCGCTCAAGCCGGGATCCGGCTATCCGGTGATCAGCCTGCGCGCGAACGACTACCAACAGGTGAAACCCGAGATCTACGACCTGCCCGGCGTCCGGTTCGGCCAGCAGGACAGGCTGCTGCCCGACGACAAGAACTTCGGCAAGCAGGTGCTGCCCGTCGTCCGCACGCTCGTCGAGGATCAGGTGGAGGGCTCGGCGGGCTGGCGCGTCGTCACGCTCGACACGGGCGGCGGCGAGATCATCGACCTGCACAACGAACAGCCCAAACCGGCCCCCGCGGTCGTCAGCACGCTCAGCGTGAAGGCGCAGGGTTCGGCCGAGCGGGCGCTCGCCCCGGTCCCGACGGCTTCCGCGCTCGTCGCGATCCAGCCGTCGACCGGTGAGCTCCTGGCCGTGGCGCAGAACGCCCCGGCCGACCCGCAGGGCGCGATCTCGCTGACCGGCCGGTTCCCGCCGGGCTCCACGTTCAAGATGGCCACCGCCCTCGCGGCGCTGTCCGCGGGGTCGGTGCAGGCGAGCAGTCCCGTCGACTGCCCCGGCACGGCCACCTTCGAGAACCGGACGGTGCCGAACGAGGGCAAGTTCGCCCTCGGTGTCGTCCCGTTGTCCACGGCCTTCGCCAAGTCCTGCAACACGACGTTCGCGAAGCTCTCGACCGAGCTGCCGCCCGCCGCGCTGACCGACGCCGCGCGCGACCTCGGCATCGGCGCCGACTTCGTGATCCCGGGCCTGACCACGATCACCGGCTCGGCGCCGCCGGCGAACACCGTCGCGCAGCGGGCGGAGAACGGGTTCGGCCAGGGCACCGTCGTGACCAGCCCGTTCGGCATGGCGGTCGCCGCCGCGACGGTCCAGGCGGGGAAGATCCCGGTGCCGACGCTGGTACGGGGGCTGGCCGCGACCTCGTCCGGGCTCGGGAAGCCGATCCGGCCGGAGGTGCTCGACGCCCTCCGCGGCATGATGCGCGAGGTCGTCACCGACGGCACGGCGACGCTGCTCAAGCCCCTGCCGGAGGTCCGGGGCAAGACCGGGACGGCCCAGTTCGGCGACGGGACGCACGCGCACGGCTGGTTCGTCGGCTACACCGGTGACCTGGCCTTCGCGGTGCTGACCACCGACGCGGGGACGTCCAGACCCGCCGTCGAGGCCGCCCAGCGCTTCCTGGCGGGGCTCGGCTAGCGAGCAGGTCGTAGGCTGGGCTCATGTCCGTTCGTTCCCCCTTGAAGCCCGGTGTCCAGACGCCGAGGCGAGTCGTCCCCGCCAGCATCGCCCGCCCCGAGTACGTCGACCGGCCGGCGCCGAAACGCGACACGGGCAACGGGGTCCGCACGCCCGAGGTGATCGAGGCGATGCGCGTCGCGAGCCGGATCGCGGCGCAGGCGCTCGAGGAGGGCGGCAAGGCCGTCAAACCCGGTGCGACCACCGACGACATCGACAAGGTGATCCACGAGTTCCTGCTGGACAACCACGCGTATCCGTCCACCCTGGGCTACCGCGCCTTCCCGAAGTCGTGCTGCACCTCGCTCAACGAGGTGATCTGCCACGGCATCCCGGATTCGACGGTGATCGAGGACGGCGACATCTGCAACATCGACGTCACCGCGTTCATCGGCGGCGTCCACGGCGACACCAACGCGACGTTCCTGGCGGGTGACGTCTCCGAGGAGGCGCGGCTGCTGGTCGAGCGCACGCGTGAGGCGACCATGCGCGCCATCAAGGCCGTGCGACCCGGCAGGCAGCTCAACGTGATCGGCCGTGTCATCGAGGCGTACGCGAAGCGGTTCGACTACGGCGTCGTGCGCGACTTCACCGGCCACGGCGTGGGCCCGGCGTTCCACACGGCGCCGACCGTGCTGCACTACGAGGAGCCGTCGGTCGACACGGTCATCGAGCAGGGCATGACCTTCACGATCGAGCCGATGATCACCCTCGGCACCATCGACTACGACATCTGGGCCGACGACTGGACCGTCACCACCAAGGACAAGAAATGGACCGCCCAATTCGAGCACACCCTCGTGGTGACCGAAGACGGCGCCGAGATCCTCACGCTGCCCTGACGTGAGTCGAAAGGGCCCTTCACCGCATGAAACGCGGTGAAGGGCCCTTTTTACGTGGGACGCGGGGAAGTCCCCTCAGCTCTCGTCCTGCTCCACCCTGGCGAGCAGCTCGTCGAGGAAACCGCACGCCTCGGAGGCGGCCCGGTCGGCGTCGCCGTCGGCGATGGCCTCGGCGAGCCCTTCGTGGCCGATCTCCGGCAGGTACTCGCCGCCCGGTGTCACGTTCGACGTCGCGGCCACGCTGGCCGTGATCACCTCGGTGAGCCCGCGGTACATCTCGGTCAGCAGGGTGTTGTGTCCACTTTGGACGACGGCGAAGTGGAATTCCGCGTCGAGACGGGCGAAGTCCTCCCAGTGGCGCTCCCGCAGTTCGAGATTGCGGCGTTCTAGCAGTGAGCGGAGCTCGGTGACCTCCTCATCGGTCCGCGATCTCGCAGCGAGCCGGGCGCCCTCGACTTCGAGGATGCGCCGCACCTGCAGCACCTCGCGCAGTTCCGAACCGCACAACCGCCGGATGGCGCCCGAGACCTCGCTCGTGGCCCGTACGTAGGTGCCGTCGCCCTGCCGGACTTCGAGCAGCCCGGTATGCGCCAGCGCGCGAACGGCCTCACGGACGGTGTTGCGCCCGACCCCGAGCTGTCCTGCCAGCTCCGGTTCGGTCGGAATCCGCTGCCCGATGGGCCATTCTCCCTGCGTGACGGCGTCACGCAGCTGCTCGATGACCTGATCGACCAGGCCGGCACGGCGCGTGGTGGCCAATGGCACAGCGTTGTCCCTTCATCCAATCATCCTATGTATGTGATACTAGCCGACGTGCGTGTCGACTCCCGAGAACCCGTTTCCCCGTTCGATGACCGTCTTGAACTCGAAGGCGCGATCGAAACGGAGTGGCGGCCGGGAGTGATCTCCGGCGGTGTCCTGCTCGGCGTCGCGGTGGTCCTGGTCGCCCTCAACCTGCGCCCGGCGATCACCAGCGTCGGCCCGATCCTCGGCGAGATGCGCGACGACCTCGGCGCCACGGCGACCTGGGCCGGCGTGCTCACCACCCTCCCCGGCCTCTGTTTCGCCGCCGCCGGCCTCGCCGCTCCCGCGCTGGCCCGCCGGTTCGGCGTCGGCGCCGCCATCGCGTCCGCGCTGTCGGTACTGGCCGTCGGCCTGGTGCTGCGCGTGATCGACGGACCGTACGTCGTGCTCGGGGGAACCCTGGTGGCCACGGCGGGAATCGCGCTGGCGAACGTGCTGATCCCAGTCGTCATCAAGGACTCCTTCCCGGCGCGTGTTGGCATGATGACCGGCGTGTACACCGCCGCCCTGCAGGGCGGAGGCGCCCTGGGGTCCGCGCTCACCCCTCCCTTGGAGAACGCGTTCGGCGGCTGGCGCCAAGGTCTGGGCGCCTGGTCGGTACTGGCGGTGCTCGCACTCCTCGTCTGGATTCTCGCAGCCCGCGGTACGGGGCGTGCGACCGTTGCCGAGGCAGGCAAGCAGGGTAGCGGGCGTTCGCTCCTGCGTAGCCCCCTTGCGTGGATGGTCACCCTTTTCTTCGGCACTCAGGCCTTTTTGGCCTACGTCGTGATGGGCTGGCTGCCGGAGGTGATGATCGACGCCGGAGTAAGCAAGGGTGACTCCGGCCTGCTGCTCGGGCTGATCTCGCTCATCGCCGTCCCGATCAGTCTCGTGGTCGCGCCGATGGCCGCGCGGCACCGCAGCCAGAGCCCGTGGATCGTCGGGCTGGGCGTCTTCGGCTTCGCGGGCATGGTCGGCATGATGATCGCCCCGGCCGCCTCGCCGCTGCTCTGGTGTCTCCTCATCGGGCTCGGCATGAGCGTCTTCTCCCTCGCGCTGACGGTGATCGCGCTGCGGGCGCGCACCGGCGCGGACACCGCGCGGCTGTCGGGGATGGCACAGGGCATCGGCTACCTGATGGCGGCCGTCGGGCCGTTCCTCTTCGGGCTCCTCCACGACCTCACCGAGGGCTGGACCGTGCCCTGGATCATGATGCTCGTGGTCTTCGTCGCGCAGATGACCTTCGGCGCTCTCGCCGGTCGCCGCCGCTTCGTCTGAACACGTTCAAAAAACTTCTTGACCCCGCTCGGGGCGGAGCCATAACCTGAACGAGTTGAACCTGTTCAAAAACTTGGTTCTGGGGGTCGGCGTGGTTGAGGAACTGGCGTACGGGACAGCTCTGGCCTGCTTCGCAGCGGTGTGTGTCGTCTTGGCACCGTCGCGGCCGGCGGCCGCGGTTTCGCCGTCCGAGTTCTACCGCGCCGTGGACCGGGTGTGCGTACAGGTGGGGACGGACAGCAGTGCGATCCAGCGCTACTGGCCGGACCCTGAGGGGGACGTCGCGACGGAGCAGCGCAAGTGGCAGCACTTCGTCGCGACGAGGGTGGGCGAGGCCAAGGACGTCCTCAAGGGGGCGACGGGGGTCCGCACGGTGCCGGGAGGGGCGGCATCGGCGCGGGAGGAGTTCTTGGCGGCCGTCCACGGGTACGTCGAGGCGGGCGAGCGGTTCTTGGAGAACGGGGCCCGCTCGGCCACCTTGATGGGGATCTCGGACACCCGGATGGACGCGGTGAGAGAGCTCGCGGTGCGGAACGGGGCCCGCAACTGCGGACGCGTCATCTGACCGCCGGGGGGTGCTATGAAGGGGACTTTCATTGCGAAATTTGCAATGAAAGTCCCCTTCATAGCATCGGGCGCTCAGTCCAGCGGCAGGTTCAGCAGCGCGTTCTCGACCAGCTCCGGCATCGCCGGGTGGATCCAGTACTGCCCGCGCGCCATGCTCTTCGCGTCGAGACCGAAGCTCATCGCCTGGATCAGCGGCTGGATCACCGACGACGCCTCCGGGCCGATGATGTGCGCGCCCAGCAGCTGCCCGGTGGCCGGGTCGGCGAGCAGCTTCGCGAAGCCGGTGGTGTCCTCCATCGCCCAGCCGTAGGCGATGCCCGCGTAGTCCTGGTGCGACGTCACGTACGACACGCCTCGCTCGCGAGCCTCGCGTTCGGTCAGCCCGACCGAGGCGACCTGCGGTGAGGTGAACACCGCGTGCGGGACGAAGCGGTGGTCGGCGGCGATCCGCTCGTCCGGGTGCAGCAGGTTGTGCTGCACGACGCGCTGCTCGTGGTTCGCGACGTGCTTCAGCTCGAAGACCGAAGAGATGTCGCCGAGCGCGTAGATCCCGTCGACGACGGTCTGCTGGTACTCGTCGACCACGACGTGCCCGCGCTCGCCCGTGGTCACGCCGGTGGCGGCGACGTCGAGGACGTCCGAGTTCGGCGTGCGGCCGGTGGCGACCAGCAGCACCTCGGCCTCGACGGTCTCGGCGCCCTGCGGGCCTTCGAGGTCCAAAGCGACGCCCGACGCGGTCTTGCGCGCGCGGACGGTCTTCCGGTCGAGCCGGACGTCGAACCGCCGCCCGGCCAGTTCGGTGAACCGGGCGCTGACGTCGTCGTCCTCGGAGCGCAGCAGCGCGCCGGACCGGTTGACCACGGTCACGTTCACCCCGAACGAGGCGAAGACGTGCGCGAACTCGGCCGCGATGTACCCGCCGCCGAGGATCACGATGCTCGACGGCAGTTCGTCGAGCCGCATCACGGTGTCCGAGGTGAAGTAGCCGGTCTCGCCGAGGCCGGGGACGTCCGGGATCACCGGGCGCCCGCCCGCGGCCAGCACGAACCGGTCGGCGGTGATCGTCTCGGCCGGACGGCCGTCGGGGTAGCTGACCCGCAGTTCCTTGGTCCCGGTGAAGCGGCCTTCGCCCTCGTACACGGTGACGTTCTTGTTGTCCTCGTGCTCGACGCGGTACTCGAGCCCGCCCGCGGCGATCGGGTCGATCCGCCCGAAGATCCGGTCGCGGACGTCGCGCCAGCGGACCCCGGTCAGCTCCTCGTCCACGCCGTACTTCGACGACGACGCGGGGGTGGCCGCGACGTTGGCGGCGTGCACGAACATCTTCGTCGGGATGCAGCCCACGTTCAGGCAGGTGCCGCCGAACGTGCCCTTCTCCACGATCGCCGTGTTCCAGTCCGCGAAACGCGGGTCGAGGATCGAGTTACCCGATCCGGTACCGACGATCACCAGGTCGTAGTGGGGCACGCTGTTGTCCTTTGCGGCGGGAGCGGAGGTGGTTCCGACTCTAGCCAACTTGTCACGGAGACCGGTTGTTCCCGGTCAACGTCCGTTCGCGCTGAAATGCATCCGGTCCACCGGCGTGGTCCAGGTCCCGCCCCAGGTCCAGCCGATCGCGGTGAAGGCCGCGACGGTCCGGTCCCCGGCGGTGATCATCCCCGGCCGCCGGTTGGCCCGGTCGAGGTAGGCCGACGCGAGTTCGGGCAGCACGAGATCGCCCTTGGTGTACGGGTTGCAGAACGGGTTGACGTCGATCGCGAGTCCGTAGGCGTGCGCCGACCAGTTCGTCTGGCCGCGGGCCGGGCGGCAGACGAAGGCGTTGGTGTTGTTCCCGTCACCCGTCGGGGGAGCGGTGAGCTCGGCGGGAGTGGTCACGCGCATTTCCTCGATCGGGAACTTCGCGGCGAACAACCGCCCGAATGCGGTGACGACGGCGTTCGCCGCCGAGGCGTTCACGAGCATTTCGCCGGTATGCGCGCGGCCGTCGAAACCCCAGAACGACAACGTGAGATAGCGCAGTTCGCCTGCTTTCACCGGACAGCCCGCTTGCCAGGTGCTGCGCGCGAGAACCTCGGCGGGGACAGGGATCACCGTGCCCGAGAACCGGTTCCCGGCTGGCGGGGGAAGCAGGTCCGCGGTCGGCAATGAACGATCGGCCAGCACGGGAGGAGTCGGGAGGATCTGCCCGAAACCGTCACGCCGCAAGGGAAGCGGCTTCGCGCCGACCTGCCAGACCGGTGCGGGCGGCGGGGCCGGGATGCTCGATATCGGTGCCGGTGAAGGGGTTTTCGCGGAACTGGTCCCGGCAGCCGAGGTGGACGGCGTAGGCGGCGCAGGTGTCGTTTCGGGCGGAGCCGGACTGGAACACGACAACAGCAGAAAGGCCGTAGCCGCCAGAATCGTCGCCGTCGCCCGCACGGGGTCCAGCGTGACAGATGCGTTCGGTGAGCACAGGTCCACCCGTTTCAGTGACACCACATCGGGCTTTCTCCGATTAGGGTATTTGCGATCGCTCGTGTACGCGCTGGAGTCGAATGACTTCCCAGGGTTTGACCGTACGTACGCCCCGGTGAAGGGACAGAACATGCCCAAGAAGTCACGTCGCACCCTGCTGCTCGCCGTCGGGGCGGTACTCGCGACGGCCGTGATGGTGCCGATCGCGGTCAACAGCGCGTCGGCGGACGACAGCGCGGTGGGCGGGCCGGACAAGGCCGTCGAACCGAGGATCGTGGGCGGTGGCAAGGCTTCGGTCTCGCAGTATCCGTACGCGGTCTACCTGGCCGATCGCAGTGGGAACCAGTACTGCGGCGCGGTGATCGTCAGCTCCACGACGGTCGCGACGGCGGCGCACTGCGCGGTCGCGGTCAAGAAGAACGACGTCCGGGTGGTCGCCGGCCGGGAGGACAAGCGCTCGCGGGACGGCGTGGAACTGCGCGTTTCGAAGGTCTGGGTCAGCCCCGACTACAGCGGCGACCCCGGCAAGGGCGACGACATCGCGGTGATGACGGTCAGCGGCCAGTTGCCGTACCGGCCCGCGAAGGTCGCGGACAACGGCAACGCCGACCTCTACCGCGAGGGGACGAAGGCGACGGTGCTCGGCTGGGGCCGCGTCGCCGACGGAGGCGCGCGTTCGGACTACCTGCGCAGCGCGGTCGTCCCGGTGGTCAGCGACAAGACCTGCCGCACCGCGTACTCCGGCTACGACCCGAGCGACATGGTGTGCGCCGGATACCCCGAAGGCGGGGTCGACGCCTGCCAGGGCGATTCGGGTGGCCCGCTGATGGTGGGCGACACGCTGATCGGGATCGTTTCGTTCGGCGAAGGCTGCGCGAAGGCGAACAAACCGGGCGTGTACACCCGCGTCTCGCACTACGCGAACGAGATCTCGCAGCAGAACAGCCGGGGCCTGATCGGCTGATCGATGCCTTCTTCACGTCCGATGTGCTAACAAGTGGGGCGTGAGCACCGACACCCCGATCATCGAGACCTCGTCGTTCCCGCTGTCCGTCGCCGGTGACGAGATCACCGCAGCACAGCTGCACGGCATCCTCCGCCTGCGCGTCGACGTGTTCGTCGTCGAGCAGAACGTCGCCTATCACGAGATCGACGGGCGGGACCTTCTGCCCGGCACCAGGCACCTCTGGATCGGCGGCTCCGTCGCCGTCGACTCGTACCTTCGCGTGCTGCAGGACGCCGGCGGCACCTTCCGCATCGGCAGGGTGTGCACGGCCGTCCGCTCACGAGGCAAGGGCCTGGCGGGACGGCTGATGGAGACCGCGCTCGCGGGCATCGGTGCCGCGCCGTGCGTGCTCGACGCGCAGACGTACGCGACGAAGTTCTATGCCAAGTACGGTTTCGTGGCCGAAGGCGAAGAGTTCATGGAAGACGGGATCCCGCACATCACGATGTGGCGCCGGGAGGCGCCGCAGCCGTGATCACGGCGACCGCGCGGTCCACGTCGGCCTCGGTGAGGTCGGCCCGCGCGGTCAGGCGCAGGCGGGAGATGCCGTCGGGCACGGACGGCGGGCGGAAGCAGCCGACCCGCACCCCCTGATCCGCGCACTCGGCCGCCCACGTGACGGCGGCTTCGGGCGACGGCGCCTGCACCGAGATCACCGCGGCGTCCGGGAGACCGACCCGGAACCCCGCCGCTTTCAGTTGGTACGCAAGGTTTCCGGCCGCCTCGGTCACCTTGGTGGCCAGCTCCGGCTCGGCCTTCAACGCGTTGAGCGCGGCCAGCGCCGCGGCGGCGCTGGCGGGCGCGAGCGCGGTGTCGAAGATGAAACTGCGCGCGGTGTCCACGAGATGCTTGATCACGCGACGCGGCCCGAGCACCGCTCCGCCTTGCGCCCCAAGGGATTTCGACAGCGTGATCGTGGTGACGACGTCCGGCGCGCTGGAGAGTCCCGCGGCGTGGACGGCACCGCGGCCGCCTTCGCCGAGAACGCCGAAGCCGTGGGCGTCGTCGACGAGCAGCGAAGCGCCGTGTTCCCGGCAGACGGCGGCGAGTTGCTCCAGCGGGGCGATGTCACCGTCGACGGAGAACACGGAGTCGGTGACGACGAGCGCGCGCGGTTTGCGGCGGGTCGCGAGAGCGTGTTTGAAGGCGCTCGGATCGCTGTGCGCGACGGCGGCGATGTCCGACCGGGACAGGCGGCAGCCTTCGATCAGCGAGGCGTGGATGTACTTGTCCGTGACGATCGCGGAATCAGCGCCGGACAGGGCCGTGACGGCGCCGAGGTTCGCGGTGAAGCCGGACGAGAAGACCAGCGCGGCCTGCGTGCCGCAGAAGCGGGCGAGTTCCTGCTCGAGTTCGGCGTGGACGTCGGTCGTGCCGGAGACGAGGCGGGAGCCGGTCGCTCCCGCGCCCCAGCGCAACGCGGCCGCGGCGGCCGCACCGGCGACGCGTTTGTCCCTGGCGAGCCCGAGGTAGTCGTTGCCCGCGAGGTCGAGTTCGGGCTCCTGCGCCTGCCGGATGCGCAGCTTGCGCACCAGCCCGGCCTCGGCCCGCTTCTCCGCCTCCACGTCGAGCCAGTCGAAGACCTGGTCGGGCGGGAGGTTCTGGGGAGCGGGGCCGGGAGAAGTCACGTCCCGCAGTCTCCCACTCGCGCTCCGGCAGCCGGTGCGGTGGTCCCGCTGTTCCGCCGCCGGAACGCAATGAACGGGCCTTTCCTTGCAAAATTTGCAAGGAAAGGCCCGTTCATTTCACGCTGGGCCGGGGTGGACCGGCTCCGTTCAGTCAGTTCAGCTGTCGTAGCTGCGACGCGGGCGTCCGGTACCCGGACGCTGCGGGCGGCCGCTGCCGCCACCGGACTCGCCACGACGCGGGCGGCCGCGGAAGCCGCCGGGACGGCCGCCTTCGCGGTGACCGTGACCCTCGCGCGAACCCTGGTAGCCACCGCGGTCGCCGCCACCGTAGCCGCGGCCACCGCCGCGACGCGGGGACTCACGACGACGCTCGATGACCGGCTCACCGCTGGGCTGCTGCGCACCGGTGATGCGAGCGAGCTCGGCGTCGCCCGGGCGGACCGTGGTCTGCTCGGCGCGGACACCGGCGCGGTCGGTCATCCGGCGCACCATGCGGCGCTGGTCGTGGGTGACCAGCGTGACCACGACACCGGACGCCCCGGCGCGCGCGGTCCGGCCGGCGCGGTGCAGGTAGTCCTTGTGGTCGGCGGCCGGGTCGACGTGCAGCACCAGCGAGATGTCGTCGACGTGGATACCGCGAGCGGCGACGTCCGTGGCGACGAGGACCGGGGCGAAGCCCTCCTTGAAGTCCGAGAGGACCCGGTTGCGCTGGCCCTGGGTCTTGCCGCCGTGCAGAGCGGCCGCGTGGACGCCCTTCTCGCGCAGGCGCTCGGTGAGGCGGTCCACGTGGTGCTTGGTGCGGACGAACATGATCGTGCGGCCCTCGCGGGCGCCGATCTCGGTGATGATGTCCTGCTTGTCCTGGTGCGACACCTGGAGCACGTGGTGGTCCATGGTGGTGACGCTCGCGGTCGACGGGGCGACCGAGTGCGTGACCGGGTTGGTCAGGTACGCACGGACCAGGCGGTCGACGTCACCGTCGAGAGTGGCGGAGAACAGCAGGCGCTGGCCGTCACGCGGGGTCAGGTCGAGGATCTCGCGGACCTGCGGCATGAAGCCCATGTCGGCCATCTGGTCGGCCTCGTCGAGCGCGATGAAGGTGCATTCCGACAGCGACGCGGTGCCCTGGCGGACGTGGTCCGACAGCCGGCCGGGGGTGGCGATCAGCAGGTCGACGCCGCGGGAAAGCGCGTCGGCCTGGCGGGTGAAGGCCATGCCGCCGACGGCGGTGCGGCACCACAGGCCGAGGGACTTGGCCAGCGGGGTCAGCGAGTCGGCGACCTGCATGGCCAGCTCGCGGGTCGGGACGAGGATCAGCGCGCGGGGGTGCTTCGGACGGGCGCGGCCGCCGTTGAGCCGGGTCAGCATCGCGAGGCCGAAGGCCAGGGTCTTGCCGGAACCGGTCTGGGCGCGGCCCAGCACGTCGCGGCCGGCGAGCGCGTCGGGGATGGTCGCGGACTGGATCGGGAACGGGGTGGTGATCCCGCCCTCGGCCAGTGCCCGCAGCAGAGGCTCGGGAAGACCGAGCTCCGCCCAGGTGGTGGCCTCGACACTCTCGACGGCGTCGTTGTGCAGCATTGCGTCACCCGCGGGGCGGGTGCGCGGCTTGCGGTGCTGCCGGGCCGACGGTGAGGTGTGGCCGGAGTTGAACGTGACTGTCACAAATGCCTCTCGGACGTGGCACGTCGCAAGGAGGCCCGGGCTGCCCGCACGCAGGCAGGGCAAGATGGTGTGCACAGATGGGCGTTCACAGGGACGAACCCGGCACACCGCGTCTGCATGACACCGCGCGCCAATTGATTGATACGGATACCGCGAGCCATTCGGTTGGCTTTGGAGGCGACGGACACCACTCATCCACGCCGCCGGTTGCGGTCTAGCACTACTGTACCGGACCGTTATCCGGCCTCCCAATCGGAGGGACCGATTGTGGGCAGGGTCTCCACCGAGGCTTCTCCTGGCGTGTCATGAAAGGGGCTTTCCTGACGGATCACGTCGGGAAAACCCCTTTCATGACACTGTGGACGGTCAGCGGAGGCCGGCGATCTCTTGCAGTTCCCCGATCAGCTCCGGGACCGCCGTCAGCCGCTCCGGCAGTCCCCGTGAGTGGAACCACGTGGCGATGTTCCGCACGTCCCGCGCGAGGAACTCGAGCCCGCCGGGGTTGGCCACGATGTCGACCACCTGAGGGAGATCGATCACCATCATCTGCCCGCGGTGGACGAGCAGGTTGTACGCCGAGAGGTCGCCGTGCGCGAGCCCCTGCGACGCCAGCAGTTCCAGCATCGCCGAGGTCTGGAACCACAGTTCCCGCAACTGTTCCGGCTCCGGCCGGACCTGCGCGAGCCGCGGCGCGGCCGTCTCGCCGTCGCCGAGGAATTCCAGCAGCAGTTCGGTACCGTCGCGCTGCACCGGGTACGGCACCGGGGCCCCGACCGCCCACAGCCTGCTCAGCGCGCCGAACTCGGCCACCGCCCACTGCTCGGCGATGAGGTTGCGGCCGAAGCTGCTGCGCGTTTCCATGGCCCGCATCTCCCGCGAGCGACGCATCCGCCTGCCTTCGAGATAGCCGGCGTCACGGTGGAAGAGGCGGTGCTCGCCACTGCGATACCGCTTGGCCGCCAGCACCGTGCCCTCGGTACCGGGCAGGTTGCGCCGGACGAGGTGGACGTCGGCCTCCTTGCCGGTTTTGAGGATGCCGAGTTCGGTGTCCACCGCCGCCAGCTCGGTGATCACCCAGTCGGGTCGCGGGTGCGGCCCGTGCTCGGCTTCACCCCAGGTGCTCCAGCGGTCGGCGCCGTCAGGGATCGCTGTTTCGGTGTAAGCGTCTTCGCGCAGCCGAGCCAGCCGGACGCGTTCGGCTTCGGTGAGCCGTCCGCCGCGAGCGGGTTCGGGTTCGTCGTCGAAACGAGCGCGACGGGTGCGGCGGGGACTTTGTTCGTAAGACTCTTCGAGATCGTGCTTGCGCACTGGTGGGTTCTCCTAGTCAGGGGTGCCCCACCGGGCGAGCGTCGTGATTCCGCGCTCAGCCGCGAGGGGCGAGTGGATGGGGGCGGACAACGCCCCGGACAGTCATCAGCACGAGGCACCTCCCGGTCGCATCCACCGGCTCCCTGCCGGATCGCGCACGATCATCTCGGACGCCGTCGGGCGCCCGCAACCGAATTAATGCGAGGTAAGGCGAAGGTGGCGTGCTCCTGCCGTCCTTCGGTATCTGTCGCGGGGCGGGCGTTGCGAAAGCCACTTTCGCAACGTTGAAGGTTGCGAACGTGGCTTTCGCAACGCCGTCGTTCCGGCGCTGCCCTGCCCACCTGAAGTACGTGAAGGACCCCTTCCTTGCGTCTAGCGCAGTGAAGGAGGCCTTCCCGTACTTGAGGAAGGGGTGAAGGTCGAGTTTCCGACCCAGCCGCCGTGCCTGACGCCCACGCCAGCCGGTTCGGGTGTCGCGAAAGCCACTTTCGCGACGTCTGGTGTCCCGAAAGTGGCTTTCGCGACACAGCCTCTGGGCATCCCGGACTCCGTGAAGGCCTCCTTCACTACCTTCAGGGTAGGGAAGGAGGCCTTCACCGACTTTCGATCACACGCAACC
>NZ_JAJPWO010000008.1:0-470458 GCF_046549075.1 Amycolatopsis sp. lyj-84
TCCCTCGATGCCACCAAACCCGGTGACACCACCCCCCGGATCATGGGTACGACTGGGGGACTAAGTCATGCCGGGCCTGGCGACCACGAGCCCCTCAACCAGGAGCCACGAAAAAGGTAACGGGGGGGCTGGGGTGGTGACCTCAAGAGCGCGGCTGTTCCCAGAGCCAGAATTCGATGCCCTGGTCGTCGACGCAGTCGGCGCTCAGGCCGTAGGGCTGCTGTTCGGTTTCGCCCGCTTGGCCGCCCTGGGCGCGGACGCGGTCGAGGGCTGCGGCGAGATCGTCGACGGCGTACATGACCTTCCAGCCCACCTGCCGTCCCGGGCCGCCCCAGAGCCCGCCCTGCAGGCCGGAACCCTCGACGCCCCAACCGCCTTCGACCCGTCCGGGCGAGAACTGCCAGCCCAGAACGGCGCCGTAGAACGCCTTCGCGCGTCCGTCGTCCGGGACCTGGAAGGTGAAGTAGCCCGCTTCGCCGTGCCGGACCGGCTTCGCGCTCGATGAAGAAGGTGCCGCCTGAGCGACAAGCCACCGCTGGCCGTACGGGTCCTTGATCGCCCCGCTCAGCCCGTGGCCCTCGTCCGCGACCGGACGTTCCAGTTCCCCACCCAGTTCCACGGCCCGCCGCGCCGACGCGCGGACGTCCGGGACCTCGATCCGGATCAGCGTGCCGCCCGACGGCGCCACGACATTGCCCAGTTCGGGGAACTCGTCCGCGAGCATCAGCACGCTGTCCCCGATGGCCAATTCCGCGTGCCCGACCCGGCCGTCTTCCATCACGATCGGGTCGGCCCGTCGCTGAGCGCCGAACACGTCGACATAGAAGTCGAGCGCGGCGCGGGCATCGGTCACCACCAGATACGGGGTCAGGGAGCGTGGTTTCGCCAGTGTTTCGGTCATTTCGGCTCCGTTCAGGACGGCGCGACGCAGGTTGTCACGCAGTTCGGCGGCGAAGAGCGGGTCGGGATCGACAGGCTGCGAGGGCGCGCGAAGCGCGTCGAACGGATCAGGCATCGCGACCCTCCTTCTCCTGGTAGGCACGCCGGAACGCGGCACGGGCCCGCACGAGCAACGCCTCCGTGGCGTGCACCGTGCGCTCGAGATGGGCGGCGACCTCCGGTACCGGGAGACCGTCGACGTAGCGAAGCGTCAGTGCGGCTTGATGATGCGCTCCGAGCGACGCGAGCACTTCGCGCGCCAGGAGCGCGTCCAGCCGCTCGTCCCACGGATCGGTGTGGTCCTCTTCCTCGTGGACGAGCCGCAGCCCGCGTTCTTCGCGTTCCCGGCGCCGCCAGTGATCGGCGAGCTTGTGCCGGGCGACGCCGATCAGCCACCCGGTGCTCACCGCCGGCGCGTCTTCCTTGCGACAGGCCCTCACCGCGCCCAGGAACGTCTCGGACGTCAACTCCTCGGCGAGGGTGCGATTCCCGCACCGGGACAGCAGGTACCCGTAGACCTCCGGCAACGCCGTCTCGTACAGCGACAGCAGTGCGAAGGCCGGGTCCCGCCGCACCCGTGGTTCCGTCACATCCCCATCGTCGCTCGGGGAGCCACTTCTCCGACGGGTGAAACCGAACTTTCTAAACCCGGGGGTCCGGCAGTCGCCGCGCCACCGTGATCACCCCGATCGTCAGCGCCGCCTGAATCCCGATGACCAGCGTGAACGCGCCCTTCATCCCGAGCGACCCCGCCGAAACGGCCGCGAACAACGTTCCCAGCGTCGCCACCCCCAGCGCCATCGCCGCCTGCTGCGACGTCGTCAGCATCCCGCTGCCGACCCCGGCGATCTCCGGTGGCACCTTCGACAGCACGATCCGGAACACCGTCGTCATCGCGAGCCCCTGACCGAGACCACACAGCAGCATCCCGGGCGCGAAATCGAGCACCCCCAGATCCGGCCACTCCAGCAGCACGGTGCCGATCAGCACCAGCAGCCCGAGCAACTGGATCGACAGGCCGACGGACACGACCCGCTGCCCGAACCTGGTCACCAGGCGGCTGCTGACCAGGCACATCGCGAAGAACGCCAGCGAAAGCGGCGCCGTCACCAGCCCCGAGCCGAACGGGCCGAGGTGCAGGCCGTCCTGCAGCGTCACCGCGAACACGAACATGAACGCGCTGAAGCCGACGAAGAACGGCATCCCGACCAGCAATCCCTGCCGCACACTCGGCATCCGCATCACCGACGGCGGCAGCAGCGGAACACCGCCCTGGCGTTCCATCCGGCGTTCGACGTGGACGAAGCCCGCCGCGGCGAACGGGAAGACCACGAGCAACACGATCGTCCACAGTGGCCAGTTCAGCACCGGCCCTTCCGCCAGCGGGAGCAGCAGCGAGACCAGGGCGATCGCCAGGAGAACGGTGCCGGAGCGGTCGATGCCGATCGGGTCGCTCGAACGGCTTTCCGGGATCAGGCGCCGCGCGATCAGCAGACCGGCGATCCCCACGGGCACGTTGACCAGGAAGATCGGCCGCCAGCCCGTACCCCAGAGATCGGCGGCGACCAGTGCCCCGCCGAGGAACTGCCCGAGCACCATCGAAAGCCCCGCGGTGGCGCCGTAGAGACCCAGCGCCTTGGACCTGCGTTCGCCGGTCGTGGTCGCTTGGATGATCGACAGCACCTGCGGCAGCATCAGCGCGGCCGCCGCCCCCTGCGCGGCCCGCGCCAGCACCAGCGTCAACGCCGTCGGGGCGATCCCGCAGAGCAGGGAAGTGACGGTGAACGCGGCCAGCCCGATCAGGAACAGTTTGCGACGGCCGAAGGCGTCACCGAGCCGTCCGCCGACGACGAGCAGCACGGCGTACGCGATCCCGTAGGCCGCGATCACCAGTTCCAAGGTGGCCGACGAGGTACGCAGATCGGTACCGATCGCGGGCAGGGCGATGTTGACGATGAAGAAGTCGATGAGTGGAAGTGCCGCCCCCAGCAGCACGGTGACCAGGCCCGCCGAGGTCAGGGCCGGTCCGGCGGCGACGCGGGTGAGCGTCGCCGGAACTTGCGTCGAAGTCATGAGTACTACGATCAGCCGATTCCCACCCTGGTACCAGGAGTGTGTTTATCCTGGTATTACCACTACCTGGTAACCGGCTTCGAGCTTTGCGAACCTGATGAGGTGACCATGACCGTCGATTCGCAGGTGGCCGACGTACGGCGACACGAACTGGCCGCGTTCCTGCGCAGCCGCCGCGAGCGCATCACCCCGGACCAGGTCGGCCTGCCGATCAGCGGCAGGCGCCGCACGCCGGGGCTGCGCCGCGAGGAGGTCGCGCAGCTGGCCGGGGTCGGGGTCACCTGGTACACGTGGCTCGAGCAGGGGCGCGACATCAACGCGTCCGAGCAGGTGCTGGAGGCGATCTCCCGCACGCTGCGGCTCGACCCGCACGAGCACACGCACCTGTTCACCCTCGCCGGCGCGCCCGAACCGCCGCTGGAGAAGGACTGCAAGATCCTCAGCCAGAACGTCTACCGGATGATGGAGAAACTGGAGCCGTTCCCGGTCTGCGTGCGCAACGCGCGCTGCGACATCCTCGCCTACAACCGGTCCTACGACTGGCTGATGGGTGACGTCGACGCGATCCCGTTCGAGGACCGCAACACCCTGATCCAGTGCCTCACCAACCCCGAATGGCGGCGGAGGCTCCCGGATTGGGAGACCAACCTGCCCCGCGTGGTCGCCGGTTTCCGGGCGGCGATGGCCGAGCACCTCGCCGAACCGGCGTGGAAGAACCTGGTCAAGCGGCTGCGGCAGGAGTCCGACGTCTTCGAGCGGATGTGGAGGGAGCACGACGTCTCCACCGAGCGGATCGTGCTCAAGCGGTATCTGCACCCGGAGGCGGGCCTGCTGCGGTTCGAATTCTCGTACCTGTACCTCGGACGGCGATCCGAGATCTCCCTGGCGACGCTGACCCCGGCGGACGAGGAAACCGCGGCGAAACTGCCCACTTCCTTCTGAGGAGGGAGGCGGACCAGGCTCGCGAGGGAGTTTTTCCGCGGCGTGAACGCCGACGCTGACAGCATGACCGCAGCAGTCGACACCCCCAAGATCTCCAGTGCCCGCCTGATCGTCTGCTACGCGGCGATCCTCGGCACGCTTCCGTACCTGACCCTCAAGGCATCCTGGGTCACGGGCGGCAGCCTCGGCCTCCGTGATCCGTCCTTTGTGGATTCGAAGCTGATGCTCTTCGCCAACTTGCTCACCGGCGGGATGGACGTCGTCGCGGTGGTGCTCGCGCTGGCGTTCACCTACTCCTGGGGCCGCCGGATCCCCGCGCCGCTCGTGCTCTTCCCGATCTGGATCGGCACGGGGCTGCTCGCGCCGATCGTGCTGAACCTTCCGGTGATCGTCACCGACCTGACGAAGACCCAGCTGACCGAGATGCCGCTGGAGAACTGGGTCTGGGCCGTCGTCTACGGCGGATTCGCCTGGCAGGGAGTGCTGCTGCTGACCGCGTTCGTGCTCTACGCCCGCGACCGCTGGTGGTTCGTCGTCACCGGCACCGTCCGGCCGGGGACGATCGGCGTGACGGGCGGACTCGGTATCGCCGCGGCGCTCGTTTCCGTGGTCGGCCACGGAAGCTGGGCGTTCGGCTCCGGCGGCCTGTCGGCCCGCGGCCAGGACGTGGTGATCGCCGTGCTCGGGGTGCTGGCCGTGATCGCCCTGGCGACCGTGTCGCGAGGACGGTTCTGGCCGAGGCTGATCCTGGTGTGGACCGGGGCCGGGGCGATGGCGGGCACAGGAGCGTGGGGCCTGTTCAGCGCTTTCACGATGGGATCCGCCGCGCACGCGTCGGTGCTGGTCGTCCAGGTGATCGGCGGGGTGCTGATGATGACGTCGGTCCTGCGGCGGCTACCGCACGCGGCGTAGCCGGGAAGCCGCTTTCCAACGGACGCGATACCCCTCCACCCCGGGTAGCTTTCGTCCTGTGCTGCTGAAAGAACGGTTTCCGTGGAGCCCCTGGGTGGGCCGCGTGCTGCGCGTGGTGCTGCCGCTGGGGTTCGTCCTCGGTGCCACGAGCAGCGCCTCCCGCTGGCAGCCGGACGCGCCGTCGCTGACCACGGCCGGAGTGCTCTGGCTGGTCGCCACCGCGGTGCCGCTGCTGGTCGTCCACCGCTTCCCGATGACGATCTTCCTGCTCACCTCCGCGCTGACGCTGGGCTACTACGCGTCCGGCAATCCGGGCGGGCCGACGATCGTGCTGCCGACGATCGCGTTGTTCGTGCTCACCAAGATCCGCGGCCCGCTGGTCGCCGGGATCACCGGCGGATCGCTGCTCGCGGTCGCCGGTGTCGTGTTGTTCGTCCGGCACGGGTTCGGCGCCTTCGACATGAGGGCCGGGCTGGGGCTGGTCTGGGTGATCGCGGTCGTCGGGATCGGGACGGCGGTGCGCAACGGGCTGGCCGCCGCGCGGGCCCGCCGCGAGCAGGCCGACGAGCACCGGCACCGGATGGCCGAGCAGGAGCGGCTCACCATCGCCCGCGAAGTGCACGACGTCGTGGCGCACAGCCTCGCGATGATCAACGTCCAGGCGGGGGTCGCCGCACATGTCGCCGACAGGCGTCCCGAGCAGGCGAAAGAGGCGCTGCTGAACATCAAGGAAGCGAGTGCTTCGGCGCTGAAGGACCTTCGCGCGACGTTGGCCGTGCTGCGTTCCGGGGAGGACAAGGCGCCCGCGCCGAGCCTCGCCCAGGCCGACGAGCTGTTCGAGCACGCGCGGGCCGCCGGGCTGGAGGTGCGCGTCGACGGCGAACCGGGCGAGCTGCCCGCGCCGGTCGACGGTGCCGCGTACCGGATCCTGCAGGAATCGCTGACGAACGTGGTCCGCCACGCGAACCAGGCTCGGGGCGTCGACGTCCGGTTCGAGCGGAAAACCGGTGCGCTGACGCTGCTCGTCCGCGACGATGGCCGTGGCGCCGTCGAACCCGCGCCCGGCCACGGGCTGCGCGGGATGTCCGAACGGGCGGCCGCGCTGGGCGGCGCGCTCACGACGTCCGTGGTGGACGGCGGGTTCCAGGTTCGCGTGGAACTACCGATCGAGGGGGAACGATGATCCGAGTGGTCCTCGCGGACGATCAGGTGCTCGTGCGCGCCGGTTTCCGGGTGTTGCTGGAGACCGAAGACGGCTTCGAGGTCTGTGCCGAGGCCGGTGACGGTGACCAGGCCGTCGCGGCCGCCGTCGAGCACCGGCCGGACATCGTCGTGATGGACATCCGGATGCCCGGCGTCGACGGGCTCGAAGCGACGAGACGGATCACCGCGAATTCCGAGCTGACCGGAGTGAAAGTCCTGGTCCTGACCACGTTCGACGTCGACGAGTACGTCTACGAGGCCTTGCGTGCCGGCGCGAGCGGGTTCCTGCTGAAGGACACCGATCCGGTGGAGCTGCTGCGGGCGCTGAAGGTGATCGCCGCGGGGGAGGCGCTGCTGGCGCCGACCGTGACCCGGCGGCTGATCGCGGAGTTCGTCGACCGGCCGGAGAACCGCCGGATCGACGTGAGCGCCGTCCGGGAGATCACCGACCGCGAACGCGAGGTCCTCGGCCTGGTCGCGGGCGGCATGTCGAACGACGAGATCGCCGCGCATCTGGTGATCTCGACGGCCACCGCGCGCACGCACGTCAGCCGCATCATGACCAAGATCGGGGCGCGGGACCGGGCGCAGCTGGTGGTGCTGGCCTACGAATCCGGGCTGGTCAGCCCTCGCCAGGGTTGATCGTTAATCCCCACCGCGTTATCCGGACCGGGCGGATTCCCCCAAAAAGCTGAGATTGCCGAAAAAACCCTCGCGATCACGGGGAGTCGTCAAGCATGTCGTAATGCTGACGCTCAGTTAATTCAAGGAATTGCACGTGCAGATGCACGTCCCGGGCGGAGTAAGAGGGAAGATCGGCCAGGCTGTCATTCTCGCCGTATCTTCGTCTCCACCAGGGTACCGATCTGGCGGCTGCCGCGTTTCGGTGGGCGATTCGAAATCATACGCACGTACTGCTTGTGCTGATTTCCTGACGAATCCGGTGATATCACGTCGGAACTCCCTCTGCCTTCGTGTACGGTGCGTGATTTTTTCTCGAGTCGCCGCACGGAATGGCGGTCACTTTCCGTCGCGAAATGGCCTTTCGGAGGCTCCCTGGACGGGTTTCGCGGAGGTCCGGTTGCTTTCTCGTAATGCCGCTGAGCACTAGTCTTCGGCGGAACGGCAGAGCGGCGGTGTCACCTACCTGATGTGATTCTCACCCAGCCGGGCAAGAACCAGATTCACTTTTCTTCTCTCACTGGGAGTCACTATTGACGACAAATACTCCTGATCCGCTTCTCGTGGTCACCGCGGGCGTCGTCGTTCTCGCCTACATCGTTTTCGCCGCGATCCTCACCCGGCTCCTGCTCGCGGGAAAGGTCGCTCAGCCGGCGAAGGTCATCGGGGCGGTCGCGGCGCTCGTGGCCGGGCTCCCGGCGATCCTCTACGCGTTCGCGGCGGTGGTGGGCTGATGGGCGGGGATTTCCTGGCGGCGGTCACCGAACGGCAGCGGCAGCGGCTGCTCGAACTCGGCAAGCACGTGGACTACGCGACGGGTACGACGCTGCTCAACCAAGGCGATCCGGCGCCCCCGGTGCTGATCCTGCGCTCCGGTTTCGTGAAGGCGATCCGTGCGGCCCAGGGCGGCACGTCGCCGATGATCGTGGACCTGCTCGGCGCCGGCGACGTCCTCGGCGTCGAGGACTGCCTGGCCAGACGGTCGAGTCACCTCTCGTTCGTCGCCACGAAACCGGTCCGCGTGCTGGAGGTCCCGCAGAACGCGTTCCACGGCTTTCTCGACGACGACAAGCAGGCGATGGCCTTGATCGCCTTGGACCTGGCCGTCCGGCTGCGGCTGCGGAACGTCGCCCTGGGTTTCGCGACGGCCAAGGTCCGGTGCCGGTTGACCGCGTTCCTGACCCGGTTGCAGGCGCTCTACGGGGTCCCCGGCGAAAGCGGCGTCGTCATCGACGTCGGCCTGAATCACACGGACATCGCCTCCGCGATCGGTGCTTCGCCGGCGTCGGTCAACGCCGAGATGGCGAAACTGAAGAACGAGGGCTACCTGAGCACGGGGTACAAGACGATCCACGTGAAGAAGCGCTTGCGCGAGGACGGCCCTCCGCTTTCTCCGGCCCGCGCCGCACGGCCGCGGCGGATTCCGCAGATGCGCCTCGGAAGACGGGTGGCGATGGGGTGAAACGGGACTTTCACCGGGTGATCCTCGAGGAAAGTCCCGTTCACCTCATTCATTGCGCCGCGGGGTGCGCAAGACAGTGATCGGACTAGGTCAGCCGCGCTTCAGCTGCAGCGCGAGCCTGATGACGAACACGACGGCCAGCGCGGCGACCAGGGCGATTTCCCAGGCCATGTGGCTCCTCCTCGTCCGGCATCCGAAGGCTTCCGATGCTCTGCCTATAAGGCGCATCACCGGGGGAGGACGTTCACCGACACGGCCTAACTCACACTTACGGGCTAACGCCGCGCCCACCCCCAGTGCAATGAAAGGCCCGTTACTTGCAAAATTTGCAAGTAACGGGCCTTTCATTGCACGCGAGGTGGGCTAAAGCGCGCTGTCGACGGCCGCCCAAACCCGATGCGGGTCGAGGTCCATCGGCCGCGAGTCCGGATCCGGCCGCAGCCGCCGCAGCAAGACCTGCTGCACCAGCGTCGTCGGCCGCGACGCGGCGGCCACCCGCCGCCAGAACAGGTGATCCTCCAGGCCCTCGAACAGCACCTCGGAGTTCCACCCGCCGAGCTCGTCGACCAGCGACCGCCGCACCAGATATCCGCTGCCGAGGTACGGCAGCGTCCGCAGGCGCCGCTCCTCCGGCGGCAGCGCGCCGACCAGGCCGTCCACCGGATCCGCGACCGGGCAGTGCACGACGTCGGCGTCCGCCGAAGCGGCCAGCAAACGCTCCAGCAGGAACTCCGAGGCCCGCATCCCGCCGTCGAGCACCAGCAGCCACGACGCCGTCGAGCGCTCCAGCAGGGAGTTCCGGGTGAGCCCGCGGCCGAGCGGGGTGTCGTGCAGCAGCGTGTCGTACGGGCGCGGCCGCGGCCACGGGTGCACGCCGTCCTCGCCGACGAGCACCTTCCGGGGCCGCACGCTGCCCGTGAGGAGGTCGTTCGCCAGATCGTCCGGGTCGACTTCGCCGGTCCGGCGCACGATCAGCACGTCGACGTCGGCGGAGCCCGACGGCGAGGCCGCCGCGGACTCCCAGCGCCGGGTGGCGACCCGCCGGGCCCCCGCCGCGCGCTGTGCGATCCGGGCCGACAACGCCGTCCCGCGGGCCGAGGCCGGGCCACCAGCGGACCGGTCACCCGCGAACCGCGCGTCGAACGACGGCGTGTCGACGGCAAGCGCGTTCTCCGGGTTCCGCAGGCTCGTCGCGAGGGCCCGCGCCGGGGCGAGGTCCGCGGCCGGCGTCGAACCCAGCGAAGACGCCAGGTCGATCAGCCGCCGCGCGGACGCCGTCATGTCCAGCGACTTCACGAAACCGTAGGCGGCCGAACGCAGGTGCCGTTCCCGTTCGGGCTCGTCGGCCAGCGCGGCGACGACCGAGCCCAGCGCCTCGGGCCTGGCCAGCACCAGGTGCTCGCCGGGGACCAGCGGCTCGACCTCGGAGGAGGTCTCGCTGACCACCACGCAGCCGTTGGTCATCGCTTCGAGCGTCCGCACCCACTCCAGGGTCTGCTTCTGCTCACGGTGCAGGTTCAGCAGGAACCGCGACCGCGCGAGATGCTCGAACTTCGCCTTGCCCGGCAGGAAGTCGACGCGGGCGGCGGTCATCGGCTCGTGCGGCGGGGTCAGCAGCCGCGTCCGCAGCCCGGCGAGGTCCCGCGCGTACGAGCCGAGCAGCACCGAACGCCGCCGCTCGGCCGTGCCGAGGTAGGTGACGTCGAGGTCGCGCGGACGGTCGAGATCGCCGCCCCACAGGTCCCAAAGCGGGCTGTAGCCGAGCTGGAAATGCTCGACGGTGATCCCGCGCCGCCGCAGTTCGGCGGTCGAATCCTGGTTGATGTCGACGGCGCCGCCCAGGATGGAGAGCAGTTCGGCGTTGCGCTCGAAGGTCGCGGTGCCGGGATGCTCCACGCAGAACCCGATGGTGCGACGGCACTGGTCGGCGGTCGGGAAGTCGGCGTCCGGGGCGGTCACGAAGTACTCGTGCGGGACGACGACGTACACGGTGTCGCCGCCGGCCTCGGGGTACTTGCCGACCGCCGTCCGCGCCTTGCCGCCCGCCGTGCGGACGGCGTCGGCGACCACCTCCAGGAGCTCCTCCATGAAGGCGGAACCGCCCTCGGCGGAGACGAAGCAGAGTTCGGTCACGGCCGGTCCATCTTCTTCCGCACGACCCGCAGCGGCGCGGTGACCCGCCAGCTGACGGTGCGGCGCGTGGCGTCGAGCTCGCGGGCCATCTCGGCGGCGAGACGTTCGGCGTTGAGCAGGCGCTGCCGGTCGGCCGACGGCTCGCCACCGGGCAGGATGTCCGCGTCGACGACACCCGCCGAGACCACGAGTTCGGCGTCGAGCAGCGCGAGCCGCAGCTTGTCCCGCTCCTCGCGGCAGGTCTTCAACTCCGCGCGCAGCGAGTCACGCTGCTGGTGGGCGAGCAGGACTTCGGCTTCGAGCGCCTGCAGACGCGCCTTGGCGACGTCGAGTTCTTCTCGCTGCGAAGCCAGCTCTTGATTCAACACAGCCTGGTTCGCCTCGGCGGACTCGTTCGGCGCGGCGGCGGCGGCGGTGGCTTCGCGCAGCTCGTGCTCGGTGTCGGCCAGCTTCGCCTTCAGCCGGTCCTGTTCGGCGGTGAAAACCTGCCGCTCGGCCCGGAGGCGGGTCAGCTCGGCCTGGACACGGCCGGGAATGTCGGTGTCAGACATGAACGCCCCCACTCAGTTCGGTCAGGATTTCGGAGTACTCGCGCGCGTAGCCCGCCGGGTCGAGCCACGGCAGCAGCTTCTCGTGCGCGGCCTTGGCCATCTCGCGGCGGCGCGTGGCCGAAGTGCCCAGCGCGCGCAGCAACGCCGCTGTCAGCGCGTCGACGTCGTTGGTCTCGAACAACCAGCCCGTCTCGCCGTCGACGATCATCTCCCGCGCGCCGAACACGTCGGTCGCCGCGACCGGGACGCCGCAGCAGACGGCTTCGAGGATCGAACGCGGCAGCGACTCGATGTCGGAGCTGTTCACGAAGATGTCCGCGGCCTGCAGCCAGCGCAGCGGATCCGGCTGGATCGGCACCAGGCTGACCGACTTCTCCAGCCCGGCGCGCTCGACCGATTCCTCCATCGCCAGCCCGTACGGCGACGGGTGCAGGCCGACGACGGACAGCTTCGCCTCGGGGTGGACCTTGTGGATCCGTTCCATCGCCGAGATCAGCGGCGCCTGTCCCTTGCGGGATTCCGCGATGCCGATGTTGACCAGCACGATGTCGTCCGGCGAGTAGCCGAGCATGTTCCGCGCCTGCCGCCGTGTCTCCGACCGCGTCCGGCCGCCGAACTTGTGCATCGGCGTGCCGTAGCGGACGGTCCGGCAGCGTTCCGGCTTGCTGTACGGGAGGAACATCTCGCGCGTCGCGTCCGCGACGAACAGCAGCCTGTCGACCTCGGCGAGCGTGCTTTCCCAGCGCTGCCAAACCGCGGCGGGCGGCTTCACCGGGCCCCAGTTCTGGTACGCGAACGCGGGCAGCGAGAAGCTCTCGTGGATGACCCACGCCGTCGGCATTCCGGCGCGCTTCGCCGCGTCCGCGCCGACGAAGCCGCCGAGCGTGTTGACGAGCGCGACGCCCGCTCCGGAGCACTTCGCGAAGCGCGCCAGCTCGGCGACGTGACCTTCGTAGGCCGGGACGGTCTGGTTCCGGTAGTGCGTCGTGACATGGACGGGGATGCCGAGTTCGTGGCAGTCCGCGCGCAGCGGGCCGTCGGTTTCGCTGACCAGGCTGACCTGCCAGCCGTGGTCGGTCACCATCCGGCTCAGCAGTTCCTGCAGCCACAGCTGCCCGCCGCCGACGCCGAGGCTGTGCGTGAACACCAGCACGTGCTTCGGATCCGTCGGGATGCTCACGCGTGCCATCGCGCGGGCGGTGTCACCGGCGAGTTCGTCGGAAAGCTCGGCGTCGTCCGGGTCCGCGACGGGGTTGCGAAGCGTGAAGGTGCGCTTCGCCGACACGACCTCGCCGACGCCTTCGGTGCGGTACCGGACGCGAAGCGACAGCGTCCGCTCTTCGCCGTACGGGAGGTCGACGGGCACCCAAGCCTCGAACCCGCTGACAGCGGCGTCGTCGAAGCCGGGGAATTCCTTGGGCACGTCCTTGCGCGGCAGGCGGGTGCGCGCGCTGACCGTGCCGCCGCCTTCGACCATGACCTCGATCAAGCTCGGCGCGCGGCCCTGCAACATGGCCCACCCGGTCACGTAGACGACGTGTCCTTCGGCGACCTTGCCCTGCTTCGGCGCTTCGAGTTCGCCCAGCCACAGCGGTTCTTCACCCGGCAGCGTTCCGACGTGGACGGTCGCCTGGTTCAGCACGCGTTCGTCCGGGCCGGCGACGACGATGTCCTGGGTGCCCGCGGGAACCCAGGTGGCCGGGACGGCACGCCAGCCGAAAGTGCCTTCGGGCGCGCCCGGGCACGGCTCGGGGAACAGGTTCGCCTCGACGTCCGCGATGGTCACGGACATCTCGTCGATCCGGCTGATCCCGGTCGTCCAGCCCCGGAGCTCGAACAGGTGCCCGACCGGCCGGTCCGGGGTCAGGATGCCGGCGGTATGCAGGCTCGTCATCGCTTCGCTACCTCGTCTTCGTTCGCCGCCACACCGGCGCCGACGTCGGTTGAACGGTACCCGTGGGGCCTCCGTTGGAGGCGCTTTCGCCAAATCTCGGCGATGGCCTCACGCACCTCGTGCGTGCCGTGGACGGTGCCGCTCGAGCCGATCACCGAGAAGTCGACCTCACGCGCCGTCGCACCGTCCACAAAGGAGGGATGGAGGCCGATCAGCACTCCGAGCCAGCAGGCCAGGTCGCGCATCGAGCCGTCGTCCGCCGCCGCGGACCAGCCCGCGTCGGCGAGTTTGTCGGCCAGCACGAGCACTCCGCGCTCGACCACTTCGGCCACTCCGGCGCCCGCGTTCCGCCATTCGAGGTCGATCGGGCGCAGCGTCGCGCCGTCGACGAGCACGTTGTGCGGCACCAGATCCCACAGCGCCTCGACCCCGCGCGCGGCCTCCGCGCGCACGAGATCCCGCCAGCCGGTGAGCAGTTCCGCGACACGCTCCGGCTCGTCGAGCAGCACCTCGACCATCGTCGGGGCGTCGTGCACCTTGTCCGTGCACGGTCCGACCGAGATCCCGGCGACCGGCGGCGACGGGACGAGCGGCGTGCGGCGGACTTCGGCGCCCTCCCCGGTGCGCACGACGTCGGCGCGCGTGCAGGCGAACGCCGCGCGCTCGGCGGTGTTGAAGTAGGTCGCGAGCCGGTACGCGGGCCAGAGCGAAGCGGCGCCGGGGCCGCACAGCAGGGCGAGGCCGTTCGCGGGACCGCCGCTGATCGCGGCCGACAGGCGGGGCAGTTCGGCGTCGATCTGCGCGCCGCGAACCGCGCGGGCGACCTCGTGACCTGGAGAACAAAGCAGCTCACGCTGCACTTCGAGACCCGCCGCCGCGAGCGTCCCGGTGACACCACGCGAAGACGTCAGCACCACGACGGCGCCGGTCGGCGACAGTCGCTCGCGAACCCAGTCCAGCAGGTTCCGCGTCGCGTAGGGCTGCTGGACGACGGCGAAGTCGTAGGTCTCGGTGACCAGCCGGTCGGACACCGTCACGGTGCCGAGATCGCGGGTGCGGAACCGCACCGCGGCGGCGCGGACCGGGTCGGCCTCGACGGCGTGCACGCTCTCCGAGACCTCGCCCAGATACCGCGTCAGACCGCCGAAACCGGCACCGACTTCGAGGACCCTCGCCGCTTTCGGCAGCACGAGCGCCCGGAGGACGTTCGCGGTGCCGTGGTCGAGCGCGACGCTCTCGGTGGCATCCCAGCCCGCGAAGTGCAGCTCGTCGGACAGCGAACCGGTGTCCCCGGCGAGGGAGAGCAGAGTCGTGAGCAGCCGTGCCTTCTCGGCGGTCATCGATTAGCTGGTGACGGCGTAGTTTTCCAGCGTCTTCTTCACCGCACGCTGGTACGTGCCGCTCAACGCCTTCTCACCGTCTTCCCCGCCGAGCGGGTTCTGCAGGATGTCCACCCGGACGATGTTGTTGCCGCTGATCCAGGTGCCGCGGTAGGCGCCCTTGTCGCTGCCGATCTTCTTCTGGAAGTTCAGCTTCGGCGGCATGCCCGGCAGCGGCTCGGTGATCTGCACGAAGCCGTTGCCCGTCTGGTACTGGCGCAGCTGCTTGACCAGGTCACTGGCGGCGCCGGGGCTGGTCAGCGGGATGACCGTGACCGAGATCTTCGCCGGCTGCGGCCCGGTCTCGTCCGGCTGCTTCTGCGAGCCCCGGTACGCGACCTGCTTCACGCCCGCGGCGATGACGAGGTCGGCCTCGCCCTTCTCCAGGCCGGCGAGCTCGGTGAGCTGGGTCGCGGGGATCGCGCCGCTCTTCGAGTCTTCCTCACCGGACTGCTCCGGGATCTTCTCGAACAGCAGCTCTTCGGGCGTCTTCGGTTTGGCCGACGACGTCGGAGGCGCGTTCTGCGACTGGGTCGGCTGCGGCTGGGCCGTCGGATCCGCCGGCTCGTCACCGCCGCCCTTGAAGGCGAAGTAGCCGCCGACGCCCAGACCGGCGAGCACCAGGACGGCGACGATCGCGATGATCGCGATCTTGCCGCCCTTGCCCTTGGGCTTGTCTTCGAACAGCTCGGGGCCCTGCTTGACCCACTCCGTGCTGCCGACCGGCGAGATCGGCGGGAAGTCCGAACCACCCCACGGCGGGCTGGCGTCGGTGTCGGTCCAACCCTGCTGCTGCGGCTGTTGCTGCTGGTAGCCGTGCTGGTGCTGTTGCTGTTGCTGGGGGAAGCCGCCCGCGGGCGAGGCCTGGCCCTGCTGGGGGAAGCCGCCCGCCGGGGACGCATGCCCCTGTTGCGGGAAACCGCCCGCGGGGGACGCCATCGGCGGCACGACCTGGGTGCGGTTCGGATCGGCCTGCTGTTGCTGCCAGTTCGAGACGACCTGGGTGCGCTCGCCCTCACCGCTCTGCGGGGGCTGGTTCACCGGCGCGATGATCTGGGTCGAGTCGGCGCTGGCCTGCTGGCCGGACTGCTGCGGCGCCTGCTGCTGCGGAGCGGCGGGAGGCGGCTGCTGCTGGAAGGGCTGCTGCGGCTGCTGGCCGGGCTGCTGGCCGGGCTGCTGGACCTGCTGCTGGGCCGGGTCGCCGTACGCGACCGCTGAGGACAGCACCTGGTCACGGCGGAGCCGGTAATCGTCCGCGGAGAGCCGTCCCGATGCGAGCTCCTCGTCCAGATTGCGCAGCTCTTCCTGCCAGGACACCACCGGCCCCCTTATCCGATTCCGGCGGGAGCCCCGCTCCCGGCCTTCGCGATACCACCACTGCGGTGACCTCGCACATTCTGCACTGCCCGGACTAGGTCCGCCCTCGCGGGTCGAATCGTGATCTCCCCGCGACCCGCGCTTCTCAGCTCGCCGGGAGAACGGTGTCCAAGGAGGTCAGAGTCTGCTCCAGCCGGGTGTCGAGCGCCTTCGGGTCGCCGCCGAGCGGCTGCGAGACCCAGGTCGTCACGGCCATCGTCCCGGAGACGTAACCGATGCCGCTGAGCTGGCCGTTCTTGTTCGCGCCGACGAGGGCGAGCCGGTCGCCGACGCGCTGCTCGCGCAGTCCGGCGTTGATCGAGTTCTCCCGGAAGTACTTGACGATCGCGGCGGCGTCCTTCGCGTCGTTCGCCGGGATCACCAGGACGAGGTAACCGTTCGTACCCTCGTTCGAGCCCTTGTGGGTGATCGATGCGACGTTCTTGGACGCGAGGTAATCGCCCGCGGCCCTCGAGTAGAGATTGAGCTCGACGCCCTTCGCGACCGACATCGTCGAGTTGTCCTTCGACGGCGTTCCCGGCAGCGCGGGCAGCCGGTCTTCCAACGGCGTCTGGGCGCTGTTGGGCTGGCCCGACGGCGTGAGCCCGTCCGGCGGCTGGGCGATGCTCGGCGACGGCGGCCGCTCGGCGACGTTCGAGGACGGCGACGAACCCAGCCACAGCGTTCCGCCGATGATCAGCGCCAGCACGACCAGCACGCCGGCGCCGATGAACAGCCAAGTCGGCTTGCGCTTGCCGACGACCGCGTAGTCCTCGGCTGGAGCGTGGTGCCGCGGACCGGGTTCGGGGGCCAGCGGCGGGAGCGGCCGGTTCAGCTGACGGGTTGACGGCTTGTCCCTGATCGGAGGTGGCTCGGCGCGCAGGTACACCGTCGGATTGATGTCGGCGGGGGAGGGCGCGGTCGTCTTGTGGTCCGCGATCCGGGGGACGGGCTTCTTTTCGCGCGGCCGGGGCTTCTCGGTGTCGAAAGGCTGAGTGCGCTGTTCCGGCGGCGGCGGAGGAGGCGCGTAGGCCTGCTGGGGCTGTTGGTACGGCTGGGGCTCCGGGACCGTGACGGTGGGCATCTCGACCGGCCGGGCGGCGGGATTGGTGCTGTGCCATGCCCCGCCCGGACGTCGCAGCGGCGAGGGGACCGGCGACGGCATCGTCCCGCCGGAGGCTTCGGCCAGGAGCTCGTCGCGCTTCCTGCGGTGTTCGGCGTGCCCGATGCGACCCGCGGCCAGCTCGACGTCCAGCTGTCGAAGCTCGTCTTGCCAGCTCATTTGGCCCCCCTGCCGCCGGGTGTGGGCAGCCAGTCTTGCATGCACCCTTATGGGTGGTTGATGTGGTCTTTCCACATTCTTGCGTCCATTCACGACCCGGTCCAGCACGGATCATGCGCTGGGTGAAGGGCGCTTTCCCCGCATGTCATGCGGGGAAAGCGCCCTTCGTCGCGTGAGATGCGGGGAAAGTCCCCTTCAGCCCTCTTTCGGCAGGTCAGAGGCGGCGGACCGGTCCCGCCGGTACGGTGGCTGACGTGGGAAGTGCCCGGTGACGGAAATCGACGCGTGTCGCGGCGCGCTGCGCGAGCTGGCCATCGGCAGGCTCGCCGGACGTGACGTCCGCACGTCCCACCTGGTCGAGGCCGGGCTGGACGCGATCGTCGCCGGACTCGACGCCCCTTCTCTTGCCTTGCTCGCCGGCCTCGAGTCCTCGGCCGAAGACGCTGTCGACAAGGCGTTCTGTCAGGTAGTCGACGAACTCGGCCTCGAACTGCCCGCCGATCCGACGGCCGCCCGCTGGCTGCTGATCCATGGCTGGCTCACCGCGATGGTCAAGGGCGACCTCTCGCCCGCGGCCGGTGGCGCGCTGGTCAGCGAGGTCGGTGAGCTGCTCGGCTCCCCGTCGTCGCTGCGGGGGATCACCCGCTGGTCGGCGATGCTCGACAACTGGATCCCGACCGATCTCACCCCGAGGGACGTCTGCGAAGTGCCGATCCTCGAGGAATCGGCCGAGCTGCTCGAAGGTCCCTGGCCTCCTGGCCCGCGTCACCCGTAAGGCGCCGGTTTCTGTCGTACATGTGTTCTAAAATGGTCGTTGTACAGCAGGAACAGCGGCGAAAGGCAGACACGGATGGCCTACATCACCCTGCCCACGTTCGTGGGGTACAGCACGAGCTCGGGTCCCTCGCGTTCCTCCTTCGTCCGGCGCTGGCGCCGTCAGTACGAGGACCCGGCCCGGGGCGGGTTCAACTTCTACCTCCGCGCCGCGAACGCGATCCGTGCCGGACGGATTTCCGGGCGGGATCGCGAGGTCATGCGCGCCCTCGTCGAGAACGCGGACGAGCGCACGCGGCCGCACTACACCGAAATCGCCAACGGCTGGCTGCGCTACCTGGGGCGCCGTGACCTGCGGCTGGCCGAGGTCGGCCGGTCCCGGTGGCGGCTCGGCACGCTCGAGGTGGGCATCAATCCGCACCTCGGCCTGCGCAAGGGCGACGGCCCGGTCCACGTGACCTGGCTCTACTTCAAGGAGGAGCCGTTGAGCCGGGACGCGGCGCAGCTGGTGCTGTGGCTGCTGGAGCAGACCATGGACGAGCTGCGGCCGGGCGGGCGCCCGCTGGTGATCGACGTCCGGCGGTCGAAGGAGTTCGCGTTGTCGCCGCGAGACCGCGACAAGGTGCGGCCGTGGGTACGGAGTGAGGCCTCGGCCTTCATGAGCCTTTGGGAGGCGGCCGCGTGATCGAGCGACGGCGAGCCCGCATTCGGTGGGCTCGCCGTTCACGCACCGTCATTCTCACGGTTCCGGCGGCGGCGCAAGACACCTGATCAGGTGACAGTTGCACGGAGTCTGCCCACGAGCTGGACAACTTGAGCCTTGAACACGAAGCTTTCCCAGTCTTAATCGGCCGAACCACCGAGGGTCGCTCGTGAACAACGCTTGGGAAGCCGTCTCCAGGGTCACAGATGAGCCGGCTTGGTACTGGGTCTACGACAAGCTCGCGTTCTGGCCGAGTACCTACGCGCACGCGTGGCCGGGCTTCCGTGAGCCCGCTCCCTCGGTCGCGTGGGATCTCGCGCCCGGGGGACTGGACCGTTCGTCGGCCGAATTCCGGCTCGGCCCGTACGCCGTCGAGCAGAACGACGTCGCCCGTGTCGCGCTCTCGGCACTGAAGGACTGCGTCGCCGAGGACGAGTGGGTGTGGGTGCTGCACTGGCAGCACCAGTCGTACCGCTTCTACCCCCATCGGCACGCCGCGCTCGACCCGTGGCCGGTCCCGGTGTTCCCGCGCACCGACTATCACATGTTCCTGGCGAACGACTTCCGCTTCGGCACGCTCGGGCATCCCTGGGAACGGACCTTGTGCGTCTACGGCGAGAAGCTCGTGCCCGCTTTCGAGCAGCACGGCGAAAGGGTCTTCAAGAACGCGCTGCGACGTGACGGCGCGCCGGCCGCGATGGCGGGCTGACCGCCGTCCGGCGGGCGGACCTGCCTAAACTCAGGCAGGTGTTCGAATATCACGGGTGGGTGACCATCCAAGCGAGCCCTTCCGGCGACGATGACGCGGCGCTGCTCGAGCGCATCGTCGAACGGGTGCACCGCGCCGTCCGCGATTTCGACGACGGCGATCTGGTGGACCTGCGCTGGGCCGCCGGGGTGCCGGTGCTGCATCTGGGCGGGATGGACAAGCACGGCACGGCCATCGCGCCGGAGCTGGTGGACCTGTTCACCCGCGTCGGCGACCTCGCGCCCGGCTCCTACGGTCTCCTGCACGTCTGGGACGACCAGGACCCCGCGCACGACAACGAATTCAAGGTGTACCGGATGGCCCGCGGCCTGGTCACCGAACGCGGCGACGACCATCTGTCCCCGGTCGCGCCCACCGTGATCGACGGCTACGAGATCTGAACGAAGCGCCCGAGATCCGGCGGGCCCGCCCGCGCGGCTAGATTCTCGACCATGGTCTTGACCAGGGGGATTCGCCGCGTCCAGGTGAACACATGGGTCCTGCTCGGGGTGGCGCTCGCTTGGCTGGCCGTCAATTTCCGGTGGATCGTTCTCTACCGCGACGGCCAGGTGTTCGACATCGACGAGGCCGGCTACTTCGGCATGGCCTTGAACAATCACGGCGCCGCGCTCCGGGACGGAGTGACCGGCTGGGTCGAAGCCGTCGAGGCCCCGGGTATCCAGGCGCCCCTGCTTCCGGCGCTGACCTCACTGCACTTCTTCGCCACCGGGACGGGCACGGTCGCCGCGTTCGTCGTCCCGCTGCTGGCCGGGGTGGCGTTGATCCTGCTCACGTACGCCGTGGCCGACAGGGTCGCGGGCCGTCCGCTCGCCTGGATCGCCACCGCGCTGATCGCCACCGCCCCCGGCGTCATCTTCGAGGCCCGCGCCTACCACTTCGCGCTTCCCGCGGCGGTCATGACGACCGCGGCGATCTACTTCCTGGTCCGTTCCGAGGGGCTGTCGAAACCGAAGTTCGTCGTGCTCTTCGGGATTTTCGTCGGGCTGATGCCGCTGTCGAGGACGATGGCCGTCGCGTTCGTGCCCGGGCTGGTGCTGGCCGCGCTGATCCAGGCGGCCGTCCCGCACGACCGGATGAAGCGGTTGAAGTGGTTCGCGCTGGCGGCGGTCGTGGGTGCCGGTGTCGCGGCGATCTGGCTGGTGCCCAACGGCGTGCGGGTCTTCCAGTACCTCACGGGTTTCGGCTACGGGAAGCAGTCCGTGGAGTTCGGGGAGCAGGCGGGCGTCTTCAATCCCGGTGCCTGGGTCCAGCGGTTGAAGCTGTTGATCTTCGACCACGGGCTGCCGCACACGGTGCTGCTGTGCGCCGGGCTGGTCGCCGCGATCGTCGTGGCGGTCGCGAAGGTCCGGACCGGTCCGGTGAAGGAAACCCTCCGCTCGATGGTGGCGTCCCCGTTGTTCCCGTCGGCGCTGCTCGTCGCGGAAGGCGGCGTGGCGGTGCTGACGTCGAAGAACGCGGGGACGGCCTTCTTCCTGCCGCTGATCCCGTCCATGGCGATCCTGGCGCTTTGGGGGCTGTACCGCGCGCATCGTTCGCTTCGGCGGGCCTTGCCGTTCGCGGTCGCGGTGGTGGGGCTGGTGGCGTCGGTGCCGCTGGTGGACCTGCGGCTGCCGACCGCGCACGTCTGGTCGGTGGATCTCCCGGTGCTGGGCACGTCCAAGATCACCGACGGCCGCGGGTCGCCGCAGATCTACGTCGATCCGGGTGGCCGGGTCACCGAACCGGTGAGCGTGGAGACGGTGCGGGAGTGGAAGGCCGTCGCGGAGTGGGCGGCCGGGCAGGTGGAGGAGAACCACGCGCTGGGCGGGGCGACGGCGTTCGGGTTCCGTGACCGGCTCTTCAACACCAACACCCTGCAGCTGGAGATGCTGCGCAGGTACGGCTACGGGGTGGCTTTGCCACAGGTCAGTCCGACGGAGGACGGGAACACCGAGCCGGACTACCGGGCCTGGCTGACCTCGCGCCGGAACAGCAACAGCGGCGACGCGAGCAAGACGTGCCTGCTGTTCACTGCGACGGGCACGATCAACGAGTTCGAGCCGAAGGTGGACCCGCCGTCCATGGTGTCCGCCGCGACGGCTTCGGGGTTCACGCCGGTCACGACGCGGCCCCTACCGAACGGTCGGCTGGTGACCTTGTGGAAGCGCCCGCAGCCCGCCTGCATGGCCTCCTGAGCACGAGGGCGGCACCCCACATATGCACAAATCCGAATTACTACGGTCGTGTGACTCCGCTCACTGAACCTGTAGCACTTAGTAACCACCGGATCGAAGCAAAAGGAGGGAAAAACAAGAAACCCCACGTGCTCGGCACCCACCCGAGAAGGTGAGGTGCAGGCACCGTGGGGGTTCGGGGGCTCGGCCCCCGAGAGTGATGGCGAGCAAGCCATGGTCCAGGCGTTCCCTGGACACATCGCGCCCACTTGCGAGCGGATGACGGGATTCGAACCCGCGACCCTCACCTTGGCAAGGTGATGCGCTACCAGCTGCGCTACATCCGCATGTGACTTTCACGCTTCAACACTCGTTTGAAGCAGTGAACACACCATACACGGACCGTCTGTAGCGGTTTTGACCCACCCCGACAGGTGCTTCGGTGTCACACCTGGCGTACAAGGGGTGACGACGGCTGCATACCTCCGTATGGTGTCCCCATTCGACCGAATGGTGAGTCCTTCGGGGAGGAGGTGCCTGGCCGGATGACCGAGCAGGGCACGGTGCCGCTTCAGGCGGCCTCGGAATCCGACGAGCAGGCATTGCTCCAGCGGCTCCGCGAGGGGGAGGACGCCGCCTTCGGAGAGCTTTTCGAACTTCACGCCGCCGCGGTGCGGCGGCTGGCCCGCAGTCTGGCCTCCGATCGGTCGGAGGCGGAGGACATCACGGCCGAGACCTTCTTCCGGGTGCTTCAGGCGTTGCGCCGGGGTGCCGGTCCGCGGGACTACGTCCGCGCGTATCTGCTGACGGTGGCTCGCCGGGTCTCGTGGGAGTGGCATGGCGCGCGCCGTGACGTTCCGGTGAGCGACGACGAGCTGACCTTCCGGGCCGGGGCGGGCGCGGACACGCATGCCCGGACGGCCGAGCACTCGCTGATCACGACGGCTTTCACGAGTTTGCCGGAGCGCTGGCGTTCGGTGTTGTGGCAGACCGAGGTCGAGGGCGAGCAGCCGTCGATGGTCGCGCCGCATTTCGGGCTGAGCGCGAACGCGACGGCGGCGTTGGCACGGCGGGCGCGTCAGGGCCTGCGGGCGGCGTATCTGCAGGCGCATCTGTCGGTGAACCGCGGTCCGGATTCGTGCCGGGCGGTGGTGGAGAAGCTCGGCGGGTTCACCGCGGGCAGTGTCACCGGGGCCGAGGCTCGCCGGATCAAGGCGCACCTGATCGGGTGCCAGTCCTGCCGGGCCACGCACGACGAGCTGCGTGACGTCTGTTCTTCGCTGCGGGCGCACGCCGGCGTGGTGGCCCTCCTGCTGCCTGCCGCGGCCGGTGCCCACGCGAGCGGGGCGTTGTCCGGTTTCGCCGCGTCGGTGAAGGGGCTTCTGCTCGGCTCGAAGGTGAAGGTCGGCATGGCGGTGGCGTCGACGGCGGCCGCGGGCGCGGTCGGGATCGTCGCCGGTCCGGCCGTGTTCGGCACCGACGTCACGCACACGATCGGCTTGTCCGGTGGCGGGCTGCCGGAGCTGGCGTTGCTGCCGGCCCAGGTCGCCCCTCCGGCCCAGGATCGGCCGGTGGAGATCCCGCCGCAGCGGATCGCCGAAGACCGGCTCCACGGCAAGGGTTCCGGGCCGGTCGCGACCGGGCTGGGCCCGGGCGCCGAACTCGGCGTGGCCGACCTGCCGAACCTGCCCGGTGGTGCGGGCACGGCGCGGAAGGAACTCGGCGGCGGAGACTTCGAGCGGCCGCGGCCGCAGCCGCAGCCTCAGCCACAGCCCGGTCTGGTCCCGTCGCAGGAGACCTCGCCGCGGAACGAGGTCCCGCCGGAGACCGGCACGAACCAGACCACCTCGAAGCGGGACGACATCCCGCCGTCCGAGACGCTCAACCCGACCGAGGAGTCGCTGAACCCGACAACGACGCCACGGGACTCCACGACGCCTTCGGATCCGGACACGACGGAGGCGGCGCCAGACCCGGAAGGGTCCACTTCGCCGGTGACGGGCACCCCTGACGGCGGCACCGGGACGCAACCGGACGAGTCGTCGGAGGACGAGCCGAGCCCGGTGGAGCCGACTTCTCACTATCCGGAACCGGGCATCGACTACCCGACGTGCCCGTAACTCCCGAGAGGGACGTATCGCTTTCGAACTCTCGCGAATCCGGCCGTGATCACGGTACGGTGGGGGTCGCTCACGACGAGCGAGCGGCCGCGCGGGAGGCGACTGAATGAACCGGCTGGTGCACGGCGAGGACGGCCGTGACTGGGTGGTCCGAGCCCAGATGGAATGGCGTGCTCCCGCGACTGCGGACGATTTCGAGCACGATGTGGCAGGCAGCTACGGTCCGGGGATCGCGATGATCGTCGTGACGGCGGTGCTCGCGCTCGTGCTCATCATGTGGACCCCGACGGATGTGATGATCCCGTCCTGGGTTCCGCTGGCCCTGTTGCTGATCGCGTTGTTCTTCCCGTTGCGGTGGATTCTGCGCCGTCCGTGGACCGTGGTCGCCGAGACCGAGGGCGATCTGGCGGGCGACAGGCCGTCCGAGCGCTGGGTGGGCACGATCCGCGGCATGTTCACCGTGCGCGGCGAGGTCTCGAAGATCACCAAGACCATCCAGAAGCACTCACTGCCCGATTTCGACGGTCCGCTGCACCCGGTGGAGTAGTCGCGGCGGCCTGAACGCGCGAGACTGGGCGCATGCCCGAGTTACCCGAGGTCGAAGCGCTCGCTCACCACCTGCGTGAACACGCGGTGGGCAAGACGGTCTTCCGTGTCGACGTGTCGTCCCTCAGCGTGCTGAAGACGGCGACACCGCCGTGGACCGAGCTGCACGGCCGCGAGGTCACCGGGGCAGGCCGCTTCGGCAAGCATCTCGACCTCGTCGCCGGGGATCTCCATCTGGTCGTCCACCTGGCGAGGGCGGGGTGGCTGCGCTGGTCCGACGCGTTGTCGCCGACGCCGCTCAAACCCGGCAAGGGGCCGATCTCGCTGCGCGTCCACCTCGACGCGGCCGCGGGTCCCGGGTTCGACCTCACCGAGGCGGGCACGAAGAAGGGGCTGGCGGTCTGGATCGTGCGCGATCCGGAGAAGGAGGTCCCGAGCATCGCGCGGCTCGGGCCGGACGCGCTGTCGTTGGACCGGGCCGGGCTCGAGAAGCTGTTCACCGGGCGCACCGAGCGGTTGAAGACGGCGCTGACCGATCAGTCGCTGCTCGCCGGGATCGGCAACGCCTACTCCGACGAGATCATGCACATGGCGAAGCTTTCTCCTTACGCCACAACCGGAAAGCTGTCCGAAGGAGCGCTCGACGGGCTCTCGGAGGCCATTCGCGAGGTGCTGACCAGCGCCGTGACGCGCTCGGTCGGCCAGTCCGCGGCCCGGCTCAAGGGGGAGAAGCGGTCCGGGCTGCGGGTGCACGCGCGGACCGGGCTGCCATGTCCGGTCTGCGGCGACACGATCCGCGAGATCTCGTTCGCGGACAAGTCGTTCCAGTACTGCCCGACCTGCCAGACCGGCGGCAAGCCGCTGGCCGACCGGCGGATGTCACGCCTGCTGAAATGAGCTAGCAGAGGGCCGCGGCGACCGCCGGCAGCGGACTGCTCGGCAGCGGATCCTCGTGCGCCACGTCCTTCGCCAGGTCGTACACGTTCAACGCCAGCACGATCTGCTTCGAGCCGTCCTCGGTGCTCATCGAGACGCTGTAGAACCCCGGCCCCGCCCCGGTGTTCCCCCAGACCCTCTTCGGGCCGCCCGGGCACGGGAGGTTGAGCGTCTCGACACCGGCGCCGTACGCGCCGAACTCGCCCTGCGGCACCAGTCGCTCGAGTTCCGCCTGCTGCGCCGGTTCCAGGAGCCGTCCTGCCAGCAGCGCGCGATGGAACGTCGCGAGTTCGTCGACGGTCGAGACCATCGCGCCCGCGGTCCAGTCGTACGACGGACTGAACACGGTCATGTTCTTCGCCGGTTCGCTCAGGTCGTATCCGCGCAGATGCGGTCCGCGCAGGAACGGCGACCAGAGCGGGAAGTACGTCCGCCCGAGGCCGAGCGGATCGAGGAGCCGTCGCTGGATCTCTTCGCGGACGTCGTTGCGGGTGACCTTCTCGATCACCTTGCCCAGCAACAGATATCCCGTGTTCGAGTAGTCCGCCTTCGTCCCGGGCGCGAACGAGGGCGGGTCGGTGAGCGACCGCCGGATCACTTCCGACGGCGGATAGATGTGCGCCCGGTTCCCCCGGACGAGGTACGGGTCGAAGAAATGCGGATCCAGCGGATCGTGCACGCCGCTCGTGTGGTTCAGCAGCATCCGCAGGGTGATCTTTTCCGGCTCGTAGCCCGGTCCGCGCACGACGCCGGGCAGCCGCCGCTCGATCGAATCGTCGGGTGAAAGCGCGCCTTCACCCGCCAGTTGCAGCACCACCGCGGCGACGAACGCCTTGGTGTTGCTGGCGATCCGGAACCGGTGATGCGGTCCCGCGGGTTCGCGCGTGACCGGGTTCGCGTACCCGGCGCCGAACCGCGAGACCGTCTCACCGTTCCGGACCTGGACGACCGCTCCCGGGAATCCCCCTTCCGCGACCAGGTTCCCGACCGCCGTGCGCACCGGATCCCCGGTCGCCGCCGCCGTCCCCGCCGGCACGCTCGCCAGCAGGACCCCCGCCAGCGCGCCCGCCGCGAGCTTCCCCGTTCCGCGCATTGTGTTCCTCCCCCGGAAGCGATTGCCTACGGAGGAGTCTTTACTGGTCGACGGGGAGTGACCATGGGGAGAACACCCCGGTCTTGGGTAGGGTCGGCCCCACCCTCAGTTGTCACAACTCAACGGAAAGTGGGGAGCAGCCCTTGCACCCGGTTGGTCGAGCGCAGAGCATGGACGCCGTGTCCGGGCTCGAAATCGCGCAGATCATCCCGTGGGGTGTCGCGCTGCTGCTCGCGATCCTCGTGGTCGTCCTGCTGATCAAGCTGAGGCGTCCCGCGAGCATCGTGGAGAACGCGGTGCTGCAGGCCGTCCACCGGATGTCCAAGGCGACGCCGGATCTCCGTGAGGGGCTCGACGAGCAGGTCGCCGACAAGATCACCAGCCAGCTGCTGGAGATGCTCGACTGCGTCGCCGTCGGCATCACCGACAGCGAAGGCACGCTGCTGTCCTGGGACGGCGAGGCCAACGACCACTACGTCGATCTCGTCGACGCCATCGGCAACGCGATCCGCAAGCACCGCCGCGAGGTCGTCGCGCACGACAAGATGCCGTGCAACCACCGCGGCACCTGCCGGATGCGGACCGCGGTGATCGTCCCGCTGATCGTCGAGGGCGAGACCGAGGCGGCGCTGCTGGTCGTCGGGCGCACGCGCGGGCGGCTGGTGCAGATGGCCGACGCGGTCGCGCAGTTCGTCTGCACCCAGTTCGAGCTGGCGCGCCTCGACGAGTCGAAGAACCAGCTCCAGCAGGCAGAGATCAAGGCGCTGCGCGCGCAGATCTCGCCGCACTTCGTCTACAACGCGCTCAACACCATCTCGTCGCTGATCCGGACAGATCCGGAGGAGGCGCGAGAGCTGCTTCAGGACTTCGCCGACTTCACGCGCTACTCGTTCAGGACGTCAGGAATGTTCACTTCGCTCGCCGAGGAACTGCGGAACATCGACCGGTACCTGACCATCGAGAACGCCCGCTTCGGCGGACGGCTCGAGGTGCGGATGAAGATCGCGCCCGAGGTGCTTTCGGTGGTCGTCCCGTTCCTGATCATCCAGCCGCTGGTGGAGAACGCCGTCAAACACGGCCTCGCGTCGAAGCCGTCGGGCGGCTGCGTCACGGTGATCGCCGAGGACTACGGCGCCGAGGCGCTGATCAGCGTCGAGGACGACGGCATCGGCATGGAGCCCGCCAAGCTCGCGGACCTCCGCAGCCAGCACCGCACCGGCGCCCACGTCGGGCTCGGCAACATCAACCAGCGGATGCAGCAGGTGTTCGGCCGCGACTACGCGCTCATGGTCGAGACCGCTCCCGGTGCCGGCATGAAGGTGACCCTGCGGGTGCCGAAATTCATGCCCGGCGTGCGGCCGAACCTGCCGGACTTCTCCGCCGACAGCGCCGCCGTCCCCCCGCAGGGTGGCCCGAACGAGGCCAGTGGGGTGGCCGGTTCGCGCAGCGGCGTGCTGCCCTCCTGAACGTCGGTAACCTGGCGGTATGAGCGTTGCGGACAAGCTGACTTCCCGTCTCCCGATGATCGGCGATCGGGGTGAGCGCAAGGACGTCGTCGCCGTGGTGAAGCTGCACGGGGTGATCACGCCGACCCCGTCACCCTTGGCCAGGGGGTCGATCAACCTCGCCGCCGTCGAATCGGCGCTGACCCGCGCGTTCGCGCACGACCGGCTCAAGGCCGTCGCGCTGCAGATCAACTCACCGGGTGGCGCGCCGACGCAGTCGGGCCTGGTCGCCGAGCGGATCCGCCAGCTCGCCGACGAGAAGAACGTGCCCGTCCTTGCCTTCGCCGAGGACGTCGCCGCGTCCGGCGGATACTGGCTGGCCTGCGCGGCCGACGAGATCTACGCGCACCGGACGTCGATGGTCGGCTCCATCGGCGTGATCAGCGGCGGGTTCGGGTTCACCGGCCTGCTGGAGCGGTTCGGCATCGAGCGGCGGCTGCACACCGCGGGGACGAACAAGTCCCGGCTCGACCCGTTCAGCCCGGAGAAGCCGGAAGACGTCGAGTGGCTGAAGAAGATGCACGGCCAGCTCCACGAACTGTTCGTCGACTGGGTCACCGAGCGCCGGGGAGACCGGCTTTCCGGCTCCGACGATCTGTTCAACGGGGACGTCTGGCTCGGCGCCCGCGCGGTCGAACTCGGCCTCATCGACGGCGTCGGCAGCCTCCGCCAGGTGATCACCGAGCGGTACCCGGACGCCGAGATCTCCGTCGCCGAACCGAAGAAGGCGCTGCTGGCGCGGCTCGGCATCGGCGCTCCCGCCGCGGCGAGCGCACTGCTGGACGCGGTCCAGAGCAAGGCCGCCTGGAGCCGCTTCGGCCTCTGACGCGCGTGCAATGAAGGGGACTTTCATCGCAAATTTTGCAATGAAAGTCCCCTTCATAGCGTTTGGGGACGGGACGGATTCACCCGAACGGTGGTAGGCGTAAGTGGTTCAGACCAGGTCTCATATCGGACATACCGCTTTGTTGTGAACGGCAACAAACCCTCGACAGCGTTGACGAGGAGGTCCGATGTCCGTTACTTCTCCCCATGCGACCCGCCGGAGCCGCTGGAAGCTCGCGCTCGGTTCGGCGGTCGGCGCGGCCCTGATCGCGGTTCCCCTCACGATCCCCGCTTCCGCCGCCGTCCCGCCCCCGCCGTCCGGCTGGACCACCGTGTTCACCGACGACTTCACCGGCGCCGCGGGTTCGCTCCCGTCGAGCGCGAACTGGATCGTCGACACCGGCCACGGCTACCCCGGCGGACCCGGCAACTGGGGCACCGGCGAGATCCAGAACTACACCGCGAACCCCGCCAACCTCGCCCAGGACGGTGCCGGGAACCTGCGGATCACGCCGCAGCGTGACGGCGCGGGCAACTGGACCTCCGCGCGGATCGAAACGCAGCGCACGAACTTCAAGCCGCCGTCGGGCGGCGCGCTGCGGATCGAAGGCCGTATCCAGATGCCGAACGTCACCGGCGCCGCCGCACTCGGCTACTGGCCCGCCTTCTGGGCGCTCGGCTCGCCGTATCGCGGCAACTACTGGAACTGGCCCGCCGTCGGCGAGTTCGACATCATGGAGAACGTCAACGGGATCAACTCGGTCTGGGGCGTGCTGCACTGCGGCGTCAACCCCGGCGGCCCGTGCAACGAGACGACCGGCCTGGTCGGCAGCCGGGCCTGCCCCGGCGCCGGCTGCCAGAGCGCGTTCCACACGTACACCTTCGAATGGGACACGAGCGTCAGCCCGAACGTCTTCCGCTGGCTGGTGGACGGCCAGCAGTTCCATTCGGTCGCCCAGAACCAGGTCGACGCCACCACCTGGGCCAACATGACGAACCACGCGGGCTACTTCGTGCTGCTGAACGTCGCGATCGGCGGCGCGTTCCCGAACAACAACTCCGGCACCACGACGCCGGGACCGGGGATCGTGCCGGGGCATCCGATGCTCGTCGACTACGTCACCGTCCTGACCCGCGGCGGCGGCACGACACCCACCACGCCGACCACGCCCACGACACCGACGACGACCACGTCGAGCGGCCCCGGCGGGGGCAGCGCGTACGGCACGATCCAGGCGGAGTCCTACGGCCAGGCCGCCGGGATCGCCAAACAGGCGACGTCCGATTCCGGTGGTGGCCAGAACATCGGTCCCGCGGGCAACGGTGACTGGGCGTCGTATCCGGGCGTCGACTCCGGGACGCAGACCGGCAGGCAGTTCCAGGCGCGGGTCGCGTCCGGAGCGGCGGGCGGGGTGAGCGGGCTCGTCGAAGTCCGGCTCGACAGCCGGTCCAACGCACCGGTCGGGAGCTTCGCCGTCGGGAACACCGGCGGCTGGCAGAACTGGCGGACCGTGCCGGCGAACATCAGCGGGATCACCGGGAAACACGACGTCTACCTGACCTTCACGAGCGGGCAGCCCGCCGATTTCGTGAGCGTCAACTGGTTCACCTTCACTCCGTGAAGGGATAGGTGTGGCACGGCGAGGCGGTTCGTGTCACCGGAAAAGATGACGGCACCGGCCACCCCTGGCGCGGGGGTGCCGGTGCCGTCCTTTTCGTTCGACTTTCGTGAAGCGGGCTGGACAGGGACCCCGGCAATGGGCATTATGCGACTCACTGTGAGTGCTCACGATGACACCCGGAAGCTCATTGTCCTTGCGGTGGACGATGAGCCCAAAGGGCTAGACGAACTCGTTCACTGTCTCCGGAACAGCCCGCACGTCGCCCTGGTCTTCCCGGCGATAGACGCTTCGGAGGCGCTGCGACTGCTGTCCACCGACGACCCGAGGCTCGGCGATCGCAAGGCCAGGGGCCTGCCGATCGTGGACGCGGTGTTCGCCGACATCGACATGCCCGGACTGTCCGGGATGGAGATGTCCCGGGTGTTCGCCGCGCTGCGCCCGTCGCCCGCGCTGGTGTTCGTGACGGGGCACGCGGAAGAGGCGGTCAACGCCTTCGACCTCGGCGCGCTCGACTACGTGCTCAAGCCGTACCAACAGGATCGTCTCGACCGCGCGATCACCCGCGTGATCGACAAACTCGCCGCCAACGCCGCGCCGCAGTACGGCGGACCGGAGGGCGGCCCGGGGCTCGTCAAGAACGACGACGAGGTCATCCCGGTCGAGCTCGCGGGCACCACGAAGCTGATCCCGAGGTCTTCGGTCCGCTGGGTCGAGGCGCAGGGTGACTACGCCCGGTTGTTCACCAACGACGGCAGCCACCTGGTCCGCATCCCGCTCGCGCAACTCGAAGAGCGCTGGGAGAAGGCGGGTTTCGTCCGGATCCACCGGTCCTTCCTGGTCTCGTTGCCGCTGATCACCGAGCTGCGCATGGGCCAGGGCGGCTATCAGGTCGTCATCGGTAACGAGGAGAAGGTGCTGCCGGTGAGCCGCCGTCACACGCGCGCGCTCAAGGACCGGTTGGTCGGCGCCAACCGGTCGACGTGACCGACGACTACTATCGCCGGGTCAACGGCGTCCGCGAACCGGATCCGACGCTCGGCAAGGGCAGGAACAAGAAACCGGCGCCGGCCGAAGGGGCCGCCGTCGAGCCGGTGCCGGGTGCCCCGTCCGGCCCCAAGCACGAGCAGGCGAAGCCCGAGCACCACGCGAAACCCAAGCGGCAGCGGGTGATCCTCGCCGATCCGCGGCAGGCCACCAGCACCCTGCGGGCCAGGGTCGAACTCGAAGAACAGACCAGCTGGGGCAAGCTCCTGGTCCGGGATCTGGTGAAGATCCAGCTGCGGACGGCCTCCCTGCTGGCGCTGCTGGTGATGGTCACTCTGTGTTCACTTCCGGTGCTCTTCTACCTGATCCCGTCATTCGGCCGGGTGGTCGTTCTGGGCATCCCGTTGCCCTGGTTGATCCTCGGCGTGGCACCTTTTCCGTTCCTGTTCGGCATCGGACTCTGGTACAACCGGCTCGCCGAACGTCATGAACGCGACTTCGTCGACATGATCGAGAACTGATCGCGGAGCCGCACATGCGAGGATTCGTGGCGTGCAGCTGAATCCGTGGGCGATGGCCGGCATCGTGCTGGTCGCGGTCCTGACCTTCTATCTGGGGCACCGCTCCTCGCGGTCGGCTGTCAGCACGCATGACTTCCTCGTCGCCCGGCGCACCGTTCGCTCCCGCCGCAACGCGGCCGCGATCTCCGGTGAGTACCTGTCCGCCGCGTCGTTCATGGGCGTGGCGGGCATCGTGCTCAAGGACGGCGCCGACGCGCTCTGGTTCCCGATCGGGTTCACCGCGGGCTATCTCGCGCTGATGCTGTTCGTGGCCGCGCCGCTGCGGCGGTCGGGCGCGTACACGCTGCCGGACTTCGTCGAGATGCGGCTGGGTTCGACGATGCTGCGCCGGGTTTCGACGGCGTTCGTGGTGTTCATCGGGATCCTCTACATGGTCCCGCAGTTGCAGGGCGCCGGTCTGACGCTGGCGACGATCCTGCCCGTGCCCGCCTGGGCGGGCGCGATCCTGGTGACCTTCGTCGTCGGGTTCAACGTGATCGCGGGCGGGATGCGCGCGATCACCGTCGTCCAGGCCTTCCAGTACTGGCTGAAGCTGTTCGCCATCGCGGTGCCGACGTTCATCCTCTGCATCGTGTTCCTCGGCTCCGGCGGACCGGGCAGCGCGCGCCCGCTGGGTCAGCCCGCCCCGCCGATGTTCACCGAGAACACCACGATCTCCGTGCAGACCGACGTCACGCTCAAGGTCACCTCGGTGACCGTGCTCGAGGCGTACGGCCAGGTGGAAGGCGCGCGCGCCAACGGGTTCGCGGTGTGGACACCGGAGGCGCCGCACAAGGTCACCAAGGGCACGACGCTCAAGTTCACCGCGGGCACCCCGGTTCCGGTGGTCAGCGACGCGCCCGCGTCCAACGGCGACTGGCTCCGGCCGGGTTCGGGCAGTCTCACCGATCTGCTGCAGGTCTATTCGCTGATCCTCGCGACCTTCCTCGGCACCATGGGCCTGCCGCACGTCCTGGTCCGCTTCTACACCAACCCCGACGGCAAGGCCGCGCGCCGCACGACGGTGCACGTCCTGCTGCTGCTCGGGTTGTTCTACCTGTTCCCGACGCTGCTCGGCGCGCTTTCGCGGATGTACGTCCCGGAGCTGCTGGTGACCGGGAAGACCGATGCCGCCGTCCTGCTGCTGCCGTCCGCGGTCCTCCCCGGGCTCTGGGGGCAGATCCTGGGCGCGGTGACCGCGGCCGGTGCCTTCGCCGCGTTCCTTTCGAGTTCGTCGGGGCTGCTGGTGAGCGTCGCCGGGGTGGTGTCCACCGACGTGCTGCCCGGCCGGGTCCGCGATTTCCGGGTGGCGACGGCGATCGTGGCGCTGATCCCGTTCGCGCTGGCGGTCCTGCTGCCGTCGGAGGACCTCTCGCTTTCGGTCGGGATGTCGTTCGCGCTGGCCGCGTCCACGTTCAGTCCCCTGCTGTTGCTCGGGGTCTGGTGGCGGAAGCTCAGCTGGCCCGGCGCGCTGGCCGGGATGCTCGTCGGCGGCGGTCTCGTGCTGACCGCGCTGGTGGTCAACATCGTCAGCAAGTACACCGGTGACTGGGCGCCCTGGTTCTCGAACCAGCCCGCGCTGATCACCGTGCCCGCGGCGTTCCTGACCACTTACGTGGTGAGCCGGGCGACCGGGTACGGGCGGCCGGACGATGTCCACGGCGTGATGCTGCGGCTGCACGCCCCCGACCCGCTCGGGTTCATGCGCGATCGCGCGGTCGCCCGGTTCGGGCAGGCCGAAGAGAAGACGCGCACCACCGGCAAGGGCCGCCACCGGAAGTAAAGTCACTCTTTCGAGTCGTGACCATCTACTCAGAGTCGTACCGTTCACTCAAATGGATTGCCCCTCTCACGCCCCAAGAGGGGCATGATCTTTCGTGACATCGAAATCAGCGAATGGTTGCGGCAGGTGGGAGGTCCGAAGTGAGTGATACCGATCAAGACCTCGGGTCCGATCCGGAATCCGACTGGGAAAAGGTGCAGGCGAGTCCGGAATTCACCGAGCTGCGGCGACGGCTCCGGGTATTCGTTTTCCCGGTCTCGGTCCTGTTCCTGCTCTGGTATCTGCTCTACGTGCTCCTCGCCGACTACGCGACCGGGTTCATGGGCACCAAGCTCTTCGGCAACATCACCGTCGGCCTGGTCTTCGGCCTGCTGCAGTTCGTGTCCACCTTCGTGATCACCGGCCTCTATGTCCGGTACGCCAACCGGAAACTCGATCCGCTCGCCGACAAGCTCCGGCACGAGATCGAGGGGACCGAACGGTGAAAACGCTGGCAGCGGGCTTACAGGGCAGCAGCCCGACCCTCAACATCACCATTTTCGCGGTATTCGTCGCGATCACGCTGGTGATCGTTTTCCGGGCGAGCCGGAATACGAAGACCGCCTCCGACTACTACGCCGCGGGACGCGCGTTCACCGGTCCGCAGAACGGGATCGCGATCTCCGGCGACTACCTTTCCGCGGCGTCGTTCCTGGGTATCGCGGGTGCCATCGCGATCAACGGTTACGACGGTTTCCTCTACTCGATCGGGTTCCTCGTCGCGTGGCTGGTGGCGTTGCTGCTGGTCGCGGAACTGCTGCGCAACACCGGCAAGTTCACCATGGGCGACGTGCTCGCGTTCCGGATGAAGCAGCGCCCGGTCCGCGCGGCGGCCGCCGTCTCCACGCTCGCCGTCTCGTTCTTCTACCTGCTCGCGCAGATGGCGGGAGCGGGCGGCCTGGTGAACCTGCTGCTCGGCATCGAGGGGAACCTCGGCCAGGACCTGGTGATCGCCGTCGTCGGCGTGATCATGATCCTGTACGTGCTGATCGGCGGGATGAAGGGCACTACCTGGGTCCAGATCATCAAGGCCGTCCTGCTGATCGCGGGCACGTTCGCGATGACGATGTGGGTGCTCGGGAAGTACGGCTTCAACCTCTCCAGCCTGTTCCAGGCCGCCGTCGACAAGGGCGGCCAGACCGGGGAAGCGCTTCTCGGTCCCGGCAAGCAGTACGGGAAAACCGGCACGACCAAGCTGGACTTCCTGTCGCTCGGCATCGCACTGGTGCTGGGGACCGCGGGCCTGCCGCACGTCCTGATGCGCTTCTACACGGTGCCGACCGCGAAGGACGCGCGCCGTTCGGTGGTGTGGGCGATCGCGCTGATCGGCATCTTCTACCTGTTCACCCTGGTGCTCGGCTACGGCGCGGGCGCGCTCGTCGGCCCCGACGTGATCGCGAAGGCGCCCGGGACGACGAACTCTGCGGCGCCGCTGCTGGCACTCGAACTGGGCGGCCCCGTCCTGCTCGGATTCATCGCGGCGGTGGCGTTCGCGACGATCCTCGCGGTGGTCGCGGGCCTGACGATCACGGCGTCGGCGTCGTTCGCGCACGACGTCTACGCCAGCGTGATCAAGAAGGGCAAGACCGACCCCGACAGCGAGGTCCGCGTCGCGCGGATCACCGCGCTGGTGATCGGGGCCGTCGCGATCGTCGGCGGGATCCTCGCGAAGAACCAGAACGTGGCGTTCCTGGTGGCGCTCGCGTTCGCGGTGGCGGCGTCGGCGAACCTGCCGACCATCCTGTACTCGCTGTTCTGGAAGCGGTTCAACACCCAGGGCGCGCTGTGGAGCATCTACGGCGGTCTCGCGGTCTGTGTACTGCTGATCGTGTTCTCGCCGGCGGTCTCGGGTAAGCCCGTCGACGCGAAGACCGGGAAGAGCGCCTCGATGCTCCAAGGCGTCGACTTCCACTGGTTCCCGCTCGACAACCCCGGCATCGTCTCGATCCCCGTGGCGTTCTTCCTCGGCTGGCTCGGCACCGTGCTGTCCAAGGAACACAACCAGAAGAAGTACGCCGAGATGGAGGTCCGCTCCCTCACCGGTGCCGGTGCCGAAAAGGCGGCCCAGCACTGAGGCGTTCTTCACGCGCGCGCAACGGGACGGGATGCGAGGATGGCAGGGTGGTGAGCCCTGCTGACATCCCGACCGTCGCCGTCCGTGATCTGCCCAAGGACGGCGTCGCGCTGCTCGACGTCCGCGAGGACGACGAGTGGGCCGCCGGGCACGCCCCTGGCGCCAAGCACATCCCGATGGGTGAACTGCCCACGCGCGTCGGCGAACTCGACGACCTGCCCGACGACCAGCCGGTCTACGTGATCTGCCGCAGTGGCGGCCGGTCCGCCCGCGCCGCCGCGTGGCTCAACGCGAGCGGCTGGGACGCGGTGAACGTCGCCGGCGGGATGGGCTCCTGGCAGCAGGAAGGACGCCCGATGGTCGGCGACCATCCCGGCGTCGACCCCGAAGTGCTGTAACCGTGCAGCCGGGCCACTACCCGCCGAGGACACCGGTGCCGCCGGTGCGTCCCGCGCCGATGCAGCAGCCGCGGCCGCAGCCGTCGCGCTATCGCGTCCGCTGGGTCGCCTCGCCGCCTCCGGGCGCCTGGCCGCAGCGGCGCAAACCCGTGGCCGAGCACTACTCCGGTCCGCCGTCCTATCCGGTCCCGCCGCGATGGGGCTTCCCGAACCTGGTCTGGCGGCGTCCGACCGCGGTCCCCGGCACGGCGTCCGGCGAGGTCACCGCCGGGGAGCGGCTGCGGGTGATCACGCGCAGCGTCCTGCCGGTGCTGTGGACCTTCGCCGTCCTCGCGCTCGCCGCCGCGGCCTCCGAGATCTGGCGCTACGTCCTGCTCGTGCAGAGCCGCGATTCCGCGCTGTCGACGTCCGTCGTCACGGTCTCCGACACCTTCGTGATCACCACCGGCCTGCTCACGACGATCCTTTCGCTGCTGCCGTCGGGACTCACCGTGTGGTGGCTGCTCGTGGCCAGGCAGGCCGCCGCGGACGCCTCCGGCGAGGTGCCGCCGAGGCGGCAGTGGCAGGTGCTGGCGTTCGTGCTGGTGCCGGTGGTGAACCTGATCCTCGTGCTGCCGATCGTCGCCGAACTCGAGCACGCCGTCCTGCGCCGGACCCGCGAAACGCGGCCCAAGCCGTCGCGGCTCGTGATGGTCTGGTGGGGCGTCTGGGTGCTGAACTGGCTGCTGCTCGGGCTGGTCATCGTCTGGCGGTTCCGTGACGGCGTGCAGGCATTGGCCGACGGTGTCGTGCTGGTCGCGCTGACCGATCTGGCCGCGGCCGGGCTGGCGGTCGTGACGGCGCTGCTCGTGAAGCGCATGTCCGGTCTGCTCGCTCCCGTGGCTGAGAAGCGGCTTCGCCTGCTTCGCGTGCTGAAGGTGGACGGCGCTCCGGACCCGGACCGGCGCGAGCGTCCCGCCTCTTCAGTGCGCTGACCTGCTGGCTCGTGAGTGGTAAAGGCGGTTAGAACCGTCCTTGCCACTCACGAGCGCGGAGTGAGCCAGGTCACCGTTGACCTCCAGCTCACTCGAAGTTCAAGACTGTGCTCATGAGCGACGACGGCGTCACCTTCATCAACGTCTTCGAGATCCCCGCGGACCGCGTGGACGAGTTCGTCGAAACGTGGCGAGAGCGCGCGAAGCTGATGCGTGACGCGCCCGGTTTCCGCGACGCCAAGCTCCACCGCGCGCTGCTGCCGGACTCGCGTTTCCAGCTCGTCAACGTGACGCACTACGACAGCCGCGAAGCCTGGGAAGCGGCGGGGAAGAACCAGGTGTTCAAGGCGTCGACCGAACGCGCCGCCGAGATCGCGACGCCCAACGCGGCGCTCTACGAGGTCGTCGTCGAGTATCCCTAGCCCGCGGTGACCGGGAGCGACCGCAGGCCGCGGATCACGAACTCCGGCCGTCGTTCCGGCGGCTCCGCGAGCTTCAGCCCCGGCAGCTTCGTGGTCAGCGCGGTCAGCGCGGCCGCGATCTCCACCCGCGCGAGCGGGGCGCCGACGCAGTAGTGGATGCCCATGCCGAAGCCGAGGTGCGCGTTCGGTGTGCGGCCGATGTCGAGGGTGTCCGGCCGGTCGAACACCTTCGGATCCCGTGCCGCGGCGCCGAGGAGCGCGCCGATCTTCTCGCCCTCGGCCACCCGGTACCCGGCGATCTCGACGTCGGTGGTCGCCGTCCGTTCGAAGAGCTGGAGCGGCGCGTCGAAGCGGATCAGCTCCTCGACGCACGGGTCCATGAGGTCAGGGGAGGCCACCAGCCGCTCCCACTGGTCGCGGTGGGTCAGCAGTGCGTTGACGCCGTTCCCGATGACGTTCACCGTCGCCTCGTGCCCGGCCATCAGGAGCAGGACCGCGGTCGCGACCAGTTCGTCCTCGGTGAGTTCGCTGCGCAGGAGATCGCTGACGATGTCATCGCCGGGCGAACTCGCGCGCTGCTTCGCCACGTCACGCAGGTACTCGACGAACTCCGCCGCGGCGGCTTCGGCGGCGTCGCGCTTCTCTTCGGCGAGTCCGTACTCGTACATCTTCACGATGTGGTTGGACCACGAGACCATGCGCGGCCCGCCCTCGACCGGCACGCCCAGGAGTTCCGCGATGACCGCGACCGGCAAGGGCTGCGCGAGATGCGCCAGCAGATCGGCCGAGCCGGTTTCGGCGATCTCGGCGGCGAGGTCGTCGACCATGCGGTCCGCGAGTTCGGCGACCATCGGCCGCAGCCGCTGGACGTGCCCGCGTCCGAACGCGCCCGCGATCACCCGTCGCAGCCGGGTGTGGGCAGGCGGCTCGTTCTCCAGCAGTGAGTTGCGGTGCAGCAGGTTGAACGACGCGAACCGCTCCACCGGCAGCGCGTCCTGCCAGATCCGGCCGAGCCCGCGATGCCGCAGGACGGCGGCCGACGCCGCGTGCGACACCGCCACGGCGATGCCGAGGCCGTCGTGCCGGTGGACTTCGCCGCGCTCGCGGAGTTCGGCGAAGGACGGATACGGGTTCGCGAGGAAGGCCGGATCGGCGAGGTCGAACACGTCCCGACTGTAGCCGCGCCGCGCCGGGAGTGGCCCCGGCGCGGCGCCGGGAGTCACAGATGCAGCCAGAGCCCCAGGTGCAGGCCCAGCCCGTGGTGGTGATGGTGCCCGTGGTGGTGGCCGCCGCACAGCAGCAGGCAGTGGCGGGCCTGGTCGGCCGAGGCGGTTTGCGGTGAGGCCGAGGCCGTGCCCACCGCGGGCCCGGCCAGCATCAGCCCGAGTGCCACGGGCAACGCGGCCAGCGCTGCCCGGCGCTTGGAGGTGCTCATCTGTGGATCCCTTCTCCGCACTACGACGCCGGGATGGCGCCGTCATCGAGTATTCGGTGCGGTGAGGGTGAAACGGCAGGCTGATCACCCGCGATTAGATCGTCCGGATGATGACAACCATTTTCAGTCATGTTTCCGTGGTACACGAATGGCCGCTGAAACCGGCCGATCCGGTTGATCTCGGTGACGGCGGGGGTTTTCCGCGCGACGCTTTCGTTACCAACTCCGCTGAACCTCGGCCGTGGCCCGGCGTCTCTAGGGGTGTCGGAACGCGGAAGCGCGGGACGGCAAGGGGATTTCGTGGCCGTCTGGCCCGGAAAGCAATCGACTCTTTCGAACTGGGGTATTTCCATGCGTATTCGTCATGCCTTTTTCGCCGGTCTCACCGCCGCCGCTCTCGCGTTGCTGCCCGCGACCGCTTTCGCCACCGAAGCGCCGGTCGAGATGCCGGAGAAGCCGAAGGGCACCAAGTTCTGGGTCTCGCCGAAGGCCGTCGAGGCGGGCGGGAAGGTGACCGCCCAGGGCCGGTGCGTCACGCCGCACGGCTTCTCGATCGTCGCTCCCGAGGGGTTCACGCAGGTCTCGGACAAGTCGGTCAAGCGGGCCGGCGGCACCGACGTGAAGGTGACCTACAAGGCGCTTCCGGGTGCCAAGCCCGGTGACTACCTGTTCGTCCTCCTGTGCGACACCGTCGAGCCTTCGGCGACGGTGAAGGTCGTCCCGGCTGCGAAGAAGGAGCCGGTCAAGAAGGAGGCGCCGAAGCAGGTCTCGAAGGTCCCCGCGGGCGCGCCGCAGACCGGCGGCGGGCCCGTCGACGAGCCCGCGCCGGCCGGTTGGCTGATCGCGGGGCTGGCCGGAGCGGGTGTGGCGGGCGCCGGTGGCGTGGTCCTGATGCGCCGTCGCCCGGCCTCGCGGTCCTGATCGCGCGCGGGAAGGGCGGGGGCCTTACGAGGTCCCCGCCCTTCCCGCGATAGCGTTCCGAACCGAGCTTGAGGAGGCTGACGTGGGCAAGGGTTCGCGCAAGAAGGGTCCCAAGACGACTTCGGATCGCAAGCCGAAGGTGCGCGACGTCTTCGTCGGCCAGCCCTTCGAGGGGCTCGCGGCGGAGACCGAGCTGATCGCGCTGCGCGAGTTCGTCCCTTCGGCGACGGCGGCGCTCACGCTGGGGGGTTCCGGCGAGAAGGTCACCCTCGGCACGGTGCTGCCGATGGCGGCGGCCGCGTTCGTCCGGTCCGACGGCGAGCGCTACGTCGGGATGCAGGTGCAGACCCGGTCCTCGGACATCAGCCGTGACCTCGGCCGGGCGCTCCAGTGGGTGCTCGAGGCCAAGGAGGGCGACGTCCTGTCCGTGCCGGACACCACGACGCCGCCCACCGCCGACGAGAAGGCCCGCCTGCAGGACCTGCTCGACACGAGCGTCGAACTCGACGCCACGCTCTACAACGACTTCGCCTGGTGGCTGCCCGAGGACGCCGACGCGAGCGGCGACGTCGCGTTGTCCCTCGAGCGCGCGAACGCGGCGATCATGCCGACCGAACGCCTCGGCGCGGGTGCGTACTGGGTGCTCGCCGGCGAGAAGGCGCACCTGCGCTGGGTCCGCCCCGAACCGGAGAACCTGCTGCTGCAAGCGCTTGCGCGACTGTCCGCGGCCGGTGAACTGGGCCTCGGCGAGGGCTCCCGTTACGCCGGTTCGTTCCGTGCGCACGGGCTGCTCGTCCCGGTGTGGGACCTCGACCCCGAGGCTCACGCCCGCGAGTGGGCCGACGCGAAGGACCAGCTCGGCGTCCGGCTCGACGCCGCGCTGAAGTCCCTCGACACCGAGCCGCTCAACGCCACCGAGCGCCGCTCCCGCGACGGTCTGATCGGCCGCCAGCTCACCATCCGCTGACCCACCCCTCGCGTTTCGTCCTCTGGTTGCGGTAGTTGCACGCGCATCTACCGCAACCAGAGGACGAATTGCGTCAGGATGGGCGCGTGATCCTTCATATCTGTGGGCAGGGCGAGTGGGCGGCGGTGCCCGAAGGCGGCGTCTACACCGCCGCGTCCCTCGATTCCGACGGCTTCATCCACTGCTCGGACCCGGGAACGGCGCATATCCCGGCCGGCGCCGTGTTCCCCGGCCGCACCGATCTGGTGCTGCTGGAGATCGACCCGGCGCTCGTCGGCGCGCCCGTCGTCTGGGAGGACGGCGACCCGCCGCATCCGGCCGGGATCCAGTTTCCCCATGTGTACGGTCCGATACCGCGTAACGCGGTGGTGGCCGTGCACGAATTCCCTCTTCGGGGGGACGGTTCGTTCAAGATTCCCGAGTCCGTGTCGAGACGTTGAGAAGCGCAACGCCTCACCCGGACGGGCGTCTCTCGAAATGGTTCGCGGCTGAAGACAACCTGTGGGGGCGGTCATGCGTTTCGGGAGAGGTGAGCCAGAGATACCTGGCCGAGTGACCCCGGGAGGAGGCGATACGGTGACCGCTGCCGCGACGGTCATCTCGGGGACGGATGTCTGGGGGTCCGGCGAGACCCGAGGGAGAGACGTGCCGGCCGAGCTCACCGACTTCGGCGACTTCGTGCAGGCCAGCCTGCCGGGTCTGCTCAGGTACGGCCACGCCCTCACCGGGAACCCGCACGACGCCGCCGACCTGGTCCAGACCGTGCTGGAGAAGATCGGCTCGCGCTGGTCCTACGTCCAGCACAAGACCGGCGACCCGATGGCCTACATCCGCCGTTCGATGGCCAACGCGCACGTCAGCCGGTGGCGCCGGACCAAACGGGAGAGCCTGGTCGCCGACCTGCCGGACACGCAGCCGTACAGTCCGGCTGATCCGTTCGAGCACGAGCCGCTGTGGCAGGCGTTACGCGCGCTGCCGCCGAGGCAACGCGCGGTGATGGTCCTGCGTTACTACGAGGGGCTGTCCGAAGCGGAGATCGCGGATTCGCTCGGCATCAGCCAGGGCACCGTCAAAAGCCAGGCGAGCAAGGCGATCGCGTCGCTGCGCACGAAGCTCGCACTGTTCGAGCCCAAAGGTGAAGGGAGGGAAGCGGGATGAACATGTCCGAGGAGGACGTGCAGCAAAAGCTGCGTGACCTGTTCTCAGATGAGCGGATGGGCGCGGGATCCACGCTGAATCCCGAGACGATCGTCGAGGGCGCCCGTCGTCGCCGTCGTCGCCGCCAGATGATCCAGACGACGAGCGGGATGGCCGCCGCGGTGGTCATGGTCGGCAGCGGGCTCGCGGTCTTCTCGATCCACTCGAAGGACAACGGCGCGGTCATCTCGGCCGATCAGCTCAGCATGGGACAGTCCGCGACCAGCCAGGTGCAGCCGGGACCGGGGACTTCGGCGCCACCGGTGTCGTCGTCGGCGGCAGCGCCGACCCAGACGTCCGTGCCACCGCCGTCGACGGCCTCCGACGGGCCCGTCAAGCCGCCGAAGAGCACCGCGGCCACGAAACCGCCCGCGCAGGGCAAGGTGACCACCGGCGCGCTGCTGACCTCAGCCGGGTTCGGCAAGCTCCGGCTCGGGATGAGCGAGGCCGAGGCCGAGGCCACCGCCGGGCCGCTGCGGGCGAAAGAGGTCCGTGGCGCTTGCACCTACGGCTATGCGGAGGGATCCGCCGTTCCGGGGCCGACGTCGGTGTCGCTGACCGAGGGCAACGGGATCACCGTCATCAATCCGGCCGGCACGGTGCACACCCCGGAAGGGATCGGGGTCGGCTCGACCGAGGCGGACATCCTCGCCGCGTACCCCGGCAGCACGAAGGACGGCAGCGCCTACGTCGCGCCCGCCGGCGCGGTGAGCGCGTACCGGATCTTCGTGGCCAACGACGGGTCGGCCGTCAGCATCTTGCTGACCAGCCTCAACCAGGACTGCCAGTTCAGCTGAGGTCGTCCGCGCGCAGAAGAAAACCCGGGCTGCTCCAAGGGGGAGAGCCCGGGTTTTCTCTGTGGTGGGAGAGCGGTCAGTGCGTCAGAGCGCGCCGCCCGCGACCGGGGGCATCCCCGTGTCGGCTCCGCCGTCCCCGATGGACTCGCGGTGCAGGTGGTTCTCCACCTCGAACAGGTTGCCGTTGGCGCGTTTGACGATGTTGAGCAGCGTGGACATCTGGGAGATCTCTTCGACCTGCTCCTTGAGGAACCACTGCGTGAACTGCTCGCCGATGTAGTCCTCTTCGGCGCGGGCGGCCTTGGCCAGCTGCTGGATGTCGGTCGCGACGTCCTTCTCCTGCTGCAGCGCCAGCTCGATGAGTTCGGTGACGTCGGAGAACGTGTTGCGCACGTCGCCGGTGCCGGGGATCTCGACGTGGTGGTCGGTGTCCAGCATGTACTGGATCAGCGCCATCGCGTGATTGCGCTCCTCGACGGACTGCTTGTAGAAGTGCTTCGCGAGCTGCGGCAGGTCCTCGGCGTCGAACCAGACCGCGAGCGCGATGTACTGCTGGGAGGCGTTGAACTCGTTGTGGATCTGCGCCTGCAGCAGTTCGTAGAACTTCGAGCGCGGTTGCTTCTTGATGAGGGCCATGCATTCAAAGATACGTCATGCGCTATTCGATTTCCACTTTTGCCTGGTGATCTACCCCCTATTAGGTTACCATTACCGACAATAGGTCCACCTCAATTAAGTAAGCCTTCCCTAATCAATTCTGATCGATTAGGGAAGGCTTACTTAATTTTTGTTTCAGATGCTTTCGCGCCGGATCGGGCACGACATGCAGCGCGGCCCGCCGCGGCCGGAGCCCAGCTCGGAGCCGGTGATGGCCAGCACCTCGATACCGGCCTCCTCCAAGCGGGCGTTGGTTTCCACGTTGCGTTCATAGCCGACGACGACGCCGGGCGCGAGCGCGAGGGTGTTGTTCCCGTCGTCCCATTGCTCGCGTTCCGCGGTGACCGGGTCGAGCCCGGTGTCGATGACGCGGAGCCGGTCGATTCCCATTGCTTCGGCGGCCGCGGTGAGGAATGGGGCCGGGCCTTCCACCTTCATGGAACCGTCATCGGTCGGCCGCATGGTGAACGCGGTCAGCGAATCGCGGGAAAGCGGATACATGACCACGGCGTCGGCGGCGACCATCGTGCAGACGGTGTCCAGGTGCATGGTCGCGCGGGTCTGCTGGATCGGGACGGCGAGCACGGTGTGCGCGATCCCGTCCGCGAACACCGACCGCGCCAGCGACTCCGCGCCCGCCGCGGTGGTCCGTTCGCCGACGCCGATGGCCAGGACGCCCGGCGAGAGCAGCATGACGTCGCCGCCTTCGATCGGCGCCGAATGCGCGCCGTACGCGCGGGACGCGTGGCGGAACCACGGGTGGTAGGCGTAGATCAGGTCCAGGACGGCGGTCTCGCGGACGCGGGCGGGCATGGTGAGCGAGGAGACCGCGACGCGGTCGCCGATCCACGCCGACGAGTCACGGGTGAACAGCAGGTTCGGCAGCGGATCGACGGCGAAGTCGTTCGGGTGGTTCATCAGCCGGACCAGCGAGACCCCCTCGGCGGCGGGGAGTTCCTCGAACGTCATCCCGGCCATCAGGGCCTCGGCCAGCACCTCCGGGGAGACGCTCGACAGGTGGGAACGGAGCGAATCGGCCAGATCGAGCCCGAGCCGCCGCTCGTCGACCGCCGCGTGCACGCCCGCCGCGTGGGCACGGGTGTCCGCGAGCGCCGTGCGCAGCGCGTCGGCCAGCAGCAGCACCTCGACACCGCGGCCGCGCAGCACCTCGGCGAACGCGTCGTGCTCCTCCTGCGCGCGGTCCACCCAGGGGATGGAATCGAACAGGAGCTGGTCGTTGTTGCGAGGCGTGAGCCTTTTGAGCTCGTTGCCGGGCCGGTGCAGCAGAACCGCACGCAGGGGGCCGACTTCGCTGTCAACTCGGGGTGGAGTCGTCTCGTCAATCACTCCGCGAGCTTAGCTAGGGAAGCCAGGAAACTCGCCCCTTGAGCAGCGCGTATCCGACGAAGGAGACGAAGTCGAGCGCGGTGTGCGCGGCGATCAGCGGCCACAGCCGGTTCGTCTTCTGCCACAGTCTGCCGAACACCAGGCCCATCACGACATTGCCGACGAAACCGCCGAAACCCTGATACAGGTGATACGACCCGCGAAGCACGGACGAGGCGACCAGTGACGTGTTCTCGCGCAGCCCGAGTTGCCGCAGCCTGGTCAACAGGTACGCGACGACGAGCACCTCTTCGGCGAACGCGTTCCCGAAGGCCGACAACGTCAGCGTGATCGGGCGCCACCACGTTTCGCCCAAAGTGGACGGTTGCACCGACAGGCTGAATCCGAGGCTGTAGGAAAGGAAGTACAGCCCCAGTCCCGGAATCCCGATCACCGCGGCGAGCAGGAGGCCGTGCAGGACATCGCGGCCCGGGCGGCTCCGGTCGAGCCCGATCTGCGCGAGCTTCATCCCGCCGCGCCACAACAGGTACAGCCCGAGCGCGCCCCAGCCGACCAGCTGGCCCGCGCTCAAGAGCTGCTTGAGCAGGTCTACCAGGCTCAGCGTCGCCTGGGGGACGTTGAGCTGGGCTTGTTGTTGCGCCAGCGGGACGGGCTGCAGCAGCGAGTCCACAAGGGACAGCAGACTGCGCAGCCCGGACAGGCCGAGGGTGATTCCGAAGACGACGACCAGTTCGATGACGATCGCGCGGCGGCGCGCCGGGTCTTCCACGAATTCCGGCAGCGCCGGGCGTTCGGGACGCAGCCAGCTCATCGGTCGCACGTTACCGTCGGGTCATGCCAAGGAGCATCGCGACCAACGAAACCGTCGACCGTGCCGCGCTGGTCGACTTCCTGTCCACCCGCCACCGGGCGGTCCTGATGACCACCAAGGCCGACGGCGGCCCGCAGCTCTCGCCGGTGACCTGCGGCGTCGACGGCGAAGGCCGCCTGGTCGTCTCCACGTATCCGAAACGCGCGAAGGTCGTCAACGTCCGGCGCGAACCGAAGGTGTCCGCCTGTGTCCTTTCCGACGAGTGGAATGGCCAGTGGGTGCAGCTGAACGGCACCGCCGAGGTCCTCGACCTCCCCGACTCGGTCGAGCCGCTGGTCGACTACTTCCGGGCGATTTCGGGCGAGCACCCCGACTGGGACGAGTACCGCGAAGCGATGGTGAAGCAGGGCAAGAGCATCATCCGCGTCACCATCGACTCGTGGGGCCCGATCGCCAAGGGGGGTTTTCCGGCGGAACTCGCCTAACCCTCGGAGAAGAACGGGCAGCCGACCAGCCTGCGGATCTCGCCGGCGAGCTGCGGCGGTCCTTCGACCGGGCGCGAGAACGCGAGCCGGACGTCGTGGTCTCCGGAGTCGGCCTCGACCCGCAGTCGCAGGCCGTACCGGTCCAATCCGAGCGGCCGGATCCAGCCACCGCGCAGTTCGGCGGGCACGTGCTTGGCGAGCTGCTGGACGACGTCGGCGTGATCGGTCTCCAGATGCCGCAGCCACGCGGCTTCGTAGTCGTGGAACGGATCCGGCGGGGCGGCGCTGAACATGTGCGGCCGGAGCGAGTGGGTGCCCTCGGCGTCCGCGAGCACCAGCGAGGCGGGGGTCAGCCTCAGCAGGGTGAGGCCGTGCCCGACGTCCAGCAGCCGCTCGTCCGGCCGGGTTTCGGCGATGGAGACCGCGCGGGCGCGGGCCGAGACCTCGGAAAGCGGGCGGAGCCAGCCCGTGATCCACAGCAGCCCGCGGATGGGTTCACGCAGGTCGACCGGGGCCTGATCGGTCAGCTCGACCATCACCGCGAGTTCGCCGCGCTGCGCTTCGTGCGAGCGTTTCACCAGGTGGTGCTCGTCCGGCAGCAGGATGCTGACGCTGCCGCTCGTGTGCACGTGGTGCAGCTCGGGGATGACGCGGCCGTACTGTCCTGGCTGGTCGCGCTGCTCGGCGGTCGGCATCAGCGTCGCCGGCCCGTTGCGGGTGGCGATCGTCTTCGCGCGTTCCGCGGGGTTCGGCGCCGGCGGGCGGCGAATGGACGTCGGTGTGGTCACGGCTCACCTCCTAAGTTAGGTGAGCCTAACCTGATTTGCGGGGTGAGCGGAAGTAGCCTGGATCACGTCTCGGCTCACGCGTATAGGTTGACCAGGTGGAAGACCGCAGAATCCGGGCACTCGAACCACCCGAAGGGATTCCGGCGTTGAACATGCCGGCCCTGGCTCCCCTGCTCGACCGCCTCACCACGACACTCGGGACGTCGTTCGTCGGGGCCGGGACCCTCGTCGTGCTGGGCGTCGTCCTGGCGGTGTCAGGGCGGTACGGCGTCGCCATTCCCGTCTTCCTGCTCGTCTTCATGGCACCGGCCTCGTTCTACTGCGGCTACCTCGTGTTCGCCGGATCCTTGCGGATGCGAAAGCTCATTCACAAGCCGTTCCGCCTGGTGAGCGGGTTGGACGGCGCCGTCGTGGCCGGTTCCCGGGTCAGTGTTCCGCTCGACGACCGATGGCTCGTCGTCCGGCTGCCCGCCCCGCTCCGCGCGCAACTCGCGGCACAGCAACGGCTGTGGGTGCTCGGCCCGTTCTTCCTGCTTCCCGGCGTGATGGGCCTCCGAGGTGGCGCGATCCGGGCCGCCCCCGTGAAAGGTTCGCGGCCGCTGCGCGCCGAGCCGGTCACGCCGCGCCGGATGCTCACCCTGCACCGGCGGATGCTCGCGTCGCACTACCTGATCGGTGCCGGGATCACGCTGGTCGCGGCAGGCTTCTCGGTCTGGATCGCCCTCGACCTCCCGGACCGCGGCAACAGCCTCGTGTCGGAGACGCGGGTGCTGGCGGTCCTCTGCTTCCTCGCGGCGATCGGGCTCGCCATCACGGCGCTCGTGTTGGCCCGCCCGGCGCCCGAGCCGCGGTGGACCGAACTGGCCGTCGTGTCCGGACCGGCGTCGGTCAACCTCTTCGGCATGGTCACCGTGCAGGGCCGGACGGTGCTGCCCGACGGTCGTCAGGTCACCGTCCGGGCCGGCGGGTCGGACCCGTCGCTGGCCGCCGGCATCGCCGCGACCGGGCGGTTGTGGGTGCTCGGTGTGCCGGTGGCCGGGAAGGCCGCGAAGGCCGGAGTGCCTGGTCACGCGGTCTTCGGACCGGTCAAGTTCGGCCGCTGAAGGGGACTTTCCCCGCATGCCACGCGACGAAAGCTCCCTTCACCGCGTGAGATGAGGGGAAAGTCCCCTTCAACTGAGCGAGCGCCGCGTCGCTTCTTCGGTCTCCACGACGCCCCGCCGGATCCCTTCCAGTTGTTCGCTCAGCTCGCCGATCGTCGTGGTGTCGAGCAGTGAATCGCCGGTGGCGGCCGACAGTTCGGCCGCCCTGGCGACCAGGCCGTCGAGACCGAGCGCGCCGGATCGCAGCTGTGCCAGCAGTTTCCGTCGCGCGCTCGAAAGCCGCGTGTGCACGTCCTCCTGTGCCTGCACGGCTTCGAGCGACTGCAGCAGGTCGCCGCGGATGTCGTCGTCGGCGGTCTTGAGGTCTTTCGTCAGCCGGGCCTTCTCGGCGGAAACCGCGCCCAGATCGACCCGCGCTAGCGCCTTCCCAGTGGCGGATGCGCGGCCTGCCAGCCGCCGGAGGGTGTCGACGGTTTCCCGCACCACCGGTTCCATATCGGCCACCCGCTCGGCGAGCGGGCCGGTGTCGAGCGCTCCGGCGATCGACTCGAAGCCGTCGGCCGCGGCCTCCGCCCGACGCAGCCAGTCCGCCTCGGCCGAACCCGGTTCGACGTCGGGGAGGGCCCGCTCCTCGGGCTCGGCGGCGGGTTTCGCGCGGGTGGCGGCGGCGACCCCGGCGCGGGCGGCGAGCACGGTCACGCCGACGCCGATCGCGGCGACCACCGGCAGCTGCACCGCCCAGGCCGCCCCCGCCGACGTCGCCGCGAGGAGCAGACCCCACGGTTCGGCTAGCTCACGGACGAAGCGCATATCCGAGGATCTCAGAAATTCGAGATCACGGCGGTGAAGACCTGGTCGATCGAGTCCGGTTTGGACGAGTCGTACCCCACGCCCTGAGTGGTCTCGGCGATCTCCTTGAGCACGTTCAGGTCCGCGTCGGAGCCGTAGGCGATGGTGAACATCCGCACCGCCTCACCGCCGCCCTCGGTCCGCAGCTGCCCGACGAGGTTGGGCAGGTCGATCCCGCCCGGATCCTCGTTCCGGCCGTCGGTGAGCACGACGACGGCGTTGATCGCGTCCGGATCCAGCCGCTGCTTCATGAACTCGTAGGCCGCGAGCGACGAGTCGTAGAGGCCGGTTCCGTTCTGCGGGGTCAGCCCGTTCAGCCGCGACGCCAGTTCCTGCCTGCCCGGCTCACCACCGATCGGCGACACCGGCCGGAGTTCCTTGAAGTCCTTGTCACCGTCGAGTTTCGTCGAGAACATCCACAGCCCGACCTTGTCCGCGTCGCTGAACTGCGGCAACGACGCCACGGCCGCCTGTTTCGCGAGATCCATCTTGTTCTTCCCGGTCCCGCCGACCCCGTCGCCCATCGACCCGGAGACGTCGACGACCAGCAGCACGTTCGCCTTCTTCCGCAGGTCCTTCCACGACTTGAGCACCTCGGTCAGCACCGGCGGGCTCGGCGGGCGGATCAGGTTGAGCTTCGCGTCGGGCTGGGCGCCGTTCTCCGACGTGGTCTGCGAACCGGGCTTCCCGTCGAACGTCCGGAAGCCGATGTCGCTGAACTTCTGCTGCGCCTCGGCGCCCCGCAGGTGCGCGAGGAAGTCCGCCGCGACCTGCTTGTGGATGTCGTCGGTCCAGTTCAGCACGGTGAACGGATGATCGGAGTTGAGCGTGCCGTCACTCGGGTAGATGCCGACGAGCGGCACCTTCGGCGGCGCGTGCTGCCCGCGCTTCTCCGGATCGTTGGTGGGGTTGCCCTGGTTGTAGCCGACGAGCGAGTTCTCCTCGACCGTCACCGCCGAGATGTACGACAGCGCGGCGCCGCGGTCATCGGCCTTCTGCAGGTTCGTCAGGAACGTCAGGGTGTTGTCGCCGTAGTGGACGATGGCCTGCTCGACGTTCTGCACGAACGTCCGTGCCTCCGGCTTCGCGAGCGCGTTCGCGGTGAGGTCCGAAGACGTGCCTGTCGCGGCGTAGTAGGCGCCGATCGTGGCGTTGAGACCGGACGTCGAGATGTTCGGATTCGTCTTGCCGAGCCGGAACTTCCCCCATTCCGGATGGCCGTACTTCGCCCAGCCCTGCGGATCCGTGGCGAGCGCGGCGAGGTCCTTCCAGCCGATGCCCTTGCCGGGCCAGCCGAGCGCCTCGGCCATCGGTTTCGGCATGGCGAGGACCAGCGGCGCGTTCGCGACCGATTCCGGGTCGCCCTCGGGCACCAGCGCGGGGTGATCGGTGCCGGTGAGGTTCTGGCGCAGCAGGTTCACCCAGCCGGACGCGGCGGGCGTCCAGACGTCCGGCCTCGGCCCGTCCACCGCCTCGTTCCAGCCGCGCGCGAGCGCCTGCATCGCGGTACCGGAGGACTTCGACTGCACCATCACGTCGACACAGCGCCCGGCGACCGTACGGCCGCTGTAGCCCTTGGCGATCTCGGTGACCACGCCCGCCTTTTCCGGCGAGGACGACACCTGCAACTTGACCGCGTCGCCCGTCGTGCACTTCGCTGCCACGGCCTCTTCGCCGGAGTCGCTCGTGAGCGCGCGCAGTCCGATGATCAAACCGATCGCGACCACCGCCGCGGCCGCGAACGCCAGGACCTTGCGGCCGCCTCGGGACTGACCGGGATTCACGACCATGGAGAACCTCCAGCGGTGGGAACACCGATTATCCGGAGGTTTCACCCCGCCCGGGGCCGCGTTGCCGAACCGTTGCGGCCATGGCGGTACTTATCCCGCCATGGCCGCGACCGGTGAAATCAGGCGCCAGGGCCCCGGCCGGACCAGGTCCACGCGTAACGGTGGTCCTCCGAAGCGTCGGCGGCCTCGCCGAGGTCCAGCGGCGCGAAGGTGTCCACCATGACCGCGGTCTCGTCGAAGAACTGGGCGCCGATCGACGCCTCCGCCGCCCCGGGCTGCGGCCCGTGCGTGAAGCCGGACGGGTGCAGCGAGAGCGAGCCGACCTCGATCCCTGAGCCCTTGCGCGCCTCGTAGTTCCCGCGGACGTAGAACATCAGCTCGTCGGAGTCGACGTTCGCGTGGTTGTACGGCACCGGGACCGATTCGGGGTGGTAGTCGACCTTGCGCGGGCAGAACGAGCAGACCACGAAATTCGGGCCCTCGAACGTCTGGTGCACGGGCGGCGGCTGGTGCACGCGGCCGGTGATCGGCTCGAAGTCGTCGATGTTGAACACCCACGGGTACAGGCAGCCGTCCCAGCCGACGACGTCGAACGGGTGGGTCGCGTAGGTGTAGCGCGTCAGCCCGGCGCGGTGCCGCACGAGGACCTCGACGTCGGTGCCGTCGACGACCAGCGGCTCGGAGGGGCCGCGGATGTCGCGTTCGCAGTACGGCGAGTGCTCGAGGAACTGGCCCTTCGCCGACAGATAGCGCTTCGGCGGGCCGATGTGGCCGCGCGCCTCGATGGTCAGCAGCTTGATCTCGTCGTGGGGGAGCACGCGATAGGTGCACGACGTCGGGATGACGAGGTAGTCGCCGTCACCGATCTCCAGCGAGCCGTAGATCGTCTCGACGGTGGCGCTGCCGCCATGGACGTAGAAGAGCTCGTCGCCCGCCGCGTTGCGGTACAGCGGCGAGGGCTGCGTCGCGTGGACGAAACCGATGGTGACGTCGGCGTTGCCGAACAGCCGCCGCCGGTCGGTGACCGCGTCGGCGTCGCCGAACTTGAGGTCCTGGGTCTTGAAGGCGCGGGGCTTGAGCGGGTGGTTCGGGGTGATCGGGCCGCGTTCGTCCTCGATCGCGACGGCGTCGACGATCGCGGTGGGCAGCCCGCGGTGATAGAGCAGCGCGGAGTCCGCCGAGAAGCCCTCGACACCCATCAGTTCCTCGGCGTACAGGCCCCCGTCGGGCTTGCGGAACGCCGTGTGGCGCTTGTGCGGGATCTCGCCTACCTGCCGGTAGTAAGGCATCGGAATCTCCCCGGAACGTGTCCGTTGTGCGAACGATTTTGTCCTGATGTCGTACGCTACTAGCGTGTCAGTCGTGTCAAGCGCTGTGGAACTCACGCCACCCGGCCCCCGAGGAATCCCTCCCCTGTTCGCGCGGCTCGTCGACGACTCGGCGTTGTTCCCGCCCGGCGAGGCGTCCATGCCCGAAGCGCTGCGTGCGCACTTCGCGTCGAGGACCGGTGAACACTCCGGCGTCCTCGGCGTGTTCCTGTGCCAGGCGTCGAGGCTGCCCGAGCTCATCACCGAACTCATCAAGATCAAACCCAAGGAGCCGCTGCCGCTGTCGCTGATCATCGACACCGGCCTGGGCGGCGTCCCGAAGGCGATCTCGATCGTCGAATCGCGCAGCGAGATCCTCGCGCTGCGGATGGTGGAGATGCCGGCGCCGTCGGACGTCGACGAGGTCTGGCTGGAGCGCGTCTCCGAGTTCGTGCCCGAAGACGTCATCCGGGTGGTCGAGCCGCGGCGCGGTGTCGGCTGGCTGGACGGCGTGCGGAAGGTGATCGAACACGGCAGCTGGCCGAAGATCCGCTGCGGCGGCAAGGCGGGCGAGAACTTCCCCAGCGTCGACGAGGTCGCCGACTTCCTCGCGGTGGTCAGCGGCTCGAGCGGGGCCTCGTTCAAGGCCACGAACAGCCTGCACCGTGCCGTCCGGCATACCGACGAGACCAGCGGCTTCACCCATCACGGGTTCCTGAACCTCATCGTCGCGTCCGCACGCTCCCTCTCGGGCGGCGACGTGCGTGCCGCGCTGGAGTCGACCGACAGCGCCGCACTGGCCGACGAGGCCAAGGGGATGTCGGAGCCGGCCGCGAAGGCCGTGCGAGGGCTTTTCGCCTCGTACGCGGCGGCCTCGTTCGACGAGCCGGTCGCCGACCTCGGAGAACTTGGACTCTTGTGACCCGTGAAGGGTCGCTGACCCTGGACAGAGGGCTCGCGCTGCTGCAAGCGGTGGCGGACGCGGGTGGCGAGGCGGCGACGATCTCCGAACTCGCCGTCGCCATCGGCGCGAGCCGGGCCGCCGTCTACCGGCTGCTCGTCCCGCTGTCCGAACGCGGCCTGGTGTGGCGCGACGGCAACAAGGTGCGGCTGGGTGTCGGCCTGCTCCGGCTCGCCGGGCAGGTCCTCCCGCAGCTGCGAGAGGCGGCAAGGCCGGTCCTGCGCGAGCTGGCGGAGAAGGTCGGCGCGACGGCGCATCTGTCGGTCGCGCAGGGGGACCAGGCGCAGGCCGTCGCGGTCGTCGAACCGACGTGGACGAGCTTCCACGTCGCCTACCGCGTCGGCACCCGCCATCCGCTGTCCGCCGGAGCCGCGGGCAAGGCGATGACGCTGCGTCCCGGCGGCGAAGGCTGGGTGACGTCGTCCGGTGAACTGGAGGCGGGCGCGTCCGGGGTCGCCGCGCCCGTGCGCGGGGTGCCGGGCTTGAAGGCCAGCCTCGGTGTCGTGTCGTTGGAGCCGCTGGACGCCTCCGTGGTGGGTCCCGCGGTCCTGGGGGCCGCCGTCCGGCTGGCCGAGGTGCTGAAACAGCCCGAGTAGCGGGTCAGCGGTCGCTGAGCAGCGGGCGCACTATGGTCGCCAGCAGGGTGAGGTCGACAGCGAACAGCAGCCGCTCGAACAGGCCGAGCGTGACCTCCTGATGCGACGGCCCGGTGAGCATCGTCCAGACGAACCCGCCGAGCACGATCACCACGGCGGCGAAGCTCGCCACCGAGAGCCGCCGGATCGTCGTGCGGCGCGGCTCCCACGGGCAGCGCGCCCGGCCGGGGCGGGTCAGCACCCAGGCGGCGGCGGGAAGCGCGAGGAAGGCCGTCAGCGCGGCGTAGTTGTGGATCTGCCCGGCCAGAGAACGGGCCTGGCCCTCGGGGTCGACGGGCACGAGCGCGAGGACGAACAGCCCGGCGCACCACACCCCGAGCAGGACGAGAACGGACTCGTAACCGCTGCGGTGCGCCTTCGCGATACCGCCGAGCAGAGCGAGCGAACCGAGCCCCAGCGCTAGGCACATCGCGCCGAACAGTGGCGCCGCCGTCGAGCCGGGTGAGAGGTAGCCGTAGACGTACTCGGACAGCGTCTGCCAGATCGGGCTGACCTGGCTGGACAGCCGCAGGTGCAGATCGATCGAGATGGCGACGGCGACGGCCATGCCGAAGATCGCGAGCCTGCCGTGCACGGGGGAGACGGCACGGGCCGCGATGATCTTTGGCAAGGTCACGACCGGTTTCTCCAGGCACGTCGGGGCGGGTGTTCACCTTTTCGTTTCCGAAAGGTTACCCGGAGAACCTGTGAAGAACCCGTGCGCCTCAGAAGACGAGCTGGGTCAGCGCGAACAGCGAGAACCCGGCGAAGACGAAGCCCGCCACGCGCTGGATGAGCTTGGGGCGGATGCGGCTCCGGACCTTCGCGCCGATGAAGACGGCGAGTCCGGCGACGGCGACCAGCGCCACGAAGGAGCCGAGCGCGACCGCGAACGGGTTGCCGAAGCGGGCCGCGAGGCTGGCCGTCGCGAGCTGGGAGGCGTCACCCCACTCGGCGGCGAACAGCACGCCGAACGACGTCAGCGCGGAGCGGAAGAAGGTCGCAGGGCTCGGCCCGGAACGCGACGCGTCCTCGCCGCCGTCCTTGCCGGGGCTGAACCCTTCACGAAGAAGCATGAACGCGCCGATACCGAACATCGCGGCGACGATCGCGGTCACCAGCGCCTCCGGCAGCAAAGTGAGCACACTGCCGAAAGTGGCGGCGATCGCACATTGCACGGCGAAGGCCGCGGTGACGCCGGCGAATACCGGCCACGCGCGGAAACGAGTGGTGAGAACGAGGGTGGCGACGAGTGTCTTGTCCGGTAGCTCCACGGCCAGTACCAGGCCAAACGCGCTGATGAGCGCCAGCATCGAGCCAGACATGATGTTTTCCACCCCTTTCACTGCAACGATAAAGGGGAGGCTCGGAAAAGGGCAAGCTGATGGCTTTTCCGAATCGGGCGGCATGTGCGGGCGAATTGTGTTTCTTGGCCTGGCGGAAAGGAGATTTCGGCAAACCGAATTCTTTTTTCAGTCGCCGCTGGTAGCGTCCGCGAGCATGGACGAGAGAGCGCGGATCGATGACGTGTGCGGACGGTTGCGGAGCCACTACGTGTTCCCCGATGTCGCCGAGAAGCTCGTGGTGTTCTTGCAGGCGAGGCTGGGCGAGGGCGCGTACGCCGGGCTCGACGACAAGGCGTTCGCCGCCGCGGTCACTCGGGACCTGCAATCGGTCAACGGGGACAAACATCTGCGGCTGCGGCATCACGTCGACCCGCTGCCCGAGGTGGACGGCCAGTCCTTCGATCCCGAGGTGTACCGGCACGAGGCCGAACTGAACGGCTTCGGCATCGCGTCGGCGCGACGGCTGTCCGGGAACGTCGGCTACCTGGAGACGAAGCTGCTCTACGGGCCGGACATCGCCGGCGAGGCCTTGGCGGCGGCGATGACGCTGCTCGCGACCGCGGACGCGTTGCTGATCGACGTCCGGGAGAACCGGGGCGGCAGTCCGGCGGCGGTCGCGTTGCTGATCAGCTACCTGGTCGACGAGCCCGTGCACTTCAACAGCATTTATCTGCGCGACGGCGACGTGACCAACCAGTTCTGGACGCTGCCGTACGTGCCGGGACGCAAGTTCGGCGCGGACAAGCCGGTGTGGATCCTGACCGGTCCGAAGACCTTCTCCGGTGCGGAGGACCTGAGCTACTCGCTTCAGCAGTTGGGGCGGGCGAAGACGGTCGGCGCGGTGACCGGCGGCGGCGCGAATCCGCGTCAGCAGTACAAAGTGGACACCCATTTGGATGTCACCGTCCCGGGTGGACGAGCCGTGAACCCGGTCACGGGGACCAACTGGGAAGGCGTCGGCGTCCAGCCCGATATCGCCGTCGCTGTCGAGGACGCTTTCGACGCGGCGTACGCGTTGGCGCTGGACCACGTGCTGACACTGGGGGATTCGGGTGTGCGGCGGCAGATCGCCGACGAGGCGCGGCTCACGCTCGACGGCCTCGGCTGAGCCGGGCGCGGGACCTACGTCCCGCTGAGGACAGGACCACTTGAACTGGCGGGTCACCCTCGGGGTGAGCAGGCTTGAGGCGTGGAGGTTCTCGATCTCGCTAGGTGGCAGTTCGGCATAACCACCGTCTATCACTTCCTGATGGTCCCGCTGACCATCGGGCTTTCGGTCCTGGTCGCCGGGATGCAGACGGCCTGGGTCCGGACCGGTGATCCGCGCTATCTGAAGATGACCAAGTTCTGGGGGAAACTCCTGCTGGTCAACTTCGCGATGGGCGTGGTCACCGGGATCGTGCAGGAGTTCCAGTTCGGGATGAACTGGAGCGCGTACTCGCGGTTCGTCGGCGACGTGTTCGGTGCGCCGCTGGCGATGGAAGGGCTCGTCGCGTTCTTCGTCGAGTCGACCTTCCTCGGGCTGTGGATCTTCGGCTGGGACAAGCTGCCGAAGAAGGTCCACCTGGCGTGCGCCTGGGCGTACTCCCTGGCCACCGTGGCTTCCGCGTACTTCATCCTGGCGGCGAACTCGTGGATGCAGCATCCGGTCGGGGTCGAATTCGTCGACGGGAAGCCGACGATGAACTCGATCTGGGCGGTGCTGACGAACAACACCGCGCTGGCCGCGATCCCGCACACGCTCGCGGGTGCTTTCTCGGTGGCCGCGGCGTTCCTGGTCGGTGTCGCGGGCTGGCAGTTGTGGCGCAAGCGTTCGGAGGACGACGAGCACCGCGCGGTGTGGCGTTCGTCGTTGCGCCTCGGCGGCTGGACCGGGGTGGTGGCGTTCGCGGTGCTGGCGATCACCGGTGACATGCAGGGCAAGCTGATGTTCGAGCAGCAGCCGATGAAGATGGCGTCGGCGGAAGCGTTGTGCCACACGGAGAAACCTGCGAGCTTCTCGATCATCGCGATCGGTGACGTGAGCGGCTCGAACTGTGAGGACGTCAAGACGTTCAACGTGCCTGCGCTGCTCTCCTTCTTGGCGCACAACGACTTCACGACCGAGGTCAAGGGCGTGGAGAACCTGGTGACCGAGTACCAGGCGAAGTACGGCACGAACTACCCGGACGACCCGCAGCTCGGTTCGCTCGCGGGCAAGCCGATCGACTACGTGCCCAACCTGCCGGTGACCTACTGGGGCTTCCGCGCGATGATCGGCTTCGGCGCGATGTCGGCCGGGATCGGGCTACTCGCGCTGTGGCTGACCCGGCGCGGGCGCATCCCCGGACAGCGATGGTTCCCGTGGCTCGTGCTCGGCGGGATCGCGACGCCGTTCATCGGTAACAGCGCCGGCTGGATCTTCACCGAGATGGGTCGTCAGCCGTTCGTGGTGGTGCCGAATCCGACCGGTGTCGACGGAGTGTGGATGTTCACCGCGCAAGCGGTCTCGAAGTTGTCCACAGGCGAGGTATGGACGTCACTCATTGCTCTGACGACCGTTTACGCGGTCCTGGGCGTCGTCGAAGTCTTCCTGATGCGCAAGTACGTCCGCGGCGGTGTCGACGCCGTCATGCCCCCCAAGAAACCGGCCTCGACCAGCAAGAACGACGATCCCGAAGGCGGTGACAGCGATGACGACGCCCTCGCCTTCGCCTACTGATCGCCTCTTTACGTCACCTACCCAGCCCCCCGCCCTTCCCGGGGGACGGCCCCGCACCCAGCGTATCGGGGGTATCGCTCAGGCGGGTTACCCACAGCCGATCTGTGGACAACTTGAGTGGTTGTGGATAACTCAGGGCGATCAGGGGTGGAAGCGCCGGAACGGTCGCCTCGGAGTGCTAGGACGTGTCGCGAAAGCCACTTTCGCGACGCTGGATGTCCCGAAAGTGGCTTTCGCGACACGCCGCGCGGAGTCGGCAGGGCAGGACGACTACGGGCAGGGCGACCACGGGCAGGGCAACCCGAGGCAGAGCGGCCCGGCGCGCAGCGGCTCGGAGCACCGCAACGTCCGGACCGGGCACGCGAACAGGTACGCGATCGGCGGGCACTGGGCTGAAGGGCCCCTTACCCGCATCGCACGCCACGAAGGCTCCCTTCACCGCGTCGCATGCGGCGAAAGCGTCCTTCAGCCCAGGCCCAGGAAAGTGAGCGCCCGATGACCCTCGAAACGATCTGGTTCTGCGTCATCGCCCTGTTCTGGCTCGGCTACCTCTTCCTCGAAGGCTTCGACTTCGGCGTCGGCATGCTCATGCCCGCCCTCGCGAAGGACAACACCGAGCGCCGCGTAATGGTCAACACGATCGGCCCGGTCTGGGACGGCAACGAGGTCTGGCTGATCGTCGCGGGCGGCGCGATGTTCGCCGCGTTCCCAGGCTGGTACGCGTCGCTGTTCTCGGCCGCGTACCTCCCGCTCCTGGTCGTACTGCTCGCCCTCATCGGCCGCGGCGTCGCGTTCGAATACCGCGGCAAGGTCGACTCCGACCGCTGGCGCCGCAACTGGGACCGCGTCATCGGGATCGGTTCGTGGATCCCGCCGTTCGGGGTCGGCCTGCTCCTCGCGACCACCGTCCTCGGCCTCCCGCTCGACGCCGACGGCAACCGGGTCGGCGGCGCGTTCGCCGCCGTCCGGTTCGAAACACTGCTCGGCGCGGTCGCGGTCGTCGGGTTCTCGCTGGTCCACGGCGCCGCGTTCCTCGCGCTCAAAACCGAGGGCGACCTCCGCCACCGGGCGCGGAACCTGGCCACCCGCCTGCTCCCGGTCGCCCTGCTGCCGTTGCTCGCGTTCCTCGTCGTCGTGCAACTGCGTTCGGGTGACCTGTGGACGCTGCTCCTGATCGGCATCGCCGTCGTCGCCGCGGTCCTCGCCTGGTTCCGCATCCGCGCGGGCCGGGAAGGGCAGGCGTTCGCCGCGCTCGGCGGCGTCATCGCGGCTTCCGCCGTCGCGATCTTCGTCGCGCTGTACCCGAACGTCCTTCCGTCCACTGTGGACGCCGCGAACACGCTGACGATCGCGGGCGAGGCATCGAGCCCGTACACCCTGACCGTGATGACGTGGGTCGCGCTGTTCGGCGCCCCCGCCGTCCTGATCTACCAGGGCTGGACGTACTGGGTGTTCCGCAAGCGCATCGGCACCCGCCACATCCCACCGGTACACGCACCATGACCGAACTTCCCGGCCGCGACACCCTTTCCGCCAAGGAGTCCACAATGGACCCAGCGCGACCGGGAAAGGGTCCGCTCGGCGCGCTCGCTCCGCTTTCGAAGGCGGCGCGCCGGGCGTTGATCCTCAGTGGGGCACTGTCCTTCGTCAACGCGGTAGTGCTGGTGGGACAGGCGTTCCTGCTGGCCGACGTCCTCTCCGCGGTCGTCCGCGGAATACCGGGGGACCGCACCGCCCAGCTGGCCGTGCTGCTCGCGCTCGTCGCAGGGCGCGCGTTGACCGGCTGGGCGGTGCGGGCAGTCTCCGTTCGCGCGGCGGCCCGGGCGAAGGAAGAGCTGCGCGCCAAAGCCCTCGACCACGCCTTGAAACTCGGCCCGGAATGGATCGCTCGCCGCGGCCACGGCGAGCTGACGTCGTTGACCACCAAGGGACTCGACGCGCTCGACGCCTACTTCACCCAGTACCTCCCGGCACTGGTGACCGCCGCGATCGTGCCGCTCGCCGCCGGCGCCGCGATCCTGGTCGCGGACTGGCCTTCGGCCGCACTCGTCGTGATCACCGTGCCGCTGGTGCCCCTGTTCGCCATCCTGATCGGCAAACACACCGCCGAGCGGGTCGCCGAAGCCGCCGACGCCGAGCAGCGGCTGTCGGGACATCTGCTGGAACTCGTCCGCGCGCTGCCGATCCTCAGCGCGTTCCGCCGCGCCGAGGCGCAGGCCGAGACGGTCCGGAAGATCTCCGAACGGCATCGCCGCACGACGCTCAAAACCCTGAAGGTCGCGTTCGCGTCGGCGTTCGCGCTGGAACTGATCGCGACGCTTTCGGTCGCGCTGGTCGCGGTCGTCATCGGCGTCCGGCTGGTCTCCGGCGAACTGCCGCTGGCCATCGGGCTCGGCGTGCTGATCCTCGTGCCGGAGTGCTACCAGCCGCTGCGCGCGGTCGGCGCCGCGTTCCACGCCAGCGAAGACGGCGTCGAGGCCGTGCGCCGCGTCGCGGACGTACTCGCGGAACCTTTGCCGCCCCGAGGATCCGGGACACCGGCCAAGGGCGAGATCCACGTCGGCGGACTGCGCGTCGCGAGGCGTGGCGGATTCGCGCCCGACGGCGAGACGTTCTCCGTCCGGCCCGGTGAACTGACCTGGTTGCGCGCGCCCAGCGGCGGCGGCAAGTCGACGACGTTGGCCGTATTGCTCGGTTTCGTGCAAGCCCAAGACGGGACGATCACCGTCGGCGGCACCGATCTCGCCGACGCCGACCTCGACCACTGGCGTGAGAACGTCGCCTGGGTGCCGCAGTCGCCGGTGTTCGGCGGGGGCACGGTCCGCGACGAGGTCGGCGCCGAAGACATCCTCGGCGAACTCGGGCTGACCGGTCTGGCCGATCGGCCGGTTTCGAAGCTGTCGCAAGGACAACGTCAGCGAGTCGCGGCGGCGCGGGCGCTGGTGCGGATCCGGTCGGGCGCGTGGCTGCTCCTGCTCGACGAGCCCACCGCCCACCTCGACGAGGTCAACGCCGGGCTGGTGATGGCCGCCGTCGCCAAGGCCGTCGACAACGGCGCCGCCGCGATCATCGCCGCGCACGAACGCACGCCGGGTGTCGACATGTCGACCGGTCCGGTGGCGGAAGTCGTCATGACGGAGGCACCGACGGCGGCCAAGCCGGTGCCGTGGCGCGCTTTGCTGCAGCCGAGGTTCTTCGGCGGAGCGCTGCTCGGCGCCGCGGCCCTGCTCGCCGGGGTCGCGCTGACCGCGCTCTCGGGCTGGCTCATCGCCAAGGCCTCGCAGCAGCCGCCGATCCTGACCCTGACGGTGATGATCGTCGGCGTGCGGACGTTCGGGCTCGGCCGCGCGGGCCTGCGGTACCTCGAACGGCTGGTCACGCACGACGCCGCGTTCCGGATCGCCGGAAGCCTGCGGGTCCGGCTTTGGGAGTCGTTGGTGCGGCTCGGACCCGCTCGGGCGCTTCGGGCAGGTGAGGAGCAGCGACGGCTGGTCGGCGACACCGACACCGTGCGCGATCTGCTGCCCCGGGTGATCACGCCGCTGATCGTGGTCGCGCTGGTGGCCGCGGGCGCCGTCGCGGTGCAGGCCGCCGTCCTGCCCGAAGCCGGACTCGCGCTGGCCGCGGCCGTGCTGGTGAGCGCGTTCGCGCCGCTGCTCGCGCTCCGGGCGGAACGCCGGGCGACCAGCGCGCTGGCGGCCGGACGGCGTTCGGTGTCGGCGCAGGTGCTGAGCCTGGTCGAAGCCGCCGCCGAGTCGATCGCGTACGGGACCGCCAAAGAGCGACGTCGCCGGATCGCCACGACCGACGACGCGCTGACCGCCGAAGCGCGGCGACAGGCCTTCGGCGCCGGCGCGGCCGACGCCCTGATCATCCTGGCGACGGGTGCCGCCACCGTCGTGAGCACCGGGTTCGCCGTGAGCGCCGTCGCCGCCGGCGCGCTGAACCCGGTCCTCGCCCCGGTGGTCGCCCTGGTGCCGCTCGCGCTGGCGGAGGTTCTCTCCCTTCTTCCGCCGGCCGCGCAGCACTGGGACACCCTGCGCCAGGCCCGTCTGCGCCTCGCCGAGTGCCATGAAAGTCCCCTTCATTGCGAAATTCGCAAGGAAGGTGACTTTCATGGCGTCGGCGGCGTGCGGATCCGGAACGCCGACCTCGGCTGGCCCGGTACCGAGCACCCGGTCCTCACCGGTGTCGACCTCGACATCGCACCCGGCACGCACGTCGCCGTCATCGGCCCGAGCGGCGCCGGGAAGTCGACACTCGTCGCGGCCCTGCTCGGTTTCCTCAAGCCGAGCAAGGGTGACGTCGACGCTCCCGAGAACGTCGCGTGGGCGCCGCAAGAACCGATGCTCGTCTCGACCACCGTCGCCGAGAACCTGCGCCTGGCCCAGCCGACGGCGTCCGAGGACGACCTGCGGAAAGCCTTGTACCAAGCCGTTCTCGAGGACGTCGAGCTCGGCACGATGCTGGACAGCGCGGGCGCCGGGCTGTCGGGCGGGCAGGCGCAGCGGGTGGCGCTCGCGCGCGCCATGCTCGGCGCCGCCCGGGCCGATCTCGTTCTCCTCGACGAGCCCACCGCGCATCTCGACGAACCGACCGCGCGCACCGTCCGCGAACGGCTCGGCGAGGCGCTCGCCGGGAAGACCGTCGTGCACGTCACGCACAACGCGGCCGAGGCGGACGGCGCCGACTTGGTCCTCGAGGTACGAGAGGGTCGCGTCACAGCGCGCGTACTGGCCGGAGCGGACTAATGTCGATAGCGCTCATGGATCCCACCCTTGCCGCGCGCGCTTTGTCCGCCGCCACCGAGATCACCGGCACCGCCCTGTCCGGCGACGACCCGGGTGACGTGCTGGAGACCGTGGTCGCCCGCGCCGTCGAACTGGCCGAGGCCGACCTCGGTCTCGTCATGGTGCGCGCGGACGACGGCCAGGTCGTCGTCGAGGCCGTGCACGGAGTCAGCACGAAGGGCCTGCGGGGACTGGCTTTCGCCGCGGATTCCGCCGCCGGACAGGTCGCCCGCGGCGGTGAACCGGTGGTCAGCGAGGACTTCACCGTCGATCCCCGCACGGCGCCGTTCGTGCCGCCGGAACTGCAGGGCTTCGGTCCCTTCGCGGCGTCGGCGTTCGGCGCGGGCGGCCGCGTTCTCGGCGCGCTCACCGTGTACCGCCGCCATGGCGGCGCCCCGTTCTCCGCCAGCACGGTCGAGGTGCTCACCGCCTTCGCGGCGCAGGCGGGCGTGGTCCTCGCGTTGGCGGAAGGTGCCAACGCCCGGCACCGCGTGACCCTTTACCAAGAGCGCGAACGGATCGCGCGCGAACTGCACGACGTCATCGTGCAGCGGCTCTACGGCGCGGGCATGCAACTCGACCGCGTCCGCAAGAACATGCGGAAGCGGTTCGCGCAGGCCGACGGCGTGCGGCTGTCCGAGGCGATCGACCAGCTCGACCAGACCATCGAAGAGATCCGCGGTACCGTGCGCGCCCTGCGCAGCCCGGAACCCGCGAACGAGACGATCACCGCCACCGACCTCGCCGAGTCCGCGCGCGGCGAGGTGCGCATCGCGGGCGAACTCCTCGGCTACCCGCCGACCCTCGAACTGTCCGGAGAACTGGCCGACATCCCCGCCGAGCAGGCGGATCACATCCGTGCCGCGCTTCGCGAAGCACTGTCCAATGTGGTCAGGCACTCCGGGGCGAGCGAGACCCGCGTGACGCTCAGCCGCGATGTGGAAGGCGTCAAACTCCGCGTGCGGGACAACGGATCCGGTGTCCCGCAGGGGGTCGCCAAACGCGGTCTCCGTCATCTCGACGAACGCGCGACGACGTCCGGCGGGCGGTTTTCGATCAATTCGTCGCCGAGTCTGGGCACTTTGGTCGCTTTCGACGTTCCGCTCGACCAAACCGTGTGAAATTAACGGTCTCTGTCGCTCGTTAGAGTGACGATTCGCGTTTTCCGATTAATCCGTAACAGCCTGGTTCAGCGCGCGATTGTAAGGGTATCGAACGCGCTCGGAGCGCGAATTCCCATCGAAAGGACCCCCATGTCCTCGGTTCGTCGCGCCCTCGGCACGGCCGTGATCCTCGCCGGTTTCTCCTTGTTCGGTCCCGCTTCCGTCGCGTTCGCACTGTCGGACGCGCCCGCGGCCGCCGATCTGGACTGCGGGAGCTTCCAGTTCCAGGAAGAAGCGCAGGCCGTACTCGACAAAGATCGATCGGATCCGCATGGGCTCGATCGGGACAAGGACGGAATCGCGTGCGAAACGTTACCGAAGCGGGGAACGACGCCGACGGAAACGATCACGCCCACCGTTCCGCCCCTCGCGACGGAAACGAAACCGGTGCCGGGTAGTGCGAAATCCGCGGACAAGGACTGTGCCGATTTCCCGTCCCAGGCCGCGGCGCAGGCCGAGCTCAAGAGGAACCCGCGTGACCCGCACCGGCTCGACGGTGACGACGACGGGTACGCCTGCGAATCCCGGTTCGGCGAGCCCGCGAAATCCGGTCAGGTGAAAGTCAAGCCTGTCGGCGGCGTCGCGACCGGCGGCGGTGAGGAAACCGCCGAAGTCAACGGCGGTCTCCTGGAGATCGGCGCGGTCGCGCTCACCGGCACGGCCCTGCTGACCGTGTCGGCCGCGGGCGCGTCCCTCGTCCTCCGGCGGCGTGCCGAGCGATGACCAGGGCTTCTTGGCGCCGGTGGCCGTTTCCGCTGGTCATCGGCACGCTCCTCGGGGTGGTGCTCGCGGCCGCGCTGACCGCCTGCGCCGTCCCGCCGACGGGCAAGGTCGCGTCGCCGGCGGCACCCTCCACGGTGTCTTCGGCGGCGGCTCCGGCCGTCACCGCCCCGCCGCTCGGACCCGCGAAACCGGCGACGCTCGAAATCCCGGCGATCGGGGTCCGCACCGGCGAGATCGTCGACCTCGGCCTGGCCGGTGACGGCACCCTGCAGGTGCCGAACGACGCGATCACCACCGGCTGGTTCACCGGCGGCCCGGCACCCGGCGAGATCGGGCCCGCCGTCCTCGCCGGGCATGTCGACTACAAGAAGGTCCCCGGTGTCTTCGTCCGGCTCAAGGAACTGAAGACCGGCGACGAAGCCGTCGTGCATCGCAAGGACGGGGTCACCGCGGTGTTCACCGTCTACGCCGTCGAGCGGCATCCGAAGGCGTCCTTCCCCACGGAGAAGGTCTACGGCGACACGACCGGACCGGAACTGCGCCTGATCACCTGCGGCGGGGACTTCGATTCCTCGACCGGCAACTACCTCGACAACGTCGTCGCCTACGCGAAACTGACCCGCGCTTAGATTCGAGGGATGCGCACGGTCCACGTCGTCACTCATCCGGAGTCCACTCATCACGTCGATCGCCTGGTCGGCGGCTGGTTCGACGCCGAACTCACCCCCGGCGGCGAGCGCGCGGCCGTCGCGATCGCGGAGTCGCTGCGCGCGAAGGTGCCGGACGGCGTGGAGATCCACTCCTCGGACCTGCGCCGCACCGCGCGGACGGCGGAACTGATCGGCGAACGGTTCGGCGTGACACCGGTCCTGGACCGGCGGCTGCGCGAGAAGTCGTACGGGGAGGCCGGGGGCAAGCCGCAAGAGTGGCTGGACCGCCGGTTCGTCCCGCCGCCGCCGACCGGCGAACGGCTGGGGCACGACGAGGGGATCCCGGGCGCCGAAACCAAGGGCGCGATGGCCGCGCGGGTCTACGCGGCGATGGACTCGATCCTGGAAAGCCCCCGCGAGCACCGGATCATCGTGACGCACGGCGGCGCGCTGACCTTCGTCGTCGCGGCGTGGATCCGGATGCCGCTCGAGTCGGCCGGGTACGTCGACTTCCATGCTTCGCCCGGCAGCGTCACGGTGCTTCGTGAGGATGACTACTTTCACAACCGGCAGGTCGTGACTCTCGCCGGAAAATGACAGGATCTCCCCGAACTGTCGACGAAGACGTGGGGAGATCACATGCCGAGGTTCCTGCGAGCCGTGGCCCTTGCCGCCGCCGTCGCGGTCGTTCCGGTGGCCTTACCCGGCACGTCGGCGGCCGCGACCGAGTCCCGTTGCCCTCAGCTACGGCTGGCCGATCACTGGTACGGCGACAACGCCGCGAAGATCCAGAAGGTCATCGACGAACGCGGCCGCTGCGGCGGGAAGCACGGCGAGCGGCCGGTGGCGGTGTTCGACTGGGACAACACGGTCATCAAGAACGACATCTCCGACCAGACCGTCTTCTGGATGATCCGGCACGACAAGGTCCTGCAGCCGCGGAACAAGGACTGGCGCACGACCAGCCGGTTCATGACCGACGCCGGGGCGGACGCGCTCGGCAAGGCTTGCGGCACCGCCACCCCGGCCGGGAAACCGCTGCCGACCAGCAAGAACCTCGCCTGCGCCGACGAGCTCCTGTCGGTGCGGAAGAACGCGAAAACGAGCACCGGCGAAGAGGTCTTCGCGGGGAACAACCGGCGCTACATGGAGGCGGCCTACGCCTGGGTCGCGCAGATCAACGCGGGCTACCGGCCGGACGAGGTCCGCGCGATCGCCCGGCAGGCCAGGGCGGCGGCACTGCTGGCGCCGGTCGGAGCGACCCAGAAGGTCGGATCGAGCACCCAGGTCGCGTGGATCCGGTACTACCCGGAGATCAAGGACCTGGTCGCGACGCTGAACAAGGCGGGCTTCTCGACGTGGGTCGTTTCCGCCTCGCCGAAGGAGTTCGCGGACGTCTGGGGTTCGGCGATCGGCATCCCGCCGAGCCGCACGCTGGGGATCTACTCGCAGACCACGAACGGCCGGATCAACGGGCACCTCGAAGGCTGCGGCGGGCACGCGGACGGCGCCGACGAGATCATGACCTACATCGACGGCAAGCGCTGCTTCATCAACGAGCGGATCCTCGGGATCCGCGGCGCGAAGGCGATGGAAGCGGCACCGGCGGCCAAGCGGCAGGCGCTCGCCGGCGGCGACGCGACCACCGACGTCACGATGCTGCGTGACGCGACCGGAGTCCGCGTCACGCTCAACCGCAACAAGGACGAGCTGATGTGCCGCGCCTACGACAACGCGGACGGGAAGTGGGCGGTGAACCCGATGTTCATCGAGCCCTTCCCCGCGTTGAACCGCACCTACCCGTGCTCGACGACGGCGTACGAGAACGCCGACGGCACGCACGGCCCGGTGCTGCGCGACGACGGCACGGTCATCCCGGACCAGCGCGACACCGTGCACCCCTGAGGCGCTAGCGGTCGCGGCGTGCGATCCACGCCGCGGCCTGCGTGCGCCGCTGCATGCCCAGCTTCGCGAGGACGGACGTCACGTAGTTCTTCACCGTCTTCTCGGCGAGGAACAGGCGTTCCGCGATCTCGCGGTTGGACATGCCCTGCCCGATCAGGTCCAGCACCTCACGCTCGCGTTCGGTGAGGGAGCCGAGTTCGTCCTCGGGCGGATGCCGCAGCTTGTCCAGCACCCGCGCCGTCGACAGCGGATCGAGCAGCGACCGGCCCGCCGCGACCTCGCGGACCGCGTTGACGACGTCCTGGCCGCGGACCTGTTTCAGCAGGTACCCGGCCGCGCCGGCCATGATCGCGCCGACCATGGCCTCCTCGTCGTCGAACGCGGTCAGCATCAGGCACTGCGGCGCGTTCGGCTTCGAGCGCAGTTCGCGGCAGAGCGCGATGCCGTCACCGTCCCCGAGCCGCACGTCGACCACCGCGACGTCCGGCTCGACGTGCATCGCCACGGCCAGGGCCTCGTCGACCCCGCTCGCCTCGGCGACCACCTCGATGTCGGGCTCGTCGGAGAGGAGGTCACGCAGGCCGCGCCTCACCACCTCGTGGTCGTCGATGAGCAGCACCTGGATCGGCATACCCCCACGTTACTTCGTCGCCTTGGCGACCACCCGCTCCACCAGCGGAGACGGCAGTTCGGCTCGCTCGGCCAGCCAGCACGCCCACTTCCGCAGCAGGGCCATCGCCACCGGGTCCCGCCAGTCGCCGATCACGTCCAGGTAGTAGCCGATCCGGCCGGGGGAAACGGCGAACCGGGTGTCCGGCACCAGGCCCTCCATCCATTCGACCGCCAGGTCTTCCACGGTCTCGGGATCGGGTTCGCCGCCGTAGCGCTCGCCGTGCCACTCGACGAACAGACTGGCCATTTCGGCCGGGTCGGGGTCGTCGAAGAGCGATCGGTACGGCGGGAGCGGCAGGTTGCGCTTCTTCAGCACCGTTTCGAGATCCTCGAACCGGCGTTGCGCGCGATGCCAGTTGTCGAGCGCGTCGCGTGACTCGAAGCCGATGACTTCGAAGTCGCAGCTGACCAGGCCGGCGAGCCGTTCGGTGTCGGTCACCGCCTTCGGCTCCGCGTCGCCCGCTTCGTCGCCGAGTTTTTTCCGCCACGCCTCGGTGGCTTGCTCGACGTCGTCGTAGACGCGCCCGTCGGTCAGGGCGGGGATCCCTGACATGTCGACGTCGAACAGGTATACGCCGGGATAGGTGTACGCCGCGATCACCGCGAGGCGGGTGCCGTAGACGTCGAGCATCTCCCAGACCTCGCCGGTCGCCTTGATGTTCGCGAGGGATCGCGGCCAGTCCGACAGACTCTCGGACTCGATGCGGGCGATCGTGGACCGCAGCGTCGGCACCACGCCGGGAGCCGCGATCGCGAGCAGGCCGTGCAGCAGTCGCCACAGCGCTTCCGTCGGCCCGGCCTTCGCCGAGGCGGCCACCTCGGCGACCAGAGCGGCGAAGAACAGGTCGAAGTCGAGGCCGCTGTTGGCGTCGTCGATGGCGCGCATCAGTTCGGCCCCGAGCAGTTCGCAGGTCGCCTGCTCGAGGTCGCGAGCCGTCTTGCAGGCCATCAGCCCATCGATGCCGCCGAGAATGTTCTCGACTCCCGCCTCGAACCAGTCCGGCAAGGGCTCCGGTTCGGCGGTCAACGGCACCTTCGGCTTTGTCGCCTGCTTCTTGTTCTTCTTGGCCTTCTTCGGCTTCCGGCCACGGGAAACGGGGGACATGGCCGTAAAGCGTAGACCGTCTAGATCAGCCTGCCGCCCAGTAAACCGCCTTGGCCACCTGCGAATACAAGCCCTTCGGGTGATCGCGGAACAGTGGCTCGGTGCCGAACAGCACCACCTTCCCGCCGAGCCCCGAAGTGCCGGAGACGACGGCTGCCTGTCCCGCCGCTTGCAGCGGCCCGCCGGTGCCGTCGTCCCGGGTCCGCCAATGCCCCGCGACCAGCGGATTCCCGCTCGCGTAGCGCTGCTCGACCCGGACCGAGGAGCCGAGATCGGTGAACCAGAACGGCCCGTAGACGAACGAGGCCGGCAGCGCGCCGGTCCCCACCGGACCGGTCCCGTTGACGACCGAAACGACGCCGTTGCCGTCCTCCCAGCCCGCCACCGGACGCGCTTCGAGAAGTCCCACGTCAGTGTTGAAACGCGCGCCCGTGGCACCACGGGTGATCACGCCGCCGCGGGCCAAGAAGGCCTTCAGAGCGTCCTTCGCGGCCGGGGTGAGGTCGGTGTACCGCAGTCCCGAAGAGACGAACAACAGGTCCACCTTGGACCAGTCGAAACCGGCGTTGAGCACCGCCGCCGACACCGGCCGGACGTCGAAGCCCATGTCCCGCAACGCCTTCAACTCGTCCGGGCCGACGGCTCCCGCGATCGTCTTACGGCTCAGCGGGCTCGCCGTGCCGCGAGCCTCGGTGAACCGGACGCCGTAGCGGTCCGCCACCTCGGCGGCGGCCGGTCGCGCCGACGCCGGGACGACGATCGCGCCGTCCTCCGCGCGTCCCAGTGCGAAGCCGCGGTTCAGCAGGTCGTTGACGGCGCTGACGTCCTTGCCGTCGACGAGCTTCAGCGCGAGGTCCCGGCCGGGCGCGGCGTCGATGCCGCCGGTGGGCGACGCGGCGGTGACGTCGTGCGCCCGGACGTCGAGCCTCCCCTGCTTGACGATGTCGACCGACGCGCCCCACAGCAGGCGGTGGCTCCAGCCGGAGATGTCGTACATGACCGGCACCTTCGCCGAGATGTCGCTGCCCTGTTCCAGCATCACGTTCGCCAGCCCGCGTTTCGGCTGGTGCATGTCCACGAGGTACGAACCGGCCGGGTACCGGCGCCCACCCAGCGAGAACGGGCGTTCGGCCTGCCGCACGCGGACGTCGTTGGCCACCAGATGGTCGACGAGCCGCGAAGCCGCGGAACCCGAGCGCTGGTCCGCGCCCGCGGGGATGACGTACGCGCGCGGGAATTCGGTGCGGTAGCGGTCTTCCGGCCCGAAACCGGGCACGAACCCGTCGGGGATCTCGCGCTGCGCCTCGCCCGCGCCGCCGCGGCGGAACATCTCGATCTGGTTCGCGATCAGCTCACCGCGGTTGCGGTCGACGTAGGTCAGCGTGCTGCCGATGGTGGCCTCGACGACCTCGGTGTTGATCACCGAGCGCCGCCGGAGTTCCGCGACGGGCTGCGTTTCGTAGTCCGCGTTGTTGACCCGCATCGGGATCTCGATCGTGAACGACACCGCGCCGTGGTACATCGCGTACTGGGCCGTGTAGATCGGCGCCCAGCCGTCCCAGCTGCCGGGGTCGTAGTCGCGGAACGGGATCTCCGGCTTCGCCGTCTCCGGTCGTCCCAGCGCCTGGACGGCCTTCTCCATGCCGAGACCGTTGGCGTACCCGTGCTTGATGTAGAGGTCGAAGTCGTAGTTCTGGCCGTGCGGCGGAGTGGTCGGCTCGATGAGCGTGTTCTCGACGTAGCCGTGTTCGTCCAGCATCATCAGCGGCTGCTTGCCGATGGCGATCCCGCGCATCGCCCGCACTTCCGGCTGCGACGAGGTGACGAAGTCGCGGTTGGGATCGAAACCCTGCGACGTCTGCCGCGTGCCGGCGACCCGGCCGTCCGGATTGGCCGTGACGTTGAAGTAGAAGCGGTTCCGCTTCAGCAGTTCGGCGGTCTTGGGATCGTTCGACGTCGCCAGCTTCTCGATGACGCGAAGCGCGCCGTCGGTGCCTTCCCATTCGTTGCCGTGGATGTTGTTGTTGATCCACACCGGCGCCTTGTAACCGTGGCGCAGGAACGGGTCGCGCGCGGCGCGGGCGGGGTCGTTCTCGATCAGCGACCGCCACGCGTCCTGCCGCCGCGTCTCGAACGGGCTTTCCGGCGCGGTGACCGTCACCAGGTAGAGGTCACGGCCGAGGCCCGACTGCCCGGCGATCTCGACCGAGACCCGGTTGCCGCGCGCCTGCAGCGCGTTCAGCTTCGGCGCGATCGCGTGATACGGCGCGAGCCCGAGTTTGATCGACTTGTCGGCCGTGTTCTCCGGGTACACCCGCAGCTTGGTCTTGCGCGGATAACCGGAATGGTCGCCCGCGACGTTCTCGCCCGCCGCTGCCCGCGCGGCACCCATCGCCGGGTCGGTCGCGGCGACGTCGTTGCGTTCCGGCCCGTTGCCGGGGTCCCGATGCGGTGTCGACGGCGGTGGCGCCGCGTACGCCGGCGCGGCGACCGCGCTCAGGGAAAGCATCAGTGCCAGGACCACGGTGCGAGCCGAACGCGACAAGGGCCACCTCCAGGGACGTCGGCACAGTGTTTCGGCTCGCGAAAGACGTCACAAGACCCGAAAGGCGGCTAACCGGGCGCGGGGGAAACGGCTACTCGCAGGCCACGCCGTCGCCGTCCCGGTCGAGTTTGCGGCTGTACCCGGGCTGGCCCGCGTACAACGGCGCCGCGCCTGCCGCGCGCGCGGCGGCGCAGTTCGGGTAGTAAGCGGCCTTGGGCGGGTCCGGTTCCTCCGCCGCGGGCGGAGGGGTGGTCTTCTTCGTGGTGGGCTCGGCCCGAGTGGTCGTCGGCGGCGCCGCGACGGGCTGCTGCGGTGGCGCGACGGAAGTGGGCGGCGTGTCGATCTTGCCGAGGCACGGGGGACCCCAGAGCCCGTTCCCGGCCGTCCGCGCGGCGGCTTCCGCGGCCTGGAGCGCGACACCGACCGTCTTCTCGACAGCCTTGCTCGCGTATTTCGCGTATCCCGCTTTGAGCGCGGTGGTGGAGTAATCGCCACCGTTCACCATGCTGACCGAAGCCAGCGCGACACCGGCGTCATCGGACACGGCTTGAATGACGACTTCCTGTCCCGCAAGTGTGTTCTTTGCCCACGTGACGGTTTCCGTGGCGAAACATCCATTGGTGCTCGGAGGGGTCGCCAAACCGAGAACATGGATGATTTTCCCGCCACCGGGGCCGGTCACCTTGATTGTGCTGGCATCCACCACCTCGGCCACCCGGTACGTATTCGGCGCGGTGGACGAAGACGTCGTCGGGCTCGGCGTCTGTTCGACGCGAACGGCCGCGGCGGCAGGTGGTTCCTGTTGTGGCTGCGGTGTTTTGCCGAAGACGGCGCCGAGTACGAAGAGGACCGAAAAGGCGGAGAGAACGATCATCATCCAGCGAGGCATCCGCTTCTCACGAGAAGGCCGTTCGGTGGGATCGGTGTGCATGGGCGTCCTCGGAATTCTTGCCTCGGGTGGGCTTTGCCGGTTTTTGTCGTTCATCCACCGAATGTCGTTACAAGCCCGGATATTTCGTCACGAAGCGGCCACGAACAGGTCACCGTCGGCGTTCGGGCGTTACGCGGGCGACGGCGTCGCGATCCACCGGTAGATGCTTCGAGAAAAGGAAACGAAATGGCGGAGACAGTCGAAAACCTCGTGTTGACCGGAGACGGCCGGTTCGCCGTGGGCACGACGGAGTTCACCGCCATCGATTTCGAGACCACCGGCCTGCATCCGGGACACGTGGTCGAGGTCGCGGCCGTGCGTGTCCGCGCGGACGGCACGGTCCTGCGCGAGTTCTCGACGCTGGTCAATCCCGGCCGCGGCGTGGACCCCGGTCCGGCCCACGTGCACCGGATCACCCGCCGCGAACTCGACAACGCTCCGTACCTCGGCGAGGTGCTGGGCGATTTCCTCGATCTCTGCCAGGGCAGTGTCCTGGTCGCGCACAACCTGCCCTTCGAGGCGCGGTTCCTCGGCGGGGAATTCGGCAGGCTGGGCGCCCGGGTCCCGCCCATGCCGGGCGTGTGCACGCTGGCCGCGGCGCGACGCTCGCTCCGGCTGCCGAACTACCGCCTGGCCACGGTCGCCGAGGCGGTCGGTGTCGGCGAGTTCGCGGCGCACACGGCACTCGCCGACGCGTACGTGTGCGCGCGGATCGTGACGACCCTGGTGACCACGCACGGCCTCAGGTTCGCGTCCCCGCCGGTGTTCCCGGAACTACCGCGATTCGCGCCGGCCGCACGCCTCTCGCCCCGCCGTGCGGCGGTGCCGAGCGGCGGCACCTGGATGGCGGACTTCGTGGATCGGGTACCCGAGGCTGTTTTCGGCCCGCCCGGCCCGCTGCGGGACGCCTACGTCGAACTGCTCGGGAACGCCTTGGCCGACAGGCACATCTCGGACGCCGAAGCGAGGGCCCTCGTCGCCGCGGCTTCGGCGGCGGGGATGTCGGACGCGGATCTGCATCGGGTGCACACCGGGTTCGTCCGCGCGATGCGTGAGCTCGCCGAGAGCGACGGCGTCATCACCACCGAGGAAGAGCGGGATCTGCGCACCGTCGCGGCGGCACTGAGAGTGCCGGAGGTGCTGCACGGACTCCAGGCCACCGCGACCTCGTCCGGTGGGCGCCGCCGCGTCCTCGTTCTCGGCGACGGGCTGGCGGAGGACGGCTTGCGCGCCGCGGTACTCGACGCGGGGCTCCAACTCGCGAAGAAGCTCACCGCGTCGGTGACCCACCTCGTCGTGGGCTCCGGGGTTCCGCCTGCCGAGCCGCGGATCGCCAGGGCGGGCGAACTCGGTGCGAGGGTGCTCGGAATCGCCGAGGCACGCCAAGCGCTGGGTCTCGTTCCCCAGCCGTCGACCGCGCCTGTCCCGGTCCCCGCTTCGATTCCGGTCCCCGCGCCTCCGGCGCACTGGCCCGCCCATGACAGGCGGACCGGCGTCTTCACGCCTCCGCCGCGGACGCCGTCCGTGCTGCTCTGGGCCGGACGGGTCCTGATGGGGCTCGGAATGCTGCTCATGTTCATCACGGTGCTCGCGCTGTTCGGCGGAGCGGGGCTCGCCGCGGGCATCTTCGTCGGTGTCCTGGGCGTCGGCGGGCTGCTCGGCGGCTGGCAGATCGCCGTCAGGGCCTAACTCCCGGGCGCCGGGAAGCGGTGCTCGTTCCGGTCGATCTTCGCGTTGGCCGCTTCGATCAGATCGATGTCCAGACTGTTCGCCAGCTGCAGAAGGTACAGCGTCACGTCGGCGATTTCGTCGACGACGTTGTGCGCCAGTTCAGGGTCGGAACGCCACTTCGCGGACTCCTCCGGAGTGAGCCACTGGAACAGCGAAGTCAGCTCGCCGACTTCGCCGGATAGAGCCATGACCAGGTTCTTCGGAGTATGGAACGGTTCCCAGGACCGGGCTGCGGCGAAGTCGCGGAGGCGCTGGTTGAGATCGTCGAGTGTCACGTGCCGTGCCTACCAGATCGTCACGGTGCGCTAACCGCCGTATGGCGGACGGGCGTTGACGTGCAATTTGCAACTTGCATAGCGTCGCTCCGCGTCGGGGACCCGATCCGGAAGGAAAGCCTTGACGTACCAGCGAAGCCTTCGCTCTCGCATGCTCTCCATCGCCTTCGTGCCGAGCGCGGCCTTGGTCCTCGTCGCGTTGTTCATCGGCGGATTCCTCGTCCAACAGGCCATTCAGGACCGCGACGACGCCGAAAACGGAGCGATCGTCATGGCCGACGCGAGCCGGGTGATCGCGTTGCTGCAGAGAGACCGGGCAGTCGCGTTGAAGGCGCCGGGCAGCCGTTCCGCCATCTACGCCGCGTACGCCGATCGCATCGACACCTCGCTCTCCTCCCTGCGTGAGATCGCGCGGGCCGCTCCCGACGCCGAGGTCGGCTACCAGCAGACGATCGCCGTCGAGCTGCTCACCGCCGTCGAAGGATTGGACCGCAGCGACTCCCTCGCGGTCGCCGGGATCGACGACGAGGGCCGCCTCGACTACGCCGCGGCGGTCGGCGCCTACCGGTCCAGGCTCGACGCCGTCGCCGGAAAGCTGACGGAAAGTAGTCGCCGGATTTACCGGGAGCTCATCGGCAGCGAGGACTGGAGCCGGTTCGGCGCGGTCGAAACCGCGTTGAGCGCGGCCACGCCGCCGCCCGTCGGGCAGGACGCCTGGCGCGTCGCGGCCGGCGTCGTCGGCCGCTCCCTCGGCGACCTCGCCGCCCGCCAGATCGAGTACTCCGCGCAGCTCGCGATCGACGGCGGCCGCAGGGTGCTGAGCGGCGCACTCGCCGCCGCCGCGTCGATCTCGCTGCTCGCGGGGGTGGTGATGGCGATCGTGATGCTGCTCGCCCGGCGGCTCCCGATCCCGGTCATCCGCTGCCCTTCGCGTGTCGAAGCGACGCCGCTGACCTGGTCACACCTGGTGAGCGATTACGCCGGAAAGAGCACGCTGTTGGCCCACACGCGTCGGCGAACCGGTCGGGCAGACTTGTCCGGGTGAGTTCCACGACGGATCTGCGCCCCTACCTGCGCACCTTGGACGCGGAGACGCTGGCGGACCTGCTTCATGCCCATGCCGAGCGTGACCCTGTGTTACGACAAGCGCTGGAAAGCCGATTCGTCACCCAGGGGAGTGACCTCGCCGAGGCGCACCGCCTCCTCGACACCGCCGTGATGGCGGGCAACGTCGAGTACGCGGCGAAAGTCGGCTCCGTTCTCGACACCCTTCAGCGGCTCCTCGACGCCGGCAGCCGGGCCGATCTCGCCCCGCTCGCCCGCCGGACGGTCGACGACATCAGCGAGATGCTGGAGCAGATCGACGACGCCTCGGGCGAGGTCACGGACCGGTTGGACCGGGCCGTCGAGCTGTACGCGCGGGCCTGCGCCGCGCGCCCGCCGGACCCCGAGAGCCTGGCCGCCTGGATCCTCGAGGTGGAGTTCGACGGTCCGGGATGGCCGGTCATCGAGTTGGCCGACTTCGCCTCGGCGTTGGGGGACAAGGGGATCGCCCGGATAAAGTCCACTGTGGACGATGTGCTCGCGGAGCATCCGTCCGGGGTGAAACGCGAGACGGCCGAGCGGCTGCGCGAAGAGCTCGCGGAGGTGTCCGGCGACGTCGACGCGCTCGTCGCGATCCTCGCCGCCAAGCCGCCGCGGGTCGACGTCAGCCTCAAGATCGTGCGCGTCCTGCGCGCGGCGGGACGGCACAGTGAGGCCATCGCGCACGCGGCGCGGGCGCTCACCCACGACAAGAAGGAAGAGGCGCCTCCGGTCGAAGAGGAGCCGGTTCCCTTGTCTCGCAAGGATTTCGACGAGAGTCCCGGCAGTGCGACGTATCTCGCGCTGCGTCAGGAGTCGCTGGAAACGGGACGGTGGGTCGCGCAGCGGAAGACCGCGCTGGCCAGGTTGCGCGAACTCGCCGCCGAGAGCACGGAGGCCGCGGACGAACTCGTCCGCGCGCTGCTCGGGGAGGACCGGGCCGACGAGGCGTGGCGGGCGGCGGTGCGTTTCGAAGCCTCTTTACCGGTGCGCGTCGAACTCGCGGATTCGCGTTCCGTAGCCCATCCGGCCGAAACCGTTCCCATATACCGGGACCATGTCGAAGAATTGATCACGCATAAAGATCCGAACTCCTACCGCGAGGCGGCCCGGCAGCTGCGCAAACTCCGCGCGGTGCACAAAAAGGCTGGTACGGCTGAGGAATTCAGCTCGTACCTCGGCACGTTGGTGGAAATACACAAACGCAAGACGCGGTTGATCGCCGAGATCAAGGCGGCGAGGATCGCGATTCCGAAAACGATTCGGGCGTAACCGCTTCCACCGCCGGTCGTTATTCGAAGTGAACCGAGGAAACCCGGCGGAGAAGGTCGAGCCACACTGGTGGGCCGACGAAGTCGCGGTGGTCCTGAACCGGTGTCCGCCCGCGCCCTCCCCGCGACCGGGACCCCGCGTTGCGCGCCCAGGACCACCGCGACGAGCCCGATCGGGTCCGCGTGAAAACATGTCGCCATGAGTCCGGTGAGTCGTGCCCGCAAGAAGGCAGCCCAGCCCTCCACTCCGAGTGTGACGGGCCTCTTCAAGGACGTCCTGCGGGACTTCTCGACCCTCGGTGCCGAACCCGAGGTGCTCGACGTCGAACTGCTGACCTCCGAGGTGCTCGGTCAGTGGTGGGAGATCGAGGTCGAGGAGGGCGAGCAGCCGCTGGGCCTGGAGCTCATCGCGTTCGCCGAGCGGAAGATCACCCCCGCCGCGGCCGCGCTGCTCGCCGGGATGCGGGTGTTCGCCGAGACCGAAGAGGAGCGCGAGGCGGCCGCCTCGGCGCTGAACACCGTGCTGGGCCGCGGGATCCCGGAGCCGGAGTGGGCGGCGGACCTGGCCGCGGTGACCGTCGGGGACTGCTGGCGGACCGGGGACGTCTTCGGTGACGAGTCCTCCCTTCTCTGCGTCTTCTCCCGCGGCGGCGCGGAGCACGGGCTGCTCGCGCTGGTCGACTTCACCGAGGGTGGCCGGATCCGCGACGTCGTCGTGGTCGACAAGCCGCAGGACGTGCTGGCCGAGATGCGGCAGCAGGCCGCCGACGACCCGGAGCTGGTCACGCTGGAGCAGGTGCTGCCCGAGCGCGCCCACCAGGTGCTCGCGGACGGGCTGGCCGCGACGGACGTCGTCGAGGAGCCCGACGTCAGCGAGGACTACGCGCGGTTCCACGCGATCGCGCTGGGCTGGATCCGGGCGCTGCCCGCCGCCGAGCCCTCGCCCGAGATCACCGAATGGCCCGAGCAGGTCCGCGACGAGGTCGTCGCCGACTTCATCGGATCCGGGCTCGTCGAGGACACCGAGGCGACGAGGTTCTACGCGCGCCTGCTCGTCGACTACGGCTGCGAGACCGAGCCGGGCAGCCCGCTGCGGGTCGGACCAGAGAAGCTCGCCCGGTTCCTCGAATCACTGCTGGACGGCGAGTTCGAGGTCGACGAGGCGTACGAGGACGCGCTGGAGCCCGCCCTGCTCGGCTGGGTCACCTGGGCCGCCGACCGCGCCGGACTGCCCGAGGCCGCCCGCGTGGCGCTGCTGGAGAGCGCGACCGAATTCCTGGAGGAGTTCGCGCAGGACGAGGACTCCACGCTCGACGTCTACTTCGACGGCTCCGAGGGCATCGAAGACCCGGCCGAACTCGCCGAGGCCCTCGAGCGCCGGATGTTCGCCGTCCCGACCGTCTACACGGAGATCGGCGACGAGGAGCTGGAACTCGAGCCCGTCGACCCCGAACAGCGCCGCCTGCTGGTGATCGGCGAGCACCCCGAGTACCACGAGGCGCTGGCCGAGGAGACCTTCGACGGCGAGCCGAGGATGCGGCTCGCGCTCAAGACCACGATCGTCGACCAGCTCTGGGACGACGAGCCCGCCGAGGTCTGGCAGGCCGTCCGGCGGCTGAGCGAGACCGGGCAGGAGCGCGACGAGATCTTCGATCGCCTCGTCGACGCGCTGTCCGCGCAGCTGAGCGAAGCCGGCGAGCACGAGATGGACTACGACGTCGACGACTACCGGAAGGCGCTCGGCGACCTCGCCTGACGGCCCGTCCCCACCCGCCACCTCCTTGCCATCCCCCCCCAATCCGTCTAGTCTGTCTAGATGGAAGCAGCAACCTGGCAAGTGCAGGACGCCAAGCAGCGGCTGAGCGAGCTGCTGCGCCGGGCCGCGGCCGAGGGGCCGCAGTTCGTCACCAAACACGGGGAGGAGGTGGCCGTGGTGCTGGACATCATGGATTACCGCAGGCTGGCCGGAGGCGGTGAAGCCGTCGATTTCAAACTCGTGCTCTCCGGTGAGCAGCACCATCCCGAATACGGGGAGGCGCTGGCCGACGTGCTGGAGGAGATCGCCGCCGAACGCGCGGAGGACCTGCCGAGGGATGTCACGGAGGTGAGCGGGTGAGCTTTCTGCTGGACACGAACATCGTGTCCGAGGCCCGGCGCCGCACGCAGAACCCGGGTTTCGCCCGGTGGTGGGGCGGGGTGTCGTCGAGCAGGCTCTATTTGAGCGTGCTGACGGTGGGGGAGATCGAGAGGGGAATCCACAAACTCAGGCATCGAGGGGATCAAGACCGGGAGCGGGCGGACGCGCTCGCCGACTGGCTGGCCGGGCTCACCGCGCAGTTCTCGGAACGGATCCTTCCGGTGACCGCCGAAATCGCGGCCGAATGGGGCCGCCAGCACGCGCCGCGGAAAGTGCCGTCCGTCGACGGGCTGATCGCCGCGACCGCCCGGATCCACGAGCTGACCCTGGTCACCCGGAACCTGGCCGACATGGCCGGACTCGGCGCGCAGGTGCACAACCCGTTCGACTGAGTTGCCGAAAAACACGATCCAGACGTCCGGACGCCTGGATCGGTGGTGCTCAGCCCAGCGGTGCCGCCGGGGTGCTCTTGCTCTCCGTGACTTGCGACTTCTTCCGGCGGCGGTCCCCGCGGGCGTCGTCGAAGTCGACGACGAAGGCGCCGGCGGCCATGGCCACCAGGAGTGCGAGTCCGAGAATCGAGCCGACCCAGGTCAGGATGATCGAGAACATCGTGAGCCTCCTCCCTGCTCAAGGTCCTTTTCGAGACCTCGTGAACCCCTGACACAAGGGTCGCCTCGGGGGGCTGTAGCCGGTATCGGCCAACCGGTTACACGTACTGAGCGTGGATCGGCCGATCGGCCGAGGAAATTCACCCACCGGTCGCGGTGCGCGACCGGTCGCCACTGCCGGCTCGCCGGTGGTGCGAAGGCTGGTACTTGTGAGGGAACAGCCGGAATCCGCCCGTGTGATCGGCTTCCGGCGAAGTGATCTTGGATGTCGCCGTGAACGCTCGCCGTGAGTAGAGATTCCGCGCGTGCCCGGTTACGCAGCGTTCCCGTTCGGGCTCGGACAGCGCTGGGTCCGGTCGGTCGTGAGTGGCCCCTTCATCCCGTCACCGGCCCCGCTCACGAACACGCACGCGGCTACCTCACCCACCCAGGTCACCGGCGCACCCCGACCGGCTCAGAGCTTGCGCAGCCGGACCCGGTTGATCGTGTGGTCGGCGTCCTTGCGGAGGACGAGGGTCGCGCGAGGCCGCGTCGGCTTGATGTTCTCCATCAGGTTCGGCTCGTTGATCGTGCGCCACAGGTGGCGCGCCTCGGCGCGTGCCTCGTCGTCCGGGAGACCGGCGAAGTGGTGGAAGTGCGACGCGGGGTCCGCGAACGCGGTGTGCCGCAGTTTGAGGAAGCGCTCGACGTACCAGCGCTCGATGTCGGTCGTCGGCGCGTCCACGTAGATCGAGAAATCGAACAGATCGGAGACGGTGAGCCGGGGGCCCGGCTGGAGGACGTTCAGTCCTTCGAGGATCAGGATGTCGGGTTGCTGAACGACCTGTTCCTCGCCGGGAAGGATGTCGTAGGCGAGGTGCGAGTACACCGGCGCGCTGACCCGTTCCGCCCCGGACTTCACGTCGGTGACGAACCGCAGCAGGGCCCGCCGGTCGTAGCTCTCCGGGAAACCCTTGCGGTGCATGATCCCGCGCCGGACCAGTTCCGCCCGCGGGTGGAGGAATCCGTCTGTGGTGACCAGGTCGACCCTGGGGTGATCCGGCCAGCGGGCGAGCAGGGTGCGCAGGATGCGCGCGGTGGTCGACTTGCCGACGGCGACGCTTCCGGCGATTCCGATGACGTACGGCACCTTGGTGCCCCGACTGTCTTCACCGAGAAAGGTGGTGGTGGCTTCGTACAGCCGTTGCCGGGCGGCGACCTGGAGATTGATCAGCCGGGAGAGCGGCAGGTAGACCTCGGCGACTTCCGCGAGATCGACCTGTTCGCCGAGACCGCGCAGCCGCAGCAGTTCCGCGGCCGTCAGCGGCAGGGGCGTCGACCTGCGCAACTCGCGCCACTGCTCACGGTGCAGCTCGACGTAGGGACTGAGCTCACGGACCCGCGGCATCGCACACTCCTCGCCCGTCGCCAGCGCTGGCGCCGTACAAAACCGTGTAGACGAGTTCTCGGCGGGAAAGCGTGCCTCGAACCGGATGAAGCCGCTTTAACGGTAGGGCTTACGGCTCGTGAACGCGCTGCGATGTGATGTAGCCCGCTTCGGGGCGTTACCGTCCGTTACGGGGACGGCCGGGGGCGAAGACCTCGTCCCACGCCGCGGCGACCTGCCGGGCGCACGAGGCGGGAGCGACCCCGCCGACGCCGGTACCGAGTCCCGGCATCGCGATCGTGTGCACCAGATCACGGACCCGGCCCTGGTCGAGCCTGCCGTCGCGCCACTGCTGGAACACGGCCCGGGCGGCCAGGTACGGGTGCACGGTGTCGCGGGGGAGGCGTTCGCCGGGTTCCCGCATCGTCGGCGCGCTGATCAGCCAGGCGGGCTCGGCCTCGCCGGTGGGCACGATCACGGCTTCGCCGATCGGGAGCTCCCCGCCGTGGTAGGCGAGGACGGCGCTGCGCACGTTCTGCTCGACGCCCGGGTAGGCGCGGGCGTAGACGGCGTCGATGCCGCCCCGCATCCAGCCGTAGGAGTTCGCGGGGCTGACGACGGCCTGGGCGACGACGTCGAGCACCGACCCGCGGTGCACGAAGACCCGTCCGTCCACCGTGTCCGCGACGGTGGTCCAGGCTTGCGCGAGCAGGTCATCGACGGCGCACAGCACCAGCTCCGGGGTGGGATGGTCCGGCAAGGGGGCAAAGGAGGAGTCGGCATCCTCGTGGCCGGTGTGCGTGCCCGGTTCGGCGGTCACGCGCTAAGCATGGCAAAAAAAGCCACCCGGCGTAACCGGTGCGCGTACCGGCTGTCCGAGTGAAAGTCCCTGCGCGGCGTGCGTAATCTGGCGGGGTGTCACGGATCGCTTACTTCGGCCCCCAGGGAACCTTCACCGAACAGGCCGCGCGCCGGCTCGCCCCCGGCGAGGAGCTGATCCCCGCGGAGACCATCCCGGCGGCGCTGGCCGCGGTCCGCGCCGGACGGGCCGACGCGGCCTGCGTGCCGATCGAGAACTCCGTGGAGGGCGCGGTCACCGCCACCCTCGACAGCCTGAGCGAGGCCGAGCCGCTCGTCGCGGTGGCCGAGGTCTTGCTGCCGGTCCACTTCAGCGTGCTGACCCGGCCGGGGACGACCGAGATCCGCACCGTGGCGAGCCATCCGCACGCGCTCGCCCAGGTCCGTCACTGGGTCGAGGCGAACCTGCCCGGCGCGCATCCGGTCGCGACGTCGTCCACCGCCGCGGCCGCGGTCGCGGTCGACGCGGGCGAGTTCGACGCGGCCGTCACCGCGCCGGTCGCCGTCGAGCACTACCCGCTGGAGGTGCTGGCCACCGAGGTCGCCGACGTCCGCGACGCCAAGACCAGGTTCCTGCTGGTCCGAGCACCCGGCGAGCTGCCGGAGCCGACCGGGGCCGACCGCACGTCGATCGTCGCCGCCGCGACGAACCGCACCGGCGCACTGGCCGAACTGCTCACCGAACTGGCGGTCCGCGGGATCAACCTGACCAAGCTGGACGCCCGTCCGACCAGGAACAACTTCGGCGAGTACCGCTTCTTCATCGACTTCGAGGGACATGTGACCGAGCCCCGGATCGGGGACGTGCTGGCCGCGTTGCGCCGCCGGTGCCGCAACGTGCGGTTCCTCGGCTCCCACCCGCGGGCGGACAACGGCACGACCGAGATCGAGCCGGGCGCCGCCAACGAGGATTTCACCGACGCGATCGACTGGGTCGCTTCGGTCAGGAAGGGAGCACAGGCGTGAAACTCCTCCTCGTCCGTCACGGCCAGACCGACGGCAACGTCCGGGGCGCGCTCGACACCGCGCTGCCCGGTCCGCCGCTCACCGAACTGGGGCGCGAGCAGGCCCGGCAGCTCGCGTCGCGGCTGGACGGCGAGCCGGTCGTCGCGGTCTACGCCTCGCAGGCGGTCCGTGCCCAGCAGACCGCCGCGCCGCTGGCCGCCAAGCTCGGCATCGACGTCCAGGTCGTCGACGGCGTGCACGAGGTCGCCGCCGGCGACCTCGAAGGCAAGACCGACAAGGACTCGATCACGACGTACATGAGCGTCGTGCGCCGGTGGACCCTCGGTGAACTCGACCCGCCGATCCCCGGCGGTGAGACCGGCGCGCAGGTCCGCACCCGGATGCTCGACGCGGTCGCCCGGCTGCGCGCCAAGCACGAGCAGGCCGACCCCGACGGCACGGTGGTGCTGGTGAGCCACGGTGGCGCGATCCGGCTGGGCGGCGAGTGGCTCGCCGGGAACGTCACCGCCGAGGTCGCCAACCAGGGCCTCATCCCGAACACCGGCGTCGTCGAACTCGTCGCGACCTCCGACGGCTGGACCTGCCTCACCTGGGCGGAAGCCCCCGTCGACCGCTGACCCTCCCGCGTTTGCCTCCGCTCCCGCCGGGGAATACCCCCACGAGATCAATTAACACCTTGTGGGGAATTAACCGCAGGAGCGCAACCTCCGCAGCGGACAACACGTCTACTTCAGTGGTGGGTCACCCGGCTACAGGGAGGCGAATGACCATGGTTCGTTCGAAGATGATCTCCATCGGCGGTCTCATCGCGGGTACCGCCGGGCTCCTGCTGCTCAGCGCCTGCGGTTCGGAAACCGCACCCGTCGCGCAGAGTTCGTCCGCGTCGCCGTCCAGTTCGGCACCGGAGACCTCCGTCGCGCCCAGTGCGAGCTCGTCGAGTCCGGCACCCGCTTCGCAGCCCGCCCAGGCACCCGCCCCGGCGCAGAAGAGCGACGGGCTCTGCAAGGCGGGCGACGTCAAACTGTCCGTCGGCGGCGGCGACGCGGCCGCGGGGACCGTGTACCGGAAGCTCGTCATCACCAACACGAGCGGGCACGCGTGCACCATCCAGGGCTTCCCCGGCGTCTCCTACGTGACCGGCGCGGACGGCCACCAGGTCGGTGAGGCCGCGTTCCGCGACGGCGCCAAGGGCGAGCCGGTCCAGCTGAACAACGGCGACAGCGCGTCCGCCGACATGGGCTTCGTGAACGTCCGCAACTACGACGAGGCGGCCTGCAAGCCCACCGAGACCCGAGGGCTGCGGGTGTACCTGCCGCAGGAGACGGCTTCGAACTTCGTGTCGGTGCCGGGGCTCGGCTGTGCGGGGAAGATCCCCGGCAACCAGCTGACCGTCAAGACGGTCCACAAGGGAGCATGACCTAGAGCTGGGTGCAGAGCTGTTCGGCCTGCGCCAGATGCCGCTGGCCGGAGATCTGGTTGAAGTGCAGGCTGAACACCATCCGGCTGACCCCGTCGATGTGCTCGGCCAGCGGCCGGTAGGTGTCGTTGGCGGCGGCCGCCGCGGCGGAGAGTTCGCGGGCGGCCGTCATCCGGTGCAGGATCTCGGGGGCCAGCACCGCCACGGTCCGCTCGCCGGGCGCGGCGCCGGTGGTGTCCGGGATCGTGCCGACCCTGGCCAGTGCGTTGCACGCCTCCTGCGCGTCTTCCAGCGCTCCCGCGTTGACGCTCGACAGAGCCCACAGCATGCCCATCACGCCGGCGCCGATCACGAAACCGGCGACAGCCGTGAGCACTTGCGGGCGTCTGGAAGGTTCTGTCGTCCCCACGCCGGCCTCCGGCACCAGTGTCTGCTGCATCGCGGACCTCCCTCACCAGCACGGGTGATGGGCTATTTCAGCACCAAAGGCCTTTGTTTTCACTGGTCTTGGTGGAGAACCCGCACCTCCGTGGCCGATTCGTCATCGAACGCGCCTTGCCGTGACGAGACGAACGCGAAACCGGCCACACCGAACAGCAGAAGCCCGGACGTGAGGAACGTCCGGGCCGGGGATCCGAGGGCGTGGGTGAGGACCCCGCCGAGCAGGGCGCCGACCGGGATCGCGCCCCAGACGACGGTGCGCCACACGCCGAGGACCCTGCCGAGCAGTTCACCGGGGACGAGCGTGTGCCTCGCCGTCCCCAGCACGATGTTCACCGAGACGACGGCCGCCGCGAACAGGCCGAACAGCGCCGCCCCGGCCACCGGCGAACTCGTCAGCCCCATGCCGGTGAACGCCACGCCACAGCAGGCGGTGCCCCCGAGGAGCACCGCGCGGCGGCTGAACGTCTTCACCAGTCGCGGGGCGATGCCCGCGCCCAGCAGGCCGCCGATGCCTCCGACGAACGCGAAGAGCCCGAAGGCCGCTTCGCTGAGGCGCAGGTGCTCGATCGCGTACAGCACCAGCTGCGCCTGCGCGAGTTCGCTGACCAGGCTGATCAACCCGGCGACGACGACCAGGCGCATCATCAGCCTGTTGTGCTTCAACCAGCGGAAACCCTCCGCCAGCTCGGTGCGAAGGTCCGCGCGGGCGCCCTGGTCGGCGGAAGGACGAGCCCGGTAGCTCCCGGCGAGCCCGATCAGCACGACCGCCGCGATCGCGAAGCCCACCGAGTTGAGCAGGAACGGGAACGTCGCGAAGAGCGCGAAGGTGGCGCTGCCGACAGGCCCGCCGAGGAAGGTCTGGCCGACGATCTCGCAGGCCTGGAGCTTGCTGTTCGCGCTGTCGAGGGAACCCTTGTCGACGACCGCCGGGATGAGCACGTTCGCGGCGCTGTCGGCGACGACCTCCGCGACGCCGATGAGCAGGGCGGCGGCGTAGACCACCCAGATCGTCACCCCGCCTGCCGCGACCAGGGCGGCCATGCCGCCGACGACCACCGCGCGGGCGCTGTTCGCGAGGATCATCGCGCGCCGCCGGTCGATCCGGTCCAGGAGCGCGCCCGCCGGGAGCGCGAACAGCAGCCACGGCAGGAACTGGGTCGCCGAGAGGCCGGCGATGAGCAGCGGATCGCGGGTCAGGGTGACCGCGAGCAGCGGGAACGCGACCTTGCCGATCCCGTCGCCGAGGTTCGACGCCGCACTGGACGCGAGCAACCAGCGCAAGCGCCGGTCGCCCCTCCTGCCCGTCGTCGTCTCGGCCATGCACGCCTCCCCAGGCTTTCGCCGGCGCCGGCCGACGACAACGTGTCGAAAAGTTTAGCGGGGTTGTCGCCCAAAGTGGCTGGCTTGTTACGCCCAGTTAAGAATCCGAAGAACCCTTGGTGCCCGACGCACAAAAATCACCGACCATGCCGCTTCCGGCGCGGAATCCGCCGGGAAGGAGCAAGGGACCTTTGCTATCGCCTGTCCCGCGGTTCAGCCCCAGCCGAGTTCGTGCAGGCGCGCGTCGTCGATGCCGAAATGGTGGCCGACCTCGTGGACCACCGTGATCAGAACCTCCTCGACGACATCCTCCTCGGTGTCGCACATCTGCAGCAGCGGCCGCCGGTAGATCGAGATCCGGTCCGGCAGCACCCCGCCGTACTCGTGGGTCCGCTCGGTCAGCGCGACCCCGTGGTAGAGCCCGAGGATCGTGGGCGACTCCTCGTTGAACTCCTCGACGAGGACCACGACGTTGTCCATCGCGTCCGCGAATTCGGGCGGAAGCTCGTCCAGCGCCTCCGAAACCAGCTCCTCGAAGCGCTGCTGCGTCATCTCGACGGGCACGCGATCACCCGCCGGTCTTCGGGGCCGAAGACGACGCCGGCGGGGCGCCGCCGTCGGAAGAGGGCGGGGCCTCGCCGTTGCCGACCTTGACGCTCCCGGTGACGGGCGCGAGCCCCTTGTTGTCCGGCAGGGGCGCCGCCACCTTGCAGTTCACCAGCGTCGACCCGGCGTCCCAGCTCTCCTGCTCACGGACGTCCCAGCCGATGATGAGCTTCTTCGCCGCCAGGTCCGCGTTGCCGGTGTAGTCCTGCGCGGCCGTCGAGCATTCGGTGTCCAACCAGGTGTTCTGCTGTTCCTGTGACGGGTAGCCGTCCTTGAACTTCGTCTTGAGGTCGAGTGTCGCGATCATCTCGTAGGAGTGCGGCTGGGCGCAGTCGATCGGGTCGCCGAAGCTGTTGTTGAGCAGCGCGAGGCAGGTGCCGGGCTCCCACACCGCGGACTGGTCCTGCTCCTTCGCCAGTCCCTTGGTCGGTTGCAGCTTGCCGCCCTGACCAGCCCATTGCAGGCCGCACCGCAGCTGCCGGTCGCCGTCCTCCCACTGTGCGGGAGTCGGCCGGAGCAGGTTCATGCTCAACTTGCCGTACGGATCCAGCGTGCGGCCGAGGTACGGCTTGACGTCGACAGTGCAGCGTGACCGGGAGATCTCCTGCCACTGCTCCAGGTTCGGGCTCGGCACGCCCGCCGGGTACTGCGCGCCGATGTCGACGATGCTGGTGACCTCGAACAGATGGGACTCCGCGCAGGGCACGCGCCGCGCGTCGTTGGCATCCGGGTTGTTCCAGGTCAGGCAGGTGCCTGGGGGAGATTGGAACGCTTCGACCGCCGCGGGTGACAGTTTGGGGGCGCCGCCGCCCGCACCGCCCTCCGGGCCCACGTTCCACGAGAACGCCACACTCAGCGAAAGCGCGATGATCGCGCCCACGAACACACCGGCCATGACGAGCCGGGTGCGCAGGGTGCTCAGCGCGTTTCGCGGATAACGGAACCGCTCGGCCTGTTGAGACATCCACTCCATGATGCCCGCGCCGCACGTAAGGTGCGCATACCGGGTGGTTAGTGTTGGACACGGGTTCGGGCCGGCGGGCGATTACGGAGCTTCGATGACGCAGGATGACAACCAGGGGGCGGAGCGGCCCCAGGAACCGCCGAAGCGCGGTTCGATGCGGTTCCAGGACGACAGCACGCAGGCGCGGCAACCGTCGTTGGCCGAGCAGCGGGCACGGCAGCAGGCGCTGGCCGAGCAGGAGCGTCAAGAGGTGCTCGACGCCGAAGCCGCGCGCGCCGCCGAGAAGAAGTCTTCGACCAAGAAGAAGATCCTGATCGGCACAGGTGTGACCGTCGGGCTGGTCGGCTTGATCGCGACGTTCTACACCGTCGCGAAGCCCGAAGAGGTCACGGCGGTCTGCGCCGCCAAGGACACGGACATCGTCAACGACGATCAGAACTGCGACGAGAACTACGTGCGGACGCACGGCGGTTACACCGGCGGCGGCTTCTTCTTCCTCCCGATCGTCGGTGGCGGTTACAACAGCTACCGCTACAACTACGGCGGCTCGGGCGCGATCGGGCAGCGGGTGTCCGGTGGTTCGTACACCGCGCCGTCGGGGGCGAACGTCAGCACCAAATCGGGCAAGTCCGTCCAGCGCGGCGGGTTCGGCATCAGCGGCAAGAGCGGTACCTCCGGCGGTACCGGCAAGAGCGGGGGCTCGTAGTTGTATCGGGATTCCAAGCCGCCCCGGCGGGACTGGCAGAAAATCGTCGAGGAGCAGGGGCTGGTCTTCGGCACCCCCGCTCGTGACGGCGCCGGCAAGTCCAGGCCGTACTGGGACGAGTCGGTCCACTACGTCTTCGAGATGGACGAGATCCTGTCCGTCGAGGCGGACGTGGAACTGCTGCACTCGATGTGCCTCGAAGCCGTCGACAACGTGATCACCACCGAGCAGTACCACCGCTTCGGCATCCCCGAGTGGGTCTGGCCGCATATCGCCGAGTCGTGGAAGCGGCAGGATCCGCACGTCTACGGCCGGTTCGACCTGCGCTACGACGGCAAGAGCCCGGCGAAGCTGCTCGAATACAACGCCGACACCCCGACCTCGCTGCTCGAGGCCGCGGTGCTGCAGTGGCACTGGAAGACCGCGGTCTTCCCCGAGGACGACCAGTGGAACTCGATCCACGAGAAGCTGGTCGAGCGCTGGGGCGAGCTCGCCGAGAAGCTGCCTTCGAACGAACTGCACTTCACCTGGTCGTCCGCCGATCCGTCCGGTGAGGACCACGTGACGACGGCGTACCTGCAGGAGACCGCGGCCGAGGCCGGGCTCGACACCGTCGGCCTGTCGATCGAGGAGATCGGCTGGGACCCGGTGCTCAAGCGGTTCGTCGACCTCGAAGAGGCGCAGATGGCGACCGTGGTGAAGCTCTACCCGTGGGAATGGGTGGTCGACGAGGAGTTCGGCCGCTTCGCCGTCGAGACGATGCCTCGCACGCTCTGGGTCGAGCCGCTGTGGAAGATGATCCTCTCCAACAAGACGCTGCTCGCGATCCTGTGGGAGAACTACCCGGGCCACCCGAACCTGCTGCCCGCCTTCGCCGACGACCCCGGTCTGCTGACCGAGTACGTCCGCAAGCCGAAACTCGGCCGCGAGGGCGCGAACGTGCAGATCGTCGCCACCGGGTACGAGACGCAGACCGACGGCGTCTACGGCGCCGAAGGCTACGTCTACCAGGCGTTCGACCCGCTCCCGGAGTTCCAGGGGTACCGGCCCGCGCTCGGCGCGTGGATCGTCGGGGACCACGCCGCCGGCCTCGGGATCCGCGAAACCGCAGGTCTCGTTACGGACGACGGTGCGGCATTCGTCCCGCACCGCATCGTCGAGACGTGATAGAAGCAACCGCACAAACCTGACATTCTCGACTTGCACCTCTGGAGAACCCTGTGACGACCACCCTTGCGCTGTCCGACACGTTCGGCTCCGACCTCGTGCGAGGGATCGGCGCGATCCTGCTGTACGGCGTCGTCGGCCTGCTGCTGATGTTCGCCGGGTTCTGGGCGATCGACTGGACCACGCCCGGCAAGCTGGCCCAGCTGGTCAGCCGCGGCCTGCCGAACGCGGTCATCGTGACCGCGTCGGGCCTGCTGTCGATGGCGTTCATCGTCGTCGTGGCGATCGCGAACTCCGCCAGCGACCTGACCGAGGGCCTCATCACCTCGCTGGTCTACGGCCTGCTCGGCATCGTGGTGCAGGTGCTGGCCGTCCGGCTGCTGGAGTGGGCGACCCGCATCGACGTCCGCTCGACCATCGAGAGCGAGAAGTTCGCCCCGGTCAGCGTCGTGGTCGCCGCCGCGCACCTCGCCCTCGGCCTGGTCGTGGCCGTCGGCATCTCCTGACCTCACGAAACCGGCATAGGCGCACGATTCCCACTAACGTGGGTGTCGTGCGCCTTTTGAGGACACCGGACGACCGGTTCTCGGACCTGCCCGATTTCGATTTCGAACCGCGCTACGCGGAACTCGTCGACCTTCACGGCGGCGTGATCAGAGTGGGTTACGTGGAGGCCGGACCCGCGGATGGGCCGCCCGTTCTCCTGTTGCACGGCGAGCCCACCTGGTCCTACCTCTATCGCAAGGTCATCCCGGTGCTCGCCGACGCCGGACTGCGCGCCATCGCGCCCGACCTGGTCGGCTTCGGCCGATCCGACAAACCCGGCGACATGGTCGACCACACCTACCAGCGGCACGTCGAGTGGATGCGCGCGTTCGCCTTCGACGTGCTCGACCTCACCGAGGTCACCCTGGTCGGCCAGGACTGGGGCGGCCTGATCGGCCTGCGGCTGGTCGCCGAAAACCCCGATCGCTTCTCCCGGGTCGTCGCGGCCAACACCGGCCTCCCCAGTGGCGACACCGACATGCCGGAGATCTGGCACAAGTTCCGCGACACCGTCGAGAACGCCCAGGTCCTCGACGTCGGCCGGTTCGTCCAGTCGGGCTGCCAGACCAAGCTGTCCGAGGAGGTCCGCGCCGCCTACGACGCGCCCTTCCCGAACGAGATGTACAAGGCCGCGCCGCGCGCGATGCCGTCACTGGTGCCGGTCACCCCGGACGATCCGGCCTCGGCCGCCAACCGGGCCGCGCTGAAGGTGCTCGCCGAACTGAACAAGCCGTTCCTGGTCTCGTTCTCCGACGGCGACCCGATCACCGCGCCGTGGGGCCTCGAACTGCGGGGCTCGATGCGCGGCGCCCGCGAACTCGAGCATCCGACGATCACCGGCGCCGGCCACTTCCTGCAGGAGGACGCCGGCGTACGGCTGGGCGAGGTTATCGCCCGTTTTGTCCGTTCCTGAAGCGCTATGAAGGGGACTTTCATTGCAAAATTTGCAATGAAAGTCCCCTTCATTGCACGCGGGTCAGGAGATGGCGGCGGCTAGTGCGTCCACGATGATCCCCAGGCCCTCCGCGGCCTCGTCGGCGGTGAGCGTCATCGGCGGCGCGATCCGCAGCACGTTGCCGTGCAGCCCGCCCTTGCCGATCAGCAGCCCGCGCGCCTTGGTCTCCTCCATCATCCGCGCCGCGGCCTGGGTGTCCGGCTCCATGCCGCCCGGTTCGACCAGTTCGACGCCGATCATCAGGCCCTTGCCGCGGACGTCCCCGATCAGCGGATGCCCCGAAGCGCGCAGGCCGGACAGCAGCTCGTTGCCCCGGGCGAGTGCGTTGGCCTGGAGGTCGTGGTCGGCGATGTGGTCGAGGACCGCCGCCGCGCCCGCCATCGCGACCGGGTTGCCGCCGAAGGTCGAGATCGAGTTCGCGGTCAGGCAGTCGACGAGGTCGCCGCGGGCCACGAGACCGCCGATCGCGAGGCCGTTGCCGAGGCCCTTCGCGAAGGTCATCGCGTCGGGGACGACGTCATGCGCCTGGATCCCCCAGTAGTGTTCCCCGGTCCGTCCCCAGCCGGTCTGGACCTCGTCGGAGATGAACAGGATCCCGTACTGGTCGAGGACCTCCTTCATCGCCTTGAACAGGCCGTCCGGCGGTGAGCTGAACCCGCCGACGCCCTGGATCGGCTCGGCGATCATGCAGGCGACGTCGCCCGAGGTGCCCGTCTCCAGGACGTCGACCAGGTCCGCGACGCACGCGTCGATGTACTCCGTGTCCGAAAGCGCCCGGAACGGGCTGCGGTACCGGTAGCCGCCGTGGACGTAGCTCACCTTCACCGGGCTGAGCGACGACGCCGACCAGCCGCGGTTGCCCGTGATGCCGACCGTCGCGAACGACCGCCCGTGGTACGAGTTCCGCATCGCCAGCACCTGGTTGCTGCGCCGGTACTGGGTGGCGAGCATCAGCGCGGTGTCGTTGGCCTCGGTCCCGGAGTTGGTGAAGAACACCTTCGCGTCGGGGATGCCGGAGAGCTTCGCGATGCGCTCGGCCAGTTCGACCTGCGAGCGGATCAGGTACAGCGTCGAGGTGTGCAGGATCCCCGTGTCGAGTTGCTTGCGCACGGCGTCGCTGATCGCCGAGACGTCGTAGCCCATCGAGTTCGTCAGGATGCCCGCGAAGAAGTCGAGGTAGCTCCGCCCGGTCGAGTCGATGACCCGGCGGTCCTGCGCGTGCACGATCTCGATCGGCTCGTCGTAGTAGAGCGCCAGCCAGGACGGCAGTACCGCCTTGTGCCGCGCCAGCAGGTCCGCATCGGTCATCGCGTTTTCTCCGTCCGCAGCAGGGAGATCTCAGTATGGGGAGGGCCCGAAACGGGCGACAACGATCAGACTGTCGGGTTATCCGCGGCGGCCCGCACAGTCTGTACGGGGAAACTGCCTCGAAGGGCGCTCGGCGCTAGGACTAACCTCTGCAATCGTGATTGACCCCAGGACTCTGCGCGATGACCCGGACGTCGTGCGCGCTTCGCAGCGCGCCCGTGGCGAGGACGAAGGAGTGGTCGACAAGCTGCTCTCCCTCGACTCCCGCCGCCGGTCTTCGATCGCCGCCGCCAACACGCTGCGTGCCGAGCAGAAGTCGCTGGGCAAGCTCGTCCCGAAGGCGCAGGGCGAGGAACGGGCCGAACTGCTCGCCAAGGCGAAGGGACTCGCCGCCCAGGTGAAGGCCGCCGAGGTCGAGCAGACCGAGGCGTCGGAGGAGTTCGAGCAGCTGCACCGCCTGGTGCCGAACCTGGTCCACCCCGAAGCCCCCGAAGGCGGCGAGGACGACTACGTCGTGCTCAAGCACGTCGGCGAGCCGAAGAAGTTCGACTTCACGCCCAAGGACCACCTCGAACTCTGCGAGGGCCTCGGCGCGCTCGACATGGAGCGCGGCGCGAAGGTCTCGGGCTCGCGGTTCTACTTCCTCACCGGCATCGGCGCCCAGCTGCAGCTCGGCCTGCTGAACATGGCCGTCGCGCAGGCGACGGCGAACGGGTTCACGCCGATGATCACGCCGAGCCTCGTCCGGCCGGAGATCATGGCGGGCACCGGCTTCCTCGGTGCGCACTCGTCGGAGGTCTACCGGCTGCGCGACGACGACCTGTACCTCGTCGGCACCTCCGAGGTCCCGCTCGCCGGCTACCACGCCGACGAGATCCTGGACCTGGCGAAGGGCCCGAAGCGCTACGCGGGCTGGTCGTCCTGCTACCGCCGCGAGGCCGGTTCGTACGGCAAGGACACCCGCGGCATCATCCGCGTCCACCAGTTCGACAAGGTCGAGATGTTCGTCTACACGCGTCCCGAGGACGCCGAAGCCGAGCACGCGCGCCTGCTGGACTGGGAAGAGCAGATGCTCGCCAAGATCGAGGTCCCGTACCGGGTGATCGACACCGCCACCGGCGACCTCGGCACGTCCGCGTACCGGAAGTTCGACTGCGAGGCGTGGGTGCCGTCGCAGGAGACCTACCGCGAGCTGACGTCGACGTCGAACTGCACGACGTTCCAGGCCCGCCGCCTCGGCATCCGCTACCGCGACGACGACGGCCGCCCGCAGACCGTCGCCACGCTGAACGGCACGCTCGCCACCACGCGGTGGATCGTCGCGATCCTGGAGAACCACCAGCTCGAAGACGGTTCGGTCCGGGTGCCGGAAGCGCTTCGCCCCTTCCTCGGCGGAACCGAGGTCCTCACACCCGCATCGAAGTAGGGACCGGAGGAGGGACGCATGCGGTATCGGAATTCGCTCGCGATCGGGCTGGCGGTGCTGGCGCTCGGCGCCTGCACGTCGACGATCGGCGGGTCGGCCTCGCCGGTCCCGGGACAGGGGCCGGTCATCACGAAGGCCGAGCCGTGCGCGCTGCTGACGCCGGAGCAGGCGGCCGCGCTGGGCGTCACGTATCCGGGCAAGGAACGCCCGGCGAAACCCGAGCAGAAGATCGCCGCGGTCTGCCGGTTCCCCGAACTGGAGGACGCGCCGGACGGCGTCGCGCTGGAGGTCTCGCAGAGCAAGGACCTCTCGGCGGAGGACTACTACGCGGGCGCGCTGCCCGGGGAGAAGTTCGGCGTCGGCGGGTTCACCTGGACGCGGTACGCGACCATCCTCGGGCCGAGCTACTGCTCGCTGACCACGGAACTGGACGCGAAAACGTTCGTCGAGGTCTCCAGTGATGCCCCCGGCAGCGACAACTCCAAGGCCTGTGACCTGGCGAAGGCCGCGCTCCCCGCGGTCGCCTCGCATCTGCCCGGTGGGCAGCCGAGCCCGGAGATCACCGCGCCGCCGGGGCAGAAGCCGGTCGAGCCGTCCGGTCCGCTGGTGAACGTCGACCCGTGCACCCTGCTCAAGCCCGAGCAGGTGGCCCCGCTCAACCTCTTGCCCGCGCGGCCGATGAACGGCTCATCGCGGGATCCCAAGAACGGCTGCCAGTGGGACGACACGGACGGAGACAAGGGCAAGAAGGCGCTCGACCTCTGGGTCTACACGGCGACCAGGACCGAGGACGTGCCCGGGCTGGAAGGCACCCCCGCCGAGCAGATGGTCAACGGGCGGAAATGGATCGTCTACTCCGCTCCGGACAGCCCGATCTGCGTCGCGCTCTTCCCGATCACGGAGACCTCGTCGATCAAGCTCGACACCGGCGACCTCAGCGACAATGCCAAGGCCTGCGAGATCCCGCAGACCGTGATGCCGCTCGTGACCGCGAACGCGCCCGCCGCTTAGTCGGACACCTCGTCGGCGATGTGCTTCGCGATCTCCAGTGCGCTGGTCGCCGCCGGTGAGGGTGCGTTGAGGACGTGCACCTGGTTCCGCGCGGTCTCGATCAGGAAGTCGTCGACGAGGGCGCCGTCCGGGCGCAGCGCCTGTGCCCGGACGCCGGAGCCGTGCCGCACGATGTCGTCCTCGGTGACGGCGGGCACGAGCCGCGCGAGGCTTTCGGCGAAGCGGCGGCGGGAGAACGACCGGCGGACCTCGTCGAGCCCGGTCGGGTACGCGTACTTGCGCGCGAGCCGCCAGACGCCGGGGAAGCGGGCGACTTCGGCGAGGTCCTTCGCGGAGACGTCGCGCCAGGTGTAGCCCTCGCGGCGCAGCGCGAGCACGGCGTTGGGGCCGGCGTGCACGCTGCCGTCGAGCATGCGGGTCAGGTGCACGCCGAGGAACGGCAGCGACGCGTCCGGGACCGGGTAGATCAGGCCGCGCACCAGATGGCGGCGTTCGGGCTTCAGTTCGTAGTACTCGCCGCGGAACGGCACGATCCGCGCGCTCGGGGTGAGCCCGGCGAGCCGCGCGACGCGGTCGGCGTGCAGGCCCGCGCAGTTGACGAGCGCGTCCGCGTGGATCACGTCGTCGCCGGTCGCCACCTCGACGCCGCCGGTGCTGCCCGCGCGGATCCCCAGCGCGGGCGTGCCGAGGCGGAGGTCGGCGTCGGATTCGTCGAGCAGCCGCACGAGCGCGGTGCACACGGCCGGGAAATCGATGATGCCGGTGGACTCCACGCGCAGCGCGGCGACGCACGAGACCTCGGGTTCGTACTCGCGGGCTTCGCTCGGGGTGATCAGCTTGGCCGGGACGCCGTTGGCTTCGGCCCGTTCGGCGAGCACCTTCAGCGCCGGAAGCTCCGCTTCGGAGGTGGCGACGACGAGTTTGCCGCAGACCTCCACCGGCACCCCGTACTGCCGTGCGAAGTCCACAATGGACCGGTTGCCCGCGGTGGACATCCTGGCCTTGAAGGAACCCGGCTTGTAGTAGAGCCCCGCGTGCACGACGTTCGAGTTGTGCCCGGTCTGGTGGGCCGCCCAGCGGTCCTCCTTCTCGAGCACCGTGACGTCCAGGCCACGTTTGGTCAGCTCCCAGGCGGTGGCGAGCCCGACGATTCCGCCCCCGATGACTACGACTGTGCGCACGATCGACCAGGTTACCCGGAACGCTACCTGACAGCTGTCAGGTAGCGTGGTAGCGTACCTGACCGATGTCAGGTAAGCGGTTGAGCAGGGAAGAACGCCGGGAGCGGATCCTGGCCGCGGCGGCGCGGGTGTTCGCCGCGTCCGGCTACGACGCGGCGGGGATGCGCGAGGTCGCGACGGCGGCCGGGATCAGCACACCCGTGCTCTACGACCATTTCCCGTCCAAGGCCCGGCTGTACGCCGGCCTGCTGGAGTCCGAAGTGGACAGTCTGCTGGCCGGCTGGGGCGGGCTGCCGCCGTCGGGCACCGCGGAGGAGCTGCTGCGTACCAGGGTGGCGGCGATCTTCGCGTGGATGGAGACGAACGAACGCGGTTGGCGGATGATCTTCGCCGAAACGCCGTCCGACGAGGGTGTCGCCGAGGCTCACCGGCGCGGGCAGGCCAGGGCCACCGGGCAGCTGACCGAGGTGTTCGCCCAGGTCCCCGGCCTGGCGCTGACCGCGGACCTGCCGCGCGACCGCGCGAACGAAGCGCTCGCCGAAGCGGCGAAGAGCGCGCTGAACGCCATCGCCACCTGGTGGTGGAGCAACCGCGACATCCCGCGGGAGCAAGTCGTCGCGCTCACGACGGATCTGTTGTGGCGCGGTCTGGGAGCCCTTATCCAGGAGGACACATGAGCATCGACACCACCGAGCGGTACCGCCGGGCCCTCGAGACCCAAGACGTGGAACTCGCGCTGAGCGCCTTCGCGCCGGACGCGGTCGTGCACTCGCCGCTGACCAGCCGCGTCCGGTTCACCGGGCACGAAGAACTCCGGCCGCTGCTGGAAGTCGCCTACTCGCATCTGCGTGACGTCAGCTTCCACACCGACACGGGCGACGCCTCGACGCGGGTCGTCGTCTACACCGCACGCATCGGCGCGGAGGAGATCGAAGAAGCCGCGGTGCTGAAGCTCCGCGAGGACGGGCTCATCACCGAAGTGACGCTGTTCGTGCGGCCCCTGCCCGGGCTCGTCGCGCTGATGGACGCCTTCGGCCCGGACATCGCGCGCCGCAATGGCCGCACCTTCGCGGCGCGGGTGCTGGGCGTGGCCGCGAAACCGTTGCTGGCCATGGTGCGGTCGGGCGACAAACACGCCGTGCCGCTCGCCGGACCGAGGAGCTGAAGGACGCTTTCCCCGCATCGGATGCGGGGAAAGCGCCCTTCGCGACGTCTTATGCGGGGAAGGGCCCCTTCAGCCCGTCGCGACCGGAACCGGCGCAGGCTCGTCCTCCGGGTCCTCAAGGACCTTCGGCACGCCGCGCAGCGTGAACAACGCGCTGACCGCCAGCAGCGCCATCAGCGCCGCCGAGCACACCATCGTCACCTGCAACCCGTCGACGAACGCGAGTTTCGCGTTGCCGAGGATCAACGCCCCCTGCTCGGGCGGCAACTGCGCCGCGTACTGGACGGCGCCGCCGAGGGTGTCCGAGATCGCCTCGGGCGGCACACCCGCCGGGATGACGAGTTCGCTCCGGTACAGCGCGCCGAGCGCACTGCCGAGGACGGCGATCCCCAGCGCCCCGCCGAGTTCGGTCGCCGTCTCGGAGATCGCCGACGCCGCGCCCGCCCTCGCCTTCGGCACCACGCCGAGCACCGTGTCCGTCGCGACGGCGAGGATCAGCGCCAGCCCGACGCCGAAGATGATCATCGCGGCGAGCAGGTCGGTGTAGACGATCGTCACGCCGATACCCGAGTACAGCGCGAAGCCGACCGCCGACAGAGCACAGCCCAGCGCGATCGTGACCGCCCGGCCGAAGGCCTTGATCGCCAGTGGCGCGAAAACGCCGCCGACGATCGCGCCGCCCATCCCCGGCAGCCCGGCGAGCCCGGATTTCAGTGGCGACCAGCCCACCACCAGCTGCAGGTACTGCGCGAACATCAGCGAGACCGCGAGCTGCGCGAACATCGCCAGGATGGTGGTGCCGACGGTCGCCGAGAACGCCCGCTGCGCGAACAGTTTCAGGTCCATCAGCGGTTCGGCCAGCCTCGGCTGCCGCAGGACGAACGCGAGCACACAGCCCAGGCCGAGCACCGTCGCGACCGCGACGTCCCAGTGCCCCCAGCCCTGGTACGCGACTTCCTTGATCGTGTAGACGATCCCGACCATGCCCACGACGGACAGCAGCACGCTGGGCACGTCGATCCGGCCCGGCGCCGGGTTCTTCGACTCGGGCAGGATCAGCGCGCCCGCGATCACCATGACGATCACCACCGGCACGTTGACCAGGAACACCGAACCCCACCAGAAGTGCTCCAGCAGGACACCGCCGACGAGCGGGCCCATGCCGAAACCGAGGATGGTCAGCCCGCTCGAAACGCCGATCGCGGCCGCGCGTTCCTTGCCGGTGAACACGTTCCGGATGATCGACAACGTCGACGGCATCAGCGTCGCGGCGGCGATCCCGAGCAGCGCGCGGGCGGCGATCAGGAGCTCCGCCGTCGGCGCGTACGCCGTGATCACCGAAGCGACGCCGAACAGCGATGCCCCGATCAGCAGCAGTTTCTTGCGGCCGACCCGGTCACCGATGTTCCCCATCGTGATCAGCAGCCCGGCGAGCGCGAAACCGTACGCGTCGGCGATCCACAGCATTTCCGTCGTCGACGGGTGCATCTGCTCCGAAAGCGACGGCAGCACCAGGTGCAGCACGGTCAGGTCGATCGCGATCAGCAGTTGTGCCAGTACGCAGACCGCGATGGTGCCGATCTTGCGGCCCTTGCCGATGCTCACCGCGACACCCCGAAGGTGAATTCCGGCGAGTGACGCGCGGTGCCGTGCTCTCCGTCGCCGAGGTAGAACCGGGTGCTCATGGTGCGGGACGCCGGGTCGAGGACGCTGCGCCACAACGTCCGCCACGGCGCGCCCGGCTCGATCGCGACGGACACCGCGTCGAGCGCGTCACGCGGCCCGGCCCCCGCCTCCTTGGTGAGGGTGCGGAGCCGCTGGTAGGTGAGCATGGTCTCCGGGGTGTCCTCCGGCAGCGCGTCGATGTCCGGGTAGCGGTGCAGCGGATGGTTCGTGACGCACAGCGGCCCGTCCGCGACCTCGACGAAGTACTCGATGTCGTGCGCGCCGCGTTCGTAGACGAAGCCGCGGCCGGAGGCGTCGGCGACGATGTAGTGACAGGGCGCGCCGTGCGAGTACTGCTTGGCGAGCATCAGCGCTTCCTTGGCCTCGTCGACGTTCTCGCACGTGTCCAGCAGGTACCGGCAGACCTGGGGCACCGAGAGGCCGGCCTGCGGGCCAGGGTCGTGCTCCAGCGGCGTGGCCGCCTCGAGGTCGGCCATCAGCAAGGAGACGACGAGCCCGGCCTCGTTGACGCCTTCCATCGCACCGTCCACTGTGGACATGGAGAGCGACGTCGAGGCGATGCCGTCGTCGGGGATCGTGGTCAGGACGTAAGGGCGTGACGCCATCGGCACCGTCCCGTCGTCGACGGGCTCCGCACCCGCCATCACCGCGCCCAGCTGGCTCCAGCTCAAGGTGAAGAAGTCGTAGTTCCGGCCGAGCACACTCCCCGTCCACAGCGCCGAACAGCCCGACCCGGCGGGCAGGGCGCTGGCGTTGTCGAAGGACACCGCCGCGTCGGCCGGGAGCCCGTAGGCCTCGGCGAACCCGGCCGTCCGCGCCGCGTACTGCGGCCAGTTCCGCTCGAACCAGACACGCCGCGCCTTGGCCACGATCGGATCGACCGGTGGCGGCGTCCAGTCGGTCCGCGCCTTCATCTCGGCCGCGAGCGCGTGGCCGATCTCGGCCTGGGTGCCGCGCAACGTCAGCTGCCGCACGGCGAGGAAGTCTTCGGGAGATCCCGCGAGATAAGTCATGGCCGGGAGCGTGTCCGCCGCCGCTGACCGTCCGCGCACCACGCGCTGACCGCCTGTCTGTGCTTGGCAGCACTGGCAGCGCCTGTCATCGGAATGTCATGTGCCCCGCGCCAAAGTTGCCTCACCGACAACGGAAACGAGGGAACCGATGCTCAGCAACAAGGTGTACGTCATCGCCGGAGGCGTGATCACCGTCCTCTTCGTCGTGCTCGCGATGGCCGAGTTCTCCACCGGCTACCCGGAGGACGGCCTGCAAGACCTGTTCTACGCCGCGTTGAGCGCCGGCGCCGGTGCCCTGCTGTACGTCCTCGACCGCCGTCAGCGCGAGCGCCGCGCCGCCGCGACGCAGCGTGATGCCCGATGAGGAACATCGACGGCGGCTTCCTCGCCACCCCGGACCAGGCCTCGCTCGACCGCCGCGAGCGGGACGTCCGCAAGGGCAAGCTCGCGCTGATGCTGACCGTCGCGGGCGGATTCGTCGCCCTGATCGCCGGTTACAACGTCCTCATGGAGTTCTCGCCGGTCTCGCTGGCGGTGACACTGATCGCGCTGGCCGCCGCCGTCGGTGGCGGCGTGCTCACCAAACACCTGATGCGGAACGTGCGGTTCCGGGTGCACAAGCCGAACGCGGGCCTGATCGGCGCCGCGAAACTCACCGGGCTCCTGGTGGCCTTCTTCGCGATCGCCGCCCTGCTCGGCTCGATCGAGGCGCCCGGCGCGCTGCGCGTCGTCCTGATCGCCGTCGGCTGCGGCACCATCGCCTACGTGCGGTCGCTGCACGACCAGCAGTGGGTGCTCTTCGAACTGGACGCGGTCGGCGTCCGGATCGAGCGGACCGTCATCCCGTGGCGTGACGTCACCCGCCTGACCACCGACCCGGTCGGCCCCGGGATGACCCGGCTCGGCGCGATCCCGGTCAACGCGGCACCGCTGTACGTCGCGGTCCAGGACAGCGAACTCGACCCGCGCCTGCTCGCCGAGGCCGTCGGCCGCTTCGCGCCGCAGGGGATCTTCTTGACCGGTACTCAGAACCCCGTCAATTGAGCGGCGCCGCGCATGCCGAGCCCTTGGCGGTACGACCGGTCGAAGCCGGCACCGAGCCGCTCCCGCACGGTCGTCCGGAGCAGGGCGGCGTCCAGATCGACGGCGTACGCGGTGCCCCGCACGGTCACCGCGGCGCCGATCAGGACCGCCGCCCGCTCGGGGTCGCCCCGGAGCAGCGCGACCCCGGCGAGGCCTTCGACGGCGCAGGCCATGGTGGTGCTGTCATGCCAGCTGTCCGCCGAGACGAGCGCCAGCCGGTGGAGTTCCTCGGCCTGGTCGGCGTCACCTTCGGCGGCCGCGACCCAGCCCAGCGAGATCATCGCCCCGGCGCGGACCCCCTCGGCCGCGAACGAACCGCCGGGGCATTCCGAAAGCGCGAGTTCGCTCAGTGCGCGAGCCGCGGGCAGATCGCCTTCGTGCCGGGCGAGGAACGCGAGCCCGATGTACCCGGTGGCCCGGCTTTCCGGCATCCCCGAGCGGCGCGCGATCGCGATGGCGAGGTCGAAATCCGCCCGCGCCCCCGCCGCGTCGCCGTGGAGTAGTTTGCTGGCGCCGCGACGGCACAGCAGATCCGCGTCGTCGTCGGACGCGCCGAGTTCCCGCATCAACCGGAGCGCTTCGTTCATCGTTTCGAGGGCCTCGGCCTGACGGTCCGTCCAGACCAAGATCTGTGACAGGTGATCGAGGACCATCGAAAGGCCCCAGCGCTCCCCGAGCTCCCGGAACGCCTTCTCCCCGGCGCGCAGGAACCCTTCCGCCGTCTCGAGTTCGCCTCGCATCAGCGCACGGAGCCCGTAGCCGGTCGGCGCGAGCGCCAGGCTCCAAGCGTCGCTGTGCGCCAGGAGGGCCTGACTGCGTTTGATCAGCGCGTCGTCGTCACCGGGCGGACCGGTCACCACTCCCATCAGCAGGAGCAGCGCCGGATTCCGGGGCGCCTTGGCCAGGTTCCGCACGAGGTCGTTCACCGCCGGAACGTGCCGTTCCAGGGCCTCGTGACCGCGAAGTCCGGCGGTGGCGTTGAGCACGGAGAGCTGGTACTCCTCTTCGAGGCCGTCCGGCGGCCGCGGGCCGAGCCGCTTGACCACCTCCATGCTCAGCGTCGAGCCCTCGAACCGGCGTCCGCGCATCCACCAGTACGTCACCAGTGAGGCCGAAAGCCGCAGAGCGATCCGGATGTCGGCTTCGGCCGCCCAGCGCAGCGCGGCCAGGAGATCGTCGTAGGCGTCGTCGAGACGGTCGAGCCAGACGAGCTGGTCACCGGTGCGCAGGAGCGGGTCCGCCTCTTCGACGAGGGCGAGGAAGTGTTCGGCGTGCGCGCGCCGCAGCTGCTCGGCCTCGTCCGCTTCGGTGAGCTTCTCGGCGAAGAACGCCCGGATGGTTTCGAGCATCCGATACCGGTTCCCGCCGCGTTCGACGAGCGATCTGTCCACAAGGGACGGAAGCAGGTCCTCGATGTCCGGCACGGCGCAGACCGCTTCGGCGTCGGCGAGGGTCGTGCCACCCGCGAAGACGGTCAGGCGCCTGCCGAGCAGGCGTTCGTCCTCGTCGAGCAGGTCCCAGCTCCATTCGACGACGCCGCGCAGGGTGCGATGCCGGTCCTCGGCGACCCGGCTGCCCCGCGAGAGCAGCTTGAAGCGGTCATCCAGCCTCGCGGCGATCTCACCGGCGGACAGTGTCCGCACGCGCGCCGCGGCGAGTTCGATGGCCAGCGGCAGCCCGTCGAGCGCGGCACAGATGCGCTGGACGTCGCCCGCGGTGGTGTCGTCGACGGCGAATCCCGGGTCGTTGGCCTGAGCCCGGTCGGCGAACAACCGGATGGCGGCGAACTCCAGCGACCGGCCGGGCGGCGTGCCCGGCGGCGGCACGGCGAGCCGCGGCACGGGGGTGACGACCTCGCCGGTGATGCCCAGCGGCTCCCGGCTGGTGGCGAGCACGCGCAGCGCCGGGGCCGCGCCGAGCAGCCGGGCGGTCAGTTTCGCGGCGGCGCCGACCAGGTGCTCGCAGTTGTCGAGCACCAGCAGGAGCGCCCTGTCCGCCAGGGCGTCGATCAGCCGCTCCAGCGGCGCGTGCTCCACGGGGGCGGTGGCCGCCCCGATCGGGACCGTCCGCAGGCCGAGTGCGGTCAGCACGGCATGGGCGACGTCGGCGTCCTCGGTGTAGGGCGCGAGTTCGACGAAGACCACCGGGAGGTCCGTCGCGGCGGCGGTCTCGATGGCCAGCCGTGTCTTGCCGCTCCCGCCAGGCCCGGTCAGCGTCACCAGCCGCGAGAGGTCCAGCTGGCCGAGCACGTGCCGGAGGTCGCCCTCGCGGCCGATGAAGGTGGTGAGCTGCGCGGGGAGCGGCGCGGTCGTGGTCTTGGCCTTCGGCGTCTCGCCGCGCAGGACCGCCAGATGCGCGGCGGCGAGGTCCGGTCCGGGGTCGGCGCCGAGTTCGTCGGCCAGGACGCGGCGGGCGTCCTCGAACGCGGTGAGCGCGTCGGCCTGGCGTCCCGCGGCGTGCAGCGCGCGGATCACCAGTGCTCGCGGCCGTTCTCGCAGCGGTTGGGCTGCGATGACCTCGCGAAGCTCGGCGAGGACGTCTTCGTGCCTTCCCATCTTGAGCTCGGCCTCGACGCGATCCTCGACCGCGGACGTCCTCAGCTCGTTCAGCCTGGTGACTTGCGGATCGCGGAACGGCGCGTCGGTGATGTCCGCGAACGCCGGACCCCGCCAGAGAGCGAGAGCGTCGCGAAGCAGTTCCGCCGCCTTCGCGGCGTCTCCCGTCGCGAGAGTGCGTCGGCCTTCGGCGGCGAGCCGCTCGAACCGGAGCGCGTCGACGTCGTCGGGGTCCACGGCCAGCCGGTAACCCGCCGGGCTGAACTCGACGGGCGCGAGGTCCTTCAGCGCCCCGCGCAGCCGCGAGACCTGCGATTGCAGCGCGTTCGCGGCGCCGTCCGGCGGCTGCTCGCCGTAGAGACCGTCGATGAGCCGCTCGGGCGGGACGACCCGGCCCGCCTCCAGCGCGAGCAACGCGAACAGCGTCCGGACCCTGGGCCCGCCGACCGGGACGACGGTGCCGTCCTCGCGGCGCACCTCCGTCGCCCCCAGAACGCCGAATCGCATGGGGGCCAGAGTAGGGCGTTCGAGGGTGACCGTGTGTTGACCTGGGCGGATCCAGCCCGCCCGAGATCGGCCGAATGGCGTCTATACACTTCGCCGGGTCCCCACGCAATGGGAGAGGGCTACGGGAGAGGGTAAAGAGGAATGTCTGAGCACGAACCCGTGGTCCTCGGTCAGCCGACCGTCGGCGAAGAAGAACTCGCCGCCGTGGCGGAGGTGTTCCGGTCCGGCTGGCTGGCCGGTGCCGGCCCCGCGTGCCGCCGCTTCGAGGAACGCTTCGCGAAGACCGTCGGCACCGCGCACGCGCTGACCACCAGCAACTGTGGCTCCGCACTCTTCCTCGGTCTGCGTGTACTCGGCGTGAAGCCGGGCGACGAGATCATCGTCGGGGACTACACGTTCCCCGCCACCGGCCACGCCGTGCTCCAGGCGGGCGCGACCCCGGTGTTCGCCGACATTCGCCCGGACGTGTGGAGCGCCGACCCGGCGTCGATCGAAGCCCTGATCACCCCGCGCACCGTCGGCATCCTCGCCGTCGACGTCGCCGGGCAGCCCGGCGATTTCGACGAGTACCGCGCGATCGCCGACAAGCACGGCCTGTGGCTCTTCGAAGACGCCGCCTGCGCCGCGGGCGCGACGTACAAGACCCGCCCCGCCGGCAGCCTCGCCGACCTGGCCGCGTTCTCCTTCCACGGCCGCAAGGGCATCACCGCGGGCGAAGGCGGCGCGCTGGTCTCGGACCGCGAAGACCTCATCGCGCACGCGCGCAAGCTGCACACCTACGGCATCGAGCCCGCCATCACCCGCGAGGGTTCCGGCGCGCTGCCGATCCCGGAGTTCCACGAGCTGGGCTACAACTTCCGGCTCTCGGACGTGCAGGCCGCGATCATGAACGTCCAGCTGGACAGGCTCCCGGACCTGCTCTCGGCCCGCCGTTCGGTGGCCAAGCGCTACCACGAGGCGTTCGAAAACCTGCCCGGTCTCGACGTCCCCGTGGAACTGCCCGACCGCGAACACCCGTGGCAGGCCTACATCCTCACCGTGGCCCCGGAGATCGACCGCGACGCGCTCGCGCTGCGGATCCGGGAGCAGGGCGTGCAGTGCAACTTCGGCACCTACGCCTCGCACCTCCAGCCCATCTACGGCAAGAAGCAGACCTTGCCGGTATCGGCGGACCTCTTCGCCCGTCATCTCGCCATCCCGATGCACGCCAACCTCACCGATGACCAGGTCGACCGGGTCATCGGGACCGTCAGCGCCGCACTGCCGAGCTAGGAGAGAAATGCCCGACAAGAAGGTCCTCTTCACCGGGGGCGGCGGTTTCATCGCCGCGCACGTCATCCCGATGCTGATCGACGGCGGCTACACCGTCCGCGTCTTCGACAACATGACGCGTGGCGACCGCGCCAGGATCAACGAGTTCGTCGCCACCGGCAAGGTCGAACTGGTCGAGAAGGACGTGCGCTACGGCGGCGCCGTGCGTGAGGCCATGCGCGGCTGCACGCACGTGATCCACTTCGCCACCGTGTCGATCAACAAGTCGGTCGCCGACCCGCACGAGTCCATCGACATCAACATGGTCGGCAACCACAACGTCTTCGCCGCCGCTGCGGACGAAGGTGTCGAGCGGGTCGTGTTCGCGTCGACCGCGTCCGTCTACGGCGACCCGAAGCGGCTGCCGATGCACGAGGACGACGAGCTCAAGCCGCTCACGCCGTACTGCATCTCGAAGCGCGCGGGCGAGGACATGCTCGGCTTCTACGAGCGCACCAAGGGCCTGTCCTGGAACGCGCTGCGGTTCTTCAACGTGTACGGCCCCGGCCAGAAGATCGAGGCCTACTACACGTCGGTGATCAACCACTTCATCCAGCGCCTGCGCGCCGGCCAGCCGCCGATCATCGACGGCCGCGGCGACCAGTCGATGGACTTCGTGCACGTCACGGACCTGGCCCGCGCCGTCGTCGCGGCGCTGGAGTCGGACGAGGCGAACGTGCCGATCAACATCGGCACCGGGATCGACACCTCGATCGCGACGCTCGCGAAGATCCTCATCGACGCCGTCGGCGTCAACGTCGAGCCGCTGTTCAACGAGCGCGACGTGCTCGTTTCGCGGCGTGCCGCGGACATCACCCGTGCCCGCGAGGTCCTCGGCTGGGAGCCGAAGATCTCCGTGGAAGAGGGCATGTACGAGCTGGTCAAGGCTTCGGAATGACTGCCGGGCCAGGGGAGAGCCGCGCGATGCGCATCGCTGTCGTCAACAACTTCTTCCCGCCGAGGGTGGGCGGAAGCGCGCACATGGCGGCGTCCCTGGCCGAGCAGTACGCGGCGCGCGGGCACGAGGTGCTCGCGATCACCGCGGCCTACGCCGACGCCCCGGCCGACGAGACGAAGGACGGCTATCGCGTCGTCCGCCTGCCCGCGGTGAAGATGCCGCAGCTGGGCCTGTCGATCGACTTCGACATGAGCTTCGCCTCGCTGCGGCCGGGGAACTGGCGGCGGCTGCGGAAGCTGCTGGACGAGTTCAAACCGGACGCGATCCACCTGCACGGGCAGTTCTTCGACCTGTCGTGGCTGGCCGGGCGGTATGCGCGGCGGCACAAGCTGCCGATGCTGCTGACCATCCACACCCTGCTGATCAGCGACAACAAGCTGTACGGCGGCGTTTTCCGGTTCCTGGACACCGTGCTGGTGAACCCGATCCTGCGGTACCTCAAGCCGCGGTACGTCATCCTCGACAAACTCGGCGTGGACTACTGCGTCGAGCGCTACGGCACGAGCGACGAGAACTCGGACTACTTCCCGATCGCCGTCGACACCGGGAACTTCGAGAAGCCGTTGACGAAGGACGTCCGCGCGGAGCACGACCTGGGCGACGGTCCGGTGATCGTCTCGCTCGGGCACGTGATCCCGCTGCGCAACCGGCTCCCGCTGGTCGAGGCGCTGCCGTCCATTTTGGACAAGCACCCCGGCGTGAAGGTGGTCGTCGTCGGCCGCGTGTACCACGACGTCTTCCTGAAGCGGGCGGAAGAACTCGGTGTCGCGGACGCCATCATCGTCACCGGCGCCGTGCCGAAGGCCGATGTGCCTTCGTACTTCGCGGCGGCCGACATCGTCACGCACGACCTCAACGGCGGCTGCGGCACCGCGTCGCTGGAGGCGATGCTCTCGGGCACCGCGACCATCGCGTCGGTCACCGAGGACAACTACCCCGGCATCGAACTGCGCAACGGCGAGAACATCCTGCTGGTGCGGCCGGACGACAGCGAGGCGGTGGCGAACACCGTCATCGAACTGCTCGACGACCCGGAGAAGCGGGCTTCGGTGGCACAGCGGGAAAGCTCGATGGTGCGGGCCAACTTCGGCCTCGACGTCGTCGCCGAGGAGCACCTGCGCACCTTCGAGAAACTGGTGACCGAGGCCGATGTTCTTCGATGACGAGCGCAGCAACCGGCTGCGTCCGCAGATCCTGACCGAACTCGTTTCGCAGTACATGAACGACGCCGAGCGCGCTCGTTTCTACGGACTGCCCGAGTCGACGCGGGTGCGTGAGCGCGTCAAGATCATCAGCCCCGAGAACCTGAAGATCGGCGAACACTGCTGGATCGGTGAGGGCGCCGCGCTCGACGCGAGCGGCGGGCTGGAGATCGGCGAGCACACCAGCATCGGCCTGAATACGCTGATCTTCACGCATTCCAGCTGGCTCGCGAACATGACGCTGCAGAACCACTCCGGCAGCGACCTCATCGAGCGCAAACCGGTGAAGATCGGCAAGGGCTGCTTCATCGGCGGCCTCGTGGTGATCATGGCGGGCGTGACGATCGGCGATTTCGCCACCGTGCAGCCGAATTCCGTGGTCGCCAAGGACGTCCCGCCGCGCACCCTGGTCGCGGGCAACCCGGCGCGCGTGTTCCAGCGTTACGACGACGAGTACATCCAGTCCGAAGTGGAGCGTGTGCGCGGCGAGAACGCGCGGCGGCGCGCGCTGGCGGAAGAACGCGGGGACACGTCGTCGTCCTGGGGTGCCCCGGCGGGCGACTTCACGGAGTAGTCAGAGGCGTTCCGCCAGCCTCTTGGCGATCGTCTCGTAGACGTCGGAACGGGTCGGGCCGGAAAGGTCGACCAGCGCGACCCGGATCTGACCGTGGGCGCGTTTGTAGACCACGGTCGTCACCCGCTGGTCCTTGCCGTCGCAGAACCACGCCGTCTCGCCGATATCCGGCAACGGCGTCGGCGGTTTCGTGCACTCCTTCTTGGTCTCCGCCGCCATCGACGGCACCGACCAGCCCTGCTCCGCGACGACGCTCAGGTAGAAGCCGTCCGAGCGGTTGTAGTGGCACGCGTAGTCGGTGATGCCGTCCTTTTCCTTCACCGCGGCTTCCTGCTGCCCCTCTTTCGAGCCATAGATCGCGTCGCCCATGATCTGCTGGACCTCGGTGAGCGGCAGGAACGGGCAGGCCGCGGTGATCTTGGCAGGTGAGGCGGGCGGTGGAGGCGTCGTCGGCGTGGTGCTCGTGGCTTTGCTCGCTGACGTCGATGGCGGGGCCGGTGGCGGCGCCGGAGCGGGCTCACCGCTACAGGCGGTGAGGAAAAGGAGCGTGCCGACGGACAAGAGCCCCCAGGTTCTTCTCATCGGTGAAATGTAGCGGACCTGCGGAAACAACGGGGATTTCCGGAGTGATTCTTGCGTACGGGCAACTCGTAGAGTGTTCGTTCGCTACCGTGTGTGATGGTACGGTTCTGGTGAAACCGTGGGAGATGGTCTGGCGATCACGGGCGAAGGAGGAGTTCGATGAGTGTCGTGCACTGGCATCACCGCCTCGTGACCCTCGACGACTTGGCCGCGCTACCGGAAGACCCGGAGCACCGCGCTGAAGTCGTCGAAGGGGTCTTCGTCGCGTCGCCGCGTCCGTTGCTGGTCCATCAGTGGGCCGTCACGCGTCTGGGTTTTCTGCTCCATGACCAGCTGCCCGCCGGATTCAGCGCCTGGAGCGAGGCCGAGATGATCATCGGCACCGCCCCGCTCACCGTCCGGGTACCCGACGTGGTGGTGGCCAGAACAGAGATCATGGAAAGCAGTCCCGCTCGTGTTCCGGCCGACGCGGCGCGGTTGGTCATCGAGGTCCTGTCCGAGGGCACCGTCCGCACCGACCGGGTCACCAAGTTCTCCGAGTACGCCGAGGTCGGCATCGAGCGCTACTGGATCGTCGACCTCGACGACCCGGCGAGCATGGTCACCTACCGTCTGGTCGACGGTGAGTACGAGAACTTCGGTGAGCACACCGGCAAGGTCGATCTCGACTTCGACGGCACCCCGCTCACCCTCGACCTCGACGCGCTGACCACCCGCCACGCGCAGCGCCCCTGATCACAGCCTGTCGGCCAGCATTTTCGCCAGCGTCGCGTAGACGTCACTCCTGGTGCTGTACATGTACAGCGTCGCGACCCGCGTTTCGCCATGGCTGCGTTTCCCTGCGGTCACCAGGATGTTGAGATCCGGCCCGTCGGTGGGGATCGAACACCACAAGGCCTGCTCACCGATACCCGGAAGCTGCGTGATCGGCTGCTTGCATTCCTTCGCGAGCTTGTCGATCGTCGCGCGAGGCGGCTGGTTCCCGGGGATGGCCGCGACGAAGAGCTCCGCCGATTTCCCGTATTTCCCTTTGGGGTCCTCGAAAGCGCACCGGTAGGCCTTGCCGGTGCCGACCCGTTCGGCTTCGCCCTCGTTGGCGACCAGATCGTCTGATCTCCCGATCACTTGAAGGAACTCGGTCGGGCTCAGGACAGGGCAGGCCGCGGTGATCTTGGCGAGTGGTGCCGGTGGAGTGGTACTGGGGCTGGGTGGCGTGCTGCTGGACGGCCGCGCCGAGGACGTCGGCGCGGCCGACGACGCGGGCGCTGCCGGCGTGGGCTCGGTCGCGGCGCCGCTCGAGCAAGCCGTGACGGCGAACAGCAGGAATGCGGTGGTGAGGGTCCCCCTCGATCTGTGCACGGCGTGAACCTAGCTGTTCACAATGCTGGTCGACCAGCCAATTCTTCGTGACCGGTCAGAGCCGCTCGGCCAGCCGTTCGGCCATCGTCTTGTAGACGTCGGACCGGGTTTCGCCGATGAGGTAAACCAGCGCGAACCTGATCTGGCCGTGTCCGCGTTTGTAGACCACCGTCGACATGAAGTCGCCCTCCACTTCGCAGTACCAGGCCGCATCGCCGATGCCCGGCAACATCGTCGGCGGCTTTACGCACTGCTTCTTGGTCTGCGTCACCATCGACGGCACCGACTGTTCCTTCTCCGGAACGACGTACAAGTACAGGCCGTTCACGCCGTTGTACAGGCACGCGTACTTGGTGATGCCGTCCCCTTCCTCTACCTCTGCCTCCTGCTGGCTCTTGCCCTGGCCCAACTCCGCGGTGCCCATGATCTGGTGGACCTCGGTGAGCGGGAGGAACGGACAGGCCTCCCTGATCATGGCGGGCGAGGCGGGTGGTGGCGGTGTCGTGGGAGTGGTGCTCGCGGGTTTGCTCACCGAGGTGGGCCACGGGGCCGACGGGGACGGCGGCGGCGCCGGCTCGCCGCTACAAGAGGTGACGAAAAAGAGCATGCCGACGAACAAGAGCCCCCAGGTCCTTTTCATCCTCGAAATGTAGCTGACCTGCGGAAACATCGGGGATTTCCGTGATGGTTCTTGCGTTAGGGCAACTTCGAAGAGTGCTCGTGCGTACTGTGGAAATGGCTTACGAGAGCTTCGGTGAGGACACCGGCGAGGTCATCTCGACTTCGACGGCACCCAGCTCGCTTTGGATCTCGACGCCCTCAGGGCGCGGCACTCGCAGCGCCGCGGGACTGTGTGGAAATAGGGACACTCAACGTCCCTATTTCCACACACCCCTCACCCGGAGCGCCACCCCATCACCCGCCTTGCCGCTCACGAGCAGGCCCACCGGGAACCGTCGCCCTCTCGAGCCCGACTACTAGGCTCGACGGGGAGTTCCCCGGCGAGGAGGGTGTCAGATGAGGTTCAACCGGTTCGGCGCGTCGCTACTGGTCGCGGGCATCGCCCTGCTGGGCGTCGCGACCCCGGCGCTGGCCCACTCGGAGCTGAAGAGCAGCGACCCGGCCCGGGGCGCTTCGCTGGCGACGCCGCCGACGCAGATCAAACTGACCTTCTCCGGCCCGGTCACTCTCGCCGACGACCCCATCCAGATCACCGGGCCCGAGAACGCGTCGTGGACGGTCGGCCGGGCTGAGGTCGCCGGGATGGTCGTCACGGCGCCGGTGCAGGCGGTCGGGCCGGCCGGCGAGTACACCCTCCGCTACAAGGTGACCTTCGAGGACACGCACGCCGCGAGCGGCTCGGTGAAGTTCAACCTCACCGCCCCGGTCGCGCCGCCGTCGTCCAGCAGCGCGCCGACGAGCAGCCAGGCCCCGGCCAGCAGCGCGGCGCCCGCGGCGAGCGCCGCCCCCGCTCCGGCCGCGGAGGAGACCACTCCCGACAACCTGGTGCCGACCTGGGTGTGGATCGTCCTCGCGGTCGCCGTGGTCGTCGCCGGGCTGGTCGTCGCGCTCCGCTTCGTCCGGCGCAAGAACGACTGAGACATCCACTTCCCGGGTGATCTTCTTTGCCCTGCCTCCCCGTGGTCGAAGATCATTCATAGACCTCTACGGGAGACCGCCCGAAAAGGTTGAGGCAACCTTTCAGGTGGTCAACCGTCGAACTGAGATGAGGACCAGGGTGGCTCGCGGCGATGACGAGTTCGTCGAGTTCGTTCGGAACTCGTCGAACCGTCTGCAGCACGCGGCTTACCTGCTGACCAGTGACCGCCATCAGGCCGAGGACGCCGCCCAGACGGCGCTCGCCAAGACGTACGCGGCCTGGTCGCGGGTACGCCGCAAGGACGCCTATGCCTACGCGCGGCAGGTCCTCGTCAACCACATCATCGACGGCTGGCGGCGGCCCATTCGCGAGAACGCGACCGAGGAGGTTCCCGAGCGGCCGAGCGGCGCGGACGTCGCCGGGGCCGTTGTCCAGCGGAAATGGCTGCTTGACGCGTTGCGTACGCTCACAGACCGGGAGAGAGCCGTCGTGGTGCTCCGGCACTTCTTCGATCTGAAGGAGTCCGATGTGGCCGGCGAGCTGGGTGTCTCGGTGGGCACCGTGAAGAGCACGAACTCCCGCGCCCTCACCAAGCTGCGGATCACCGCGGAGGACGGAACGGAACTGATCGGCGGGCTGGGACGATGACCGACCTCGAGTCGCTGCGCTCGGCACTGCGGGAACCGCCTGCCGAGGAGTTCGCCGAGCCCGACCTCGGCGCGATCATGACCAAGGGCAGGCGCATCCGCCGCCGTCGCCGTCTCGCGACCGGCGCGGGTGGCGTGGCCGCCGCGGTGGTGACGGTGCTGGTCATCGTCGGCGCTGTCGCGTTGAAGGAACCCTCGCAGCGCCCGCTGCCACCCGCCGCGAGCACCACCACGTCCGCACAGCCGCCGGTGACGTCGCTACCGGCGGTCACCGACCCTGCGCCGAGCCCGGCACCGCTTGGCGAGACCACCTCGCTCGGGATTAAGGGCGAGGATGGCCGTGAGCTGGTGATCTATGCCTTCGCGATCGACGAGGCGGCTCTGCCGGGCGTCGAGTTCGGCTTGCAGGTCGCCTACCGGAACGTCGACGGCAGCTACGAAGCGCTCCTGGGCAGCAACGAGTTCAAGGGGTCCGACCGGTCTTTCGGCTTCCACGCGGTGGACGGCGGCGACATCCTCCAGAACACCTTCGTGCCCGTGTTCGGCTACTTCGCCGGTCCGGCGACGCGGATCACCAGCACGGTCCGGGGAAAGCCGGTCGAGGCGAACGTGGTGCCCTGGAGCGGGGACCCGTCGGTCATGATCTTCTGGTTCTCCCCGTCGGACGTGGAGTCGACGGGCGTGCTGACCCCGCTCGTCGCCTACGACGCGAGGGGCCAGCGCCTTGTCAAGTGAGCGTCCGATCTTCACCCGAGCCGAGGTGTGGTCGCCGGATTTCGGAGAAATAGGCATTGACCGAGGACCGGTACAACCCGGCGATGCCGAGCACCGTCCCCGCGAGGGTTACCGCGTCGATCACGACGAGGACGATCCCCAGGCCTGACACCTGTACTTCGCCGCCCACCGTGGTGGCGCGCCCTGTCGCGTACAGATAGTCGACCACCGCGGCGATCACGGTGATCAGCATGATGAGGCTCATGAGGCTCGCCGAAACGGTGACGGCCACCCGTGCCCAGTTCCGGCCCGCCCGGGTCACCACGCACAGCGCCATCTGGACGACGCCGAGCACGAGGAACCAGACGATGACCGGCGGATCCGAATCCTCCGGACGGAAGCGAGACCCGTCCGCGGCTTGCATGACGGCGAGGATCGAGAACAGCCCCGAGGTGATGATCCACGTCAAGGCCGCCAGGGCCAGAACGGTCGTCGCACGCTTCAGGGTCTTAGGCACTCGCGGATGGTAGTCGTGCCCAGCCGGGACGGGTCCCCGAGGAGGTCAGGCGGCGGCCTGGGTCAGCACCTGGTCGACGACGGCGTGCGAAGGCAGGATCAGGTCGCGCTCGGTGTCGGCGTCTATCTTGCCTTCGAGCAGTTCGAGGAACCGGTCCAGCTGGGTCGCCAGCGGCTCGCGCGCGGTGACCAGTTCCGGGATCTCGATGACAGTCTGCTGCCGGTAACCGAGGCCGTCCTCGGTGACCGAGTCGTGCGAGACGTGCCGGTAGATGGTGACGTCGCGGCGGAGCAGGTCGATCTCGATCATGCGGTCCAGTTCGGACACCCACAGCGAGCGGACCTTGCGCTGGCCGAGGCGGGAAGCGGAAACCGTGGCAAGGCCGGACTCGAACGACAGCACCGTCTCGATGGTGTCTTCGGCGCCCTCGACCGAGTTCGGGTGGAAGTAGCCCGCTCCGGACGCGACCCGCTGCGGGGTCGCGCCGCCGAAGAACTGGATCGCCAGGTCGACGTCGTGCACCAGCAGGTCCCACGCGACACCGGTCTTGATACGCGGCGCGTACGGGCCGTGGCGGCGGGCCATCAGGTGGATCGGCTCGTTGACCAGCGCCCGCGCGGTCATCACGGCCGGGTTGTAGCGCTCCAGGAGCCCGCACATCAGCGGGACGTCCTTCTTCGCCGAAAGGCCGACGATCTCCTTGGAGAATTCCAGGCTGTTGCAGACCGGCTTCTCGACCAGCAACGGCTTGCCCTGGCCCAGGATCTCCTGCGCCAGCTCGTAATGCGCCTCGGTGGCCGAAGCGAGCACGACGGCGTCCACATCGGACAGCGAGCCGATTTCGGGCGTCCACTGGGTTTCGTAGCGCTCGGCGACCTTGCGGCCCGCCTCTTCGCGCGGGTCGATCACGCGGACGAGGTCCACGCGCTCGTTCGCGGCAAGGACACGGGCGTGCAGCGAGCCCATGTTGCCGGTGCCGATGAGGGCGATCTTGTGGGTGGTCATGCGCCGAGCACCTCGCGAACCGTTTCGATGATGGTGTCCAGGTCGGACTCGGAGAGGTGCGGGTGCACGGGCAGCGAAAGCGCCTGCGCGGCAACGGAAGCGGCCACCGGGAAGTCCTCGACCTTCGCGTCGGGGATCAGCGGGTTGTTCCGGTAGCAGTCGTAGTCGAAGACGATCTTCGGGTAGTAGATCCCGTTGCCGATGCCGCGTTCGGTGAGGGCGGCGGCGAGTTCGTCGCGCGAGAGGAAGGCGTGCGGGCCGACCAGCACGGTGTACTGGTGCCACACGTGTTCGCGGCCCGGAAGGACCTGCGGGATGTCCAGACCCGGCGTGCCGGCGAGGCCTTCGGAGAGGCGCTTCGCGTTGGCCTGGCGGGCGGCGGTGAGCTGGTCCAGCTTCTCCAGCTGCGGGATGCCGACGGCGGCGTGCAGGTCGGTCATCCGGTAGTTGTGCCCGGCGACCTCGTACTGGTAGCGGGCGCGCATGCCCTGGTTGCGCAGCACGCGCAGCGCGTCGGCCAGCTTGTCGTCATCCGTGGTGATGACGCCGCCCTCGGCGGTGGTGATGTTCTTGGTGGCGTACAAGGAGAAACAGCCGATCCCGAAGGATCCGGCCTGCTTGCCCTCGAACGAGGCCCCGACGGCCTGCGCGGAGTCCTCGATCACCTTGAGGCCGTGCTCGGCGGCCAGCGGCGCGAGCTTGCCCATGTCCGCTGTCTGCCCGTAGAGGTGCACGGGCATCAGGACCTTGGTGCGGTCGGTGATCGCGGCGGCGACGGCGTCCGGGTCGATCGCGAAGTCGTCGCGGCGGATGTCGGCGAAGCGGACGGTCGCGCCCGCCTCCAGGATCGCGTTCAGCGTCGCCACGAAGGTGAACGGCGAGGTGACGACCTCGTCGCCCGGCTTGAGGTCGAGCGCCTGGATGGCGGCGACCAGCGCGGTGGTGCCGTTGTTGACGGCGATCGCGTGCTTCGTGCCGGAAACGCTCGCGAACGCATCCTCGAAGCGCTTGACCATCGGTCCCTGTGCGATGGCGCCGGATCGCAGCACCTCGACGACGAGGTCCTCCGCGTCACGGACGTCGACCACGGTAATGGGGATCATCTGCAAGTCTCTCTCGACTGGGCGTTCTGGTGCGTCCGGTACAGTGAGCCGCCGGTTCTGCGCCCGGCCGCCCTCTCTGGCGCGGGCCACACGTTACCGGGACCGCCGAAGCGCCCATTACCCCAGGCTGCCTCCCAGCCACAACGAACGGATCTCACGTGGTGAACCGCATCCACCCGACAGCAGTCATCGGCGAGGGTGTCGAGCTCGGTGACGACAACGTCATCGGACCGTTCACGGTCATCGTGGGCCCGGCGCGGATCGGCGACGGCAACTGGATCGGCCCGCACGTGACCATCGGGACCCCCGGCGAGGACCGCGGCCGTGAGCACCCCGCCGCCTGGGACTCCGCGCCGAACGGTGATCCCGATCACGACGGGCACGGCGTCGTCATCGGCAGCCGCAACCGGATCCGCGAGTACGTCAGCGTCCACCAGGGCACCTGGCGCACGACCACCATCGGCGACGGCGGGTACTTCCTCCGCGGCTCCCACATCGCCCACGACTGCCTGGTCGAGGACGCCGTCACGGTCGCGTCGAACGTGATCACCGGTGGCCACTGCCACATCTGGTCCGGGGCGAACCTCGGCATGGGCGCGATCCTGCACCAGCGGGTCGTGATCGGTCCCGGCGCGATGGTCGGGATGAGCTCCGCGGTCCGCAAGGAGGTGGGCGCGTTCACCATCGCCGTCGGCAACCCCGCACGGGTGACGGGCGTCAATACCGTCGGGCTGTCCCGCCGCGGGCTGGACGAGGCCACCATCGAGGCACTGGGACCGTGGCTGAAGGGTAAGGGCGGTCTCCCTGAGGACGGGCTGGCCGACCGGCTGCCCGGCGACCTCTCTACCTTGGTGAAGGCGTGGGACGCCCGTCCGCGCGAGTGAGTAGGAGTCACAAGATGGCGGAAGTCGCCGGCAAGCTGCGTGAGGTCTTCGTCGAGGCGCTGGACCTCGATGGCGAGGTCGACGTCGAAAACCTGAAGTACCGCGACATCGAAGCCTGGGACTCGGTCGGTCACATGGCGCTGGTCGCGGCCATCGAGGACGAGTTCGAGGTGGAATTCGACACCGACCAGGTGATCGACATGTCCAGCTTCAAGGTCGCCGTCGACATGGTGACCGACCTCCAGTCCAAGTGATGCTCGAAGGCAAGGTCGCCCTGGTCACCGGGGGTACCCGGGGGATCGGGCTGGCCACCGCGCGGGCGCTTGCCGAAGCGGGCGCCACCGTCGTGCTGACCGGTCGTGACGAGGCCAAGGCCAAGGAAGCGGCCGCGGCGGCGGGGGCCGCGAGCGGCCTCGCGCTGGACGTCACCGACGCCAAGGCCGTGTCGACGGTGGTCCGCGGCGTGGCCAAGGAGCACGGCAAGCTCGACATCGTGGTCGCCAACGCCGGGATCATGGAGGACGCGCTCCTCGGCATGATCCGTGAGGAACTGGTCGACACCACGCTGAGCACGAACGTCGCCGGAACGCTGCACACCGTCCAGGCCGCGGCCAGGGCGATGATGCGCAAGAAGAGCGGCGCCATCGTGGTGCTGGCCTCGATCGTCGGCGAGCACGGAAGCGCCGGTCAGACGGTGTACGCGGCCTCGAAGGCGGCGGTGGCGAACATCGCGCGTTCGGCCGCGAAGGAACTCGGCCGGTCCGGGATCCGGGTCAACGCGGTGGCGCCCGGCGTCATCGACACCGACCTGACCTCGGGGCTGACCGAGGACGCCAAGGCCGAGAACATCGGCAAGACCCCCCTCGGACGGCTCGGGACGCCCGAGGACGTGGCGAACGCGATCCGGTTCCTGGTCAGTGATGACGCTTCGTTCATCACCGGGCAGGTGCTGGGCATCGACGGAGGACTTGTTCTGTAATGACCCTTTTGGGTGTGGGTGCACGGCTCATCGACGTCACGAGCGGCAAGACGCTCGCGGGCGAGGAACTCGACACCGAGGTCACCCGCGTCGGGGCCGCGTTGTCGCTGCTGCCGCCCGGTGCGCTGTTCGCGCGGATGTCGGTGGACCTGCCCAGCGTGCTGAACTACCTCGGTGCGTTCGAGGCGGGCCGCGCGATCGCGCTGATCGACCCGGCGCTCGACGCCGACGTCCTGGCGGGGCTCATCGAGCGCTTCCGACCGGCTGCCGTGCTGTCCGCGCCGGACGCGCCCGCACCCGAGGGTTACGGCGTCTCCGACGGGCACTGGGTCCGGGAGTCCGCCGAAGGGGTCGAGCCGCATCCCCACCTGGCCGTCCTCCTGCCGACCAGCGGTTCCACCGGCAACCCGAAGCTGGTCCGGCTCTCCCGTGGTGCGGTGTTCGCCAACGCCGACGCGATCGCGCAGGTGCTCGGCATCGACCGCGACGAGGTCGCGCCGACCAGCCTCCCGCTGCACTACAGCTACGGCCTGTCCGTGCTGAACTCCCACCTCGTCCGCGGCGCGACCGTGGTCATCGAGCCCTCCGGCGTGCTCGGGCGCGGCTTCTGGGACGCGGTCAACGAGTACGAGGTGACGTCGCTCGCCGGGGTCCCGTACCACTACGAGATGCTGCGGCGCCTCAAGTTCGATCCGGCGAAGTACCCGACGCTGCGCACGCTGACCCAGGCGGGCGGCAAGCTCCGCGACGACCTCGTCGCCCAGTTCAACGACAAGATCCGCGCGGTCGGCGGGCGGATGTTCGTGATGTACGGCCAGACCGAGGCCGCGCCGCGGATGACCACCGTCCCGGCGGAGCGGCTCGCGGAAAAGCTCGGTTCCGCCGGGCCCGCGCTGCCCGGCGGCTCGTTCGCCGTCCGGCGTGAGGACGGCTCCGAGACCAAGCACCCGAAGATCGTCGGCGAGGTCGTGTACCGCGGCCCCAACGTGATGATGGGTTACGCCGACGACGAGGCCGGGCTGGCCGCGGGCGACGAATGGGGCGGCGTGCTGCCCACCGGCGACCTCGGCTATCTCGACGAGGACGGGTTCCTCTACATCACCGGACGGCTCAAGCGGATCGGCAAGGTCTTCGGCAACCGGGTCAGCCTGGATGATCTCGAGCAGGCCGTGCGTTCTGCTTCGGTGGGGATCGACGTCGTGGCCGCCGTCCCGGCCGGGGACAAGGTCGTCCTGTTCGCGGAGGGGGCCGACAAAGATATGTGCAAGGACGCCGCGAAGGCGCTGTCCGAGCGGCTCCACCTGCACACCAGCGGGTTCGACGTCCGCGCATGCGACACCGTGCCGCTGCTGGCCAGCGGCAAGATCGACTACCGGTCGCTGGAGGCCCAGGTATGAGTAGCCGCGGCACACGAGCCGACCACAGAGCGCGCGCTGGCCGTCAGGCCCCGCTATCGGGGCGGCAGGGCGCTTTTCCCGGGCAGGTGACGTGTGAGGCCATGTCTCGCCCTGTCGACACGATCGCGGTCGCGCGCAAACTCGCGGAGGAAACAGCATGAGTGTGTTCACGTTGTCCCAAGCTGAGCGTGAGAAGTCGTTGCTTCCGCAGCTCGCCGAGCTCACCGCGCACCACCGCGAGAACTCCGAAGGGTACGACCGGATCCTTTCGTCGCTGGGCATCGCGCGGGACGCTGCGTTCGCGTCCATCGCGGACCTGCCGTGGCTGCCGGTGCGGATGTTCAAGACGCACGACCTCCGGTCCATTCCGGAGTCCGAGATCTTCAAGACGCTGACGTCCTCGGGGACCACCGGCGCGGGCGCGTCGCGGATCTACCTGGACAAGGCCGCCGCCGGCGCGCAGACCAAACAGCTCGGCGCGACGCTGCAGGAGGTCCTCGGCGGTGAGCGGCTGCCGATGCTGATGGTCGACACGATCGGCATCATCAAGAACCGCCGCTCGTTCTCCGCGCGCGGCGCCGGAGTGCTGGGCATGGCCAACTTCGGCCGCAAGCACACCTACGTGCTCGACGAGAACGACGAGCCGGACGTCGAGGCGGTCAAGACCTTCCTCGCGACCTACGGCGACAAGCCGTTCCTGATCTTCGGCTTCACCTTCATGGTGTGGCAGTACCTCTACGAGGTCGCGCGCGAGCACAAGCTCGACCTGTCGAACGGGATCCTGATCCACTCGGGCGGCTGGAAGAAGCTGATCGACCGCGCGGTCGACAACACCGAGTTCCGCCGTCGCTTCAAAGAGGACACCGGGCTCACCCGGATCCACAACTACTACGGGATGATCGAGCAGATCGGCACCGTGTTCCTCGAAGGACCTTCCGGGAACTCGTTGTACTGCCCCGACTTCGCGGACGTCGTGATCCGGAACCCGGAAACCTGGGAAGAGCAGCCGGTCGGCGAGCCCGGCGTGATCGAGGTCGTCAGCACGCTGCCGCACTCGTATCCTGGGCACGTCCTGCTCACCGAGGACCTCGGTGTCTACAACGGAATCGACGACGGCGACTGGCCGGGCAAGCACTTCTCGGTCATGGGCAGGCTGCCCAAGGCCGAGGCCCGCGGTTGCTCGGACACCTTCCAGGGAGCGGCGGCATGAGTCTCAACCAGCGTTTCCCGCTTTCGGACGCCATCGAGGTCGACAAGCTCGTCGAAGAGCTGCGTGCCGAGCCCGTCGGCGGACGGCTTCGCGTGGGCGACCCGCGCGTCGTCGAGTTCCTGACGAAGTTCGCGCGCAAGCTGCTCGCACCCGCGACTGCCCGCCGTTTCCCCGAGCTGGCCTCGCTCGGTTTCTTCCTGCGCAAGGGAGAGATCGCCAAGGCTCTGTCCACTTTGGAGACTTCCGGCGACGCGCTGCGCTTCCCGCGCGGCCTCGTGTTCCACGTGCCGCCCGCCAACGTCGACACGATCTTCGTGTACTCGTGGGCGCTTTCGGCACTCGCGGGCAACCACAACGTCGTCCGCGTGTCCTCGCGTTCGGCCGGCGCCGCCGAAACGGTGCTGGAGGCGCTGAACGCCGCACTGTCCGAAGTGGACGCCGACACCGCCGCCGCGATCACCGCGACGCAGCGCATGATCACTTACGACCGCAGCGACGCGATCAGCGGTGCGCTCTCGGTCGCCGCGGACCTGCGGGTCATCTGGGGCGGCGACGCCTCGGTCGCGGCGCTGCGCAAGTACCCGCTGGCGCCGCACGCGCGCGACCTGACCTTCCCGGACCGGTCTTCGTTCGCCGTCGCTTCGGTGCGCGGCTGGCACGAGGCCTCCGAGACCGAGCGCCGCGGTGCCGCCGAAGGCTTCTACAACGACTCGTACTGGTTCGACCAGGCCGCCTGCTCGTCGCCGCGCGCGGTGTTCTGGGTCGGCGACGAAGCGGGCGCTCGCGAAGCAGGGCAGGAGTTCCGGAAGCTGCTCGCCGAGGTCCTGGCGAAGAAACAGCACGTCACCGAGCCCGCGATGGCCGTCCAGAAGCGGGTTTCGGCGTACGGCGCGGCCGTCGACGGGCTCGTCAACGGCATCGAGTTCCAGGGCAACGGCATCGCGACGCTCGAGCTGGCCGACCCCGCGATCCTCCCGCGCGAATGGCTCGGCGCCGGCACTTTCGCCAACGCGCGGGTCGACACGCTTTCCGACCTCGTCCCGATCGTGCTCCGCAAAGATCAAACCGTCGGTCAATTCGGCTTCAGCAAAGAAGAATTGACGCAATTCGTGACGGAATTGGCGGGCCGCGGCGTCGACCGTGTCGTTCCCTTCGGATCGGCCCTGACGTTCTCCGCGATTTGGGACGGCTACGATCTGCTGACCGAGTTCAGCCGCTTGGTGACCGTACAGGCCTGACCAGCGGCGAAAGAGGCCAAGCAAGGAGGTTCAGTGACGACAGTCGAAACGCCGGAGGGGGAATCCCCGGTTGCGGTAAAGCAACCGAAATCCACGAAGGCGAAGATCCTCGACGTCGTCCGCTGGGTCGCCATCCTCCTGGTCGTCGCTTTCGCAGCGAAGACACTTGTCGCCAATTGGGGTGAATTCTGGCGGACGTTGTCCGACGTCGCCTGGGAATCCTCCACGCTGAGCCTGCTCGCGCTGATCGCCGCCATCATGGTGTCGACCTACGGCTGGCAGGTCATGGTCGACGACCTCGGCAAGCCGATCGGCTACGCCCGCGGCGCGCAGATCTGCCTCGTCGGCTCGCTCGGCAAGTACGTGCCGGGTTCGGTGTGGGCGTATCTGCTGCAGATGGAACTGGGCCGCAAGGCCGGGCTCGCCAGGGCCCGGATCTTCACCGGTTCGCTGATCCAGCTCGGCGTCGGCGTGGTGTCCGCGCTGGTCGTCTCGCTGCTCGCGGCCCCCGCGGTCTTCAGCAACAGCCCGCGCGCGATGTGGCTGTTCGTGCTCATCCCGGTCGGCCTCGCGATGCTGCACCCGAAGGTGCTCACCTGGGGCACGTCGCTCGTGCTGCGCATCCTGCGCCGCCCGCCGCTCGACCACCGGCTGAGCTGGTCGGTCGTCGGGAAGGTCTTCGGCTCGTCGACGGCGGCGTGGGCGCTGCAGGGCGTGCACCTGTGGCTGCTGGCGAACTCCGTCGGCACGCCGGGCTTCAGCGGCTTCGTGCTGTGCGTCGGCGCGATGGCCGTCGCGATGACCGTCGGGACGTTCGCGTTCATCCTGCCCAGCGGGGTCGGTGTCCGCGAGGTCGCGCAGGTCGCCGTGCTGACCGCTTCGGGCCTCACTGTCGGCCAGGCGACCGCTTTCGCCATCGCCTCGCGGGTCATGTTCACGGTCGCCGACCTGATCACCGCCGGCGCCGCCGCCCTCTCCGCGCGCCTCGCCACTCCCCGCGTTTAGTCCTCTAGTTGCGGTCCTTGCGCGGGCGTCGACGGTGACGGTGAAGGAATCGGGACGTTGAGTGTCCCAATTCCTTCACCGTCACCAGGTCACCCCGGCCTCGGACCTTGATCAACGGAAGATCGGAGACACTCAACGTCCCCAATCCTCCGTTGATCAAGCCCAAGCAAGCTCCGAGGCAAAGCCCGGCCCAGTGGGTAGCAATACCGGTCCACCAGAACCCGAATCGCCACTCGGGACCGCAACCAGAGGACTAAACGCGGTCAGGGGTTCAACCGGTAGATCACCGCGTCCGGGTTCCGGTAGACCTCGGTCACGAAGCTCAGGCCGTCCAGATCGCGCAGCCCGGCCTGGCGCTGGGCGCCCGGCGGGTAGCCGTACTGCCCGAGGATCACCCAGCGCACGTTCAGCCGCCGCACGGCCGCCCGCACCTCGGCGTTCGACGGGTACTCGCGGAAGTGCCACTCCAGCAGCCGCGCGTCCGACGGCGACAGCGTCTCGTCGAAATGCCCCGAGGTCGTCCGGACGCCGGAGAGCGCGTAGGTCCACACCGTCCCGTCCAGACGGTCGTTCACCGCACGCTCACCGGGCTTCGCGAACTCGGCGAGCTTCTCCATCGCGGCGGCTTCGTCCGGGCTCACCGGCAGTTTGTGCGTGTTGATGCCGGGCGTGTTCGCGTAGCCGGACGCGATCTTCTCCGCGTTGGACCGCGCGTAAAAACCGTTGCTCAAGAAAGCGAACCCGCCGAACACCGCCACCGCGACGACGAACGCGGGCACCTTGCGGTGCACCACGGTGTCCCGCAGCCACGCCTGCGTCTCGGCGAGCCCGTGCGCCGCGATGATCGACAGGGGGATCGCGGCCATCGACATGAACCGGTACGGGTCGTTCCACCACGGCCGGGACAGCGCCAGCACGACCGGCTGCTCCGACGACGTCACCGCGATGTAGGCGAGCCCGGTGATCAGCGCCGTCACACCGATCCAGCGCAGCGCGCCCGCCCGCGCGAAGAAGATGAACCCGGCCAGCAGCGCGGCCGAAAGCCACACCTGCGGATAGGGCTCGTGGTGCTGGAAGCCCAGCAGCGCGCCGAGCGCCGTCGTCGCCCGCCATTCCACCGGCCAGCTGCGGTAGGGCACCTCGCCGTTCGCGAGGCCGATCGCGCCGAACAGCTGCAGCCCCGCCACGACGACCGCGATCGCGCCGACGATCGCCAGCGCGCGCAGGTCCCGCACGATCCGCGGCCACCGTTCACCGGGCGCGACCCAGCGCTGCAGCAGCAGCGGACCGGCGAACAGCATCGCGCCGAACAACGCCGACGAGTGCACGCACAGCAGGCCGACGGCGCTGATCACCAGGACGAAGCCGGTGTCGGGCGCCGGACGGTCGAGGTACCGCTTCACCGCGACGGCGGCCAGCGGGGTCAGCGCCAGGCCGAGCAGGAACGGCAGCAAAGGTCCCCTGCTCATCGATTCGTACAGGCCCATCACCGGCGCGATCGAGACGAGCGCGACCGCGCCCGCGAGCACCGCCCGGCCCCGGAACACGCGCACCATCGTGATCAGCGACAACGCGAGCAGCGCGGGCAGCAGGGCGGTGTTCACGTCCAGGGTCAGCGGGATGGTCGCCGGGCTGAGCAGGTACACCACGGACGCGAGCAGGTGATACGCGTTGGGGTAGAAGACCGGCGCCGCGTCGCCGTACCAGTTGACCTCGCCGGTGCCGAACAGGCTGCCGTCCCCGGTTTCGGCGATCTGCCGCACGCCGTTCGCGTGATAGACGGCGTCGAAGCCCTGCGGGATGGCGTCCAGCCTGCCCATCCCGCGCACCACGGCGTACATCCCGACGGCGGCCGCGAGCAGCAGACAGGCCCCGACGGCGAGGTGCCCTGCCCGTCCCCACAGCGGTTCCTCCGGCTCAGGCGGCCACCGGCGCAGAGTGAGCCGTCGCAGACCGTAGGCGATTCCGGCGAACAAGGCCGTCGCCACCGCGTACGTCACCGGGCCGAACGGGAGCCCGAGGGCGGCCGTCCACGGCCCGGCGAGTCCACCGATGGCGTAACTGAGCAACGGCGTCATGCCCGCGAGCACCCAGCCGCGCAGACCGGCGGCGAGACCTGTGAGCAGGCCGGGAAGGGCGATGACGAGCAGTGCGACGCACACCGTGACGACGTCGGCCGACAGGGAGGTCTGGGTGGGCACAGGTTTCCTCGGGGTGGGGAATCCGCACGGAACCCCCGAGGTGCGGAACGGAATGGGAAGCCAGATTAACCGCCGGGGGCCGTTACCCGAAGGAGTCACATCCCGTCGGGGAAAACGGCGGAACGACGCCTACTCCGCGCAAACTCAACTCACCCATTCGTGTCAACTAACTGCGCCGAAAGAAACACCTTGGCGCGGTGATCGATACTTGACCGTAGTCTTTTGTCAGGGGAGTGGCTCGGCCCGGAAGGGTGGGGATCAGGTGGTGGTCGCGCTCGTCGGCGCCTGGTTCGTGGTCGCCGCTTTCGTCCTCGTGGCCTGGCCCAAGATCAGTGCCGACAAGAACTGGCGTGCCGCCGCGCTGACGCTGACCCTCGGTTTCTCGCTGGTGCACCAGCTGGTGTTTTCGACCATCGCGGAAGACGCGTACATCACTTTCCGCTACGCCCAGAACATCGCCGACGGCAATGGTCCGGTGTTCAACACCGGCGAGCGGATCGAGGGGTACGCGAATTTCCTCTGGATGATCGCGATCGCCTTGCCGAAGGCCGCTTTCGGGGCCGATATCGAGACCTCCGCGATCGTCCTCGGGATCCTCGCCACCCTCGGCGCCGTGCTGCTCGCGCACGTGACGGTGAACCGGGTGGTCGCGCGGGCCGCCGGTGAGCCTCGCCCGGCCTACGGAGTGGCCGCCGCGGTGCTCGTCGCGGGTGCCGGAGGGCTCGCCGCGTACGGCGGATCCGGCACCGAGACACCGTTGTTCGTGCTGCTCCTGTTCGGCGTCTTCGCCTCGCTCGCGGCCCGGCGCCCGGTCGTCGCGGGTGTACTCGTCGCCTTCGCGATGATGACGCGACCGTCGGGGACGTTGCTCGCGGTGCTGGTCGGCTGCTGGCTGGTCATCGCCGCGCTGCGCGGCCGGTACACCTGGTGGTCGCCGGCGGGCTGGCTGCTCGGCGGGCTCGTCTTCGCCGCGCCGTGGACGGCGTGGCGGGTGACCTACTACGACCATGTCCTCCCGTCGTCGGTCGTCATCCCCTTCGACATCGATGTCTCGGCGCGGGTCGACCGCGGATGGCACTATCTCTCCGGATTTTCGGTGGTCCACCAGGGCTTCCTGCTGCTCGGCCTGGTCGCGGCGGGGGCGTTGCTCCTGCGCCGCACCTGCCGGACGCCGCACGAGGCCGAGGCCAGATCGCTGACCTGGCTGATGCTCGTCACCGCCGTCGCTTTCGCCGGGTTCGTGGTCTTCTTCGGCGGCGACGCCGGGCCCGCCTGGCGTCTGCTGGCGCCGATCCCGCCACTGCTGTCGGTGGCGGCGGTGTCGGTCTACGGCGTGCTCACCGCGGTCACGAAACCGAGCCCCCGGCCGCGTCCACCGGTCCAGCGGCTGATGCCCGCCGCCGCGGTGGCGTTGTCCGGGCTCGCCGTGCTGGTGTCGGTGTTCAGCCCGGACATGCTGACTCGCGTGCGCGCTTGGCACGACCACGGCGCCCAGATGGAGGAGATCGGCCGCTGGCTCGACGCCTACCTGCCGCCCGGTTCGGTCGTGAGCACGTCCGCGCCCGGAGTGCTGTCGTACCACGCCGGGACGCAGTTGCAGATCGTCGGCGTCCGCGGTCAGACCGAAGAAGCGGGCGAAGCCGTCGTCTCCCAGCGGCGCCCGACGATCGCCGTCATCACCGACAACGGCTACGCGGCGAAGCAGTCCTGCGTGATCGACCCGGCGTACTCGGAGAGGTACCGCGTCGCGACCTTCGCGCGTGAAGGAACTTCGTCCTGGCTCACCGTGTTCCTGCGGGCCGACGTCGAGCGGTCCGTCACGACGGCCCTCGACTTCTCACCCGATTTCCGCCACGTACCGTGCCCTTCGTGAGTGTCGACGAACGCGTCCTTCCGAGCCGACCAGCAGCGCTTGAAGCACCTTCGCGCCTGTTCGGCTTCGGCGTGTTCGCCGTCGCGCTCACCGTGCTGCTCGTCCGCTTCCTCGTGCCGCGGCCGGTCGCGATGTCCGACAACGGTGACGGCTTCCGCGTGCTGTGTGGCGCGGGCATCCCGTGGAAGGGCAAGCCCGAGCAGTTCGTGCACCTCGCCTACACCGTTCCGGCAGGCGAATGCGACGCCACGTATCTCCTGACCCAGAGCTGGTTCGCCCGGATCGCGCGGTCGATCGGCGGCCTGCTCGGCCTCGAATCGACGCTCAGCCTGGTCGTCCTCGGCGTGCTGACCAGCGTCCTCGCCGCCGCGGCGGTCGCGCTGATCGTCGTCGGACTGCCGTACTCACGCCGTGTCCGCGGCTTCGCGACCGCGGGGCTGTTGCTGGTCGTCGCGGATTCCGCGTTCTTCGGCTACTTCGCTTCCGTGCTCGGTGAAGGTGCCGCGTTCCTCGGTCTCTTGCTCGCAGTCGGCGGCTTGCTGGTGGCCGCGAGGCCTGGTTGGTGGCGCTACGCGGGCCTGGCGGTGCTGCTCTTCGGCGGCGTCATCGCGGTCAACGCCAAGGTCCAGACGTTGATGATCCTGCCGGTGCTCGCGCTCGCCGCGCTGCTCGTCCGCCCGGACGGCGTCCGCGGCCTCAAGCGCTGGCTCCCCGTGGTGTTCGTCATCGGCGCGCTCGCCGGAGGTACGGCCTACGCGCAGCAGACCGTCGAGCCCGCGAAGCTGCCCGATGGCTCTCTCGCCGCGCGTCCGGGTGACGATTCACGCGAGATCAACATGTTCAACACGATCTTCTTGACCATTGTGGACGGTCGGCACGACACCGGGGCCGATCTCGCCGCCTTGGGACTGCCCGCCTCGTTCGGCCAGTACGCGGGCAACGGCTGGTGGCACGCCCGGCCCGCCACGATGGATCCCGAGTACCCGAAGTACCGCGAACAGATCAGCAGGCGCAACGTCGTCGAATACTTCGCGACGCATCCCTGGCGCACCATCGGAATCCTGGACCGCGCGGCGGGCGATCTGCTCACCGCGCGGCCGCCCTACCTCGGCAGCTTCGACCAGTCGGCCGGTTTCGCGCCGGAGGCGCAGGAATACCGCGTCCCGGTGGCGTCGACCATCACGAAACTCTTGGCGCCACTGGGTTTCTTCGCGTTACTGCCGATCTGGTCCCTGCTCGCGTGGCGTGGCTGGAAGACCCGGCGCGACGCGGTGGGCGTCGCGCTGGGCTTCCTGCTGGCCGTCGCCGCCGGGCAGTTCGCGCTGGCCGCGCTCGGCGACGGCCTGGAGAACGTCAAGCACCAGGTGATCGCGTTGTACTGCACGCTGCTCGGTGTCGTCCTGGCGCTGGTGACCTTCGCGCGTCAGGAGGACTTGACGTCCCCCACTTCCAGGGTCCCTTGATGCGGCTGGAAGCCGTTGAAGATCTTGGCTCGCGGCCAGCTCGGTGTCTTCGGGAACGACACCAAGGCGGCGAAGATCAGTAGGGCGACGGCGTCGACCCAGAACACCGCCGCCCCGCCGACGAACCGCAGGTTCACCGCGACATACAGGAAGAACAGCGCGCCGACCCAGAGCCGCCGTCCTTCACCGCGCTGCTGGTCGAGCACGACCGCGGTGAGCGCGAGGATCAGCGGCGCCATCATCACGAACACCCGCGCGGTGTCCGTCGCGACCAGCCGTCCGGCCAGGCAGCAGGCGAACAGCCAGACGCTGGCGATCAGCAGTTCCGCGCGCAGCCCGTGGCGGCGGTACTGCTGGTAAAGGCCGTAGCCGAAGATCAGCCAGAAGAAGTGGAACGTGCTGAACAACTCGACCTGGCCGGTGCCCTTGCTCGCGTTGAGCGCGAAGCGGATGTTGTCGAGCAGGCCGCTGTTGGACTGTCCCGCGCCGAAGCCGTAGTCGCCGCCGATGAGGTTCTGCGCCCAGAGCCGGTAGCCGATGTAGATGCCGACGGCGACCACGAACACGCCGATGCCCCCCAGGACATCACGGTCGCGGAAGGAACGGCCTCGCGTCCACGCGATCAGCGGGTACAGCGGGGCCAGAAGGAGGGTCGTCTCCTTGTTGATCGCGCCCAGCACGATGACGATCGCGAACGGGATCAGCTTGCGCTTGAGGATGAACCAGATCGCGAGCAGGTAGAGGAGGTTGTTGAGCGGGTCGACCAGCCACGGGTTGCTGAAGGCGTACGGCGCGTACCAGAACGTGCAGGCCAGCGCGACGGCGGCGAGTACCGAGGTGAACAGCTGGAGCTTCAGGTACGAGCGCAGGAACTCGAAGAAGACGAGGATCGTGGCCAGCGTGACCACGAAGGTGAAGGCGACCCAGAGGACGTCGAGGGAGAGCCCGGTCAGCAGATTGCCGCGGTGGACGATCCAGGGGCTCAGCATGCGCAGCGCGAACGGGTTTTCGACGGCCGCGCCGGTCTGCTCTGACATCCGGTAGTAGTTCACCGCGTCGCCCCAGGCCAGCTCGTGCGGCTTGGGGAACTTCGGCATGAACGAGATCAGATTGATCAGGGAAACCGTGCTCAGCGCGAGGTAGGCCCAGAGACGCTGAGCGCCGGGTCTGCCCCTCGGCATGAGCGTGATTTCGGTGGTTTCGTGCGTCACGAGCGCATTTTAGGGCAGTGACCTGGGGTGATGGTGCGGAAGCCCGCCTGTGACCTACGCGACCGTAGGTTGGTTACCCTACGGTAGCGTAACCTGGGCGAATGGCCGATCTCGTTTACCCGCCCGTCATCATGGCGGCGAAGCTGATGTTCCGGGTGCTGGACAACCGCATCCGGGTGGAGGGGACCGAGCACATCCCGGCCACCGGCGGTGCCGTCATCGCCTGCAACCACGTGAGCTACCTCGACTTCATCTTCTGCGGGCTCGGCGCGCAGCCGGCGAAACGCCTGGTCAGGTTCATGGCGAAGAAGGAGATCTTCAGCAACCGGATCGCCGGACCGCTGATGCGCGGCATGCACCACATCTCCGTCGACCGCGGCGCGGGTCTCGCGTCGTACCGCGAAGCCGTCGAGCGCCTGAAGGCCGGAGAGGTCGTCGGGGTGTTCCCCGAAGCCACGATCAGCCGGTCGTTCACCGTGAAGGACATCAAGTCCGGCGCCGTCCGGATGGCCGCCGAAGCCGGTGTCCCGGTCGTGCCGATGGCGCTGTGGGGAACGCAGCGGCTGTGGACCAAGGGCCACCCGAAGGACCTCACCAAACGCCACGTCCCGATCTCGATCCTCGTCGGCGAGCCGATGCACCCGAAGGCCGAAGAAGACGCCGAAGTCCTCTCGAAGGACCTTCGCGTGCGGATGTCGGCGCTCGTGGACCGCGTCCAGGCGGGCTACCCGGAGAAGCCGGGTGCCGACGACGAGCGCTGGTGGCTTCCCGCGCACCTCGGCGGCACCGCGCCGACCCCGGAAGAGGCCGCCAAGCTCGACCGCGAAGGCCGCTAAAACCAGCGCTCGAGCACCTGGGCGACGCCGTCCTCGGAGTTCGGGGCGGTCACCTCGTCGGCGACGTCCAGGACGAGGCGGTGTCCGTTGGCCATCGCCACCCCGTGCCCGGCCCAGCCGAGCATCTCGACGTCGTTGGGCATGTCCCCGAACGCGATCACCCGCTCGGCCGGAACGCCCAGCCGCTCGGAGACCTCGGCCAGCCCGGTCGCCTTCGTGATGCCGCGCGCGGAGACCTCGATCAGGCCGGAGTTCGTCGAGTAGGTGATGTCGACAGCGCCGTCGAGCACTTCGCGGGCAGCCAGCGCCATCTCCTCGGAGGTCATCCCGCGCTTGCTGATCATCAGCTTGATCGCCGGATGCCCGAGCACCTCGGCCCTCGGCGCCTGCGTGCCCTCGTTGTCGCCCCACGGGTTGTGGTAGTCCGGTTCGATCACGAAATTGCGCATTTCCGGGTCGAGCGCGGACTCGCCGATCCGCTCCGCGGCGTACCGGCAGCCGGGAAGAGCGTGATCAAGAGCACTCACCGCGTCGTGCAGCAGCGTGGGTTCGAGCATGCCGTGGACGGCGACGATCCGGTCCGTCCCGACCTCGTACAGCACCGCGCCGTTCGCGCAGACCGCGTAGCCGGTCAGGTTCAGCGGGTTCGCGATCGGCGCGATCCAGCGCGGCGGCCGCCCGCTGACCAGCACGAAAGGGACTCCGGCTTCGGTGACGCGCCGGACGGTGTCGATCGTGCGTTCGGTCAGGGCCTCCATCGGGCCGAGCAGGGTGCCGTCGACATCGGACGCGATCAGAAGGGGTTTCTCCACCGTCACATTGTCCCCGAACATCCGCCCATCGGGCGACGGGCCGACGGACACCGCTAGGTTCGGCGACTGTGCGCGTAGGCATCGTGATCCTTCCGGAAGATCGTTGGTGGGCGGCCGAGCCGAAATGGCGGGCCGCCGAGGAATACGGCTTCGACCACGCTTGGACGTACGACCACCTCGGCTGGCGGACTCTCGTCGACGGCCCGTGGTTCAGTGCGATGCCAACGTTGACGGCGGCCGCGACGGTGACGTCGAAGATCAGACTGGGCACCTTCGTGGCGTCGCCGGTCGCGCGGCACCCCGTGCCGTTCACCCGCGAGCTGACCACCCTCGACGACATCTCCGACGGCCGTTTCATCCTCGGTGTGGGCGCCGGCGTCCCGCACACCAACTACGACGCCGCCGTCCTCGACGGTCCGGAACTGTCGGTCAAGGAACGCACGGACCGCTTCACCGAGTTCGTCGAAGCGCTCGACGGCCTGCTGATGACCGACGGCTTCGACTTCGAGGGCGAGTACTACCGGGCCAAGGGCGCGCGGAACCTGCCCGGGTGCGTGCAGCGGCCGAGGCTGCCGTTCCTGGTGGCCGCGAACGGCCCCCGCACGATGACGCTCGCCGCACGGTTCGGCGCGGGCTGGGCCACCACCGGCGTCAAGTCCGAGACCCAGGACGAATGGTGGAAGGGCGTCGCGGGACTCGTGAAGACCTTCGACGAGCGCCTCGAGGCCGTCGGCCGGGACAAGGCGAGCGTGCAGCGGTTCCTGAGCCTCGACTCGGCGCCGGTCTTCTCCCTCTCCAGCGTCGGCGCGTTCACCGACGCGGCCGGGCGGGCCAGGGAACTCGGCTTCACCGACATCGTCACGCACTGGCCGCGGTCCAGCGACTACTACGTCGGCCGCGAGTCGACACTCGAGGAGGTCGTCAGCGACGTACTCCCGGTACTCCAAGGCCGGAGCGCTTAGGCCGATCGGGTGACGTTGGCGGGCCGGGTAAACCGGTTCCGCCCAACGGCCGTCTGAGGGATGAGTACAGCGAGTGGGTGTGGCCGCCGGGCGGCTACCCCTCATGGGTCACCCCGGGGGTGAATGGGGGACTAAGGCTCGCGTGGTCGCGGCGGGGGCAGTCCGCGACCACGCGAGTTTTGTCTGTCGCGCGCTGACGGAAAAATTTCGCGGGGCGCAGATTGTCGTGAGGCTCGCGTTTTCGGGGTAGGCGCCCCGCAAAATGTTTCCGTGGCCTTCGGCCGAAAGAGGGCGCGCGACGGTGAAGTCTCCGTCGGGCGCGGGGCGCCCTTGGGGAGACCGTTGGGTCCCGTCTCCTCCGGTCCTGTCTCGCGTTGAGCCTCCCGAACGCTATGAAAGGCCCGTTACTTGCAAATTTTGCAAGTAACGGGCCTTTCATTGCGTGTGTGGAGCGTCGGGCGCGTGAGCCTGGGTGGCGTCAGCGCGGAGCGCGGGGAGCGGAGGGCGGAGGGCAGGGAGCGGAGCGCGGGGAGCGGGGTGTCAGCGGGTCAGGGTGTAGATCGACGCGCCGGCGTTGCCGAAGTCCTTGCGCAGGAAGTTCAGCCCGTCCAGATCCCGCAGCCCCGGCGCCGGCGGCTCACCGATCTTGATCGGCGTGCTCCCGATCAGCACGTGCTTGATGTTCAGCCGCTTCACCGCCGCCTGCACCTCGGGGTCGGTGTCGTAATCCCGGAAGTGCAGCGCCAGGTACTTCGCGTCCGGCGGCGGCACACCCGGGTCGTAGTGCCCGGCGACCGGGTGGATGCCGGTGATCGCGTACAGCCAGGCCGTCCCGTCGAAGCGCTCGTTGAGCACCTTCTCGTCGGGTCCGACGTTCATCTTGGTGAGCGCGTCCATCGCGGCCAGTTCGTCGGCGCTGACCGGCGGCGTGACCTCGCCCTCGGGCCCGTTGTAGTACAGGAACGACACCGCGTGCGCGTTCGACTCGGTGTAGAAGCCCTTGGTCAGCACGGCCGACGCGGCCACGATGAACACCGCGGTCGCCAGTCCGAGCCGGGCGGGCAGCGCGGGGCGGCTCTTCACCCAGGACCGGCCGCTCGCCCACTTCGCGAACCAGCGTTGCAGCTCCGCCATCCCGTGCCCGGCCAGCAGGCAGAGCGGGATCGCGGCGAGCGCCATCAGCCGGTACCGGTCGTTCCACCACGGCCGCGACAGCGAGATCACCCACGGTTCGGCGCCGAACGACGCGACCAGGACGAACAGCGCGGAGAAGCCCAGCGCGGCGAGCCCGATCCAGCGCATCCGGCCGAGCCGGAACAGGCTCAGGACGCCGATGACCAGCAGCACCGTCAGCCACACCTGCGGCGCGCTCAGCACCTGCCGGAAGGTCACCAGCAGCCCCAGCGACTTCACCACCGGCAGTTCCGAGCCCCAGGCGTAGTACGGATATGAACCCGAAGTGAATTTCAGGGCGCCGAGGATGTGCGGCGCCGCGAGCAGCGCGCTCCCCACCATCACCGGCACCATCTTGACGACGTCGCCGCCGATGATCCGCCAGCCCGCACGGCCCTCGGGCACACCGTCGAGCGGTTTGTGCCGCAGCGCGCGGTACCAGCGCTGCACCACCAGCGGGAAGGCGAACAGCAGCGCGCCGAACAGTGCCGACGAGTGCGCCGCGAGCAGGCCGACAGCGGTCAGCGCGAGCACGAAGCCGGTGTCGAGGCCGGGTCGCGCGAGGAACCGGGCCAGCGCGACGACCGCCAGCGGCGTCAGGACGATCCCCAGCGCGAACGGCAGCAGCCCGCTGGACACCGACTCGTACGCGCCGGTCGTGGCCGCGGCGGCCACCAGGGCCGTGCAGCCCGCGAACACCGCCCGCCCGCCGAGCTGGCGGATCAGGGCGACCATCGACAGCGCGAAGATCCCGGCGACCGGCATGGTGATGGCGTTCAGCGTGACCGGGATCGTCGTGCCCGAGATCGAGTACACGAGCGAGCCGACCAGGTGATACGCGTTCGGGTAGAACGAGCCGTCCGGGTACCAGTTGATGGTGCCCATGCCGGTCAGCGAGCCGTCGCCGGTCTCGGCGATGTAGCGGATGCCGTTCGCGTGGAACACGGTGTCCCAGCGCTGGAACACCGCCGTCGTCCCGCCGCGGGCCGAAAGCACGACGAGGATCGAGATCCCCACGGCCAGCGCCACGCAGGCCGCGACGGCGTAGTGCGCCCGCGGGTGCCACTTCGTCGGCGGTTCCTCGGCGCCCGGGGTGATCCAGCCGCGGCTCTGACCCAGCTTTCTGAGACCGAAGCCGATCCCGGCGAGCACGGCAGTGACGCCTGCCACGGTCAGGGGGTTGTACGACACGCCCGCGAGTGCCAGCCACGGACCGGCCAGGCCGGTTACCGTGTAGGACAACAGCGGGGCCAGCCCCGCCAGGGCCCAGCCGCGCAGACCGGCGGCCCGGCCGACGAGACCGCCGGGGATCGCCAGTACGGCCAGGTAAGTGAGGGTCGCACCGAAGTAGGACCAGAAGGTGTCCGGAGTAGGCACTGCTTCCTAAAATGTGTCTGTCGAAGGTGGAAACCGGTGCTCGGATGCAGAGCACCGAGGCGACCTGCGTACCCTCGACGCCCGTGAGCGCGCACACGAACCCCGACAAGATTACTGAAGCCGATTTCGCCGGCTACGACCTCATCGTGGTCGGGTCCGGTTTCTTCGGGCTGACCGTGGCCGAACGGGCCGCGGCCGAGCTCGGCAAGAAGGTCCTCGTGCTGGAGCGGCGCCACCACCTCGGTGGTAACGCCTACTCCGAGGCCGAGCCCGAGACCGGGATCGAGGTGCACCGCTACGGTGCGCACCTGTTCCACACCTCGAACAAGCGCGTGTGGGAGTACGTCAACCGTTTCACCGAGTTCACCGGCTACCAGCACCGGGTCTTCGCCAAGGTCAAGGACCAGGTCTACTCCTTCCCGATGAACCTCGGCCTGATCAACGAGTTCTTCGGCAAGTCGCACACGCCGGACGAGGCCCGTGAGCTGATCGCCAAGCAGTCGTCGGAGTTCGAGACCGCGAACGCGCAGAACCTCGAAGAGAAGGCGATCTCGCTGGTCGGCCGCCCGCTGTACGAGGCGTTCATCCGCGGCTACACGGCCAAGCAGTGGGAGAACGACCCGAAGAACCTCGGCGCCGACATCATCACCCGGCTCCCGGTCCGCTACACCTTCGACAACCGGTACTTCAACGACACCTACGAGGGCCTGCCGGTCGACGGCTACACCGCGTGGCTCGAGAAGATGGCCGAGCACGAGAACATCGAGGTGCGGCTGAACGTCGACTACTTCGACGTCCGCGAGCACATCCCCGCCGGCACCCCGACCGTCTACACGGGCCCGCTGGACCGCTACTTCGAGTACTCCGCCGGCCGGTTCACCTGGCGCACGGTGGACTTCGAGTCCGAGGTCGTCGAGACCGGTGACTTCCAGGGCACCTCGGTGGTCAACTACAACGACGAAGAAGTGCCCTACACCCGGATCATCGAGTTCCGGCACTTCCACCCGGAGCGCAAGCACTACCCGAACGACAAGACGGTCGTGTTCCGCGAGTACTCCCGGTTCGCCGGTGAGGCCGACGAGCCGTACTACCCGATCAACACCCCGGAGAACCGCGAGAAGCTCGAGGCCTACCGCGAGCTGGCGAAGACCGAGGCCCGGGAGAAGAACGTGCTGTTCGGTGGCCGTCTCGGTACCTACAAGTACCTCGACATGCACATGGCCATCGGCTCGGCGCTGACCGCGTTCGAGAACAAGATCGCGCCGCACCTGACCGATGGCGCGCCTCTCGACGGGTCCCTCGATGCTTGAGAAGGGCGCACCCACCGGCGAGGTGGCGGTTCTCGCGAAGGCACAGGGCGTCCTCAAGAGTGACGTCACGGTGAAGGCGGCACGGGGTCTTTCGCACTTCGGCGAGCACAGCGCGGGATGGTTCGCGCTGGGCCTCGTCGGGGCCGCGGTGGACAAGAAGCGCCGCAAGGACTGGCTGGTCGCCGCGGTCGGCGTCGTCGGCGCGCACGCCGCGTCCATCGCGGTGAAACGCGTGGTCAGGCGGCCGCGACCGGACCACCCGAGCGTCGAGGTCCTGGTCTCCACGCCGAGCAAGCTGAGCTTCCCGTCCTCGCACGCGACCTCGACTACGGCGGCGGCGGTGCTCTACTCCGGATTGACCGGGCGTAACCTGGTCCCGGCCCTGGTACCGCCGATGCTGGCCTCCCGGCTCGTGCTCGGCGTCCACTACCCGACCGACGTTCTGGCCGGAGCGGCCCTTGGGGGCGTAGTCGGCGGCTTGATACGTAGGAAGCTGAAGCGACGATGAGTGAAACGACCGAGAAGGCCGATTCCAAGCCTGACGACGTAGATCCCGTGGCCGAGGCCGCCGCACCGAAGAAGGTCGCCGGCGGTCTCGTCGGCGGCATCATCAAGACGGCACGCCCGCGCCAGTGGGTGAAGAACGTGCTGGTGTTCGCCGCACCGTTCTTCGCCTTTTCGAAGTCGACGGACCGGACCGGCCTGCTGATCGCCGCGCTGATCGCCTTCGCGGCGTTCTCGCTGGTGGCCTCCTCGGTCTATCTCATCAACGACGCGATCGACGTCGAAGCGGACAAGGCCCACCCGACCAAGCGGAACCGGCCGATCGCGGCCGGGATCGTGCCGGTGCCGGTGGCCTTCGTCGCGGCGGGCTTCTTCTTCGCCGCCGGCCTCGGCATCTCGTTCTTCGCCAGCTGGCAGCTCGCGGTCGTGCTGGCGGTCTACGAAGCCGTCCAGCTCGGCTACTGCTTCGGGCTCAAGCACCAGCCGGTGGTCGACCTGGCCATCGTCGGCTCGGGCTTCCTGATGCGGTCGATCGCCGGTGGTGTGGCCGCGGGTATCGCGCTTTCGCAGTGGTTCCTGCTGGTCACCGCGTTCGGCTCGCTGTTCATGGTGGCGGGCAAGCGCTACGCCGAGATCATGCTCTTCGAGCGCACCGGGGCGAAGATCCGCTCTTCGCTCAAGAAGTACTCGGCGAGTTACCTGCGGTTCGTCTGGGCGACGTCCGCGGCGATCCTGATCATGTCCTACTGCCTGTGGGCGTTCGAGATCCGCCAGGTCGAGCACGACTCGGTCTGGGCGGTCGTCTCGATGGTCCCGTTCGTGGTCGCCGTCCTGCGCTACGCCGTCGACGTCGACGGCGGCAACGCGGGCGAGCCGGAGGAGATCGCGCTCAAGGACCGCGTGCTCCAGGTGCTCGGCGCGAGCTGGGTGGTCACGCTGTTCCTGTCGTTCTATCTCTGATTCGACAGCTGGGGCACAGCGCATCCACAGGTTGCGCACGCATCCTCGGTGATGGGAGCGGGTACGAAGCCCGCTCCCATCGACTGAGGAGCGAAGATGAGCGACCCGCAGCGGCCGTCCGGTGACGAGGACAAAACGGTCGAGCAGCCCGCGGTCGGTGACGAGACCGCGAAGAAACCCGTCGAACCCTCTGCCGAAACCACGGCCGAGACCCCTGCCGAAACCCCTGCCGCCGCCCCCGCCGGGCCGCCGCCCGGTTGGGTGCCACCGCAGCAGGCTCCGCCCGCGAAGGGCGGCTTCCGCCGTTTCGTGGGACATCGCGCGACGCAGCTGGTCGCGGTCGGCCTGATCGGCTTCCTGCTCGGCGGTGGGGTCATCGGCACCGCCGTCGGCCTCGCCGTCGGCAGGCATGACGACCGGCCGGGGATTTCCCGCGAACACCGTGGTCCGGGTGGTCCCGGGGCGCACCGGGACTTCCGTGACGGCCCCGGCGACCGCGGGTGGCGTGACGGGCCCCACGGCGGGTAGATAACGGAATCATCACGACACCGTGTACGGTGTTCGTGATGCGAAGCGCCTCCGCTGAACTTCCCCAGACTTCCGGTGCGCTGCCGGGAGCCGCCGTCCTTACCCGCCCCTGGGTGCTGCCCGCCGGGGCGGCGGTGGCTTCGGCCCTGGTGTTCGTGCTGGTCAGCGGGCATTTGATCGACGACACGTACATCACGCTTTCGTATGCGAAGAACCTCGCCTTCCACGGCCACTGGGGCCTGATCGAAGACGGCACCGCCAACACCGCGACGTCGCCGCTGAACGTCCTCGTGCTGGCGTTCGTCACCTTCGTCGTCCGCGATGCCGTCTTCGCCGCCGGGATCGTCTTCGTCGCGAGTCAGGTGGCGCTCGTCCTCGGCCTGCGCCGCATCGGCGCCGCGACCGGCCTTCCCGGCGGTTTCGCCCCGCTGGCGCTGGGCCTCCTGCTGGTGAACCCGCTGCTGCTGTCGTCGGTCGGCCTCGAAGTCGCCCTCGGGTCGACGGCCGTCGTCTGGCTGATGGTGTTCCTGCACGAACGCCGTCCCGCCGCCGCGGGTGCGGTGATCGGCCTGATCGCGCTGATCCGGATCGACCTGCTGCTGATCGCGTTCGTCCTGTTCCTCGCCCGCCGCGAATTCTGGACGGGCATCTGGCGCATGACGTTCGCCGCGCTCGCGGTGATGCTGCCGTGGTTCCTGTTCAGCTGGCTGGTGCTGGGCTCGGCGGTGCCGGACACCCTGGTCATCAAGATCATGCAGCGCTCGTGGGGACCGTTCAGCTTCACCAACGGCCCGCTGCTGTACTGGCGCAATTTCCCGCTGGAGGCGACACTTTCCTTTCTGCCGCTCGTGATCGGCGGACTCGCCGGTCTACTGTGGACATTTCACTACCGGCGCGGTTCGGAACGGGCGAAGCGCTTGGCGCCGTTCGCGACGCTCGCGATCGCCTGTGCGGCCCACTATCTGGCCTACTGCTGGCTGAACGTCCCGCCGTACCACTGGTATTACGCGCCGAGCATCATCGGCGCGACGGTCTTCCTCGCCGCCGGTGCCTGCGCGATACCCGGCCGGGCCCGCCTCGGCGCCGGGATCCTCGCCGGCGCGTTCCTCTTCGTGAGCGCCGTCGCCTACGCGACTCCCGAACTGCCGCGCCGGTTCGCGCCCATCACCAGCAACCACGCCGCGTCCGACGAGTACCGCGAGATCGGTTCGCAGCTGGGCGAACTGACCAAGGGGCGCAAGGTGGAAAGCGCCGGTGAGGTCGGCGCGCTCGCCTATGCCTGCGGCTGCGACATCGTCGACCAGTTCTCCGACCGCGGCTCGGTCGACCCGGCGATCATCGAGACGAAGAACCGCAGCGGCGAGCTCGGCAAGGCCCTGCTGGCGGCGAACTTCCGGTTCTTCGACCACAGCGTCCCGCCCGCGACCCCGGATCTGGTGCTGGCCACCACCAGCAAGACACCGCCGTCGGACGCGCTGGCGACCTGGACCATCCACTCGCCGTGGATGGGCACCCAGAAGCTCTACCTGTTGCCCGCGCGGTAGAACCCCGTCACGAACGGGCGGACGACCTCACCGTCGAACCGTTCGAGGACCAGGTTCTCGATGGCGTCGAGCAGGCGCACGCGCTCTTCCGGCGGATGACTGAGCACGAGCGCCATCGAGGCGTACAACGTGCGCAGCCGGGCGGCGTCCATCCGCGTCTCGGAGCGGATCACTTCGCTTTCGAAGCCGGTGAATCCCGCCGCCGTCAGGTACTCGCGGTGCGCGTCGACGTCCAGCTGGAACGGAGGCCCGCCCGGATCCATCACGGTCCCCGGTGACATCCCGAGGATCTCCTCGGCGGCCGTGTCGAACTCGTGCGGCCGGGCCGGATCCTCGAACATCATCCACCAGAGCGCGATGTGCCCACCCGGTTTGACGATCCGACGCAGCTTCGCGGCGCCGACGTCGGGCTCGACCCAGTGGAAGGACGTGGCCGCCACCGCGAGGTCGTAGGCGTCGTCGGGGAGTTCGGCGTCCTCGAAGGGGGCGGTGACGACTTCGAGGGCTTCGGTCGGGTGCGAGGCACGGAGGAAGTCGGCCAGGGGAGCACTGGGTTCGACGGCGGTGACCGTGGCCTGGTGCGCGAGCAGCCGGGCCGTGACCAGGCCGGTCGCCGGTCCGATCTCGACGACCCGCGCGCCGGGGCCGAGGCCGCAGTCTCCGGTCAGGATTTCGTAGACACGGTCCGGGTAGCCGGGGCGTCCGGCGTCGTAGGACTCGGGATCCTGGCCGAAGAGGTGCCTGCCCTGATGCGTGTCGAGCCGCTTTCTCCCCATGACCTCCAGTGTCCCGCAACTAGAGGTTTAAACGCGGGGGGTCAGCGGCGCGAGTCGGCTCGTGTCGCCTTCGTGACGGCGAGCAGGTCCCGCTGGTGGACCGTGGACCCGTCGGCGAAGACGAACCGCAGCACCGGCCGCGCCGGGAAACTCCGCCCCACGTACTGCGCGGACACCGAACGCACCACGCCCGACGGCATCTCCTCGAAGGTCCGGAACGGCTGGGCGGCGGCATCCTCGCCCTCCAGCATCTTCGCCGGGTACACGACGGCCAGCCGCCGGTCGGACAGCGTCAACCGCGCCTCGCCGTGGCCACCGGCGAGATGGTCCGCGATCCGGACGGCGGTCTGGTCCGCGCTCCGCGCGACGGCCCAGTAGGCGATCGTCGGGTCGTCGGTCCAGTCGGCTTCGAGGACGTCCGGCGCGGGCAGCGGCCAGCGCGGTTTCCCCGTCACCGCAGGGGTTTCGCGTGCGGGTGCGTAAGGCAGCGTGAGCTCGCCGTCCAGCAGCAGACCCACGTATCCGTGCGCGGGAGGGCAGCCGATGATCAGGCGTTCGCCGGGTGCGAGCCAGTACTGGTGCAATTCCCGTTCGACGACCTCGTCGACGGATTCCGCCATCGGAAGCGTGTGTTCCATCAGCTCACCGTCCTCGAGTGGAGCCAGGCGAACTGCCGGGGATCCTCGCAGTCGAACAGGAAATCCATCCCCGATCCGTCCACAAAGGACGCGCGGAGACAGGGGTGCCGTTTCTTGCCGTGCTCGGCCACGGCGAATCCGGCGATCCGGTCGCGCGGGATTTCGGCGCGCGGCACCATTTCGTGCCTCGCGATCGGGACACCCTCGGCGTTCTCGCCGTAGGTCTTCGTGGTCATGATCGCGGCGATCTCCTTGCCGGTCTTGACCACGCCCTTGCCGAACCCGATCGCCTTCGACATGAACGACTTCTCGGCGGGCTCGGGCGGCTCCGGCGGGACGAACTTCTCCAGCACCAGCAGCCGCGCGCTGGTCAGCGCCCACAGCCGCGAAAGCGAGCCGCTGGTGGACAGCTCCCGCACCGCCGCGTGCGCCAGCGAGCCCTGCTCGCCGACCACGATGACCTGGGGTGCCGGCGGATTCGACTTGCCGACGTCGTCGCCCCCGCCCAGCGCCGCACCGACCATGTCGCCCGCGAAGTTCGCCGCGCCCGAGCCGAGTTTGCCCAGCACGCTCTTCTTCGGCACACCCCACGGGTCGAGGCCGCGTACGTCGTAGTTCAGCGTCCGGCCGTACGCGGCCCACAGCAACCGTTCGCCCGGGTGCAGCGAGGGAAGGGCCTGCGACGCGGCCCCGAGCGGGTAGCCGAGATTCATTCTTCGATCGTGAACCCTCTGTCGGTCGCCGCGCGGCGCTCTTCTTCGGACGACGAATCCTGCGACTCGTGGTAGCCCGCCTTGACGCCCTGCTCGACGCCCAGTTCGGTCAGGTTACCCGCGCTGCCGCGGAAGGCGGCCTTGCCGACGCTGGTCGTCCCGCTCATGCCCATCGCCCGCAGCCCGGCCTCGGTGAGGTTCGTGGTGAGTGCGTCCGAACCCTCGCCGCCGACGCCGAACCGGTCCGCGAACTTGTTCGCGGTCTTGGAGGCCCCGGTCGCCGGGTTGGCCTTGGTGACGATCTTGGCCAGCGGGTTCTTGTCGATCTGGTCGGCGAGCCGCTTCTGCAGCCAGTTGCCGTCACGAAGGCCCTCGGCGCGCTCGACGACCTTCTTCAGCGGCCCGTTGCGGAGCATTTTCAGGATGTCTTCGAGCTTCTCGATGAGCGGCTTGAGCTTGCCCAGCAGCTGCTTGACCTTCATCCCGAGCCGTCCGCCGGTCACCGCGACCTGACCGGCCGTGGCCGCGCCCGCCGCGCCGACCGAGGCACCCGCCGTGATCCACGAGGCGGCCAGCGCGGCCAGCCACTCGATGATCAGGCCCATCACCAGTTCCTGGATGATGTCGATGACGATCTCGACGAACGCGTCGAACAGGTCGGCGGCGATCTCCAGGATCTGTTGCAGCCCTCGGACGTCGTTCGCGAACGCCTTGGCGCCGCCCGAGAACTCGGTCATCTGGCCGCGGAACGCGTCACCCGCCTGGCCTTTCCACGCCTCCTGGGTGCCTTCGGCGCGCTTCTGCTCGTGCTCGGCGACGCCGTCGAGCCACTTCGCCGTCTGTTCCCAGCCTTTGGCGGTGCTGCGCATCTGCTCGGGGTCGCCGATCGCGGGCTCCAGCACCAGTTCGACCAGCGGGCTGATCACGATCCCGATCAGGAAGCCGAGTCCGTTGTCCAAAAAGGACTGTCCGGGGCTCATCACGAGCTGGAGCTGTTCCATCCGCGCGTGCACGGCCGCGATCGCGACGTCCGGCGGACTGCTCGCCCTGGCGACGTCCGAAGACGTGCTGATCCACGAGCTGCCGTAGCCGCCGTTCTGCTCCCAGTAGCCCTTGCGACCCGAGTCCCCGGCGCTGTTGAGATCGCTCAGGCTGCCGGGCCCGCTGCCGCCGTCGTCCAGCCCGGCACCGAGTCCGGTGATGACCTCGGCGGTGCCCTGGTTGTGGTCGATGTAGGTCTTCGCCGCGGTGGTGGTCTTGTCGGCGATCTGGTCCATGAAGGACTTCGCCTGCTCGGCGAGGTCCTGGCACTCCTGCAGACCCTCGAAGTACTTGAACGCCATCAGCTCGCCGAGCGGGCCGAAGCAGTCGTCCGAGACCCTGGCCTGCTCCAGCAGGCTCGCGAGGCTGCCGAAGTTCCCCGAAGCCTCTTTGGACCCCGTCGCGTGCGCGGTGAGCGCTTCCGTCTGGACGCCGAAGCCGGTCATGAGTCCCTCCGCAGGATCGGGCCGCCGAAGTCCTCGTCGTCACTGGGCGCCGGTCGTGACGGGCGCTGGGTGCGGACGGGCTGCTGCTGGACGGGAGACGCCGGTCCGGCGAGGGATTCCGCGGGCGGGGGAGCACTCGGCCCGAGCGGTTCGACGTGGGCGTTGAACGCCTCTTTGAACTGTTCCGCGCGGTCGCCGAGGATCGGCTGGACGGTCTGCTGCATCGCGGCCGCGGCCTGCTGCGTCGCTTCCCTGATCGCGGTCAGGATGTCCTGCTGCAACGCGGTGTGCGTGCGGTTCATCGCCTTGGGGGACAGCTGGAGCCCCAGCAGCGCGCCCGACGGGGCGACGGTGACCGTCACCGAGCCGTCGGCGTTGCGCGCGGATCCGCGCAGCCCGGCGATCTTGTCCTTCAGCTCCGCGGCTTTGGCGGCCTGCTCCTGAAACGACCGGATGGCCGCGTCGAGCTTGGCTTCCTGGTCAGCCATCGATTCCTCTCAACCCGGGGACGGATCTTCTCCGTGCCCGGGTGAGACGAATGGACCAGCGGGCTCGTTCCCTAGATCGGCAGTTTCCGGAAGATCGGCCGGGGGATGTGCCGCAGGGCGGACATGACCAGGCGGAACGGCGCGGGCGACCACACCAGTTCCTTGCCCGCGCGCGAGGCGTTGACCGCGGTCTCGGCGACCTGTGCGGCGTCCACCGTCAGCGGGGCGTCCTTGAGGCCTTCGGTCATCTTGGTCCGGACCTGGCCGGAGCGGACGACGGTGATCTGCACGCCGAACTCGGACAGGGCCTCGCCGAGGCCGAGGTAGAAGCCGTCGAAACCGGCCTTGGAGGAGCCGTAGACGAAGTTCGAGCGGCGGACACGCTCACCGGCGACCGACGACAGCGCGATGACCTTGCCGTGGCCCTGCTTCTTGAGCTTGTTCGACAGCGCGACACCCACCGACACCGCGGCCGAGTAGTTCACGGTCGCGGCCTCGACGGCCTTCGCGTGGTCCTGCCACAGCTCTTCCTGGTCGCCGAGCAGGCCGAACGCGACGACGGTGACGTCGATGTCGCCGCCCTCGAAGGCCTTGTCCAGCACGGCCGGGTGCGAGGCCATGTCCTTGGCGTCGAAATCCACAGTGGATACTTCGGCGCCCTTGTCCTTGAGGCGCTGGGCCGCCGCGTCGAGCCGCGACGACTGACGTCCGGCCAGCACGACCCGGAGGGGGCGCTCGGCCAGGTACTTCTCCGCGATCGCGAGCGCGATGTCGGAGGTACCGCCGAGCAGGAGCAGGGACTGGGGGTTGCCCACAGCGTCGATCACAGTTCCAACCTTCGGGACATGTCAGAGGCGAAAACGCCTTCGGGGTCAACGGAAGCGCGGACCTTGCGCCATTCCTCGAGCCGCGGGTACATCTTCGCGAAGTTCTCCGCGGAGGTCCGCGAGTCCTTCGCCGTGTACAGACGCCCGCCGATGGCGAGCACGTCTTCGTCGAGTTCCTGGCAGAACCGGCTCAGCCCGGCCTTGATCGGGAAGTCGAGGCAGACCATCCAGCCGGGGTGCGGGAACGACAGCGGCGCCGCGTTGCCCTCGCCCATCTGCTTGAACACGTTGAGGAACGACACGTGGCCGGAGTCCGCGACCTTCTGGATGATGCGGCGCAGCGGTTCGTGCGCGTTCAGCGGCGTGCTGAACTGGTACTGCAGGAAGCCGTTGGTGCCGTACGCGCGGTTCCACTCGCCGAACAGGTCCAGCGGGTGATAGAACGCCGTCAGGCTCTGGATCTGGTCGCGCGCGTTCTTCGCGGTCTTGCGGTAGTACAGCTCGCCGACCATGGAGAACGACAGCTTGTTCGCCAGCCCGTTCGGGAACACGTCCGGCAGGGTCGCGAGGGTGCCCGGGTTGAACCTGAGCGGGTCGGCCCGCAGCTTGGGCGGCAGTTCGTCGAGCTTGGCGAGCGAACCGCGCTGGAAGGCGGCGCGGCCGAGCTTCGCACCTCGCGAGATCGAGTCGAACCAGCCGGACGAGTACGTGTAGTTGTCCTCGGAGCCGTCGGTGACCAGCGCGAGGGTCTCGTCGAGGTTCGCCGTGCGCTGGATGTCGGCCTTGAAGTAGGCCGTCTCCGTCTTCGTCATCTGGATCTTGGCCCGGACGATGATCCCGGTCAGGCCGATGCCGGCGACGGTCGCCCAGAAGAGCTCCGAGTCCGGGCCCTCCGGGGTGAGCGTGCGCACCTGGCCGTCCGCGGTGACGAGGTCCAGCGAAACGACGTGGTTGCCGAAGCTGCCCGCCGAGTGGTGGTTCTTGCCGTGGATGTCGTTCGCGATCGCGCCGCCGATGGTCACCTGGCGCGTGCCCGGCAGCACCGGGACCCACAGGCCGTACGGGAGGCCCTCGCGCATCAGCTTGTCGAGGCTGACGCCCGCGTCGAGGTCCACGATCCCGGAGTCCGGGTCGATCGAGTGGATGCGGTCCAGCGCGGTCATGTCGATGACCAGGCCGCCCGCGTTCTGCGCGGGGTCGCCGTACGACCGGCCGAGACCGCGCGCGATGACCCCGCGTTCCCCGGCCTGCGTCACCGCGCGGGCGATGGTCTCCACGTCGGGGGTGCTCAGGACGTCCGCGATACTCGGCGACGTCCTTGCCCAGCCCATGAGCGACTGCCGCTGTGTCTTGGGTGCTTGGGTCACGCCGACCAGGGTAACCACGCCGAACACTGCCCGGAACGTGACCCTGAAGTGCTCGCTTCTACACTTTGGGCACCAGCCCCAGCAGTTTATGAGGTAGAGCAGTGGTGGCGACCGACCCGCAAGCCGGTTCGACGGCGGCAGCGCCGTCCTCCCCTGGGCTGCTCGGGCAGCTCATCCGCTTCGCGCTCGTCGGCGGCTTCTGCGCCCTGGTCGATTTCGGCGTCTACCAGGGGCTCCGTGCCCTGGGAATGGACGCGACGCCGTGGGTGGACGTCGCCCGCGCGTTCAGTTTCGTCGTGGGCACCACGACAGCCTTCTTCCTGAACCGCAAGTTCACCTTCGCCGGTGGACGCCAGGAAGGCGCACGTCAGATCGGTAGCTTCGTACTCCTGTACGCCGTGACATTCCTCGTCGCCGTCGGCGTCAACCGCACGATGCTGCACGTCCTGCCGGAGTCGGCCTGGAAGGCCACTTTCGGTTGGGTCGTTTCGCAGGCAACCGCGACCGTGATCAATTTCGTCATGCTCAAGTGGGTCGTTTTCCGTGAGCCCCGCAGCACCGCCACCAGCCCGGTCTTGACAAGCACAGAGGAGAACTGAGGATTCATGCCCGGTAAAGCCGCCGTCACCGGAGAGGCCCCGAGCGCCATGGTGAGCACTATCGACGACACCCGCTTCGCGGAACGCACCCCGCAGGGCCGTCTCACCGCGCAGCGCGGGCTCTACGCCGGCCCGGCCCCCATCGTCAGCAAGGACCTCTACGCCGAGCTCGAATGGGGCAGTGCCGTGCGCGAACGCGCGGGCATCGCCATCGAGCCGGCGTCGAAGGTGTCCGGCAACACCTATTTCGGGCGCTTTCCCGCGAGCTACTGGCAGCGCTGGACCGACGTGACCGAGGTCGCGGTCGAGGCCGTCGTCACCGGTGACGGGCAGCTGTCCGTCGGTGCTTCCGACATCGAGGGTGACTCTCGCGTTGTCGCCGCCGAGATCGTCGCGGGCGCGAAGCAGAAGAAGGTGACGCTCACCGCGAAGCTCGACAAGTTCTACGACGGTGGCGCGCTCTGGCTCGACCTCGAGACCGAGGGCGGCCAGTCGCTGCGTGTCGAGAACGTCCGCTGGACGGTCGAAGCGCCGGAGAAGATCCGCCCGACCGCGGTGACGATCTGCACGATGAACCGCGCCGACGACTGCCTGTCGAACCTGCAGGCGCTCGCCGCCGACGTCTCCTCGCTGGAGACGCTCGACGCGATCTACGTCGCCGACCAGGGCACCGACCTCGTCGAGTCGCGCGACGGCTTCGAGCAGGTCGCGAAGGACCTCGGCGACAAGCTGCACTACATCAAGCAGCCGAACCTCGGCGGCGCCGGCGGCTTCACCCGCGGCCTCTACGAGGTCGCCGGGCACACCGAGACCGAGCACGCGAACGTCCTGTTCATGGACGACGACGTGCTGCTCGAGCCGGACCTGGTGATCCGGATGACCGCGTTCTCCAACCGCACGGTCAACCCGGTCATCGTCGGCGGGCAGATGCTGAACCTGCTGCACCCGAACCAGCTGCACGTCGGCGCCGAATACGCCCGGCTGAACACGCTGGAGCCCGGCCAGCCGGTCACGCACTCGCTCTCGACCGCCGACCTGCTCGGCGTCGACGAGGAGACCCTCAAGCCGAACCGCCAGGAACGCCGCCTCGACGCCGGGTACAACGGCTGGTGGTCGTGCTTGATCCCGTACGAGGTCGTCAAGGCCACGGGCTACCCGCTGCCGTTCTTCTTCCAGTGGGACGACGCGGAGTACAGCTACCGCGCCCGCGCGCACGGCTTCCCCACGGTCACCCTTCCGGGCGCCGGCGTCTGGCACGCCGACTTCCACTGGAAGGACTGGGACGAGTGGCACCGCTACTTCAACCTGCGGAACTCGATCATCACCGCCGCCCTGCACTCGCCGTTCAACCTGAACCTGCTCTCGCGCGTGCTCATCGCGCAGCTGGTCCGGTACCTGCTCGGCATGCAGTACGGCCTGTCCGCCACGCTGATCAAGGCCGTCGAGGACTTCCTCGAGGGACCGGAGGTCCTGCGTGACGGCGGCGTCGCCGCGATGAAGGAGATCCGCCGGATCCGCGACGAGTACCCCGAGACCAAGCGGCACAAGGCCACCGACGTCCCGGGCATCGCGTCGAACGACATCGGCATCATCAACAGCGCGCCGCGGCCCAGCATGCAGCGCCTGGTGCTGATCAAGCGCGTCCTCGACCGGGTGCTCGGCCGCAGCCGCCACTCGCTCGGCGCGATCCCGATCGACGAGGCCCACTGGTGGCACGTCGCGACCTTCGACACGGCCGTCGTCACCGACGCTTCGCAGGAAGGCGTGCGGGTCCGCTCGTACGACCGCGCGAAGATGTTCGACCTGGCCCGTAAGGGCGCGAAGGTCATCCAGCGGCTTCGCAAGGAAGGCGGGGCGGTGCAGGAGCAGTACAAGCGCTCCATGCCCGAGCTGACCTCGCGGGACAACTGGAAGCGCCTGTACGAGCTGTAAGAAGTGCTATGAAAGGCCCGTTACTTGCAAATTTTGCAAGTAACGGGCCTTTCATTGCGTTCGGGACCCCCGAAGCGTGAGTTAGGGTAGCCTTACTTCATGACGGATCTGGCCGCTAGAGCCCGCACCCTCGCCGACGAACTCCTCTTCCCCGCAGCCGCCGAAGTCGACCTCAAGGGCGAAGTCCCCATGAGTCACTTCGACGCTCTCGCGGCCGAAGGTTTCTACGGCCTCGCCGCGCCCAGGGAGACCGGCGGCCCGGGCCTCGACCTCCCGGTGATGATCCAGATCCTCGAAGCCATGGCGGGCGGCTGCCTCAGCACGATGTTCACCTGGGTCCAGCATCACGGCCTGGTCGCCGGGCTGTCCCTCACCGACCGCGCGGACCTGCGCGAGCGCTACCTCCCGGCGCTGATCAGCGGCGAGCTCAAGGCGGGCGCCTCGTTCGCCGCGGTGATCCCGACCCCGCCGAGGCTGCGTGCGGAACGTGTCGAGGGCGGGTACCTCCTCGACGGCGAGGCCCCGTTCGTCAGCGGTTGGGGCATCATCGACCTGCTCCAGCTCTGCGCCCGGGACGGCGACACCATCGTCAGCGCGATCATCGACCCGGTGGCGGGGGAGCAGCTGGAGGTCCAGCCGCTCGACCTCGTCGCGGCGCAGGGCACGTCCACCGTGCATCTCGGCTTCAGCCGCTACTTCCTCGCCGACGACCGGGTCTACGGCAAGGTCCCGTACGCCGACTTCATCGCGGGCAACACCTTCGTCTCACGCCTCAACGGCTGCGCGCCGCTGGGGCTGGCCGCCCGGGCCGCGCGGCTGCTCGAAGACCTCGGGAAGACCGACGTCGCCGCCGGGATCAGGGCCGAGATCGACACCGTCCGCGAACGGCTCGACGCGAGTCTCGCCGATCCGCCGTCACTGCCCGCGGCCCGGGCGGCGGGCGCGGAACTCGCGTTCCGGGCCGCGGGCGCGCTCGTCGCGGCCAACGGCAGCACGTCGGTACTCGCCGGACGACACCCCCAGCGGCTCGTCCGGGAAGCCACCTTCCTGCTGGTCGCCGCCAGCCGCCCGGAGATCAAAGCGGGACTGCTGGACCTCTTCTCCCGTTAGTGCAGGCCGAACACCCGGGTCTTGCGATTCAGATCGTCGATGTAGGCGGCGGCGACGTGGGTGAAGTTGATCGCCACCTCGGAGTCGTCCCTGGTCTGGATCGTCTGGACCGAACCGGTGCGGACGAAATGCGAAAGGTCCTTGGTCAGCCGTTCGGTTTCTTCCGCCGTGAGCGCGAAGAGGAGCGGCTCCCCGCCGGCGACGAGGTGGAGGACGAGCGCGGGTTTCTGGTCTGCCATGAACCCATGGCACCAGCCTTGATCACGGCCGGGCAAGCGGGTTCGCTGCGGGCGTACCGGGTGCGTGGACTACGTTCAACCCGACGAACAAGACACCCGCGGGGGGAAATGGCGATGCCGCATTCGTTTTCGTTGTCGCTGGCGGCGGTGGACATCCTGCTCGAACACGGCCGGTTCGGCCCGGCGCCGGTCCCGTTCGACGTCCCGCACATCGGCACCACGACCGACCAGCGCGCGATGGTGCGCGAGGCCGTCTTCCGCGATCTCGAAGGCCGAGGCCTGATGCGCGGCGGCAGGCTCGACGCCGACGTCGAACTCACGCTCGCCACGTTCGTCAACCCGCAGCTCGCCGTCTGGGCGGTCGCGCAGATGGACAAGGGCAAGCAGCTGTTCGCGCGGGCCACGACGAACGGCCAGTTCGCGGTCGTCGCGCGCCAGGAAGAGAACCTGCTCGTCTTCGAGGAGACCAGGCCGACCGCGATCGTCGCGTCGATCGTCGACCTGCTGCCACTCACCCCGGCGGGCCCCGGCCAGTCCGTCACCATCGCGAAGCCGGTCAGCGTGCCGAAGCGCCCCCGCAACGACGACGCTTACGACCCTTTCGCCGGTGTGAGCGGACCTCGTGCGCACGGGTCGAACCCGCAGCAGCGGCAGGTGGAGCGGATCTTCGAGAAGGCGAAGACGCGCGTCGGCCAGTTCAGCGTGTTCATCCGCGGCGGGAGCGTGTTCCCGCCGCTGGCCTGGTTCGACACCGAAGCGGGCCGGTTCATGATGACCTCGCGGCAGGCGGCCGACGGGCAAAGCTGGCTGACCTACGCTCCCGCCGACAACGCGAGGATCGCGCAGCAGCTGTACGCCCAGCTCGAAGGCCAGTTCTGAACCGTCGGGAACCGGGTCGGCGCCCGTTTCGTCACAGTTCCGGCGCGGTCTTCGGTGATCGGCGAATAGGCTCGATCCTCGTTGCGCTGAGTGTTCGGCTAGTAGACTGCCGGGCGGTACGCACGGGCGAGCAGACGATGCAGTGGGGCGGACGATGGCTTTCGAAGCGGACGGCGGACAGGCGGCACCGGACTACTCGATCGGCGCCGCCATGGGAGCGGCAGCCGGTTATGTGGCCAAGGGCGGCCTGAACCAGGAGGCGATCGCCAAGGTCAGCGCCGAAACCCAGAAGCTGGTCTCGGCCGCCAAGAGCGGTGGCTTCAAGATCAGCGAAGAGGGTGTCAAGCCGCTTCGCGAGGCTCTGGCGAACATGTCGGAGGAACTCAGCGCGCTGAAGATCAAGACCATGGCGCTGAACGACGCGCCGCAGCTGGGTGGCCACCCGTACGGCAAGGCCGTCGCGGCTCACGACCACAAGGGCGCCGCCCAGTCGGCCAACTCCGCGAGCGCGGTCATCGGGCAGTTCGAGCAGGTGGTCAAGGACGCCGACGAGGCGCTGGCCAGGGCCGCCGGACTGTACAAGGGTGTCGAAGAGTCGGCGATCGACGCCACCAAGAAGGTTCAGGCCTGAGGACTATGAAGAAGCTTTGCGTGGTGCCGCTCGCCGCGGCCGCCCTGGTACTGGCCGCGTGCTCCAGCGAGAAGCCGGGGAGCGCCAGTCCCGCGCCGTCGGCCCCGCCCGGGTCGTCGAGCGCGTCCAGCCCCGCGCCCACTTCCGGCGCGGACACCGCGTCGATCGAACCGTGTTCACTCGTCGGCGCGACGGACCTGGCGTCCTATGGGACGTTCAAGCCGCCGACGAGCGAAAACGCGGGCGGAGCCCGGCTCTGCACGCTGAACAAGGAGGCGGCGACAGCCTCGGAAACCCTCTCGATCGGTATCGGCGTCCGTGACAGACAGGGTCTCGACACGGTGAGCGACGCCGGCACCGGCAAGACCACCGGCAACGTCAACGGGCGCAAGGCGATTCTCGCGCCCAGGCCCCCGGCGGGGTGCTTGATGGCGCTCGAACTCGGTGCGTCGGCGCGGGTCGACGTCTTGGTCGCGGCCGACGACGCAGAGAAGGCCTGCGGGATCGCCGAGAAGGTCGCCGACATCGTCGAACCGAAGCTTCCGAAGAGCTAAGGGGGAATCAGGATGACCACGAAGACACCGAACCTGAGCGAAAAGCAGGTCTCCGACCTTTCGCCCGCGGCACGCGACGCGTACTTCCAGCAGAAGGCCCAGGAGGGCGTCGATCCCAGTGACGGCTGGCTGTTCGGCGCGGTCAAGCAGTTCATGGCCTCCGGGAAGGCGCACCAGCAGTCCCAGGAGGTCGGCGACAAGAACGTCGACCAGCTGACCAAGAACGGCGAAGTCCAGTACGTCGAGGGGCTGGAGCCGTCGAACGCGGACTACCAGGGTTACGACCACGAGAAGCTCGAACAGTTCGTCAAGAGCGACTTGAACGTCGAGCAGGTCACCGAGGTCTCCACGGCGTATCACGACCTGCACAAGGCGTTCAACACCTTCTCGACGACGATGGACAAGGCCGTCACGGCGTCCCAGGGCACCTGGGAAGGCGACGCGGCGGGCAACGCGCAGGGCTACTTCAAGAGCCTCAGCAAGTGGTCCGAGACGAACTCCCAGAACGCGAAGCTCGCGTCCGAGACGATCTACGACCAGGGCACCGCGGCTTCCCACGTGAAGAACGTGATGCCCACGCCGATCCCCTTCAACTGGAAGGACGAGGTCGGCGGCTGGATGACGTCGAACCCGTTCAACCTCGGCGACAACATCGACAAGTCCATCCAGAAGCAGAAGGACAGCCAGGACGCGCACACCGAGGCGGCCTCCGCCATGCACGCCTACGACAAGTCCCTGTACGAGGCCGCGTCGAAGCAGCCGGCGTTCGCCGAGCCGCCGAAGTTCGGCGTGGGCGGCGGGGACAGTGAGACCCCGGGGGACAGGCACCTGCGCTACGACGTGCCCCCGGGATCGAACCAGCCCGGCCCCGGCAATCCCGGCAACACCTACATTCCGCCCGGTAACAACGGCGGCGGTGGTGGCGGGGGCGGCGGTGGTGGCGGCGGCTCGGTCATCCCGCCGGGCTCCGGCAACCTCCCGGGCCCCGGATCGAGTACGGGGTCCGGCAGCATCCCCTCGGGCACGACGCCGTCCGGCCTGCAGGGCGGTCCGGCGCCGATCACCACGCCGGGTCCCAACTCGAACATGAACTCGATGCCGATGAGCCCCATGCCGATGGCGCCCATGATGGGCGGCGGGATGGGCGACTCCGAGTACAACGGCCGGAACAGCCGCGGTGGCGGTGGCGGCAGCGGGTTCGGCCCCGGCAGCGGCGCGGGCTCCACGCCCGGTTCGGGTTCCGCGTCCGGCGCGGCCCGCCCCGGCGGTGTCGGCGCGGCCGAAGCGGCGGCGGGACGCGGTATGGGCGGTCTCGGCGGTGGCGCCGGCGGCCGCGGCGGACCGGGTATGGGCGGCGGCATGGGTGGCCGCGGTCAGCAAGCGGACGGGGACGAGGACACCGAGCACCAGCGTCCGACGTACCTCGTCGAGGGCGACCCGGACGAGGTCTTCGGGACCGACATGCGCACCGCGCCGCCGGTCATCGGCGAGTAGCGCCTGCCCCTCCCGTAAACGCTATGAAAGGCCCGTTACTTGCAAAATTTGCAAGTAACGGGCCTTTCATAGCATTGGGGGGAGCGATTCAGAAGCGGAAGAACTTCTCCTTGCGCCCCTGCCGCACCAGCTTGAGCCACTGCAGGAACGCCTTCGGGTCCCGCTTCACACCGACGAAGTACAGCCCGAACCGCACCACTTCGAGCGCGCCGATCTTGCGCATGCCCGGCTGCGACAGCAGGTACCCGCGGTTGCGGTAGGTGTAGTAGCGCTTGACCTCGTTCTCCGGATCCTGCGCGTGGAACCGGCCGCCCAGCATCGGCTTGAACTCGTCCGAGCCGTCCGGGTGCAGGTACGCGGTCTTGAGCGAGGTGCCGAACGGCAGTCCCGAACGCACCAGGCGCCGGTGCAGTTCGACCTCGTCGCCGCGGAAGAACAGCCGCAGGTCCGGCACGCCGACGACGTCCAAAGTGGACGCGCGGAACAGCGCGCCGTTCATCAGCGAGGCGATGCCGGGCAGGAAGTCGACGCCCAGCTCCGACGACGAACGCTTCCAGGTCAGCCCGCGCCGCAACGGGAACGCGAGCTTGTCCGGCGCGTCGATGTTGGACACCACCGGCGAGATCTCGGCCAGATTCCGCTTTTCGGCCTCGTCCAGCAGGATCGCGAGGACGTTCTCGTCGGCGGGGCGGCCGTCGTCGTCGGCCAGCCAGATCCAGTCCGCGCCCAGCGAAAGCGCGTGCAGCATGCCGAGCGCGAACCCGCCCGCGCCGCCGAGATTGCGGTGCGAAGGCAGGTACGTGAAGGGGAGCGGGTAGTCCTCGACGATGTCCCGCGCCGACTGGTCCGGCCCGTTGTCGACCACCACGAGGTGGTCGATGGGCCGGGTCTGCGCGGCGATCACCTTGAGCGAGTCCGAAAGCAGTTCCCGCCGATGGCGCGTGACGACGACGCCGACGACGGCGCCTTCGGGCAACTGCCTGGTCTCGCTGGTCATCCCTGGCCGCCGTTCGTCGTCGAGACGGGCTCGGGTGCGACGCCGAACCGCTCCAGGGTCTCCTGGCTCATGTTCTCGAACGGGTCGCGGCCCTTGTAGCCGGTGAGCACCTCGCGCAGCGAACCGCGCTGCTTGACGTGCCCCTCGTCCATCCAGATGGCGGAGTCGCAGAGCTCGAAGAGGAACTCGTCCGAGTGGCTGGCGAACACCAGGATGCCGGACCGCTTCACCAGGTCCTTCAGCCGGTCCTTGGCCTTGTTGAGGAACGCCGCGTCGACCGCGCCGATGCCCTCGTCGAGGATCAGGATCTCCGGGTCGATGGAGGTGACCACGCCCAGCGCCAGCCGCACGCGCATACCCGTGGAGTACGTCCGCAGCGGCATCTGGAGGTAGTCGCCGAGTTCGGTGAAGTCCGCGATGTCGTCGACGCGCGCTTCCATCTCCTTCGCGGTCATCCCGAGGAACAGGCCGCGGACGATGATGTTCTCCAGCCCGGAGATCTCCGGGTCCATGCCGATGCCGAGGTCGAAGACCGGCGCGATCTTGCCCGAGATCCTCGCCGAGCCGCGGGTGGGCTCGTAGATCCCGGACAGCAGCCGCAGCAGCGTCGACTTCCCGGCGCCGTTGTGGCCGACCAGGCCGACGCGGTCGCCCTGTTTCAGCGAGAGCGTCACGTCGTGGAGGGCTTCGATGATCGGCACCTTGCTTTCGGTGCCGATCTTGCCGCCGACCTTGCCCAGCACCCGCTTCTTCAGCGAGCGGGTCTTCGCGTCGAAGATGGGGAAGTCGACGTAGGCGTTGTGCACATCAATGCTGACCATCTGTCACACCCAATAAGAGACGCGGGAACGGTAATTACGCATCGCGACCAGCGCGAGACCCCAGCCGATGACGGTGATGCCACCGACGATCACCCAGCTGTAGGGGCTGACGGCTTGTCCGATCATCGGTGCGCGCACGATCTGGATGAAGTGGAACAACGGGTTGCCGTAGACGAACGGCAGCGCCCACGAGGTGTCGACCCGGGCGCCGCCCGCCATCAGCTGGTCGATCGGCCACACGATCGGCGTCATGTAGAAGAGCAGCTGGATGATCGAGTTGATCACCTGCGGGATGTCGCGGTAGCGGGTCGAGATGATGCCCAGCAGCAGGGTGACCCAGCCGGCGTTGAGCGCGAGCAGGAAGAAACCGGGGATCGCGGTGAGGGAGTACCAGCCGATACCCGGGTGGCAGATGCCGGAGAAGTTCCCGTCACAGTTGCCGGTGTTCAGCGAGTACTGGTGGTTCAGCGAGGTGAAGAAGACCGCGATCACGATCACGTAGACGATCAGGTTGTGCACCAGCATCAGAGTCTGGCGCCACACCGTCCGCAGTACATAGACCGACAGCGGCGCCGGGAGCTGTTTGATCAGCCCCTCGTTGGAGATGAAGGTCTCCATGCCCTCGGACAGGCAGCCGCTGATGAAGCCCCAGATGATGAACCCGGTGCTGATGTAGGGCAGGAACGTCGCCGTCGGCATGTGGAACAACTGCGAGTACAGGAGTCCGAGGCCGAGCGCGATGACGCCCTGGCTGATGGTGATCCAGAACGGACCGATCACCGAGCGGCGATAGCGCTGTTTGATGTCCTGCCAGCCGAGGTGTCCCCACAGCTCCTTGGCGGCGAACCCGGTCTTGATGTCGGCGAACGCGCGCGCGAAGGTCTTGCTGTCCGAAATCGGCGGAACCGAGGTCGGAGCAGCACTGTCGGCCGCGTGAACCGTGCTGGTGGCATGCACGGGAACGAGGGTACCGATGGGGCCGACGCTGCCGGGGCCGCCCCGTCCGACCACGGAAAGCTACCGTCGGCTTCGCACCCGAATGCGGTGCGTGTGCTGGTACTTTCTCCCCTCATGACTGCTGCACTCGGCGACGCGAGCTTGATGGTGAATCTGCTCGCCGCATACGCCGACCGGCCGGAGCCGCGTTCGGTGGCCGTGGTCGGGAACCAGCCGCTGTCGCCGGACTCCCGGCGGGCGAAGGCCATCGACGCCTGCGACCTCGTGATCCGGGTCAACGGCTTCGTCGTCGACGAGCCGGGCGGACCCGAGACGGTCGGCAGCCGGGTGCACGTCGTCGTCTTCAACCGCGCCGTCCGCGCCACCAAGCACGTCTTCCGCGACTACCGCAAGCGGCTGTACCTGCTGGTCGAGCCGGGGCGGATGCACTGGGAGCCCGAAGACATCCCGGGCTGGTGGCCCGGTGACCTCGGCTACGTGCCGGTGCCGAACCGCGAGGTGGTCCTGCCGCTTTCGGACGCGCTCGGCCTGCCTAGCCGCGAAGAGGGCCTGTGGTCGACCACCGGGACGCTGGCCGCCTGGATCGCGCGCACGTCGTTCCCGCACGCCAACCTGATCATCTCCGGTTTCTCGTTCATCGACGACCCGAACCAGACCCACTGGGAGCACGCCGCGGGCGACTCCTGCATCGTCGGCCCCGAACACCGGATCGCCGCCGAGGGCAGGCTGCTGGACTCCTGGACGAAGACCGGCGAAACCGAACTCCTGCGCTGAACTCCCAACCAGCCCACCCCGAGAAGGAACCACCCATGGCAGTGCAGAAACTCCGCAGCGGCGTGATCGGCCGGATCGCCCGGCTCATCGACTTCCGGATCGACGAGCGGCTCCGCGACCTCAACGGGCGCGTCAACGAACTCGAACACGCCACCGCGGACCACCGCCGCCGCCTCGACGGCGCCGAAAGCGGCCTCGAGCACGCGCGCGGCGACCTGCGCTGGACCCGCGCCGAGCTGGACCGCCTGATCCCGAGCGTCGCGGCCCAGGAGGCCCAGCTGGAGGACCTGCGCGAGTCGATCTCGCTGCCGGCGCACGCCGACAAGCCCGAACTGGCCGAGGCGCGCAGCCTGATCCAGGAGATCCAGCGCCAGCACGCCCAGATCCGCGTCCGGCTGGCCGGGATCGCCCGCTACGAGGACCGGTTGCGCCGTATCGAGGAGACCGTCACCGTGCCGGCAGGCGAATGACCGGCTCGCTGGTCGAGGCCGGAGAAGGCGACCTCGAGCGGATCCGGCGGTGGCGTAACCATCCGTCGGTCCGGCGGGTCAGCTTCACCACACACGAGATCGGTGCCGAAGAACACCGTGGCTGGTTCGAGGCCGCTCGCGCGGACCCGAGCCGTCGCGTGCTCGTCTACCGGCATGGCGGGTTGCCCGCCGGTGTCGTGCTGTTCAGCGACATCGACGCCGAAGCGGGAAGCGCGGAATGGCACTTCTACCTGGATGTCGAGGGGCTCGGCAGGGAGGTCCTCCCGGCCTGGCTGAAGCTGGAGGGCGCGGCCGTCGACTACGGCTTCGACGTTCTCGGCCTGAACCTGCTGGGTGGCGCGACGCTCGCGGACAACCGGCAGGTCCTGCAGCTGCACAAGCGATTCGGCTTCACCGAAACACGCAGGTATGTTCGGGAGGTCGACGGCGAGCCGCGTGAGGTCGTCTGGACCGAATTGCGTGCCGCCGACCGCCGGACCAGGAAGAAGAGGTAGTCCCACCCCGATGACCGCCAGCGAGGTGCGCATCGGCGCACACGTCCTCTCGGCGGCGCACCCGCCGTTCGTGATCGCCGAAATGTCCGGTAACCACAACGGTGACCTCGGCCGGGCACTGGAGATCGTCGACGCGATCGCCGAAACCGGCGCGCAGGCGGTCAAACTGCAGACCTACCGCCCGGACACGATCACCATCGACGTGGACACCCCGGACTTCCGGATCGGCGATTCGCATTCGCTGTGGGGCGGCGAGAACCTCTACAAGCTCTACGAGCGCGCCCACACGCCGTGGGAGTGGCACGAGCCGCTGTTCGAGCGCGCCCGTGCCCGCGGTCTTGAGATCTTCTCCAGCCCGTTCGACCCCACCGCGGTCGACCTGCTGGAGTCGCTGGACGCGCCCGCGTACAAGATCGCATCGTCGGAGATCGTCGACCTGCCGCTGATCGACCTGTGCGCGAAGACCGGCAAACCGCTGATCATCTCGACCGGGATGGCCAGCGTCGCCGAGATCGACGCCGCGGTGCGGACGGCGCGCGAGGCGGGCAACGACCAGCTGATCGTGCTCGGCTGCACCGCCAGTTATCCGGCGTCGCCCGCCGAGAGCAACCTGCGCGGCCTGCCCGTCCTGGCGGGGGTGACCGGAACGCTCGTCGGCCTGTCCGACCACACGCCCGGTATCGGCGCCCCGCTGGCGGCCGTCGCCCTCGGCGCCGTCGCGATCGAGAAGCACGTGACACTGGCCAGGACCGACGGCGGCGTCGACTCGGAGTTCTCCCTGGAACCCGCCGAACTGGCCGCGCTGGTCACCGAGTCGCACCGCGCCTGGGAGGCGCTGGGCGCGGCGGTGATCGGGCCGCGCGAGAGCGAGAAGGAAGGCCTGCGGTTCCGGCGTTCCCTCTACGTCGTCGAGGACGTGCGCGCCGGGGACACGGTGACGCGCGAGAACGTCCGCTCGATCCGGCCCGCGGGTGGGCTGGCGCCGGCCGAGATCGTGAACGTGCTCGGCCGCACCTTCGCCTCCGATGTCCCGAAGGGCACCGCACTCACCTGGGGCCTGATCTAGGGAGGACTGAAGGGGACTTTCGCCGCATGCGATGCGAGGAAAGCGCCCTTCACCGCGCCTTACGCGGCTATGGTCCCCTTCAGCCCCTGCCGAAGAAGGCGTGGACCTCGTCGATGACGCGGTCCACGTCGGCGTCGGTCAACGCCGGGAACAGCGGCAGCGAAAGTTCCTGGCTGTAGTACAGCTCCGCGTTCGGGCACAGCCCCCGCCGGTACCCGAGGTCCTCGAAAACCGGGTGCCAGTACACGGGGATGTAGTTGACCTGCACGCCGATTCCCTTGCCGCGCAAGTGATCGAACAGCGCACGGCGACGTCCTTCGAGGACTCGCAGCGGGTACAGGTGCCACACCGGATCCGCGCCCTCGCGGACGGCCGGCGTCAGTACGCCGTCCAAAGAGGACAGTGCGGCGGTGTAACGCGCGTGGATCTCGGCGCGGCGCTTCTTGAACTCGGCGAGCCGCCGCAGCTGGCTGCTTCCCAAGGCGCACAACACATCCGGCAGCCGGTAGTTGAGGCCGAACTCGTGCACCTCCTGGTGCCACGCGCCCTCGTCCGGATAACGCTGCGCCGCCTTGTCCCGCACCAGACCGTGGTTGCGGAACCCGCGGGCGCGCGTCAGCAGCTCGTCCGAACCGGCGATCACCGCGCCGCCTTCGGCCGTGGTGAGGTTCTTGGTCGGGAAAAAGGAGAACGTCGTCAGGTCGGCGAGCGAGCCGACGGGCCTGCCCTGCCAGCTCCCGCCGACCGAATGCGCCGCGTCCTCCAGCAGCAGTGCGCCGTTGTCGCGGGCGATCCGGCCGAGTTCGCCCAGTTCCGCCGGGTGGCCGGCGTAGTCCACGGCCGCGACGACCTTGGTCCGCGAGGTGACGGCCGCCGAAGCCGCCGCCGGGTCGAGGTTGCCGGTGTCCGCTTCGACGTCGGCGAAGACGACCTTGCCGCCGAGCAGCGCGGCCATCGCGGCGGTGGCGACGAACGTCATCGGCGAGGTGACGACCTCGTCACCGGGACCGATCCCGGCCGCCGCGTACGCGACGTGCAGCGCCGCCGTGCCCGAGGTGACGGCCACGGCGGGCGTGCCGCCGGTGTGCTCGGCGAGGTCTTCCTCGAAGCGCGTGACGGCGGGACCGGTGGTCAGCCAGTCGCCGCGCAGCACGTCGGTGACCGCGGCGATGTCCTCGTCCGAAATGGACTGACGGCCGTACGGGAGGAACTGCTCAGCCATACTGCTCGACCAGGTCGCGCAGCTCGTCGGCGTCGAGCCAGAGGTCGTTGGTGTCCGAGCGGTACGCGAAGTTCTCCGGCACGGCCTGGCCGTCCGACGGCGGCTCGTAGCCCCAGCCCGCGATGTGCGGCTGGACGACGTACCGGTCGGTCAGCCGCACGGTCCGGCGGGCGTCGTCGGGGGCGATCATCTCTTCGTGCAGCTTCTCGCCGGGCCGGATGCCGACATCGTGCATCGCCGCCCCGGGTGCGATGGCCTGCGCGAGCTCGACCAGCCGCATGCTCGGGATGCGCGGCACGTACAGCTCGCCGCCGTTCATCTGGTCGAAGGAATCGACCACGAACTGCACGGCCTGCGGGAGCGTGATCCAGAAGCGGGTCATCTCCTTGTGCGTGATCGGCAGCGACTCGCCCTTGGCCGCGAGCGCGCGGAAGAACGGGATCACGCTGCCGCGCGAGCCCATCACGTTGCCGTAGCGGACCACGGAGAACCTGGTCGGATGCGTCGCGGCGTAGTGGTTCGCGCTGATGAACATCCGGTCGGCGCACAGCTTGGTGGCGCCGTAGAGGTTGATCGGGCTCGACGCCTTGTCGGTCGAGAGCGCGACGACCTTCTTCACCCCGGTGTCGATCGCGGCCTCGATGACGTTCTGCGAGCCGACGACGTTGGTCTGCACGAATTCGAACGGGTTGTACTCACCCGTGTCGACCTGCTTGAGCGCGGCGGCGTGCACCACGTAGTCGACCCCGTGCATCGCGCGCTCGAGGCGGCGGCGGTCGCGGATGTCGCCGATGAACCAGCGCAGCCTCGGGTCGTTGTCGAACTGCTGCCGGGCTTCGTACTGCTTGAGCTCGTCGCGGGAGAGCACGACCAGCCGTCGCGGGTTCAGCTCGGCCAGGGCGTGGGTGATGAACGCCTTGCCGAACGAACCGGTCCCGCCGGTGAGCAGGATGCTGGAGCCATCCAGCTCGGACATCGTTGACCTCCGCGTTTCGGTGCTACTGCCGCAGGCCATCATGTCACCCATGGATCCAGACCCCGGGGCCCACGTGGTCAACGCCGTCATCCAGGCGCGCGCGTCGTCGACCCGGCTGCCCGGCAAGGTGCTCCGGCCGTTGGCGGGCCGGAGTGTCCTGGGCTGGGTCGTCCGGGCCGCCGCGAGTTCGCCGGGAATCGACGACGTCGTGGTCGCGACCTCCACGGAAGCCGAGGACGACGCGGTGGCCGAGGAAGCCGCCCGGCACGGCGCCCTGGTCGCCCGAGGGCCGCTCGACGACGTCCTCGCGCGCTTCGCCGTGGCCATCGAGTCGTACCCGGCCGACGCCGTGGTGCGGCTCACCGCCGACTGCCCGCTGCTGGACCCGGCGCTGATCGGGCAGCTCGTCACGCTGTGGCGCGCCCAGCCGTCGCTGGACTACTTGAGTACGACCCTGGTGCGCACCTTGCCCCGGGGCTTCGACGCGGAACTCGTACGCGCGGGAGTGCTGGCCGAGCAGGTCGAGACCGCTCGCGGCGCGGATCGGGAACACGTGACTTCGGGCATCTACTCGCGACCGGAGACCTACTCGTGCTCCGGCGTCGTGGTCAGCCCGCCCGCCGAAGACCTGCGCGTGACCTTGGACACCGCCGCGGACTGGGCGGTCATCGAGGGCGTCGTGGCCGAACTGGGCGACCGCGTCGGTGACTGGCGCGAAGTGGTCGCCGTGCTGCGCTCCCGGCCCGACCTCGCGAAGCTCAACGAGCACGTCGAGCAGAAGAAGGTGGCCAGGTGACTAAGCTGGTGCTGCGGGCCGACGCCTCCGGGATGATCGGCGCGGGCCATGTTTCGCGCATGGTCGCCTACGCCGAACGCGCGGTCGCGCGGGGCTGGGAAGTCGCGTTCTCGGGTTTCGTGGACAACGCCGAATGGCTGGCGGCCCGGTTCGGCGAGCTGTCCGTTCCCGTGCTCAACTCCGCCGTTACCGCCGCGCTGGCCGAAGACTTCGACGTGGTGCTCATCGACCATTACGGCATCGGCGAGGAGCGTCGGGAAGTCAACGCCGCGGGCGCGCTGCTGGTGTCCATCGAGGACGACGTGTTCGGCAGGCGCGCGGCGGACCTCGTCGTCGACTGTGGTTTCGCTCCCGCGCCGCGGCCCGACGACGGTTCCGGCGAGCTGCTCCGGGGCGTGGCCTACGCGCCACTGCGAGACGTCGTCCGGGACGCGCGCGAGAAGCGCCGCGGTCGTGAAGGTGCCGAGCGGCCGCACGTGACCGTGGTGCTCGGCGGCGGGACCGAATGGGCGGGCACGGTCAGCGCGCTGCTGCACGCCTTGCGCGACACGGGACTGCCGTTCGTCGCCGATGTCCTCGTGCGCGGTGAACCCGTCGTGCCGGAGGCCCTGCCCGGCCAGGAATTCCGGATCGCGCCGCCAGGACCGGGACTGCTCGACCTGCTGGTGGAGACGGACGTCGCGGTGAGCGCGGCCGGTGTCACGCTGCTGGAGCTGTGCTGTCTCGGTGTGCCGACCGGTGTCGTGAAGCTGGTCGACAACCAGGAGACGGGCTACCGGGGAGCTTTGGACCTCGGACTGGCGGCCGGGCTGGGGAGCGCGGCGGCCCTGGCCGACGACGCCGTTGAGACGCTGCGGACGCTGTTGAGCGACGAAGAGGTGCGGCGGCGGTTCTCGGAGACGGCGTCGTCCGCCGTGGACGGCAAGGGTGTGGACCGTGTGCTTGACCGGCTGGAGCGTTCCCTGCCCTCGGTGGAGGTCAGCGAGGACTTTCGCGCCAGGCTCCTCGCGTTGTACACGGAGAAGCAGAAGCCGTGGGGAACTCGGCCCACGCTCGTCGCGGAGCTCGATCGGGGTGTCTCGCGAGCGAAGCTGTATCAGGCGCTGATCGACACGATCTTGTTCCTCCGTGCGGAGAGCCGGGAAGCGGAAGAGGAATGGGTCGAGGACGTCGCCGACCTGATGTCCGATTGGGTTCCGCCGGAATACCGGGTGTGAGATCGAGGACCGTTCCTGTCCTCGATCCTCCCTACCGTCGTCCGTATGACCATCTCGCCGTTCAAGATCGCCGTCCCCCAGCGTGACCTCGACGACCTAGCCGCCCGCCTCGCGAACACCCGCTGGCCGGACGAGATCGACGGCGTCGGCTGGGGCCTCGGGACGCCGCTCGGGTACCTCCAGGAGCTCGCCGAGTACTGGCGCCTCCGCTACGACTGGCGCGCGCACGAGGAGCGCCTCAACGGCTTCCCCGGCTTCATGACGAGTATCGACGGCGCGGACATCCACTTCCTGCACGCCCGCTCGCCCGAGCCGGACGCGAAGCCGCTGATGCTGACGCACGGCTGGCCCGGGTCCATCGTGGAGTTCCTCGACGTCATCGGGCCCCTGTCCGATCCGCGCGCGTACGGCGGCGACCCGGCGGACGCGTTCCACGTCGTCGTGCCGTCGCTGCCCGGCTTCGGGTTCTCCGGGCCGACGACCGAGGCGAACTGGGGATCCGACCGGATCGCCGACGCCTGGCCGGTGCTGATGTCGCGGCTCGGGTACGAGCGGTTCGGGCTGCACGGCGGCGACTGGGGCGCGATCGTGTCGCGGCAGGTGGGCGTCCGGTGCCCGGAGCGGGTGATCGGCGCGCATCTGACGATGCTGCCGAGCGCGGTGCCCGAGTCGGAGGCCGATCTCGAAGGGCTCACCGGCGACGGACTCGCGCGCGGTGAGGCGGCGCTGGCGCGCGGGCGGGACTTCCAGTACGGCGAGCTGGGCTACGCGATGATCCAGGCGACCAAGCCGCAAACGCTTGCCTACGGGCTCACCGACTCACCGGCCGGGCAGCTCGGGTGGCTCGTGGAGAAGTTCAAGTCCTATTCGGACTCGCGCGATGTACCCGAGGACGCCATCGATCGCGACGATCTGCTCACCAACGTGATGCTCTACTGGCTCACCGGCACGGCGAACTCGTCTTCGCGGATCTATTCCTCGCTGGGCGGGGCCTGGGGCGAGGAGCCGCCGAAGTCCACTGTGCCCACTGGGGTGGCCGTGTTCCCGAAGGACACCGGCCTCCCGATCCGGCATCTCGCCGAGCGCACCGACAACATCGTGCACTGGTCCACTCCGGACCGCGGCGGTCACTTCCCGGGACTGGAGGTGCCGGACCTGCTCATCGGGGACCTGCGGGCGTTCTTCCGCCCGCTGCGCTGACCCCTCCGACCGCAATGAAGGGGACTTTCCTTGCAAATTTCGCAAGGAAAGTCCCCTTCATTGCACTTGTCAGAGGTACTGGCCAGGCCCGTGAGCCTCGCCGGGGCCGCCGAGGGCGCCACCCGCGGAAGGACCGGCCGGGAGCCCGCGCCGCATCTGTTCCAGCTGCACCCGCGCGGCCATCTGCTGCGCGAACAGCGCGGTCTGGATGCCGCTGAACAGCCCTTCCAGCCAGCCGACCAGCTGAGCCTGGGCGATCCGCAGTTCGGCGTCCGAAGGCGTCGAGTTCTCGGTGAACGGCCGCACCAGCCGCTCGAGTTCGTCCTGCAGTTCCGGCGCCAGCGCCTGCTCCAGCTCGCGGATCGAGGTCTGGTGGATCTCACGCACGCGCGTGCGGCTGGCGTCGTCCAGCGGTGCGGCGCGGACCTCCTCCAGCAACTGCTTGATCATCGTGCCGATCCGCATCACCTTGGCGGGCTCTTCGACGAGGTCGCCGAGCGACTCCTCGCCTTCGGCCTGCTCGGAGCCGCCGGCGAGGCGCGCGGTGCCGACCGGGACGCCGTCGGGACCGACGACCACCACGTGCGGTGAAGAGTCTCCGCCGCCGTCACCGGGGGTGGTCGATTCGCGGGAAACTGGGTCGGTCATGTGCTCCATCCTGGCCTACGTCGGGCACAAAGCGCAGCGCGGTTTTCGATGCCGTCTCCGAGCGTAGCGGGAATCGTCGCGCCCCGTGGTCGGGCACCCAACCCCGGGTAAAGCGCCAAACCGCACGTCCGTACGGTGTCCCCATGGCGTTCGACGTCGCTCGTATCCGTGGGTTGTTTCCCGCGCTGGGTGACGGCTGGATTCACTTCGACGGCGCCGCCGGAATGCTCGTACCTGAACAGGTCGCTTCGGCCGTATCCACGGCCATGCGCGCTCCGGTGTCCGGGCCGGGTGGAGCGTTTCCGGCCTCACAGCGTGCGGAAAGCATTGTCACGGCCGCTCGCCGGGCGGTCGCCGACCTGGTCGGCGCCGACCCGGCCGGAGTCGTGCTCGGACCCAACGCGCCCGACCTCATCCGCCGTCTCGTCGACGCGATGGCCGACCGCTGGACGATCGGCGACGAGGTCGTCGTCTCCCGGCTCGACGAGGAGGCCAACCTCGCGCCGTGGCGCCGCGCCGCGAAACGGGTCGGCGCGGTCGTGCGCTGGGGCGAGATCGACATCGAGACCTGCGAGCTGCCCGCTTGGCAGTACGAGAACCTCGTCTCCGCGCGCACCAAGGCCGTCGCGGTCACGCTGGCGTCCGGTTCGGTCGGCACCCGGCCCGACGTCCCGACGGTGATCGAGTTCGCCAAACGGGTCGGCGCGCTGGTCGTCGTCGACGCGACGTACGCGGCGCCGTTCGTGCCGCTGGACCTCAATGCGCTCGGCGCCGACGTGATGGTGGTTTCGGCGCAGGCCTGGGGCGGGCCGTCGGTGGGGGCGCTGGTCTTCCGCGATCCCGAACTGCTCGAACGCCTGCCGTCGGTCTCGCTCGACCCGGCCGCGCGCGGACCGGCCCGGATGGAACTGGGGCCGCACGCGTATCCGTTGCTGGCCGGCCTGATCGCGTCGATCGACTATCTGGCCGGGTTGGACGACGCGGCGATGGGCTCGCGGCGCGAGAAGCTGGTGACGTCGCTGGGATCGGCGAAGTCGTACCACGCGGGACTTCTGGCGCAACTGTCCACGGAGCTGCGTTCGCTGAGGCACGTCATGGTGATCGGCGACGCCATGCGCCGGATCCCCGCGCTGGCCTTCGCCGTCGCGGGCAAGAAGTCGCCCGAGGTCGCGGAGTACCTCGCGTCCCAAGGGCTCTGCGCCTTCGCCGACGACGGCACGAGCGGGGTCTTCGGATCACTGGGCGCCGCCGAAGTCGGCGGCGCCGTCCGGATCGGCCTCGCGCACTACTCGAACGTCTTCGAGGTCAATCAGCTCGTCCGGGTGCTGGAAGAGATCCGCTGAGCCCGGACCCCGCCCCGCCGCCACCCTCAACGGACAGGCTGCGCCTGACTCGTCAGGATTTTGCAGCCAGAAGAACCTTGCCGAAAACCGTGCCTTCTTCGAGCGCGCGGTGCGCCGAGGCCGCCTCGGCCATCGGGACGACCTGTCCGACGATCGGCTTCACCGAACCCTGCCCCACCAACGGCCACAGCCGCTCGCGGACGTCGGCAACGATCGCGGCCTTCTGGTCCAGCGGCCGCGACCGCAGGCCGGCGCCGAACACGCTGGCGCGTTTACCCATCAGCTTGCCGATGTTGAGCTCGCCCTTGACCCCGCCCATCATGCCGATGACCACGAGCCTGCCGTCCATGGCCAGCGCGTCGAGGTTGCGGTCGAGGTACTTGGCGCCCATGTTGTCGAGGACGACGTTCGCGCCGCCGGTCTCGGCGCGCAGGACCTCGACGAAGTCCTGCTCCTTGTAGTTGATCGTGATGTCGGCGCCGAGCTGGCGGCAGCTCTCCAGCCGCGCGGGCGAACCCGCGGTCACCGCGACCGTCGCGCCGAGCGCCTTGGCGACCTGGATCGCGTGCGTGCCGATCCCGCCCGCCCCGCCATGGACGAGCAGGACCTCGCCCTCGGACAATCCGGCGTGCATCACCACGTTCGCCCAGACCGTGCACGCGACTTCGGGCAATCCGGCGGCCGCGAGTAATTCGACTTCGGCGGGAAGCGGAAGCAGTTGTCCCGCCGGGACGGCGACCTTTTCCCCATAGCCACCACCGGCGAGCAAAGCACAAACCTCGTCGCCGATTTGCCATCCTTCGACGCCTTCGCCGATTTCGGCGATCGTGCCCGAACATTCGAGCCCGAGGATTTCGCTCGCACCCGGCGGAGGAGGGTAATGACCCTGGCGTTGCAGCAGGTCAGCGCGGTTGACGGCGCTCGCGGCGACGTCGAGAACCACTTCGCCTTCGCCCGCCACCGGATCGGGGACCTCGGTCCATTCGAGAACGTCGGGATCGCCGGGCTCACGGATGGTGATCGCGTACATACAACCGACCCTATAACGGTGATGGGAAGTCCGCCGAACGTCGGTTGACCTATGACGCAAACCACACAAAGGTGACGCTCATGTCATATTCGCGAAGAAGCATTGTTCCCTCGATCGTGGTGATGGCGACCGCCGCGCTCACGGTCGGAATGGCTCCCGCTGCGACGGCCGCGCCGAAACTCGACGGTCCCGCACTGGCCAAGCAGCTCGTCAACAAGGTCGACGTGGGCAACGTCAACCGGCACCTGATCGCGCTTCAGCGGATCTCGGATTCGACCGGCGGCCGTCGCGCGGCCAGCACCGAGGGCCACAAGAAGTCCGCGGAGTACGTGGCCACGAAGCTGGAGCAGGCGGGCTTCACGGTCACGCGCCAGGAGTTCCCGTTCACCTACGCGGAGACCCTCGCGGAGAAGCTGACGGTCGCGGGTGCCGACGTCCCGATCATCATCATGTCCTACAGCCCGTCGACGCCCGCGGGTGGAATCACCGCGCCGCTCGCGGTGGTCCCGGTCGACGACACCAGTGGTTGTGAAGCGGCCGACTACGCCGGTGGGGTCACCGGCAAGATCGCGCTGATCCAGCGCGGTGGCTGCTCCTTCGCGCAGAAGCAGGCGACCGCCGCCGAGGCCGGTGCCGTCGGCGCGATCGTCTACAACAACGTCCCGGGCCCGGTCAACGGCACCCTGGGCGACCCGGCCGCGGGCAAGATCCCGACCGGTGGCATCACCCAGGCCGACGGCCAGGTGCTCGCGGGCAAGGCCGGCGCCTCGGTCACCCTCGACCTGCGTGCCCTCCAGGAGGCGCGGACCAGCTACAACGTCCTCGCCGAGACCAAGACCGGTCGCAAGGACAACGTCGTGATGCTCGGCGCCCACCTCGACAGCGTCACCGAGGGCCCCGGGATCAACGACAACGGCACCGGTTCCGCCGCGCTGCTGGAGACCGCGCTGCAGCTGGGCAGCAAGCCCAAGGCCAACAACGCCGTCCGCTTCGGCTGGTGGAGCGCGGAGGAGTTCGGGCTCGTCGGCTCGACCCACTACGTCAACTCGCTGAGCTTCGAGCAGCAGCTCGACGTCGCGCTGTACCTGAACTACGACATGATCGGCTCGCCGAACGCGGCGTACTTCGCCTACGACGGTGACGACTCCGACGCCACCGGCGCGGGCCCCGGCCCGTACGGTTCCGCGCAGCTCGAGAAGACCCTCGTGGACTACCTCGAGAAGGGCAAGGGCGTCCCGGTCGAGGGCACCGACTTCACCGGTCGTTCGGACTACGGCCAGTTCATCGCGGTCGGCATCCCGGCCGGTGGCCTGTTCACCGGTGCCGAAGGCGTGAAGACCGCGGCGCAGGCCGCCAAGTGGGGCGGTAGCGCCAACGTTCCTTACGACAAGTGCTACCACCAGAAGTGCGACAACCTCGGCAACGTCGACCGCGTCGCGCTCGACCGCAACTCCGACGCCGTCGCCTGGGCGCTGGGCGTGTACGCGACCAGCACCGAGAACATCAACGGTGTCCCGGGTGGCAAGGCCGCGAAGGCCAAGGCCGTCCGCGCGGCCGAGCGGTCCAAGCAGCGGAGCCTGACGGCTTCCGTCCACGCTGACGACCACCACGGCCACGTCGCCGCGTAGTAGCTCCCTCAAATGCAATGAAGGGGACTTTCATAGCGAAATTTGCTATGAAAGTCCCCTTCATTGCGTCTCTGGAGAGGAAGACTCAGCCCAGGCTGTTGGTCGCGAAGGTGTCGCACCGCGCCGGCTGGCCGGTCTGGAAGCCGGTGGTGAACCACTTCTTCCGCTGCGCCGAAGTGCCGTGGCTGAACTTCGACTCGTCGACCCGGCCACCGCCCAGCTTGGTCTGGATGTAGTCGTCACCGATGCGCGAAGCGGTGTCCAGCGCGGAGTCGATGTCTTCCTGGCTGATCTCGGTGATCAGCGGACGCCCGGTCTCGGTCGGTGCGGTCGTGGCGTGGTTCGCCCAGACCCCGGCGTAGCAGTCGGCCTGCAGTTCGAGCCGCACCGAACCCGACGTCGGCCCGCTCCCGGTGCCCTTTTTGGACACTCCGGTGAGGTTCTGCACGTGGTGACCGTATTCGTGGGCCAGCACGTACGCCTCCGCGAACGGCCCGCCCTGCGCGCCGAACCTGGTGCGGAGTTCGTTGAAGAACCCGAGATCGATGTAGACCTCGGAGTCGCCGGGGCAGTAGAACGGCCCGACGTCGGAAGTCGCGTTGCCGCAGGCCGTGTTCACGCCGCCGCTGAAGAAGTTGGTGACGGCCTTGCGGTAGGTCGACCCGGACCGCTGGAACTCCTGCCCCCAGTAGTCCTGGATCGAGTTGATGATGGCGACGATCGCGCAGTCGTGCTTCCGGTTCGCGTCCGCGCCGGTCTTGCATTCCTGCGACAGCGACGTGTTGTCCGTCTGCTGCCCGGAACCCACGGCGCCGAGGCCGCCGAGCCCGCCCGAGGACGGGTTCAGGTCCACGCCGCCGAACTGGGAGAGGAGGAAGTAGATGACGAGGCCCACCACGCCGAGCCCGCCGCCGCCGAGTGCCACCCGGCCGCCGATACCGCCACCACCGCCACCGCCGCGCAGGTCCTCGACTTCGGAGGTGTCCAGGCCCGCGCCTTCGTCGAATCGCACGGGGGGAAGCGTAGCCGGAGAGGCCCGGATATGCCTGGGTGCGGCCACGCGAAGTGGCCGCACCCAGAACTACCGAGGTTGTCTTGTTCCGATCGCCGGTTGGCCGCGATCACCGGGCCGGCGCCTGGCGCTGCCGAGGCGGTCGAAGAGGCCGCTAACCCGAAACAGGCCGGAGTGACGCCGAATGCGCGAGAATTGTCGAGCGCATCCGAGATGCCCGCGCTCGTCGCTGTTCACAGTCGCGACCGACCCGGTCCTTTCCGTTCCGGTCGCGGGGACACAGCAGGCGGTCAACCGCGAGAATCACCCGCCATACCACCACCTGACCCTTCCCGGCTGGGAGGCAGGTCCGACGGCCATCCGATGGCTCGCCCGATACTTGCCCGACCATCCGCTGACAAGCAGAATGCGCCTTTTCTCGCCGAGTCTCAACCTTTTCGTAACCCTCCTTCGGGCGAATGTTCCGCCGGATTTTTCAGGGGCCGAAAAGTGACCGGTGGGTATGCGCCTCGTGCGATCAACGATCTACCCTGCGTGGATGGCGGTGGAGCAAAAAGAAGTGCGCTGGCTGTCCGAGTCGGAGATGGTCGCGTGGCGCTCGTACATCGTCGCCACCATGCGCCTGCGGCAGCGGCTGCACCGGGAACTTTCCGAGCGTCACGAAGTCACCCTCGCCGACTACGAGGTCCTGGTCTGCCTTTCGCTCCAGCCCGACAGCCGGATGCGGATGACGGAGCTGGCGAGCATGCTCGGCTCGACCAAGAGCAGGCTTTCGCACCAGATGGTCCGGCTGGAAGCCGAAGGCATCATCCGCCGCACTCGCGACCCGGCGGACAAACGCGGCGTCGTCGCGGAACTGACGGAACGTGGATCGGAACTGCTGGAGGGCGCGGCGCCGACGCATGTCGAGGGCGTCCGGGAGCACCTGATCGACCTCCTGAGCCCGGAAGAGCAGCAGGTATTGGGACAGGCCTTCGGACGGGTGCTGGAGCACCTGTCGGAGATCGACGGCCTGCCGCGGCTGCCGCCGGTCACTTCTTGAGGGCGTTGATCCTCGCGGCCTGACGGGTCAGGTGGGCGCTCTCGGCCAGGTTCGCCGCCTTCTCGGCGGCCTCGCTGTACAGCCGCGCCGCTTTCGCCAGGTCTCCGTCGCGCTCGTGGAGGTACGCGGCCACCGCGGTGTACCGGGGGAGCGAGTCGTCCAGTTCCGCGAGCGCCGCCAAGCCGGCCCGCGGTCCGTCCGCCTCGCCGACGGCCACCGCGCGGTTGAGCCGCACGACCGGGCTGCCGGTCAGGTGCGTGAGTTCGTCGTACCACTCGACGATCTGCACCCAGTCGGTCTCCCCGGCGGCGGGCGCGTCGGCGTGGAGCGCCGCGATGGCGGCCTGCGCCTGGAACTCGCCCAGCTTGTCGCGGGCCAACGACGCTTGCAGGATCTCGACACCTTCGGCGATCAGGCGCGTGTCCCAGAGGCCGCGGTCCTGTTCGGCCAGCGGGACGAGGTCGCCGCCGGACGTCCGGGCGGCGCGCCGGGCGTGGTGCAGCAGCATGAGCGCGAGCAGCCCCGCGACCTCGGGATGGTCGATCGAGGCCGCCAGCCGGCGGGTGAGCCGGATGGCTTCGGCGGCGAGGTCGACGTCGCCGGAGTAGCCCTCGTTGAAGACCAGGTAGAGCACGCGGAGCACGGTGGCGACGTCGCCCGCCTGGTCGAACCGCACCCCGGACACGGTGCGCTTGGCCCGGCTGATGCGCTGCGCCATGGTCGCCTCGGGCACCAGATACGCCTGCGCGATCTGGCGGGTGGTCAGCCCGCCCACGGCGCGCAGGGTGAGCGCGACCGCGGACGACGGCGTCAGCGACGGGTGGGCGCACAGGAAGTAGAGCTGCAGCGTGTCGTCCGAGTCAGGGGCGGGCCCGGGCTCCGGCTCCTCGTCGACGAGGTCCTCGCGACGGCGCCGGGCGGCGTCCGACCGGGCCGCGTCGAGGAACTTGCGCCAGGCGACGGTGACGAGCCAGCCCTTCGGGTCCTTCGGCCGGTCTCCCGGCCAGACGCGGACGGCCTCGATCAGCGCTTCCTGCACGGCGTCCTCGGCCGCGGCGAAGTCGGCCCCGCGGCGGACGAGGATCCCGAGGACGTTCGGCGTGAGGCTCCGGAGCAGGGTCTCGTCCACTTCGGCGGTCACTCCGTGATGACCAGCGGCTCGCCCCATAACGGACGCAGTTCGAGCCACTCGTGGATCGGTTTCCCACCCGCTCCCGGAGCGGCCGACAGCTCGCCCGCGAGTTCGAGCGCGCGCTCGTGGCTGTCGACGTCGATCAGCATGAAACCGGCGATGAGGTCCTTGGTCTCGGCGAAGGGGCCATCGGTGACCGGCGGCTTGCCCTCGCCGTCGTAGCGGACGAAGGTGCCTTCGGGGGCGAGAGCCCGCTCCTCGACGAACTCGCCGGTCTCCACGAGCCGGTTCGCGAAGTCCCGCATGTACTGCACGTGCGCCGTGATCTCTTCCGGGGCCCACTGGTCCATCGGGATGTCGTTGACCGACGCCGGTGCGCCCCGGTAGTGCTTGAGCAGCAAGTACTTGGCCATGGCGGAAGGGTAATGGCAGTCTGCCGGTGCTTCTGCCTGGTGGTCTATACATCCGATCTCTAGCCTTCTTATCGCGTTCCTCCATCGCGAAAGGAAGAGCACTTGTCCAAAGCAAGAAGGCGCTCCGCCGGCCTGCTGGTGACCATCGGCCTCATCTGCGGCTTGCTCGTGGGTGAAACAGCCGGAGCCTCCGCCTCCGATGATTTCGCCGCCACGGATCACAGCCGGCCGTTGCCGCCCGGCGCGACCCCGGTGGCCCCACTCGCTCTCTCCGTCGCTCAAGCGCAGATCGCCGCCAACCCGGTGGTCTGCGAGGGCGACGGGGTCTCCGGTAAACGCATCGAGCTGGTCTACGTCCGTGAAGCCGGCCAACCCGACCGGTACTCCACCGTCGTGCCGTCCCTGCGCGCCTACGCGTCCGGGATGGACGACTCGTTCAACGACAGCGCCGCGCTGACGGGCGCCAGCAGGCACGTCCGGTACGTGACGACCGCAGGCGCCGGTTGCCAGGTCGCCGTCGCCAACCTGGTGGTGCCCGACGGCACGTACCTGTCCGGCGCGATCCGCGACCGGGCCATCCAGGCGGGCCACTACAACGCCGACCGCGACTACATCCTGTTCTCCGACAACCCCCACACCTGCGCGGGTACCTGGGGCGACAGCGACGACCAGCCCGGTCCCGCCAACGCCTTCAACAACGGCAGGCACTACACCGAGATCGCCGTGCCCTGCTGGGGGGTCAACGCCGTCGCCCACGAGGTGGGCCACATGCTCGGCGCGGTCCTGCCGGGCGCCCCGCACTACCAGGGCGGCGGCCACTGCTCCCAGGAATGGGACCTGATGTGTTACGGCGACACCCAGTCCTTCGATTGCACGCAGCGTGATTTCGACCGGCTGCTGGACTGCGGCAACGACGACTACTTCAGCACGAATCCCGTCCCCGGAAGCTGGCTCGCCACGCACTGGAACGTCGCCAACAGCGCCTTCCTGATCAAAAAGGACACTCCGGACAACGACGACGGCCATGCCCAAGGCGGGAAGACCTACGTCATCACCGGCGCGAGCGGCAACGCCATCGACGTCGTGGGTTCCTCGACCGGCGGTCTCGCCAACCTCAGCCACCGCGCCCGGACCGACTCCCAGAGCCAGAAATGGATCCTGGGTTACAACACCGGTCTGCAACTCGTCAACGCCAACAGCCAGCTGTGCGCCGACAGCGCCCAGAGCGGGACGGCGCCCGGCACGCAGATCCTGCAGTACAACTGCAACGGCCAGAACGGCATGCGGTGGGCGTTCCAGCCGCTCGGCAACGGCAAGGTGGCGATCTTCAACTACCTGACGGGCTACGCGATCACCGACGGCGGCGCGTACCCGGCCCCGCTCGTCCAGCAGCCCTACACCGGGGCGGCCAACCAGCAGTGGACCCTGAACCCCATCGCCGATCCCGGTCCGCAGGCGGGCAAGAAGTACTACCTTTCCGTCGCCACCAACGGCAACAGCGCGGCCGTGGTCGACGGTTCGACGTCCGCCGGCGCGAAGATCACCAATGTGGCCAGGCAGAACGACAACGGCCAGAAGTGGAAGCTCACCGACGCGGGCGGCGGGTACTGGAAGATCGTGAACGAGCGGAGTGGCCAGTGCGTGCGGCCGGTTTCCGGCAGCACCGCGGACGGCGCGCTCCTCGAACAGACGCACTGCGGCTCGTCCACGAATCAGCAGTGGAAGCTGCTCCGGAGCGCAGACTCGCGCTACGGGCTGGTGAACCGGGCCAGCAACTTCGCGGTGCGGCAGGTCAACAACGGCACGGCTTCGATCCTGGAGCAACGGCCGTTCGTGGGCGGTCGTAGCGACGAGACCGTCTGGGCCCTCGTGCCCGCGTGACCCCGCGAAGCTCCCCAGGTCAGCCGATCTGGGGAGCTTCGCTTTCTCAAGACTGGCGGTAGCGGTGGGATTCGAACCCACGGAGGACAGAGCCCTCGCATGTTTTCAAGACATGTTCCTTCGGCCGCTCGGACACGCTACCGCCACCGAGGATATCCGACTGTCTTTGTGGGGAACGCTTCGGATCTAGTCGAAGTCCCAGTCGGTCGCGACACCGATGATGACGAACAACAGCACGAGACCGACGATGATCGCGACGCCGATATAGCCGATGATGATCGCCGCGAGCGCCATCCCTTGGCCGCCGGCTTCGCCGCGTTTGGCCTTCGAGTGCGCGATATGCCCCATGATCACGCCGATGACCGACAGCAGCCCGGTGCAGACGACCAGACTGGCGATCGACACGACCAGTGCCGCGATCGCCAGGCCCTGGTCCTGCGGCGGCATGGCGGGGCCGTAGCCATAGCCCGGCTGCTGGTACGGCTGCCCGTACGGAGGTTGCTGCCCGTAAGTGGGCTGCTGTCCGTAGGGCTGCTGCTGACCGTAGGGGTCCTGCGGATATGTCACCGGCTCACCGTAACCGCCGATGCTTGGTTCAGGACGCCTGAGTCTTGGCGGCCTTCGCGGCGATGCGCGCCTGGACCTCGGGACGGCGCAACGGCGGCACCGTCGTCGGCGGCTGACGGCGGGCGGGCAGTTCGGTGAGCAACCGCCTGGTGATCGCCGTAATCTCGGCGACGGCGGCCTCGAAGGGCTCGCGCGTGGCGTCGGAGAGGCTCTGCACCCCGGACACCTTGCGGACGTATTGGCGGGCGGCGGCCTCGATCTCGTCCGGCGTCGCCGCCGGCTCCAGGCCTCGAAGCGTGGTGATGTTCCGGCACATGCCCCGATCGTACGTCCGCCCACCGACGCTTCCGGGCACTTCGATCACACAGTCGGTTAGAAGGTGGTCAGGTTCGTTGACGCCGAAAAACGCGTTTAGGCACCCTCGGCGGAGTGCCCCTCAGACCTCGCTCCCTCCGCCGTGCGCCCGTCGAGCCGATCCCCGAACCGGCCGAACCCTCCCCGATCCCGGAACAGGTCTGGCAGCGCGTCCCGATCGACGCCCTGATCGACCTCGTCACCGAGGTCTTCACCTCGCACGATCTGCCGTGGTCGCGCGCCCGCATGGCCGCCGAGGCGTTGTGCCACGGCGACCTCATCGGAACCCCCGAATCGGGGGTCGCCGAACTGACGCGGCTGCATCTGCCGATGCTGGTCAACGGCATGGTGCGGCCGCGCGCCGAACCGCTGATGATCGCCGACCGCGGCGCCGCCGCCCTGATCGACTACCGCCGCGCGCCGGGGCTCTGGGCCGTCGGTGACGCGATGGACCGGGCGGTGTCCCGCGCGGGCCGGTACGGCGTCGGGCTCATGTCGGTGCGCGGCGTCGGGCCGTTCGGCCGCGCCGGGCACCACGCCGCGAGGGCGTTGCCGCACACCATGATCGGGCTCGTCATGGCGGCGGGCGGGGAGCGCGGGACGGCCGCGAACCCGCTCGGCATGGCCGCCCCCGCCGGCGCGTACCCCGAATTCGTCCTCGACCTGGACACTCTCGCGGACACTGCCGGTGCGGCCAGCGCCTCGATCGCCGGCTTTTCCCTGCTGGTCGAGATCTTCGCCGGGGTCCTGTCGGGCGTCGGCGACCACGATCACGACACCGGGCTCATGGTGATGGCGATCGCGCCGACGACGCTGCGCAGCGCGGACGGTTTCTACAAGGCCGCGAGCGCGTTGTTCGGCAGCCTGCTCGGCTGGGAAGGCGGGACCCCGGTCCGCTACCCCGGCTGGCGCGAGGCGCAGTATCTCGAACAGTGCCAGGCGCTGGGTGTCCCGCTGAACGAGCCGGTGCACCGGGAGCTCGAAGAACTCGCCAAGGCGCTGCGCCTGGCGCCACTGCAGGGCCGCTAGGCCGGGACGAGCTGAAGGGGACTTTCCCCGCGTGAGACGCGGTGAAGGGAGCTTTCGCCGCATGTGATGCGGGGAAAGTCCCCTTCAGCTCCCGCCTAGGCCAGGACGACGCGGCCGCCTTCGCCGCCGACCTCCACGACGTCGCCGTTCGTCAGCTGACGTCCGCGCCGGACCTCCACCTCGCCGTTGACCGTGACCTCTTCGGCGTCGAGGAGGTCTTTGGCGTGCGAGCCGTCTTCGGCGAGGTTGGCCAATTTGAGGAACTGGCCGAGGCGGATCGGCTCGCCGGTGATCGGGACGTCGTGGATGCTCATGGGGAGATCATCCCCGCGTGTCCATCTTCCGGTACAAGGTGGCGACGTCGGTGTCGAAATAGCTGCTGTAGGACGTGTCCGGATCGTCCCCGCCGTACAGATAGCCACCGATCACGCCGACGACGGTGCCGAGTTCGGTCTTCGGATCGGGGTCGACCACCCACGGGCCGCCGCTGGTGCCGGTCGTGAAGCCGGGGCACGAGACGCGCATCTGGTAGGTGTCGGCCTGCTCGCTGGCGCCGTGGCAGACGACCGGCGCCTCTCGTTCGTCCGGATACCCCGTCAGGGTGATCGTGTGGGCGAACCCGCCGCCGGCCACCAGGTTGTTGGCACCGGTGACGCTTTCCAGAGTCTTCGGGTTGCCTGCCTGACGCGCGGTCGCGAATCCGACATCCAAGTCCGGATCGGACGAATCGGCCCAGCCTTCGGGGACCTGCGGATCCGAGACGTCCCAATAGCCGTAGGGCGCGACGCCGTCGTGATAGCCGGGCGCGAACGAGATCCCGGTCGCGTACTCGCCGCCTTCGCCGTCGTGGAGGCAATGTGCCGCGGTGAGCAGGAGATCTCCCGGGCCACTGTGGACGACGCTGGCCGTGCAGAAATGCGATCCTTCGATGAAGAGCGCGCCGATCGCCGGGTTGAGGGGCGAAGCGGGAGTGGCCGCCACGGTCGCCGCGGCGGCGGTGTCGGCGTCGGTCCCGTCGGGATCCGACGCGGCGGAGCAACCGGTCAGAACGACACAAAGAGCGAGTAACAGGGCGCGGCGCATCGCCTTCCTTTCGCTCGTCCACGGCTGTCCTGGCTACAGATCACCATAAGCGGTCCACGAACACAGCCCGAATCGATCAACGCACAGCAAGCTCACAGCCGTAGTATGTGTTACCTCCGGTAACAGTCGAGCTGGATGGGAGCGGGTATGAAGTCGTTCACGGACAAGGTCGTGGTGATCACGGGCGCGGGGTCGGGAATCGGTCAGGCGCTCGCGGTCGACCTGGCGGGGCGCGGGGCCAGGCTGGCGCTGTCCGACGTCGACGCCGTCCGCGCGGCCGGCACCGTCGCGCTGTGTGAAAAAGCGGGCGCGACCGCGAAGGCGTACGAGCTGGACGTCGCGGACCGTGACGCCGTTCTCGCGCACGCCGAGGAGGTCGCCGTCGATTTCGGGGGCGCCAACGTCGTGGTGAACAACGCCGGGGTCGCGCTCGGCGCGACGGTCGAAGAAATGACCTGGGACGACTACGACTGGCTGATGGGGATCAATCTCGGCGGAGTGGTCAACGGGACGAAAGCCTTTCTGCCGCAGGTGATCGCTTCGGGTGACGGGCACATCGTCAACCTTTCGAGCGTGTTCGGCTTCATCGGCGTGCCCACGCAGAGTGCCTACAACGCGGCGAAATTCGCGGTGCGGGGGTTCACCGAGGCACTGCGGCAGGAAATGCTGATCGCCCGGCATCCGGTCAAGGTCAGCTGCGTGCATCCCGGTGGCATCAAGACGAATATCGCCCGCGACGCGCGGGGCGGCGTCGAGCGGGACATCGACAAAGCCGCGGAGGGCTTCGAAAAGATCGCGAAGACGACACCCGCGAAGGCCGCGCAGACCATCGTGCGCGGTATCGAACGGGGGACGCCGCGCATCCTGATCGGCCCCGACGCCTATGTCATCGACGCGATTCCCCGGGTTCTCGGCTCCTTTTACCAGCGGCCGTTGGCACTGCTGGGGCGCTTGGGGATGAGGAACCTCTGAATGGAGTAACCCTCCGTGGTCCGGACGGCTCGGGATAACTCGATCGGGGTGCGTTACTTACGGCGGCGTCGGAAATGCACCACAATGCTCAAGTTCGTGATTCCCCTTCCGGAGGTCCCCATGCCGCGCGCCGCCCAGCGCCGTACGCCGACCGACGCCGCGCTCTGTGCGAGCGTGCCCGTCGAGACCGCCGAATTGCTGGACCGGACGGGGATCATCGCGGCGAGTCTGCCGAAACGGCGGCGCAGCCCGGAGAACGAGCCCGTTCCCGAGCCGATGCCGGTCCGGACCCCGGTCTGCGATCCGGTCGTCGACAAGGATCTGCGGCCCAAGGCCGTCGTCATCCACCGCCGCGCCCGGTCCTGGCTGGTCGGCGGAGCGGGTGTGGCCCTGCTCGCGATCGGCTGGTTCGCCGGCACGTTCACCCTCGCACCGGTCAACGACACCGCCTTGCCCGAGCAGCCGCTGCCCGCCGTGGTGACCCAGCAGCCCACCCCGCCGGTCGCGCCGCCCGCGCCGCAGGCCGCCCCGGTGACCGTCTATGTCCCGGTCACCGTGAAGCAGCAGGCGCCCGCGACGACGAAGAGGAAGCCCGCCAGGGAACAGGTCGTCGCCCTGCCGCCCGCCGAGACCCGGCCGACGGAGCAACCACGCTCCGACACCGGATCGCGCGACAAGACCACGGAGGGCTTCCGGAACATGATGGATCCCGCCGTGGCGAGCTCGCTGGCGATGGAAATGGCACAGGGGATGATGGGCTACGGCGCAGGTCGCTGACCACGCGGAATCGTCTCTCCACAGTGGACACTCACCGTCGTCGTGGGCCGGATGGTCGCTGACACAACGGAAGTGATCGACTACCGTGAGCCAAGGGGAGGGGCTCATGGAAAAGGGGGATTCCGCTCGGAGCACCGCGTTCATGGCGGCTTTCGCCGTTGGCGAGTTCCGGGCGTTGTGGGCGGCCGAGGCGCTTTCGCAGGCCGGTGACCAGCTGGCCAGGGTCGCTTTGTCGGTGCTGGTCTGGGAAAGAACGGCTTCGGCCGGGTTGACCGGGCTCGCCTACGGGCTGACGTATCTGCCGACGCTGATCGGCGGCACCCTGTTCGCCGGGCTGGCCGACCGGTATTCGCGGCGGACGGTGATGATCGTCTGCGATCTGCTGCGCGCGGGGATCGCGGCGCTGATGGCAATTCCGGGGACACCGCTGCCGGTGCTGGCCGGGCTGCTGGTGATCCTGACGATGGCGGGCGGTCCGTTCCGGGCGGCGCAACTCGCGTTGCTTCCGGACGTCCTCGAGGGCGAACGGTACGTCGCGGGGCTCGCGGTGCGGACGATCACCATCCAAACGGCGCAGCTGGCGGGCTTCGGCGGTGGCGGACTGGTGATCGGGCTCGTGACGCCCTACTGGGGACTGGTGATCGACGCGATGACCTTTGTGGTCTCGGCGCTGCTCGTGTCCACAGGGGTTCGTCGCCGGAGGCCCGCCGCCGCGGAATCATCGGTGAAAAGCCGGGTGGCACGGGCTTTCAGTGGTGAAGGTGCCAGGGAACTGTGGCGTGGCAAGGGAATCCGGGTGCTGTTCGGGCTGAAGATGCTCGCCGGGTTCGCCATCGCGCCGGAAGGGCTCGCGGCCCCGCTCGCCGTCGGACTCGGGGCGGGGACTTTCGCGGTCGGACTTATTCTCGCGGCGGATCCGGTCGGTTCGGTAATCGGATCGTGGATCTTCACGAAATGGGTTCCCGCTCGGCGGAAAACGCGAATGGTCGGCATTCTCGCCATTGCATCCGTTGTTCCTCTGCTTTTCGTCTTCTTTCGTCCGTCGCTGCCGGTCTGCCTCGCGCTGATCGTGCTCAGCGGGGCCTGCGCGGCGCCGTACCACCTGCAGGCCATCGCGTTGATGGCCCGCGCGGTGCCGGACGGCGTCCGGGCACAGGTGATGGGCCTGACCTCGACGAGTTTGGTGACGGTGCAAGGAATCGGGATCATGCTCGCGGGCGGTCTCGCCCAGTTGACCGGTCCGTTCGTGGCCGTCGGAGTGGCCGCGGCGGTCGCCGTCGCCACGGCGGGCCCGATGGCGATGGCGTGGAAACGCACCATCGCCACCGGGCCCGATGTATGGCTCCCGGCCGGGAGCCGGACCGGCTGAATTGGTGGGATCAGTCCTCGCGACCGTTCATGATGATCCTCCCTCCCACTGCTCCATCTGTGTGTTCCGAAAATAACGCGAGCCACCCTCAGTACTACCTCGGATACATTGAAATGTGTACGGAAGGGGGACCGGTGACGATGATTATGGGGGATGCGGAACTCGCCGGAGAAGGGGCCGGCACACGTCTGAGAGCCTGGGTGGGACGCTGGGAGTTATGGTCCGGACCACGTGGCGTACCTGCGGTTTTTCTTATTGTGGAAGGACTTGCGGCGGCACTCGCCGTAATCGCCTTGCTCCGATCGAACTACGAGACTACGGAATTCGTCCGATTTGGATCACTGCTCGGCCTCGCCTTCCTGCAGGCCGAGCTTTCGCGTTCGGTGGAACGGCTGCGGCGCACGCTTTGTGACCGGCCGCACATCAACATGACTTCGGTGTGGACGTTCGCGGGGGTGCTCGTCCTGCCGCCGGGGCTCGCGCTCGCCCTAGGACTGCTCATCTACCTGCACCTTTGGCTCCGGGTATGGCGGGGGATGAGCCACCGCCCGGCCTACCGCGTCGTGTACTGCGCGGCGGCGATAGTGCTGTCCTGCCTGGCTTCGGGAGCCATCGTCGCGGGCTGGAACGGCCTGCCCGTCGGGTTCACCGGGTCACTGCGGATCGTCGAGGCGGCGGCCGTGTTCACCGTGGCCAACGCGGTCATCGTGGCGCTCTCGGTCTACCTGCACACCGGGGGCCGGTCGCTGCGTTCGCTGTTCGGCACCGGTGACGACAACCTGCTGGAAGTCACCACGCTGGTGCTCGGGACGTCGACCGCGCTGGGCATCGTGCACGCGCCCGCGCTCGTCCCGTTCGTCCTGCTGCCCGTCCTGGTGCTGCACCGCAGTGTGCTGGTGCGGCAGCTGGAGATCGCGGCGAACATCGACGGCAAGACCGGGGTGCTCAACGCGCACGCGTGGCATCTGCTGAGCGAGCGGGAGCTTTCGTCGGCGGCCAGGGCGAAGAGCAAACTCGGCGTGCTGATGCTCGATCTCGACCACTTCAAGCAGGTCAACGACGTCTACGGCCATCTCGCGGGCGATGTCGTGCTCAAGGTCGTCGCGACGACGATCTCCGAGCACGTACGCGACTACGACTCTGTCGGGCGCTTCGGCGGCGAAGAGTTCGTCGTACTCCTGCCCGGCGCGACGGAGACCGAAGTGATCCCCGTGGCCGAGCGGGTCCGGCAGGCGGTGATGGACATCGAGGTCGAAGTCGGGACGGTTTCGGGGCCGCGGACCGTACGAGGCCTTTCGGTCTCGATCGGCGCCGCGGTCTATCCGGCCGGTGGGACCGTCCTGGAACGTCTGCTGCACGTCGCCGATTCCGCGCTCTACCAGGCGAAGCGGAACGGCCGGAACCGCGTCGTCTCGCTCGCCGCCGCCTGACCAGCCCGCGTTTCGTCCTCTGGTTGCAGCAACCAGAGGACGAAACGCGGGAGGGGTCAGTCGGTGTCCATCGCGTTGGGGTCCTTCTTCTTGCCGGTGTCGAGCGGGCCGAAGCCGCCGGCCTCCAGCTTGTCCCAGTCGGCCTTGGTCGGCGTCTTGTAGGCCGCGTCGTGGATGTCCTTGAGGTCGTCGTCGTAGGTCCGCTTCACCTGGTCCGGCCACTCGCCGTCCCGGACCGTGTCCCGGGTCAGGTGCAGTTCCCTGCGGTCGAGATCGGACAGCGGCGGGGTGGTCGCGGTCGTCCCGGGGCCGGTCGAATAGGTGAGGCCCTTACCGCTGGCGTGCGCGTCGTCGATCATCTTGTGGTACGAGTCGTCCGCGATCTTGCCGTCGAGGGTGTTGTTGGTGTCCTTGAACGGCTTTTGGAAGGCGTAGTCGAGCTGGTTGAGCTGGATCGCGGTGTTCGGGTCGCCCGCCTCGATCGCGTTGCGCTCGGCGTCGCGGTAGGACTTGCCGCTGAAGCCGGAATCGCCCTCGTAACCCTTGTTGCCGGTGCCCTGGTGCGAGGCGTGCGCGGGTTTGGCCTCCTGGTAGGCCCAGGCGTGGTTCTCGATGTCCTTCTGGTCGTGGCCCGAACCCCGTGCGCCGCCACTGCCGCGGCCGATCGCCTCGTAGGGGATCGGGTGCTCGGACTCGTGGGACTTCCCGGAGACCTTGTCCCGGCCGTCGGCCTTGAGGTCGTTGTCGTACTTCCCCGTGAGCCGGTTCTGTTCGCGCTTCTTCGCGCCGTGCGTGCCGTCGGCGTAGCTCTGCGGCGGACGCCGCGGCTTCTTCGGTCCCGGCGTCGGCTTCGGCTTGGTGACCCGGTTGCCCGGCGACTTCTTCTTGCCGAGGGCGGCCTTGGCCTGCGCCTTGGGGCAGGGGCTTTTCGTCGGCTTCGTCGCGACGAGACCGAGCGGGTCGATCATGTCCGTCGGGTTGCCGACGTAGGCCAGCGAGTCCGACGCCGGTTCGAGGCCGAGCGGGTCGTGCGAGAGGTACCGCCCGGTGTCCGGGTCGTAGTAGCGCTTGAAGTTGTAGTGCAGCCCGGTTTCCGGGTCGTGGTACTGGCCGGGGAAGCGCAACGGCGTGTACGCCTGCCCCGGCGGCGAAAGCACCTTGCCCCACAACGAGGTGTGCACGTGCCAGGCGACGTTGCCCGCTTCGTCGACCAGTTCGCTCGGTGAGCCGACGAGGTCGGTGACGATGGCGTGGAAACGGGCGTCCTGTCCCGGGATCCGTTCGATCTGGGTGATCGGCCGTTCCGTGCCCGGTTCCCAGTCCCAGACGACGGCGACGCCGCCTCGGATCTCCTCGGCGAGGTTCGAGCCGTCCCAGACGAAGTCGATCTGTTCGAGGATCCGGCCGTGGAGGTCGAGGTGCTGTTTCGCGATCCGCCGCCCGAGCGCGTCGTAGTGGTAGAGCCACCGCTCGCCCTCGGGCGTGACGACGCCGGTCAGCCGGTCGTCGGAGTTCCACTGGTAGGTCCAGTCGCGGCCGAGCCTGCGGCGGGCGATCGTGCGGCCTTCGGTGTCGTGCAGGTACGACGTCGAACCGGCACCGGTCACCAGGGTGCCCTGGTAGTGCCGCGGTCCGACGGCGGGATCCGCGCCGGGCCAGCCCGCCTGCGTGATCGCGCCGGCGAGGTTGTAGCCGTAGCTTTCCCGCCAGCCCTGCCCCTGGACGTCGACGACCCGGCCCGCGCGGTCCACCCGCAGCGAACGCGGCCCCGAAATCAGGTCCGAGATCGACGAGACGAGCCCGTCCCGCAGGTAGCCGTACTCGCGGTGCTGAACGACACCCCGGCCATTGGAAACGGTCTGGGAGGTCAGCCTGTCGGCGGCGTCCCAGCCCTGGCGCAGCTCGACCGGCGTGCCGTCGAGGCGCCGCAGCACTTCACGACCGGAGGGGTCGTACTCGAAACGCATGGTGCGCCCGGCGGTCCGCAGCGCGACGGGGCGGCTCGCGGCGTCGTAGGCGAAGAACGACTCGGCGCCCGACGGGGTGCGGCGGCCGACACGGCGGCCGGCGGCGTCGTACTCCGAGAGGAGGGCCTTGCCGTTGAGGGCTTCCGCGACGATCCGGCCCAGCGCGTCGTAGGCGATGGTGACCTCGGAATGCGCGTTGCGCGCCGAGGTCATCCGGTCGGCCGCGTCGTAGGTGAACGTGGCGACGTCGTCGCCCGCCCGGCGGCTGACGACCCGGCCGAGCGCGTCGCGTTCGATGGCGACGGTCTGGCCGAGACTGTTGGCGCGCAACACCAGTTGCCCCGCCGCGTCGTAGCCGTAGTGGGTGGTGCGGCCGTTGAAGTCGGTCTCGCTGATCAGGTTGCCGGCGGGATCGTAGTCGTAGCGCCAGACAAGGCCGTGTTCGTTGGTGACCGAAACCAGCCGCAGCTCGGTGTCGTACGCGTAGGACAGCCGATCGCCGTCCGGGCCGATTTCGGCGGTGGGCAGGTCGAACTGCGAGTACTCGGTGCGCACCGAGAGCCCACGGGGGTCCACCGCTTCGTCGGTATAGCCCTCGGTGGTGCGGTTCCAGCGCCACACGGAGCCGTCGGGGTCGATCTGTTCGGCGATTTCGCCGAAGCCGTCCCACTTCGTCCTGGTGACCTCGCCGAGCGGGTCGGTGACCGAGGTGGTCTGCCCGAACTCGTCGTAGGTGTACCGCGTGATCCCGCCGAGCGGATCGGTGATGGAGACCGGCAGGCCCGCCGCGTCGGACTCGATCAGCGTGACCCCGCCGAGCGCGTCGGTCACGACCGCGACGTTGCCCGCGTCGTCGTACCCGTAGGTGGTGGCGGCGCCGGTCGGATCCGTGGCGCGGACGACCTTCCCGCGCACGTCGTACTCGCGGCGCCAGACCGCGCCGTCCGGCCCGGTCATGCTGGTCCACCGGTTCAGCGCGCTGTACTCCGCGAGCGCGCGGCCGCCGTCCGGCTGGATCACGGTGACGACGTTGCCCTCGTCGTCCATTTCCCACCGCGTCGTGCGGCCGAGGGCGTCGGTGCGGCTGAGCAGCTTGCCGAAGCTGTCGAGTTCGTACCGCGTGGTGTTGCCCAGCGGATCGGTCTCCGCGACGACCCGGTGCAGTTCGTCCAGCTGGTAGCGGGTGACGTGGCCGAGTGAGTTCGTGACCGACGTGACCCGGTTTTCCCGGTCGTAGGCGATGTCGACGTCGAGGAAGCCACCGGTGCCCTGCGCGCGGACGACGCGGCCTTCGGCGTCGAAGCCGTACCCGTACGAGCGCCCGTTGACGTCCTCCCAGCGCACGATGCGGCCCGCGGCGTCATAGGTGAACCGCAGGGGCGAACCGGCGCCGTCGACGATCTCGACCAGACGGCGCCGCTCGTCGTACCGGTAGCTCTGGACCGCGGTTTCCGCGCCGGGCAGGCGAAGCGCGGTGACGAGACCGTCCTTCGACTCGACGAGCAGGCGGTATCCGGCGGTGTGCTCCAGTTCGCGCGGGATGCCGTTGTCGTCGTAGCGCAGGAAGATCCGGTGCCCGTCGCCGCCCCCGATCCCGCGCAGCGGGAGCGTGTCCCCGGCTCCGGAGAAGAGCAGCATTCCGTCCGGAGTGGACACCGCGTAGCCGTCGTCCACTTTGGACAGCGGAAGGCGCTGCCCGAAAGCCGGGTAGACGGGGGCGTCCGACAGGGGGACCGGATAGGTCAGCAGCGACCCGTCGGCGAGCGCGAGATGCAGGCCGTCGTCTTCGACCTCGATCCGCTGGTCCAAAGTGGACGCCCACGACGAGCCGAAGAACCGGCCGAGCGAGTACGACGAAAGATGCGTTCGCGACACGGTCAGCGGCAGGACACCGGCGAACACGACGTCGTCCTGCGTCAGCATCATCGAGCCGGTCGCGACGTCGACAGGGTCACCGCAGTCGTCGCGCTTCTTGGGCGGGACCCCGTTGCCCGGATCGTTGTTGTTGTTCTTGATCCGGTTGTCCGGCTCCGGCTTGGGGGCGCCGCGCTCCTTGGGCGGAGGCGGGCTGCCGGACGGCGTGGTCGGCCCGTCCGGGGTCTCGTTCTTCGGCGGAGGCGGCGGGTCGTTCTTCGGCGGCGGCGGCGGTGGTGGCGGGTCGTTCTTGGGCGGCGCGCCGGACGGCGACGTGTCGCCGCCCTTGTCGCCGTTGGGGCTGCTCTTGGGTGTCGTGCCTTCGTCCAGCTTGTTCGGCTTGGGCCCGGGCGCGCCCTTGCCGGGCTGCAGCTTCTTCAACGCCTTGGCCGCGTCGGCGAACAGGTCGTCCGCCCGCTTCAGCAGCGGCATCAGCGCTTTGAGCGCCTTGACGGTCTTCTTCGTCAGGTTCGCGATCTTGCTCGCGGTCTTCGCCACGGCGTTGACCACCTGCGGGACCACCCAGGTCAGCCCGATGCCCAGGGTGAACAGCACCTGCAGCGCCCAGCTGATCATGTGCCCGATCAGCTCGGCGATGATGTCGCGCACCAGCGCGCGCACGGCGGCGACCACCTCGCCCGCCGTCTTCACCCCGCTGGAGGCGCCTTCGCAGCCCGCCTTCGCCGCGTCCAGCAGGGTGACCGTGTCCTTGGCCCGGTCGCGGTAGGTGTCGGCCGCGATCCCGGTCCAGCTCTGCAGATCGGCGGACACCATCCCGGCCAGATCCGCACCGACCGCGCCGAGTTCGGTCGCGATGTTCTTCCAGGTCTCGGAGTTCGCGTTGATCTCGTCGGCGTTGCCGGTCAGCGCGTCGAGCGCTTCCTTGAGCGGGCCGACGTGCTCCATCAGCCAGCCGACGCCGTTCGCGAGGATCGCGCCGAAGGGGTCCATCGCCATCGACAGCGCGTCGAGCGCGGTTCCGACCGCGCCCAGCGCCACCGAAGCCCAGTCGCCGCTTTCGATGGCCGATTTCAGATCGAACGCCGACTCCAGCAGAGAGGAGCCGGTGTAGGCCTTCGTCGAGTCCTTTACGTCCGCGACCAGTGGGTTACCCAAAACGACCTTCTTCGATGTTCAGGAACGACGTGCTCACCAGGGTGAGTTGCCCTCGTCGTCCGGTGCTTCATGGCGCTTGTCACGAGGCGCCTGCGGGGTGTCGGAGGACGGAGCCGGGGGAGCGTCGTCCGCCGGAGGCTCTTCCTCTTCGATTTCGGGGAAGCGGCTGCGCAGGGTGCCGATCATCAGCGACCGGGTCTCCTGGTCCTCGTCGCCGAGCGTCTCCTGCATGACCTCGGCGACCTGACCCGAGATCCCGGCCTGCGCCCGGTGCATGGTCGTGAGGATCTGCCGCGACAGCTCCTCCAGCGGGTACGTCCTCGCCTTGGTCCCGAATTCGAGGCCCGTCACGCCGCCGTCCGCCCCGACGGTCACCTTGACGGCACCGTCGGAGCTGGACGCGGTCAGCCGCAACTGCTCGGTCCGCTCCTGGGCGGCCGCGTAGCGCTGTGCCTTGTCTTCGAGCCCTTGGGCCCACTGGTCCATCTTGCGTTGTGCCTCGTCGGGATCCCGGATGAGATCCCCGAGTTCGTTCGGGCGGGTCACTTCTTTCCTCCGATGTCCAAGGCCTTGAAGTCGGCGTTGAACGGTTCCGCGTTGTTCTTGTCGCCTTCCACATAGGACTTCGCGGCGGTGCGGACGTTGTCCGCCGTCGTCCGGATCCCTTCCGCGGCGGACTTGATCGCCTCCGCCGCGCGTTCGCCGGTCGGGTTGACGATCGGCGGCAGGAACGCGCACAGCAGGCCGTACGCGTCCGCCGACATCGCCGATCCGGTCGCGCCGTGCGCGGTGTCCAACCGGTCCACGAGCCCTTCGAGATGGCTCGCGTGCGCGGTCAGGTCGTCCGGATCGACTTCGAACGAAGCCGTCACTTCCAGTCCTTGTTCTTCCAGTCACCGATCACCGGCGGCGCGACGATCTCGTCGGCGGCGAAGAAGGACGGGTCGTCGGATTCGAGGTAGTCGGCGGCCTTGTGCTCCTTGTCGTCCTCGCCCTTCCCCTTGCCACCGGGCGCCATGCCGCCACCCATCGGGCCCATGCCACCGGGGGTGCCCGGCTTGCCGGAACCGGAACCGGAACCGGCCGCACGGGCCGCGGCCGCCTCGGCGTCCATCGCGCCCGCGGCGCCGCCCATACCGAGCGCGCCCGTCGACCTTCCGGCGCCGCCGAGACCGCCGGCGCCCGAGCCGCCCGCACCGGAGCCACCCGCGCCGGTACCGCCGCCGAAGCCGCCGGTACCACCGATTCCGCTACCGCCCGTGCCTCCACCCGGGATGTTCGGCATGCCGAACTTGGGCGAGGTGTACGGCGTGGGCTTGACCGACGAGGGGTCCGGGAACGTCGGCCCGCCGAGCCGCTCGCCGATGCCACCCGGTCGCGGCATGGGCGGGATCTTCGGCATGACCGGTCCCGGTCCGCCGCCGGGGATGTTCGGCATCCCGATGTTCGGCGGGTTGTACGGGAGACCGCCGCCGGGGCGCGGGCCACCGGACTCGGGGATGGGGATGTTCGGCGGGTTGAACGACGGGGGCGTCACCGACGGCGGCGTGTAGCCCGTGGTGTGCGTGCCCTCGTCGATCTTCGGCATGTTCGGCGGCTGATAAGTCGCCGCCGGGGCACGGTAGCTCTCGCCACCGCCCGGCCCGTTCGGGATGTTGATGTTGGGCATGGCCGGGTTCGAGCCGGGGCCGCCACCGGGACCGCCGCCAGGGCCGCCACCGGGGAAACCGCCGCCGCTGAAGCCGCCGCCACCGGGGCCACCGCCGGGACCGCCACCGCCCGGGCCGCCGTTCGGCGAGCTGAAGGGCGACACGGTGCCGGGCCCGCCACCGGGACCGCCCTGCGGCGACCCGTCGATCGAAGCGGCGATGCCGTCCGGGCGCGTGCGGTCCGAGTCCGCGTTGAAGGGGCTGGGGCTCTGCGTGCCGTCCGCGCCTTCGGGCGACATGCGGTCGCGAAGGGAGGCTGGCGAAGCGCCACCGCCGCCGGACATCGGAGTGCCCCGCAGCTGCCTGGTCGCCTGCGCCGTCGGCAGCTTCGGCGGGGGCGGGAACGCCGGGGTGGCGATCGCCGAACCGACCGTGCTGTCGAACTCGGTCATCACCTTCGCGGCCTGGTCGCGCGCGTCCTGCTGCTTCTTGAAGGTCTCGAGATCCTTGCCGAGCTGCGACATGTACTGCTGCGGGTCTTTGATCGTCTGCAGGTTGGCGTTGGCCTCCTGCACGCTGAACGCCACCGGCGGATTCGCCTTCATCAGCTTCTGCGTCTCGTTCAGCGTCTGCGAGTGGATCTGCTGCTGACGACCGGTCAGCGTCGCGCCGTTCGCGGTCGAGCCGAGCCACTTGCCGACCCCGGCGAGGTGCTCGCGGGCCGCGTCGCCGCCTTCGCCCTGCCAGTTGCCCGTGCTCGCGTTGATCGCCTTCGCCAGGTTGCGCTGGTGCGAGGCCAGGTCGTTGCCCGCCCGCACCCACTCCTCGGAGGTCTCGCCCACCGCGGCCGGATCCGCGTTGCCCGCGATCACGGTCTGCATCTGCTCGTGGGTGGCGTTGCTCCAGACCGTGGACGGCGGCTCGCCGGGCTTGCGGATCTCCAGATCCTTGTCGAGACCGTCGCGCGCCTTCTCCAGCTGCCCCTCGTACATCTTCTGGGTGAACTGGTCCTTGAAGCCGTTGAGCGCCGTGTCACCCCAGCCGAGGAGATTGAAGATGACGTTGGTCCCCGCCGCCGCCCCGGCCCGGATCTCGTCACCGGAGGCGGCCTCGTCCGCCAGCGGCCCGACGTAATAAGCGGACGACGAATCGGCCGTGACGTCGTAGTGCGGGTCGAGCTTGTTGTAGTCGGGCGAGGTGGGGTCGGAGACCTTCGCGGTCTTCTCCGCGGCTTCGGTCACGGGTCTCTCCTCTAGATCTCGGTGTCGATCCGCGTCAGGTTGCGCTGGTTCTCGTCATCGCGTTCGCGGTAGTTCTTCTTGGCGAGTTCGATCGCCTCGACGTAGGTCGGGAACTCGGCGCGAGCGGCTTGGAGCTGCGTGAGCAGGCCCTGCGCGTCGTTCGCGGTGCCTTGCATGTGCTGGGAGACCCAGCGCGCGGTCGCGGTGTCGCTCATCGGCGGCGACTTCTGCAGCTTGGTCAGCGCGCTCCAGCGCTCTTCGAGGCTGTCGATCACACCTTGGAGTGACCGGATCATCTCCTGGCCGGTGGTCTCGTCGACGGCGAACCCGCCCTGCACCGCCATGCGCTTCAGCTGCGCGCCTGCGAGCATCTTCATCGGCTGCCACGCGGCCGTCGGCTGCAGTTCTTTTGCTTCCTCAGTCAACGGAGGATCCTCTCGCCGGGTTCAGGAGGGGTCAGTAGATGTCAGCGATGGCTTCCCGGATCGAGTTCGCCACGCCCGCCTGACTGGCCGGGTCGTAGTGACCGATCACGGCGCCCGAGGCTTCGTCGGTCTCGGTCCAGACTAAGTACCGGCCGTCTTCGGTGTCGAGCCAGCTCAACGGCGTCGACCGGAGCCGCTCGCCGCGGCGGCCGATCCCGCTCACGATGATGTGCCCGCCGCCGAGACGGGTTCCGGACAGCACCTTCTCCAGGACCTCGAGGTCGCTCTCGTCGTTGCGCGGGGCCGGCGCCTCGGTCCTGGCGCGGACGACGCCGGTGAACTGGAGGTTGCCGAACGCGTCGGTCTCCTCCTCGTCGAACTCGGCTTCGGCCTGGCGTCGCGCGGTCATCGCCGAGACGGCGCGCTCCTCCTTCTGCACGATCGTGCGGCGGCCGGTCGACGCGGGCCGCATCCGGGGCAGGACCCCGGAGAGGACCTCGACCAGCTCTTCGTCCGAGAAGAGCGCGAACTGCAGGAGGTCGTCGCCGTGGGCCTGCGTGATGCCGAGCGCCTGCCTGCCGTCGGTGAGGGTGAGGACGGCGATGTCCTGGCCGATGCCGTCGATGCCGTTGATCGAAACGGTGATCCGGTGGTTCGAGAGCAGCTCGAACGCGGTGCGGATGGCCGGGCTCAGCTCGCCGTTGATCGACAGGCGGCGCTGCTCGAGATCGGTGTAGACCCGCCGGATGACCGCGGCGTACCGCTCCGGGTCGATCGAAGTGTTCTGGACGCGCAAGGGAAACAACCGGACATCGACGCCCAGCGCCTGCCCGACCACAGTCGCCTCTACCGTCCCCAGCGCGAAATCGGCTCGTTCAGCCATGCTTCTGCGCTACTCCCTCACGGGGGTCGGACCCCGTCCCGATCGGCTGACCTGCATAGAGGGGGCCGACTTTGTTAATGGCCAAAACAAACTAGCACAGCGCATGACTGTACGGAACCATACGAACACCGCTGAACCCGATGGAATGGATCACCATGCCCGATCGGGCACTTTTCTTGCCCCTAAAGGAATAACGGCCGCTCAGCGGGCCGCTACCGGTCGACCGTCGCCGGTGCGTAAGTCGTCATCCGGCGGGCCACATCGGTCCGCGAACGGGCGCCGAGTTTCCGTAGGACTTTCGCCACATGCTGTTCCACCGTACGCGGGGAAAGGAACAGTCCGTCCGCTATCTCCCGATTCGTGCGCCCGTCGGAAAGCATCTTCGCGACCTCGAGTTCACGGGGCGAAAGCTCCTGGCCGTAGCCGCGCCGCCCGCGCTGCGAGGGCGCCCACGCGCCGTGCTCCCGCAGCAGGTGGCGGCACCGGCCTGCGTCCCTGGTCGCGCCGAGCCGCTCGTAGGCCTCCGCGGCCGCCGCGAGCTCCTCGATCGCGGGGCGGCTGCCCGCGCCGAGCCGGTCCGCAGTGAGCCGGTCCGCGGTGAGACGGCCCGCGTTGAGACGGCACAGTGCCGCCCGCTCCCGGGCGCCGATGGCCTGGTACGGCATCGGCAGCGCCTCGTAGCCCGCCGCCGCCTCGTCGAAAACCGTTGCCGCGGCGGGGTGTTTGCCGCGCGCGTCGAGCAGGATCGCCCGGCCGGCGAGCAGCGCGGCCCGGGAGACCGGCGAGTCCTTGCCCTCGACGCCGCGGGCGAACTCCTCGACCACGGCGTCCGCCTCCGACCAGCGCCCGGCCCGCGTGTAGGCCTCGGCCGCGGCGGGGACCAGCCCCGCCGCCCACACCCAGACACCCTTGCGCCGGGCCGCCGCGACGGCGTTGTCGGCCGCCGCGCACGCTCCGTCGACGTCTTCCGTCGCGAGGAGCACCCGGATGAGGACTCCCGCCGCCGAAAGGACGACGGGGATGGGGCCGTGCTCCGGGGCGTGCACGCTCGCCGCGGTCAGATGGCGTTGCGCGGCGGCGAATTCCCCGCGCACGGCGGCCAGCCCGCCGAGGACGAGCGAGGACTCCATGACGATCGGGCCAAGGTCGGGATAGCCGTCGCGGAGCTGTTCGGTGGTCTCCGCGAGCCCGGACCAGTTGCCGCGAACCCAGTCCAGCCGGACCCGGGTGCCCTGGGCGAGCCCGGCGGCGTAGAGCGCGCCGGCGTCGGTCGCGCGGCGGATCCCTTCGGTGACCAGCTTTTCGGCCCTGGTCAGATGCCCTGCCCAGGACTGCGCGTCGGCGAGGTTGCACCACAGCCGCGCGAGCTGGACGCGTTCGGCGACGCCGCTGCCCTGGTCCGGGAGCCGGGTGAACTCGGCCCAGGCCGCCCCGTCGCCGATGTGCGCCTGGGTGGAGATCCGGTCGCCGAGGAGCGCGAGCCGCAGTTCCGGGTCTTCGATCCGGTCGAAGACCTCGCGGGCGCGCTCCATCCAGACCTCGTGCCAGGACAGCGGGGTCAGCCCGTCGATCGGCTGAGCGAGCAGGTTGATCCCGCGGGCGGCCAGTTCCGGCTCGTCGACCAGTTCGGTGATCGCCTTTTCCACCTCGACCCGGCCGCGGCCGAGCCGCCCGATCGTGCGGACCAGCAGCATCCCGAGGCTGAGCCGGATCGTCCCGCGCACGCTCGGGCGCAGTTCGGTGAGGTCTTCGAGGATCCGCTCCAGCGTCTCGATGACGTCGGGGCGGAATCCGCGCAGCGCGACCTGGCTGAGTTTCGTGGCCAGCCGGGCGATGTCGTCCTCGCCGAGGCCGGCCTCGGCCAGGACCGACTGGAGCAGATCGATCGCGCGTGAGGTGTCGCCGTGGGCGATGGCCTCGTCGGCGGCGGCTTCGGCGTAGTGGCGCCACTGCTCCGTCCGCCCCGCCGCGCGCGAGTGGTTCGCGAGCTGGGTCAGCGGGGGGACCGGCTGGGTGGCGAGCACCTGGATGGCGCGTGAATGCAGCAGGGTCCGCTCCGGACCGCTGACGGTGTCGTAGACGGCCTTGCGGGCCAAGGGATGCCGGAAGCCGTAGCGGTCGCCGCCGAGTTCGCCGAGGACCCCGCCATCCAAAGTGGACAGAAGGGCCGAGCGGAGCGCGTCACCGGAGAGACAGGCGAGTTCGCCGATCACCGAGGGTTCGGACGGGACGGCGAGCACCGCCGCCGCGCAGGCCAGCCGGACCGCGGGTTCGGGCAGCCCTTCGAGCCGTTCGGTGATGGCTTCGCGCAGGGAGATCGGGACTTCGAGGCTTTCCAGCAGCCGGTCGGAAAGCACTTCGCCGATCGGCAGCCGTCCGGCGGCGTCCCGCAGCGCCCGCAGGGTCTCCTCGACCACGAACGGGATCCCGGCGGTGCTCTCGTGGAGTTTCGCGGTGAACGGCGCGGAAACCCGCGGCAGGTCCAGCAGCTCTTCGGCCAGCTTCCCGACGGCCTCGACGTCGAGCGGACCCAGCGTCACGCGGGCGGTCTGGACGTTCGGCGGGGTGCGGAACGGGATGCCCGCGCTTCCGTGCCTCGACGGCGAGCCGGTCCGGTACGCGGCGACGACGGCCAGTTCGGCGGGCATGGCGGCGGCGAGGAACCGCATCAGGTCACGAGTGCCCTCGTCGGCCCACTGGAGGTCGTCGATCAGGACGAGCGCGGGCCCGCAGGCGATCAGGAGTTCCCGGACGGCGCGGAACTGGCGGTGCCGTTCTGCGCACGGGTCGGTGAGTGGTTCCGGTTGGGGTGGAAGGCTTTCCGCGAGTTCGGGCAGCAAGGGTCTCAGCACCCCGGCGACCGGGCTGAGCGGGCCGAGCGGCCGGTCGCCCGCCGACCGCAGCGCCTCGAGCACCGGACCGAACGGGAACGGCTCGCGCATCGGCTGACAGGCACCCGAGAGCACCCGGCCCGCCGCGAACTCACGGCGTCCGGCCAACTCTTCGAGCAACCTGCTGCGGCCCATCCCCGGTTCGCCTTCGATCAGCACGGCGGCGGGACGGCGCAGCAGGATCTTCACGATCGCCGAGACCTCGACGTCGCGGCCCACGAGTGCCGTCGATCCGGCGCGGACCGAAACCGAGGTCGGGCGAGGGGTGGCAAGCCACATCATGCGCTCCTCGGTTGGGAGTTCCCGCTGAGCCCGACACGATCTTGTGCGTTGTCCTGCGGAGCCTAAGCACTGCCTACCTGGTCGTAAACCACCCAACACGGACAGCACGGGCACCCCGTTAGGCCGTCCGCGAACGCACCGTCACCGGTTGGCTGACGGATCGTCGGTTGGAAAATCACCAGACCCTCGAAACATCGGCGAAAAACCCGATCCGGCGATTCATCCCACGTTCAGGGGGTGGCCATGACTACGCAAGGTATTCACAGGAATCCCTACTTACGGACGTGTCCGTACGGGTGCCAGCTCTAGGTGACCACCCCTGGAGCATGGGATTCGGTTCCCGAAGAATGGGTATACCTATCCCGCGCCGACCCGGATTGCGGACCTCGTCCCGTTCCAGAACTCTCACCCGTCGGGGGAGGGCTATCGCATGGCGAACCGGAGCCGTGCGTGATGACGAGGGAGAAGCATGAAGATCACGAAGCTCCTCGGTGTGGCCGCCACGGCAGCACTGGCCACCGGTGCGCTCGTCACGGGTACCCCCGCGGCAGCGTCCTCGGACACCCTGCTCAACACCGAGATGGTTCCCGCCCTGCAACGGGACCTCGGCCTGACCGCCGGCCAGGCACTCGCCAGGATCCAGAGCGAGACCGCCGCCGGCGCTCTCGAACAGTCACTCGCCTCGGCGCTCGCCGGCAGCTTCGGCGGCGCGAGCTACAACGAGGCCACCGGCAAGCTCCGCGTCGGTGTCACGGACGCGGCGAAGCTGGGCCAGGTCGCCGCCGGCGGCGCGGAAGCGGAACTGGTGCGCTTCTCGGCCGCCCAGCTCGATTCCACTGTGGACAAACTGAACGCGGGTGAGCGCGCTGCGGACGGCGCGATCACCGGCTGGGGCGTCGACACCAAGACCAACCGCGTGACCCTGAACGTACTGCCGGGCAAGAGCGGCGTCGTCGACTCGTACCTGGAGAAGACGGGCGTCGACAAGACCGCCGTCGCGGTGGTCGAGACCACTTCGGCGCCGACCCTGAAGTACGACGTCCGCGGTGGCGACGCCTACTACATCAACAACTCTTCGCGGTGCTCGATCGGGTTCTCGGTCAGCGGCGGCTTCCTCACCGCCGGGCACTGCGGCCCGGGCACCGTCACCGGCTCCAACCGGGTCGCGATGGGCTCGTTCTCCCGCGTCAGCTTCCCGAGCAACGACTACGCCAGCGTCCGGGTCAACAGCAACTGGACGCCGCGCGGCGTCATCAACAACGGCACCCGCGTGAGCGGCTCGAACGTGGCGGCCACCGGCGCCTCGGTCTGCAAGTCGGGCTCGACCACCGGCTGGACCTGCGGCACCGTCGGCGCCAAGAACCAGACCGTCCGCTACGCCGAAGGCACGGTCTACGGCATGACCGCCACCAACGTGCGCTCCCAGGCGGGCGACTCGGGCGGCTCGTTCATCGCGGGCAACCAGGCCCAGGGCATGCTGTCCGGCGGTAACAGCTCGGTGACGTACTTCTTCCCGGTCCGGCCGGCGTTGTCCGCGACCGGGACCTCCCTGGTCCTCGGCTGACTCCACCCCCGGTCGCCGAGAACCACCGAATAGGACGAAGGGCGGTCCGAGTGCCTCCAGCGCACTCGGGCCGCCCTTCGTCTTCGTACCGCGGGAGCGGTGGTTCGGGTGGTTACACGTTGCTGATCTCTTCGATCAGGGCCTCGACGTCGAAGTACTCGCTCTCGGAGCCCAGCTGGACCAGCTCGAAGGTCGAGCCGAGGAAGGACTCGACGTCTTCACGCTCGAGCTCGAACGACGCATAACCGTCGGGTGACTCGATTTCCAGCGTCAACATGGCCTCGTCCTCGGACAGGTCGGGGCGGACGCGGACGTCGCCGAGCCCGGCGGGGTCGGTGAGACCGGCGGCGAGCAGCTCACGCGCGAAGGTCCACTCGACCCACCGGCCGCGCTCGGTCCGGAACGCCACGGTGACCGCGTACGGCTCCGCCACGTGGAAGGACAGGCGGGAGAGAACGGGCGTGCTGCTGTTGTTCAGCAGAACGAACTGGCTCTGGTGAATTGCGTCGGTGTGCACGGCCACTCCTCGGTGCTCGTGGTTCGCGCGGCGCGAACTTTTCGTCTCGGGGAGGAGATGGCCGGGCACGGGGCGAATGACGCGACTCCGGCCACGTTCACGCTATCGGCTGCACCTGTCCATAGTGGTGTAACGCCGGGCACAGACCCCTTGCGTTCGGGCCGATACCCGTGGTGACGAGGTCGAGGTGTCCTTTTTGGACTGCTCAGGGCTCCAGCGGCAGGGTCAGTCCGGTCTTGACCCGGTCCATCGTCACCGACGTCGTGAAGTGCCGCACGTTCGGGTTGTCGAAGAACATCCGCCGCGTGAACGCCTCGAAGTCCGCCATGTCCCGGCAGGTCACCACGAGCACGAAGTCCGCGTTGCCGGTGACGTAGTAACACTGCTGGACGCTGTCGTCCGCGAGCACCTGCCGCCGGAACCCGTCGAGCACCGCGAGGCTCTCCCGCTCCATCTCGACCATCACCACGAACGTCATCGACAGCCCGAGCGCCTGCGGCGACAGCACCGCCACCTCGCGTTCGATCACCCCGGCCTCGCGCAGCCGCTTGATCCGCCGCTGCACGGCGGCGGCGGAGAGGCCCACCTTCGCGCCGATGCTCTCGGCGATCGTGCGGGCGTCGGACTGCAGGCAGGCCAGGATGGCGACGTCCAGGCGGTCGAGGTCGGGTGTGTGCACCAGGTCAGGCTAACCGGACGACTCGTCCGGGCGCCTGATCTTTGATCGCGCTCACGAGCGGTGTGGATCACGCCACCTCCGGACCCCGTTCCGCCTGCTCGGCCGCAGGTGGCGCCGGTCGAGCACAGTGCGCCGGGGAAAGGTGAGGATTCTTTGAAATGTGACCCGGAACACAACTGACGGGTCTACTGAATGGTAGCGCTTACAAGTGAATGGCAGACCTCTCTTTTTCCCCGCGAAAGGATTTCTTGGTGCCCTCATCTCAGGCGGCCGTTCTCGCCGGTCTCGGCTCTTGGCTGCCTCCGCGCGTGGTGGGCAACGAGGAGATCGCCCAGCGGCTGGACACCTCCGATGAGTGGATCCGCTCGCGGACCGGCATCGCCGAACGCCGCGTCGTCGACCCTGGGACGTCCACTGTGGACCTCGCCGCCGAGGCGGGACGCCGGGCGCTGGCCTCCGCCGGGGAGGACGGCGCGGACGCCGTCGTGCTCGCGACGTCGACGGCCGACCAGCTGTGCCCGGCCAGCGCGCCGCAGGTCGCGACCAAGATCGGGCTGAACGGTGTCGCCGCGTTCGACGTCAACGCCGTGTGCAGCGGGTTCATCTACGGGCTGGCCACCGGCGCCGGGCTGATCGCCGCCGGGATCGCGCGGCGCGTGCTGGTGATCGGGGCGGACGTCTTCACCTCGCTCGTCGACCCGGACGACCGCGGCACGGTGCCGATCTTCGGCGACGGCGCGGGCGCGGTCCTGCTGCGGGCGGGTGAGCCCGGCGAACTCGGCGCGCTCGGCGCCTTCGACCTGCACAGCGAAGGCGAGCTCGCGGAGCTGCTGTGGGTCGAGGCGGGCGGCGCGAAGAACCGCCGCTCGGAAGACCCGCGTGACCACTATCTGGTGATGCAGGGGCAGACCGTCTTCCGCCACGCCTGCGCGCGGATGGCCGAGTCGGCGCGCGCGGTCCTGGATTCCGCCGGGTGGATGGTCGGCGACATCGACCGGTTCATCGGGCACCAGGCGAACATCCGCATCCTGCAGACCTGCGCGAAGCAGCTCGGGCTCGCGGAGGACGTGATGTATTCGAACATCGAGAAGGTGGGCAACACGAGCGCCGCGTCGATCCCGATCGCGCTGGCCGACGCCGTCAAGGACGGGACGCTCCAGCCGGGGAACCGTGTCGTGATGGGCGCCTTCGGGGCCGGTCTGACCTGGGGCTCGACGCTGCTGAGCTGGCCGGACGTCATTCCGGGCTGAGCGGGCTCGCCTCCCAGGCGTGCGTCGGTTCCTGGCGCCCGCGCAGCTCCAGTTCCGCGTACGGCTCCCAGTGCGAGCGCTCGCTCTCCAGCGCTGCCTTGAGCACCGCCTCGCTGGCCAGGATGCGACCGCCCGCGGACTTCGCGTGCTCGGTCAGTCGTGCGGCCTCGTTCACCGCGTCGCCGATGACGGTGTACTCGAACCGGCTGCTCGTCCCGAGCTGACCGGCGAAGACCCGCCCGCTCGCGACCCCGATGCCGAGGTCCAGCTCGCCGGTCTTCTGGACGGCGTCCCGGATCGCCCGCGCGGCCGAAAGGGCCGACGTCGGCGCGTCCGCGAGCCGGGTCGGCGCGCCGAAGACGCAGAGCGCGGCGTCACCCTGGAACTTGTTGAGCAGCCCGCCCCGGGCGCCGACCGCGTTGACCACGCTGGTGAAGAAGCGGTTGAGCATCTTCACCAGCTCCTCGGGCGGCGTGCGGCCGGCCAGGGCCGTCGAATCGACGACGTCGACGAACAGGGCTGTCACCTCGCGCACGTCACCCGAAAGGGAGGCGCCGTACTCGAGCGCGTGCCGGGCGACCTCGTCCCCGACGTGCCTGCCGAACAGGTCCCGCATCCGCTCCTGTTCGCGGAGCCCGGCGGCGAGGTCGTTGACCGAGGTCTGCAGCAGGCCGATCTCACTGGAGTCGTCGACGTCGACCACGATGTCCTTGTTGCCGCGCGCGATCTCGTCGAGCGCGACCCGGAGCCGGTGCAACGGGGTCGCGACGGCCTTCGCGAGCAGGCCCGTCCCGATCGCGCCGACGCCCAGCCCGATCACCGAAAGCATGATCAGGCTCGCGACGTGGTCGCCCTGGCCGAGGTCCGGCGGCGTGGCCACCAGCAGCACGCCGAGGAACGGGACGCCGCTCGCCAGCGACCAGGTGACGATCACCCTGGTCCGCACGGTGACCTTGAGCGTCCCCTTCGGCGGGGTGACCTTGAGCGCGATCGTCATCACCGGCCGCGCGACCCATTCCGCGGCGAGATAGGTCAGGCCGACCGTGGTCAGCCCGCCGAGCCCGATGACCAGCGCCATCCCGAGCGCGTCCATCCAGGACCCGAGCACCCTGGCGAGTGCCCCGAGGACGATCGTGCCGATCAGCCAGAGCGTCCCGCTCACGATCCCCATGTCGACCGGGAGCCGGAGCGCCCGCGCGGCCTCGGCCTTCGTCGGCGGGCGGCCGAAGACGAACCAGACCGCCGTGCGCCGCTGCAGCCACGCCGTCCACAGGGTGCCGACCACCAGCGACAGCGCCACGATCCCGGCCGCGGTGACCCCGAGGATCCAGCCGCGATCGCCGACCTCGCTCGGCAGGCCCTGCAGGAGCAGCAGCAACGCCACCACGCCGGCACCGCACACACTGGACCCGATGCCGAGCGTGGCGAAACCGAGACTGGTCCTGAGCACCAGCCGGAACCGGCTCGACATCGTCTTCCCGCGCACCCGGTGATCGTATGACCTCCGGCGGAAAACGGTTGGCGGGTTCCCGGGTGCGGTGGCTACCTTGCCGGTATGGAACCGCTGGGACAGGACGAGATCAGGGCGTCCTTCGTGAACTGCACGCGCGGCGAGGCGAAGGGAGTCACCCTGCCCGCCCGCCCGGACGAGATCCCTTGGGAGAAAAGGGAATTCCTCGGCTGGCGTGATCCGAAGGCCACCGCCAGGGCGTATCTCGTGCTGCCCTATCACGGGGAAACCGTCGGACTGTCCCTTCGCGCCGCGTCCCGGCCGAAGGGCCGTGTCCTGCTGAGCAACATGTGCGGCCTGTGCACGACGACACATCCGCTGTCCGACATCGCGCTGTTCTCCGGCCGCCGCGCGGGGAAGCCCGGGCGGGAGGGGAACACGCTCGGCATCTACGCGTGCGCGAACCTCGCGTGCAGCCAGTACATCCGCGGCGAGCTGAAGCCGGACGTGCCGCAGCCGTCGGAAACGCTGACGCTGGAGGAACGCGTCCTCCGGCTGGAGGACAAACTGCACCGGTTCGTGGAGCGGGTACTGGAGTCACGCTGACACCCTGCTGTAAGCGTTCGGTCCAGCTGGTCCGACGCCGAGGTACGTGGTGCCTCCGCCTCGCCTTCGCGCGTTGCGAAAGCCACTTTCGCAACCTTCAAGGTTGAGAAAGTGGCTTTCGCAACGTCGGGAGCGGCCCTGCTCACCTTCCGGAGCCCCGGGACGCAACTCACGTGATCAGGCAAGGAACTCGCGTGATTGGGGGCGGAACACTCGAGTGCGGCGTCCAGTCACGTGAGTTCCGTCCCTGATCACGCGAGCCACGCCTCCGGGCCACGAGGCTCAGAATCGGAACCGCAGGATCCGCCCCATCTTCTTGAACGCCGGGAAAAGCCCCGCGAACCACAGCTGCGCCCGCATCGATCCCGAAAGCCGGTCCTTCACCTCAGGCGTCGCGTAATCCGTCGAGTCGAGCTTCGCGACCAGCGTCAGCCCGAGCCGCTCCAGCTCCGAGATCTCGTCGATGCCCCAGTACAACGTCGCCCCGGCCTTGCGCACCACGGGATTCAGCTTCTGCAGCTTGATTCCCAGCCTGCTGAACGTGTCGAAGACCATTTCGCCGCCCTGCGGGAAATGCGCGATCAAACGCCGCAGCAATTCTTCGCCCTCGGACGGTTGCAAATACATCGTCAGGCCCTCCGCGATCACCAGGCCCGGTTTGTCCGACGGGATCTCGTCGATCCAGCCGAAGTCCGTCACGGACGAGCCGATGGTCCGGTATCCCTCCCGGGCGGGGTAGATCCGGCCGCGCAGCGCGACGACATCGGGATAGTCGACGTCGAACCAGCGCACCGAAGGCGGCGGGTCGAGGCGGTACACGCGGCTGTCCATTCCGCAGCCGAGTTGCACGACGGTCGCGTCCGGATGCTCCCGGAGGAAGGCCGCGGCCCAGTCGTCCATCGGCTTCGCCCGCAGCGCGACGGTCAAGCCGAGCTGGCCGTCGACGCCGAGCGAAGCGAAGTCGTAGTCGATCTGCTTGACGGCCTCGTCGGCCGCCGTGTCACCGAGGACCGGCCGCTCACTGCGGGCGTCGAGCGCCCGGCCGTACAGCGTGGCCAGCATCGTCGCCTTCTCCTCGGTGAACCGGACCTTCTCCACCGCACACCCCCATCAGAAGTTTCACAAACTTCTGAAAACGATACTCGCGCAGTGGCGGCGTCACCGTCAAGAAAGCGTCAATCCCGGGTCGTGTAGTCGTGGACGTAGGTCTTGGCGTCGAGCAGATGCCGCCGGGTGATCTCCCGCGCGGACTCCGCGTCCGAACGGCGGATCGCTTCGAGGATCGCGCGATGCTCGTCGACGGCCTTGCGGATCTGCCCCGGAAGCCGGAGCGCGGCCCGTCGTTCCTCACCGACCAGCGAGAGCACCGACCGCAGCAGATCGGTGACGTCGTCGTTGCCCGCGTTGCCCGCGATCACCCGGTGGAATTCCGCGTCGGCCGCGATCACGCGCAGCATGTCGCCGTCGGCCGCTGCCCGGTCCATCTCGTCGACGGTGCTTTCCAGCCGCTCCAGCACCCGCGGCGTGTGGTCGAGCGCGAGCCGCTCGGCCAGTGTCGGTTCGACGGTGGTCCGCAGGTCGAACAGCTTCTCGACCAGTTGCTCGTGCTCGGAGAACCAGGTGTGGAGCGGCTGTTCGCCGAGGTTCTCGCGGACATAGGTGCCCGAACCCGGGCGCACCTGCACGTAGCCGATGGAATCCAGCACCCGCAACGCCTGCCGCAGCGAACCGCGGCTGATCCCGAGTTGTTCGCACAGCGCGCGTTCGGCCGGCAGCCTCGATCCGGCGGGGAGTCTGCCCGAATCGATCATCGTGCGCAGATGATCGACCGTCGTGCTCCACACCTGTTCGCGCTCGTCGTCGGCCACGGCCTCATCCTGACAGGTTCGGCGAACCGCCCGGAAATGTCGGTGACCGGTGTCATCATCGAATGATGACTGGGGTGGCAGGGCTGATCAAAGCATGGGTGCACGGATGGGCGCTTTCCCGCGGCGTCGGGGTCCCGGTGGCCGAATCGGACGGCTACCGGCTCGATGTCGGGCGTCCGGGGCATCGCGTGCGATATGTGCTGGCGGACGCCGGATCGGTCGCGCGCCGGGCTCGCGCGCTGACCGAGCCCGGCACCTGGCTGAAGGTGAGCGGCTCGCGTGAAGAGGTGGTGGAGACGGTGCCGCCGAACTGGGAGGTCGGCCCGCCGGAGTATCTGATGAGCACGCCGCTCGCGATGCGGCCCGTGATGCCCGCGCCCGAGCCGTACCGGGCGGAACTGGTCGGCGACGGCGTGGTCACCGACGTCGTGGTGCGAGCGCCCGACGGCTCGCGCGCGGCCACCGGCCGGGTCGCGATCGCCGGCGGGACGGCGGTGGTCGACCAGGTGGTGACGGAGCCCGAGCACCAGCGGCGAGGGCTGGGCCGGTTCGTCATGCGCAGGCTCGACGAGGTGGCGGTGGCGGCCGGAGCGGAGAGGGCGGTACTGGTCGCGACGGAAGAAGGGCGGGCGCTGTACCTGACGCTCGGCTGGACGGTCGCCGCGGAGATCACTCCGGCGCATTTGCCGGAGTCCGAAAACGGCATAACGGGCACTTGAATGTTCGACGAGACACATCCAGAGCGCGAAAGGAGGTAACCGTGCTTATGGTGCGCGAGTGAGTGCTTTATGACTTGGTGGCACGCGGTCCTGATCTTCGTCGCGGGACTCTGGGCGGGCACGATCAACACGGTCGTCGGCTCGGGCACGCTCGTGACCTTCCCGGTCCTGGTCGCGCTCGGCTATTCGCCGCTGACGGCGACGACGTCCAACGCGATCGGCCTCGCTCCCGGCACGGTCAGCGGGGCGATCGGGTATCGCCATGAGCTCAAGGGCTATTGGCCCGAGGTCGTGAAACTCGCCGTCGCGTCGTTCCTCGGCGCGATCTGCGGGACGATCCTGCTGCTCTCACTGCCGAAGGACGCCTTCGAGACCGTCGTGCCCGCGCTGGTCGGGCTCGCGGTGGTGCTGGTGATCGTCCAGCCGCGAGTGGCCGCCTGGGTCGCGAAGCGCCGCGAGGAGAACGGGAAGGTCCACAAGATCGGGCCGCTCCTGCTGTTCCTGATCTTCCTGATCGGCATCTACGGCGGATACTTCACGGCCGCGCAGGGCGTGATGATGGTCGCGGTGATGGGCATGCTGATGTCCGAATCGCTGCAGCGGCTCAACGGCGTCAAGAACGCGCTCTCCGCCGTCGTGAACATCGTCGCCGGCGCGATCTACGCCTTCACCGCGCCGATCAGCTGGCCCGTGGTCGCGCTGCTCGCGGTCGGGTCGACGATCGGCGGCCAGCTCGGCGCGAAGATCGGCCGCAAGCTCTCGCCGACCGTGCTGCGCGCGGTGATCGTCGTGGTCGGTCTCGCCGCGATGGTGCAGTTGCTCCTCAAATAGAACAGCCCGCACCCCGCGAACGGAGTACGGGCTGTCCCGAAGTGTGCGTCAGCGCGGGAAAGCCGCGGCCGCTTCGAGGAAGGTGTCGTTCTCCTCGGGCGTCCCGATGGTCACTCGCGCGCCTTCGCCCGCGAACGGGCGCACGATCAGCTTCCGCTCCAGCGCGTGTTCCGCGAAGGCCGTCGTCCGCTCGCCCAGCGGCAGCCAGACGAAGTTCGCCTGCGTCTCTGGAACCTCGTAACCCTTGGCCACCAGCGCATCCCGCACGCGGGTCCGCTCCGAGATGATCTCCTTGCAGCGCTCCAGCAGTTCATCGGCCGCGTCGAGGGAGGCGATGGCCGCCGCCTGGGCGATCAGGTTCACCGAGAACGCGACGTACACCTGCTTCAGCGCGACGGTGATCGCTTCCGGCGCCACCGCGTAACCCACGCGGAGACCGGCGAGGCCGTACGCCTTCGAGAAAGTCCGAAGCACCGCGACGTTGTCCCTGCCACGCGCCAGTTCGACGCCGTCCGGCACCTCGACGTCGGTCACGAACTCCTTGTACGCCTCGTCGAGCACGACGAGCACACCCGGCGGCACGGCGTCGAGGAAGCGCTCCAGCTCCGCGCGCCGCAAGACGGTCCCGGTCGGGTTGTTGGGGTTGCACACGAAGACCAGCCGCGTCTTCGGCGTGATGGCGGCGAGCATCGCGTCGAGATCCAACCCGTGCCCGGTCGTCAGCGGCACCTTCACGCTGACGGCGTTCGCGACCTGCGTGACGATCGGGTACGCCTCGAACGAACGCCACGGGAAGACGACCTCGTCACCCGGTTCGCACAGGGCCTGGATCATTTGCTGGCAAAGGGAAACCGAGCCGCAGCCGATGGCGATCCGCTCGACCGGCTCGTTCAGTTCGCGGGCCAGCCGCTCGACGAGCGCGGACGCCGTGATGTCCGGGTACCGGTTGATGCCCTGTGCCGTCTCGGCTATGGCCTGCGCCACACTCGGCAACGGCCCGCCGGGAACCTCGTTGCTCGCAAGCTTGATCGCGCCCTGGATTGTCCGGCCAGGGACGTACTTCGGCAACGATTCGAGATCCGCACGCGGCGAAACAGGGGACATCTTCGGCGCTCCTACGTCTGGGGGACGGCAACGACACCGTATCCTCCCGCGCAACGGCAAGCCCCGAATATTTACCTAAGAGTGGTCTGATGGAGGAATGACCCTGACGACCACCGTGGAACACCAGCACGCCGACGGCCACACGCTGCGCCTGACCTTCGCCGAACCGGAAGGCGTCGTCCGCGGCGGACTCGTGGTGTTGCATGAAGAAGCCGAAGAGGTCGAAGAGGGTTTGAGCCTGCTCCTGGCGGGTCTCGCGGGCGAAGGCTGGCTCACCGTCACCCCGCATCTCGATCGCGACAACCTCACGCAGCAGGACCTGCTCGAAGCCACCGACGCGACGCTCGCCTGGCTCGGTGATCGCGGTGTCCAGGCGGATCTCGTCGGTGTCGTCGGTTTCGACCTCGGCGGGACGGCGGCTCTGGTCGTGGCGTCGAACCGCAGGCTGGGCGCGGCGGTCAGCGTCGGCGGGCAGGGGGTCACCGGGTTGCCGGTCCTCGTCGAGATCGCGGGACGGCTCACCAGCCCGTGGCTCGGCATGTACGGCGACTCGGGCGACGAGGCCGGCGGCGCCGAGGTCGAACAGCTGCGTGACGCGGCGGCGACGGCGAGCGTCGCGACGAACGTCGTCCACTACCCGGGCGCCAATCACCGCTTCGACGCCGACCCGGATGCGGCCGCGGAGGCCTGGCAGCGCACGTTGAATTGGTTCGACGCCCACCTACGCTGACTCCATTCGCGCTAACATCCCCCTGAGATGTGACAGGGGAGGGTCGAATGGCACAGTCACCCAAGGTGCCCGTGACGCCACAAGCCGCGTTCGGTGCTTCGGCGCCGGCCTTGGCGCCGGTGGCGGGTCAGATCCGGGACACCAAGACCGCTGCCAAGAAGGGGACCGTCAAGGTCACCGAGGACGCCGCCAAGAAGCTCGTCGACGCGCTGCTGAAAGCGCGTCACGAGCTCAACGCGCTGATCAAGGACTCGACGGAGTTCAAGGCGCCCTTGAAACTGGGCGACAACTTCGTCGGGCACACGATGAGCGAACGATTCCAGGGCGCGGCGACCGAGGGGACCGAAGCGGCACTGCCCGTCCTCAAGGACTTCGCGGTGGTGCTCAAAGACCTCCAGCTCACCGTGATGGCGGCGCGCAAGATGTACGTCGCCGCGGACGAGGAAGGCCAGGAGCAGCTCGAACGGGTCGCCCGCCGGTTCGACCTCGAGGACATGGTCGAACCCGAGCGGAAGGACGAGCACTGATGCGCATCCTGCCCTCGCCGTGGCCGCCGCCCGAGCCCGAGCCGCAACCCGGCCCCGATCACCTGCGCGCAGACATCGACTGGATGAGCTACTCGCACCGCGAGCTCTACGAGATGGTCCACAACGAGCTGGACCTGGCGAGCGCGGAAGCCGTCGCCGCACAGTGGGCGAAGATCGGCGCGTTCCTGGACAGGGCCGCTTCCGAGCTCAAGGCGGCCATCGTCGCCACCGCCGACGGCTGGACGGGCGAGGGTGCCGACAGGGCCCGTGACGCCGCGATCAAGCTCGTCGACTGGGCCGATGAGACCGGCTGGCGCGCGGAGAACGTCGCGAACTGCGTACGCCGCCAGGCGGACATCGCCGAAACCGCGCGGCGAACGATGCCCGAGCCGCCGGGAGCCGCCCCTCGGCCGAAGGTGCCGGAGCCGCCGAGGCGCCGCCCGATCCCGGTCTCCGATTCGACGCAAGCCATGTCGGCATCGGCGCCCTCGAATCCCGGCTTCGCCGAGGCTGGGCGGATCGTCGCCGAACCGACCGACGAGAGGGCACAGGACTCGCACCGTCAGGCCGCCGACGTGATGACGCGGATGCAGCAGAGCTCCGGCGAGGTCTACGAAAACGTCCCTCGCTTCACTTCGTACGGCAAGCAGCCGCAGCTCCTCAAGACGCCTGAAGAGCCGGAGCCGCGGCCGAAACCCGAACCGGAACCGGTGCCGCCACCGGACGACACGACCCGCAGCAGCGGCACCGACGACGTCGCCCCGATCCAGGTGCGGGAGCCCGCCGAGGCGCCGCGCGGGCCCGGCGCGAGCAGCGGCGCCTTCGTGCCGTCACCGCCCGGAACCTCCGGCGGAACCCAAGAGCAACTCGGGCAGGGCGGCCGATCCGGCGCCGGCGGTTTCGGGCCGTCGGGGCAATCCGGCCAGGTGGCCGGGACACGGGCCGCGGCCGCGGGTATGGGCGGCTTCGGCGGGATGCCGATGGGGATGGCGCCTCAGCAAGGACGTCAGGGCGAAGAAGACCACAAGGCACCGGACTACCTCGTCGAGGATGCCGACATCTGGGGCCTGAGCGGGCAGGTGACCCCGCCGGTCATCGGCGAAGACCCGAGAGGCGGCCGCTGATGGACTGGATCCGCCTGCACATCGGCGAGCTCTTCCTCCTGTGGTCGGCGCACGGGCGCGACGAACTGCCCGCGGTGCTGGAGGTTCCGCACGTCGGGCGGACGCCGGAGTTCCGCGCCGAACTGGTCGGCACGGCGAGCCGGACGCTGTCGGAACGCGGCCTCGGCACGGTGGAGGCCCCCGCGCCGGAACTGGTGGGGCTGCTGCACACCCTCGCGAACAGCGAACTGACGCTGGACCTGCGGCTCGACGGCGATCCCGCGTACCGGGCCGTCGGCTGCGTGTCCGATCGCGGCGCGGTCGCGATCGGCGTCGCGGGCACCGACGTCGAGCTGTCCGCGCTGCGGGAACCCCTCGTCGCCGCGACCCTGCTGCAGGCGTTGCCGCCATGCGAGCAGGGGCGGGGCCTCTCGGTCAACCTGCGCGTCGACGACTACACGGCGGCCTGCGAGGCGGGGGAGCGTGGCGGGCAGCCGGCTTTCTCCGATGTCCTGCGCGACGCCGGGCTGCGCGAACCCGAGGTCATCGTGATGGTGCGGATCGCGACGCAGCGGATCGGCAGCGGGCGGCTCGGGGCGGCCAGGAAGTCGTGGGAGGGCCGCTGGGTGCGCGGAGAAGGCACGCTGACCTGGGTGGACACCCCCGACGGCCGCTACGGACTCCGTCGCGATCGAGGGTGGCTGACGATCACCCCGCTCGACGCGGGGCGCCTCAAGACGATGGCGTACGAGCTGTTCACAGGGGCTCGCCAAGTAGGTTAACGAGGGTTAACATCGCGGGGTGACGCACACCGCCGACGCCCCAGAAGTGCTCTGGCGCCCCGAGCCGAGCCGCCTGTCCGACACCAAGATCGACGCGTTCCGCCAGTGGCTGCGCACCGAACGCGGCGTGGAAGTCGACGACTACAACGAGTTGTGGGAGTTCTCCGTGCGGCGCGGACCGGAGTTCTGGTCGGCCGTCGGCGAATTCCTCGGCCTGCGCTGGCACGATCAGCCTGGCGAAGTGCTCACCGGCGAGATGCCGAACGCCCGGTGGTTCGAGGGCGGCACGCTGAACTACGCCGAGCACTCGCTCATGCCCGGCGTCGCGGGCGCCGCGAAGGCCGACGACGAGATCGCCGTGATCTTCCACCGCGAAGACGGCCTCTCGTCACAACTGACGTACGGCGCCTTGCGTTCCGCCGTCGCTTCCGCGAGGGAGGGCCTGCGGAAGCTGGGAGTGTCCAAAGGGGACAGAGTCGTCGCACTGGCGCCGAACTGCCCGCAGACGCTGATCGCCTTCCTCGCCACCGCGAGCCTCGGCGCCGTCTGGTCGTCGTGCTCGCCGGACTTCGGGGTCCGCGCGATCACCGACCGCTTCGCGCAGATCGAGCCGAAGGTGCTGATCGCGGTCAACGGGTACGTCTACAATGGACGGTGGTTCGACAGCCGTTCGACGGTGAACTCGTTGCGGGACGAGATCTCCACGCTCGAAGCGACCGTGCTCATCGACTACGCGGGCGGCCGCCTCGACGGAACCCTCGACTGGGACACGCTGCTCACCGACAACGCCGGCGCGGAACTGGCCTTCGAGCCCGTCGAATTCGCCCACCCGCTGTGGGTCCTGTACTCCTCGGGGACCACCGGGCTGCCGAAGGGCATCGTCCACGGGCACGGCGGGATCACCCTCGAACACCTCAAAGCCCTTGCCCTGCAAAGCGATCTCGGCCCGGGCGACCGGTTCTTCTGGTTCACCACCACCGGCTGGATGATGTGGAACTTCCTCATCTCCGGCCTGCTGACCGGGACGACGATCGTGCTCTTCGACGGCAGCCCCGGCAGCCCGGACCTCAACGTGCTGTGGCATCTGGCCGAACAGCATCGCGTCACCTACTTCGGCACGTCGGCGCCGTACATCCAGAGCTGCCTGAAGGCCGGGATCAAACCGGCCGAGCGCTACGACCTCACCGCGTTGCGCGCCTTGGGATCCACCGGTGCGCCGTTGAGTGTCGAGGGCTTCCGGTGGATCGTCGACGAGGTCGGCAAACGCGTCCAGATCTGCTCGGTGTCCGGTGGCACGGACCTGTGCGCGGCGTTCGTCACGTCGGCCCCGGACGTCCCGGTCTGGCTGGGCGAGCTTTCGGTGCGCGCGCTCGGCGCCGCCGTCGCCGCCTTCGACGAGCAGGGGAAACCGGTGGTGGAGACGGTCGGCGAACTGGTGATCACCGAGCCGATGCCGTCGATGCCGGTGTTCTTCTGGAACGACCCGGACGGCTCGCGGCTGCGCGAGGCGTACTTCGAGATGTACCCGGGGATCTGGCGGCACGGCGACTGGATCCGGATCACCGGGCGCGGCTCCGCGGTCATCTACGGGCGCAGCGACTCGACGCTCAACCGCGGCGGCGTCCGGATGGGCACGGCCGAGTTCTACCGGGTCGTCGAGTCGTTCGACCAGGTCGCGGATTCGCTGGTGATCGACACTTCGGCGGCGGGCAACGAGGAGGGGCAACTGCTGTGCTTCCTCGTCCTGGCCGAAGGCGTCTCGCTCGACGAGGTCGAGCCCGCCTTGCGCAAGGAGCTGCGAGGAGCCCTCTCGCCGCGGCACGTGCCCGACCGGTTCGTCCAGGTGACCGAGGTACCCCGCACGCTCAACGGCAAGAAATGCGAGGTTCCGGTCAAGAAGATCCTTTCGGGGGTTTCACCTGACCGCGCCGTCAGCCGGGATGCGCTGCTGAACCCCGACGCCCTTGTACCGTTCGTGGAGCTGGCAAGGAGCTGAACCTAGGGGCGGGACTTGGCGGGCGCGTGGCGGGTGGCGGGTGCCACCTCGGTGGTGGTGGTCACCTGGGTGACGCGGCTGGCCGGACTGCTGGCCCTGGTCTCGGTGCTGGTCCCGGCCGGGCGGCGCACCCTGCGCGGGCACGTCGCCGAATGGCTGGAACTGCCGCACGAGGCCACGGTCGGCGCGGCGACGGTCGCGCTGGTGACCGGTGTGCTGCTCGTGCTGCTCGCCGCCGGCCTCAAGCGGCGGAAGCGACGAGCCTGGCAACTGGCGGTCGCCGCCGCCGTCCTGCTGACCGTGTCGCACCTCGGCCTGCGGCACGTCCTCGGCGCCGGCCTCGTGTCGCTCGCGCTGCTGATCGCCCTGATCGCGACGCGGCGTCACTTCATCGCGCTCCCCGATCCGGTCACTGGACGGTGGCGTGCGGTCCGGGTCTTCCTGCAGCTGACGGTGGCCGGGGTCGCGATCAACTTCGTGCTGCTGTCGGTCGCCAGGGCGCTGGAGCCCCTGGACGTCGGTGACAGGCTCGCTCAGTCGGTCCTGGCCCTGGTCGGCGTCAGCGGCCCCGCGGTGTTCCACGCGCTGTGGCTGGAGGACCTGTCGGCGGCCGTCGGCCTGCTGTTCGGCATCGGCGCGGTCCTGCTGGCCGCGTACTTCCTGCTCCGCTCGGCCGAACCCGCGCCGGAGCTGACCGATGACGAGATCGAACGGCTCAGGGCGCTGGTGGGCGAACGGGACTCACTGGGGTACTTCGCGCTACGCAGGGACAAGTTCGTGGTCTTCTCGAAGTCGGGGAAGGCCGCGGTGACCTATCGCGTGATCGCCGGTGTCGCGCTGTGCTCGGCGGACCCCCTCGGCGACCCGGAAGCGTGGCCGGGCGCGATCGAGGAGTACCTCGACGTCTGCCGTCGCTACGCCTGGACCCCGGCGACCATGGGCTGCTCGGAACTGGGCGCGACCGTCTGGGCCCGCTTCGGCCTGGAGGTGCTGGAGATCGGCGACGAAGCCGTCGTCGACACCGGCACCTTCACCCTCGAAGGCCGCACCATGCGCGGCGTCCGCCAAGCCGTCTCGCGCACGAAGCGAGCCGGGTACGCCGTCCGCGTCCGCAAGGCCGAAGACGTGCCTCCCGCTGAACTCGACGAACTCCGCGCCCTCGCCGCCACCTGGCGCGGCACCGACACCGAACGCGGCTTCTCGATGGCTCTCGGCCGCATGGGCGATCCGGGCTCGGTCCTGGTCACCGCCGAGCACGAGGGTCGCGTTCGAGGCTTGCTCCAGTTCGTCCCGTGGGGCGAGAAAGGCCTCTCGATGGACGTCATGCGCCGTGACCGGACCGCGGACAACGGCATCAACGAGCTGATGATCTCCGAACTGCTCCTGACGACCCCCGTCGACCACGTGTCCCTGAACTTCGCCGCCTTCCGCGCCGTCCTGGAACAAGGCCAACGCATCGGCGCCGGCCCCGTCGCCCGCCTGTCCGCCCGGACGCTGCGATTCTTCTCACGTTGGATCCAGATCGAAACCCTCTACCGCTTCAACGCGAAGTTCCAGCCCCGCTGGGTCCCGCGCTATCTGGCGTACCCCGCGGCCCGCGACCTACCCCGCGTCGGCATCGCCGTCTTCGAAGCCGAAGGACTCGGCGGGCGCTCTCCGCTGCTGCTCAGAGCGCTGCAACGGATCTAAGGGGGGTCCCTTTCGCGGGGGTTCGCGGGGTGTGTAACCTATCTGGGCAGTGGTCGTTCGACCTGGGAGGCTTCGCCTAGTCTGGTCTATGGCGCCGCACTGCTAATGCGGTTGGGGGTAACCCCCCCTCCCGGGTTCAAATCCCGGAGCCTCCGCTGGCACCTGTTCCGGCAGGTGCTAGATTAAAAACTGAACAAGCGCCCGTAGCTCAGCTGGATAGAGCATCTGACTACGGATCAGAAGGTCAGGGGTTCGAATCCCTTCGGGCGCACGTCTGGTTGAGACAGCAGTACCGAGAAGCCCTCCTCTTTGCAGGAGGGCTTCTTGCTGTTCTTGGGTATGCATCTGTCGGTGCGACTGGCGGGCAGAAAGTCTCCGTTTCTTTACTTGTCCGAATGAGGCGTGAGCCAAGGGGCGCATCGCCGTCGATACTGTGTGGCTGTCACGTCCCCGCATCGGCGCTTCCACCGCTGGAACGTGTACGGGACGTCGGCTCAGGTTCACGCTGGCTTCGTGGTGAACTCAGCCTGTGAACCACGAGGCCTCCATCCTCAGCCTGTTCTCAGGTGTCGGCGAGACCGGAGAGGGCTGTCAGAGGTCGGCCGCGACCGTATATCAGGCTTCTTCGAGAACAGAGTCTCTTTGACGACCCTATTGCCACATAGGTATCCGCTACACCCGTCTTTCGTGACGTACGAGGCGGTGATGCGTCGGACCTCGCGAGGTACCTCGTCGAGACAACTCAGTACCAGAAGCCAGATCGGGTGCTGCTAGAGACCGTGTCCGACATGCGTCACTTCGATCGAGGTGGAGCATGTGAAGGAGATCGTGGAAAGCTGGGTACTCCTGCGAACAGAGCTGGTGGATTCTCGGTCATTTAGTCTGCCGCGACAGGGGGCGCATCTACCCGGTGGCCAGCTATGTGACCGTCCAGTGTTCGTGATCTCCTTGGGCGAGAAGGCTTTCGGCAACTATCGGACAGAAGGAAACCATGGGTCAGGTCGGCCCATCGGCGCTGTTGTAAACCTTGAGGGAACCACCTCGATCAAGTTTCCCAGCCCGGCGTACAGGCGCTCGGTGCGGAGCAAGCCACCCGAATCACCCCTCCCCATCACTGCCGCAGAGTACTTGCAGGGGTATATGAGGGACAGAAGGAAGTAGCTCCGGAGGTCGGTTCTCGGCCTGATAGGGCACCTTCGAACGCCTTCCCGTGCAGCTGGAGTAACGCTGACCCGGCGCCGCACGTCACTGGAAAGGCAAGACGTGGCTCAACTACGCACTCGGGTTCGTGACGACCCCGACCGACATGTCGAGTTGACTGAACTGTGAGTCCATCACAACGTCAACCTGCAGCCTCGAGCGAACAGGTCCGACGACGGATGCAAGGGGCAATCTCGTCGCGACACGTCAATGGAGATCGCGGTCCGCAGAGCATTGCACGCTGCAGGGATTCGCTATCGCATCGATACCCGGCTGGAGCCGGATCTCAGAGCTCGCGGCGACATCGTCTGGTGTGGCAGGAAACTTGTAGTCTTTCTCGAAGGCTGCTTCTGGCACGCCTGCCCTCAGCACGTGACCTGGCCGAAGGCAAATGCTGACTGGTGGCGGGGCAAGCTAGAAGCGAACGTCGCGCGGGATCGATGGCTGGACCGACAACTCAAGGCTCGTGGGTGGCTAGTTCTCCGTTTCTGGGAGCACGAGGCCTCAGAAACGGTCGCTCAGCACATCATCAAGACGTTACGGGATCGGCGCTGAACAACCCATTTGGCCCAAGCATTGGCAAATGCTGTCTGGTGACGTAGCGCGCCCGCTAAATTCAGCGTGGGTCATACTGGATCGACAGACGACAGAGCCGGAGGGTGCATGAGGTTCGAGGTCAACGGCCACGTCGAGCGAATGGGTAGATTCCAACCATTCAACGCGAAGTCGGCGGACAGCGTCTACGAACAGGGTGACCCGACAGAACGTAGCTTCACGACGGCTGCGTTTCAGCACGTCTTGAACATTGTCGACGAGCCATCAGTGCGGATCGTTGTCCTGACCGGGGATGCCGGGCACGGTAAGACGCACCTCTGCGCACTTCTCTTGCAGAAATGTGGGCTCGAGAGTCGAGAAGCTCATCGCCTTATCCAAAATGAAGCCATGGGCGATAGGGATCTCACGCTCACTCCTGTGTCCAAGCGTCCCCTGCGGATCGTGAAAGATCTCAGCGACATCGAGATCGTTGCTGCGGGCGAGCTGCTGGCGAACTTGCGTTCGCTCGACGACGACACAGTCACAGTTGTCTGTGCCAATGAAGGTAGACTACGTCGCGCGGTCGCGAAAAGCGCTGATCCTGAGTTGGATGTCTTCACGAAAACGTTGGAGGCAGGAATAGTCGACGGGGTCTGTGCAGCCATCGACCCGGCTGTGCACGTCGTCAATCTCAACTATCAGTCAGTTGTCGGCGAGGCTGACAACGGCCTTGTCGACTGGGTACTGAACACTTGGGGGTCCGACGGTCGGAGCTGGCGGACCTGCAACAAGTGCAAGGCGCAAGCATCTTGCCCTATTTTCGAAAACCACAGACTACTTGCCGATCCTGAGCGTGGAAAACGTAGACGGGAAAGAATCAAGAAACTATTCGCCACGGCGGAGCGCACCGGCGCGGTGATCACCATCAGGCAGGCTCTGGCCGCGGTCGCCTACTCCCTCACCGGCGGGCTCAACTGCAAAGACGTCCATCGGAGGTCGCTGACGGACGAGTGGCAGTACAAGCACCTCTTTCACCAGGCGCTCTTCGGAGATCGTCTGAGTGCATCGCAGCGACCACAGGTGCCGATCTTCACCACGTTCCGCCGCCTCGATCCCGGCTCTACCGCGTTGCGTGCGGTCGATGACCTGCTGGACCCGACCACGGAAAAAACGAATTTCCTGCCGCCTATGCCTCTGTTGGGAGGCGTCACGCCGAAGTCTCGGCGTGACGCCCAACGTGAAAGCGAGACGCTCCACAACGTACTCAGGTTCTTGCGTCGCAGGGAGTTCTTCGATGAGGATTCAGGGCCGGAGCCTTTTGAGAGGATGGGGCTCAGGAGTGGAAAACACTTCGAACAAGCTGCTACGGGCGATTTGGGGGACCGTGCGACAACTGAAGTCCGAGATATCCTTCTGCGTGGGTTGGAAGCTGTTCAAGGCGTTCGACGTCCCGCCAACCCTCCTGATCTGTTGGTACTCGACCCGGCTTTCGTGAATCACCGCAGTCGGGCGGCCGTGGTCGGGCGTCGTGTGCAGAGTCGGAGGGTCACGTTGCGAGGGCAGGTCGCTCAATGGAGTTGTGACAACGAGCCAGAGCTCCCCGATGCCGTCGACTGGTTGAGTAGGTTAACATTCATCGACATCGACGGCTATGTGTGCATACCGTTGAACCTGTTTCGTTTCGAACTGCTGCAGCGGTGGGCCGAAGGGCTTCGCGCAAGGACCGAACACGTTGCCGAGATCCGGTTGATCAACGGCTTGCTCGCCAAAGCGGTCCCGCATGGTGAGATGGACGAAATCGTCGTGCTTGTCGGTAGTGAGCGCAGGACTCTGTCAATCGACGTAGGCGAACGGATTCGTTCGGGGGAGGCCTGAGATGGCGAATGATCGAGTGGGTGCGAAGATAGTCCATGAGTTGTTCGGCACTACGTTCCAGGAACAAGGCAGAGGCTTCTACATCTCATTGGAGCTCCTGGCGATCTGTCGCGGAATTATAGACGCGGGCGGGTCTCTGTTGAGCAACACAAGTGAGCCCATCGAATACGAACGTCGCTCTCATGACCTCGCTCGCCGACTTGCGATGGGAACGAGCATCAGTCGGGAAGAATTGGTCGAGGCGGTTGAAGGTGAGACGACGGAAACTACTTTGCGAGCACTCTTCTCGTCGCTCGTCATCACCGTTCCGGGCCGGAGGGTGAAGCGGCCGCCATGGTTCGCGGCGCACTTCTATCCCTTTGTCGGTGAGCTCGTGCACTATGACGCCGTTGATCGTCGCGGAGGATTCTCCATCGAGAGGTACATGTTTCGCAACGCCGGCGGCTTCGCCTATCACGTATTGCGGACCGATCCGGATCTGGGCCGGCGTGATCGGGTCGCGCGAATGCTCGAATCTTTGGTAATGGACAGTGACACGGCGCTGGGTCGAATTGCTGGTGCCATCCATTCACATGATCGAGTGAAGAGCTCTCAGCTCTTCACTGACGAATCCGAATCTGACGCGGTCGTCAATGGCGACGTCAGTCCATGGCCGAGCCTTCTCCGCTCTGGCTGTGATCAGATCGGAAACCGGGTTTCGGTGCCCCGCGCTAAGCGTGTGGAGCAGCTCCTCCATTGGGTTCCTTACTGTGTCGTCAGGCATCAATTGCACCTGGCGCGGGTCAAGATCGGAAAATCGCGTGAGTCGATCACGGTCGATGCGCTGTCCAGGGCAAACCCGATTCGGAAGAACTCGCAAGAGAGGCTCACGGGGTATCGCTGGGACATCGTGAAAGCCCTGGCGAAGACTGCTGTCGAACTCAAGGCATCTGACGGCTTGGAGGTTGCAGCCAAGTACACTCAACCGAATCCGGCGTTTGCGGCGTCACCTCGAGCCTTCTTCAGTGAGACGTTGGCTGCCGTAGGGGCTCTCAATGCAACTTCAGGAAAGCGCCATTTCACCTTCAAGGCTCCGATGCTAGAGGCTCTCTTGGCTGCGACAATTCCTGACGGCGTAGACATCGAATTCGAAGAGTACTGTCGAATACTGTTCGAAGAATTGGCACTTGTCATCGGCCCCTCCGAGGCGCGTAGTGCGGAACTGACCGGTGGCATCGACGAGGCGGACTTTCGGGCAAATCGCTCAGAGTTCCGTCAGCGATTGGAAAGCGCTGGTCTGCTCACCCACTATTCTGATGCGACTGATCTGGTGCATGGAGAGATTCGATGAACAGTATCACTGCTATTATCGGCAAGGTGGTCGCGGATATCACTCGAGGTGAGCTGAAATCGGCCCACGCGCCCGGGGCCTCGAGGCCGGCTGTTCGTATCACGGGCTTTTCTCGCGATGAGGTAGCTGCGATCTCCGCTGAGCTCGACAATTTCTGCCTAGAGGGAAGTCGTGCACCAGTTGTCGTCAAGGTAGGTACCCGTGATCCGCGGTCAGGTTTTCCTGAGCATCAACGTCTGACTCAAGGAGAGACCCTCACGTCGTGGCGCAATAGGGCAGATGTCTCGGCTCTGATCGTACTGGAGTACGAAGACCAAAGTGATGAATCGGGATTGTTGAACTCGCTGCATTCCATTGAAGATCGTGGCGTTCTGGCCCTGCAGGGAAGCGAGGATCTGGTGACCGGCCATGCCTGGGTGTTGGCTGATCGCGACCAGGACATACCTGCCCATTTGAGGGCAAGGTTGACATACATTCACGACTCATTCTCTGGTGATCAAGAAGTTTCACTGCGCAAGTGGACAGGGTTTGTCGCTTCAGTATGTGAAGATCTGTCAAGCGTACCTTCTCTCACTTCGGATGAGATCGACCGGGTCGTGGGTCGGCGATTGGCCAAACTCGGATTGCTCCCTGATTCACTTCTCTTCATCGACGATCGAGGTGCGCGAAGCCGGTTCGGGAGAAATCAGAAGGCATGTGCTCAGATCGGTGATGAAGAGCTGCTCGAACGCATCAACAGTATTGTGTTCGATGAGGATGTGCTTCGCCGGGCCGGAGCCGTCGAAATAGCTGAGCTTAAACGTCACATGCGCGACGTGGTCCAAACTGCGGGTGGGCAGGAGGGCGCTCGGGAAAAGGTCGAGTTCGAGGTTTGGCTCAGTTTGCTCGACCCAAGAGTGCGGCAAGGCCTGGGGGCAAAGATCCGCCTGCATTTCGAGAATGAAGCAGCTGGTCGGCTGCATGAATTCGACACCCTCGACGTGGAGGCAGGCCTGGATGCCGGAGAACAGGATGCTGCGGCCCGGCTGCTGAAGGCGGAACCCACTCAGGGGGATGTCGCGCTGATCGACGAGCTTCCACAACGGCTGCGCCGGCGCATCGAGAAGCTCGCTTTCCCGGATACCCGTGTCGAGCCGGACCCTCTTCGGGCAATTCTGCACGGCCTCCATGTACTTCATGAAGCCGAGGGCGCGGAGGTGCTGCTCGGCTTGGAGGGCAACTCCAGCGAAGGTGTGTGGACTCGATGGTTGTTCTGGCTGCTGTTCGGGTCTGTACTCGATGAAGTCGCTGATCGCTCGTCAGACGGCGAGCGGACTCTCCGGATCGACGAACGGCTGCGGGTTCATGTTCGTCCGGACATGCCCAGTGATGAAGACGAATTCGACCCGTCAGTGGCTTGGGCTCCACTCCGGCTTGCGCTTACTGTCCTTGAAGAGGGGAGTACTCGACGCTTGCGTTGGGAGCCACTGGCGAACACGGGGATCATCATGTTCGCAATGCTGCTCCATCGGGACAGGGCCTTCCACGGTCTTCGAGTACCGGACAGCCTGGAGAAGTGGTGTGACTCCTTCGTCGACCCTCGCGATTGGGATATGGTTCAGGATGAACCAGTGCAGGACGAAACGATCACTTCTCGTTTGCGTCGACATCGGGTCGAATATTTCGCCAGATTGCGGACTGGATTAACAGAGGAGGACTTGTCCGGATACGTGAGTGGATGGGAGGAACTGGTTACCGAGGCCCGAGTGCAGCTGGTTCCAGTCAATTCGCCGCTTCCTGCTCTTGAGGAAATCGTTCTCTCCGATGTCGTCGAGCTTCCCGGTGATCGATTAGTCATGCTCGGTACTCATCCGTTGCGTATTCGTTGGATTCAGGCACACTTATCTCGCATGTCGAAGTACCTGTCCAGTGAGCTTTCTGATGGCCTCAGGTTGAACCCTGGGAACACAGAGTTGTTTTTTGACCTCCTCGACCGAACATCGCCACATGGGCTGCCGCCTTTCGTCGTGGGTGCGGATGAAATGGTGGCGCTTGCCATGCGCGAGCACGGTTGGCACGAAGAGTACGCTGCAGTGCGGCAGGGCGGACACGAAAGCCGTGAGTGGTTGTCCACGGTGGACGACACTGCAATCGACGAGATGGTGAACGTGATCGTCTCGTATCTGGAGACGTACCCGTACAAACGTGACGGAGTAGTCGTGTTGTTGTTGTCCCGTGACGGTACGCCAAGATTGCCGTTGCGGCTCGCCCAACGAGTGAGGCAGCGGGTGCCCGGAGTCCGCATCGAGCTTCGCTTGTTCGCACCACAAGCGTCGCACGACGATATCGTCCGAAGTTTCGAAGAAGCTTTCGGTGACGAGGAGACGGCTGAGGAGCAACTCTTCCCTAGTATTCAGCTTGTTCTCAAGAGCTGGAACTTGGAGGTAGCGCCACACCTCGGCGACCTGATCGACAAGGTCGACGTTGCCCTGGCGCCCGCATTGTTCGGGACGAGGACGTCACTCAAGAACCTCACGCGCTCGAAAGGTGCGGCGCTGTCCGGTGCGTTCGATCCATGGCTGCACGCTGCTACTCATGACTTGAGCGAGAGCCATCAGAACGTCGTGCGGGTCCTGTTACCTCAACAACACGACCCGATGCTGGAAACGTGGTCGACGCTCTGTGTTCGGCAAGACGGCCACTCGCCGGTGGCGCCGCAAGAGGAGGCCAACACCGACTACTTTTCACTACAGGTCAGGTTTGATCGACAACAGGATCTGTTCGCGGAGCTGCATCGAGTCGCCCATTGGGTGGTCACATTGGACTCGTTCGTGGGCAGAGACCAGATCGATGCCTTGGATGAAATCGGTGAGCGCCCGGATGTGATCCTTGTTCGTACCGGAGTCGGTAAGAATGAGGCCTATACACTCATAGTCAGCTCGACCACCGGCCGGCGGTTTGTCGTGAGGCGTCTTGAACGAAAGCTCCGTAACGATCTCAAGATCACCAGTCGGCTCCCTGCTGAGTTGTTGGCGACCCGGCTGTACGAGGTCGGGAGGCATGTCGTGCCAGGCGCTGTCCTGCGAGCGTTGGGGCTCGGACGGGCGGCGCACGAGATTGTCGGCTTGGTCGTCAGCCGGTACGAGGTGGCGCGGCAGATGCCGGTTGACGAGACCCGCTCCGGGTTGGAAGTCTGGATCGGTTTCGACGAGCACTTGAATTGGTTCGGCAATCGACAACGTATGCGGGCGGATCTGGGACGATTCACCTTCACGGTCGATGAATCTGGCGAGATACGCTTGGATATCCTGGTTGTCGAGTCAAAATATCGGAGCACCGGTGATGCTGGTATCAGCGTTGCGAGACAACAGCTCGACCGAACCACCGAGCTCTGTCGTTGGGCTTTTGGTCAGGAAGAACCAGCTTACGAGGACAGCGACTTCTGGTGGCAGGAGCTCGCTGGTGCCCTGGACCAAACGAGCAAGGTGAAGTATCCGGCGAGTGAGCTCCCGGCATGGCGGATCTTCGGCGACGAATATCCCGGCCTTGCGGAGAAAGTGGTCGGCTCAGTGCGCGAGGGAAAGGTGAATCTCGACGACATAACCGGCGTCGCCGTCTATATTGTGTCGGATTTAATTTCCTCGGCACCACCACCGACTTCGCTTGGTTCACACAGGGCTTACCGCCTACATCGCCCAGAGCTGGAAGATGTACTGGGAAAACTGCTCGACGAGTGTTCGCCCGATCAGACTCCTCCTGCGGATCCAGAACCCTTACTGGCGGCGGAACACCTCTGCGAATCTGCATCAGATACACAGGTGTCGGAGGACGTCGGTCAGACTGAGCTGTCAACAGATGTGGATCAAGGATTTTTCCCCGGCGAAGTACGTGGGCTGGGTGACGTGAAGCTGTGCGAGCGCTACGAACGACTCCTGGATGTTCTAGATCAGCATAAGGTCTTGGTGACCCGGCCAAATGAAGGTGCTTGGTCCGAGGGGCCGGGATTCTATGTGCTTCGAGTGGTTCCACGTCCAGGGGTCACTGTAGACCGTGTGGTGAATCGCGTGGATGAGATCCAGTTGACTCTGGCGTTGCCTCGTGGCGATCGCATCCGTGCTTCGCTGGACAGGGGGGCCATAGTGTTCGAGGTGCCCAAGGCGCCTGCTGAGCGTTACCATGTCACCACTTCGGACCTTTGGCAACGAAGTCCGTTGCTCGAAGATCGGCTGGTGGTCCCTGTCGGTGAAGATATTGACGGTAACGTGGTATCGCTCGATTTCTCGTCGCCCGACTCGCCACATCTTCTCGTGGCTGGTACCACTGGTTCGGGTAAGTCGGTTGCTTTGGAGGGACTTCTTCGGGCGCTCTGTCGATATTCGACCGAAAGTGTTGAATTGTTCATCGTCGACCCAAAGGGTACTGAGCTGCTCGAATTTGCCGATGATGCGCACACTGTGGGTGGTATCGGAATGGATGCTGGAGATGCAATCGATAGCTTGTCTGCATCCGTGGACGAGATGCAGATGCGGTATCAGAAATTCAAAGAGGTGCGAGTCAGGGATCTGGCTGGGTATAATCGTACTGCTGGTGTCGAGTCGCTTCCGTGGCGAGTTGTCGTCTTGGATGAATACGCTGACCTCACCAGTGATCCAGATGAGAAGGCGTCGATTGAAAAGCAGTTGAAGCGGTTGACGCAAAAAGCTCGCGCGGCTGGTATACACGTAATAGTGGCGACCCAGCGCCCTAGTGCGGATGTGGTCTCGACCACAATACGTTCGAACTTTCCCGCACAGTTGGCTCTGCGTGTGAAGACCAGCACGGACAGTCGGATAATCATGGATGAGACAGGAGCCGAGGCGCTTGCTGGCCAGGGGGACGCCTTCCTACGCACCGCTCGCGGGACAACTCGTATCCAGGTGGCGTTCCATGCGCAACTTTGAGAGTTCGAAGACGTGGGTATGCCAGATTGAATGTTGGTCGTCGGTGTTGACTGAATTCGGCGGAGCTGAGATTTCTGACTGATTTTGGAGCCAGGGGTTGGCCAGGAGGATAACCGATCCTCGTCGGTCGACTTTGCCTGTCGAGCGCTGTCGCGGCCTACGTGATTGAGGCGTGGCGTCCATTTGGGTTGGGCGACGATCAAGACGTTCGTCGGATGCCGGCGAGTCGAGCCCGGCGACGTCTGACGCAGGCTGGGCGAGGCCGGTCGTGTCTGGTCCGCCTGGGCCGAATGGGTGAGATCGAGGTGAGCACGGCCTCGGCAGGCGCTCTTACTCGTGTCGGGAGGAGGATCGTCGGCCACGGCTCGATGGACACGCGGTCGTGGCGCTTTGGTTCAGTCCGTCGGAGGTCCTTCGAACGACACCTCGAAGAGGTGCTGCTCTGACCTCTCCGCGGTCAGCCATAGTGGGAAGTGCGCTTCGTAGTTCGCTTTGGGATCTATTCCCTTGAGCCAGAACAGCGGTAGCTTCTTGTCCAAGGCATCCCGTAGTGCGATGTTGTCCTTGTGTGAAGGATCTTCTCCACGGTACTTATAGCGGAGGATGCGTCCGTTGCTGTCGAGCTCGTCCTCATACGGGCGAGCCTCTCCTGATCTCCTGTAAACCGTCTTGATACATAATGCCGCGCCGAGCTGGGCGGGCTTATGGATTCCACGCTGCGGATCGAGGACCGCGATGCGCGTGCCGTCGAAGATGAAGTTGGTCATCTGTGAGAACGGGATCGGACCACCGTTCTGGGCCGTCAGGTCTTCGAGCCACTCGAAGACTGCGTTGCGCACGGACCGTTCGAACTCGATTGGAACTTCACGGCTCTTGGTACGCGTTGTCTGAGGAAGCTTCGTGGTCGTCTTCGGTGCTTCGCGTTTCAGTGCGGCAGGGCGGAGAAACACTGGCGGGACGAGCCTGACTGCACTTCGGACCGCATCGATGACACCGGGGGCGAAGTATTCATAGAGCACGTCGGCAGCAGAGAAGATGCCACGAGGCTCGTCGAGGACGTTCAGCACTTCGTCACGGAGGCCGCCTCGTGCGCCGTTGTCTCGCAACCACTTCGCTGAGCGAGGAGTTTCGGCCAAGGGCGACCCGTCTTCTGTGAAGGGAGCCCACAGGGTCCGTTCGAGTTCCCAGAAGGGCCGTGATGTTGGCACCTTCTGCGGACTGAACCGGTCGATCAAGTGGTCGAGGGGAGCCTCCGCGGCTTCGAAACTCGTAGCGTGGGATCGCTCATCGAGGTATCGGCCAAAGAGCCAGAGTAGCAACAAGGGCTTGTGGAGCGCGTGGTGCCCTCCGACCCTCTCTGTCTGAAGATGACGAAGCTGCTCGTGCAGGCCGTTCTCGTCCACAACCACCCCTCCGTGTGACGCAGACGACTGAGTGTAGTGGCGCGAAGGTTGCGTACGCGCAACTACTAGCGTGAAGCGTGTCCGTTATCGAGAAAGTGTGGGCGCGGGCTCGTCACTGCGCGTGGCGTGAGACCGGGCTGAGTGCCCGCCGGTACCGTCGGTGTCATGACTGAAGCGGCGGAATGGACGCCTGAGAGGCTGCTCCGAGACGGTCTTGATGAGGTCGACCTGAAATCGTCCAGCGGGACCAGGTTCTCGCGCCTCGAGTATTACTTGGCCGGCGTTGGCGTCATCCGGGCGACTCGCGTTGCCGCAATTCAAATCGGCAGGGCGGCCGAGTTGGCCGGACAGCTGAGACGATCGACGCGAGTCGAGAATGCTGAAGTCGTCGCAGTCGTCGTTCCTTCGGTCGACACCGATCGCGCAGTGAGCGAGCTACGCAAGTATCTCCGCTCGAGTGACACGCCAGCCGCGCTTCTTGTCGGCCAAGAGGAAGCTGACTGGAGCGTCAAGTGGGTCGGCATGCAGAGCGGGGCCGAGATCACGTCCGCCGAAGAGCTCGCCAAGTTCTTCGGGAAGACGCTAGAACGTGTCGTGGTGACAAATCGCAAGGTCAGGGCGCCTGCGCACCCGCTGGTCATCGATGAGCGGATCCGCCGAATGCTTCGACTCTCGGTGCGGTCCAGCAAGTCGGTGATGCTGGTGGGACCGCCTGGTACCGGAAAGACGCAGTTGGTCGGCGAGCTGATCGACGAGATCGGCAAAGACCCCGAATCGTTCGGTATGGGGCTCGTTCACGATCCACTCATCGTCACTCCGGATGAGTCGTGGACCACCCGTGACCTTGTCGGTGGGGAAACCGTCGATGACGATGGGCGTCTGCGATTCAGTCCTGGACACGTGTTGGAAGCCATCGCAGAAGACCAGTGGCTGGTCCTCGACGAGGCCAACCGAGCTGACCTGGACCGGATCTTCGGCGGGTTGCTCACCTGGCTCTCGGGGAAAGAGGTCATGGTCGGCCGCGTCAGTGCAGATCCGAAGTCCAGCCCGATCTACCTCACTTGGGGCCCGGATCCGGAGAGCATCGTCGTCGGCGAGGAACGTCTTCGGTCGGGGGGCCCGTCGAATGAACCGATCTACTACGTGGCTGGAACCGATTGGCGCCTCATCGGCACTTATAACGCCGTCGATGCGCAACGCGTGTTTCGGTTCGGGCAGGCACTCGGTCGGCGCTTCGGCCATGTTCCTGTGTCAGCGCCGACAGGAGACGAGTTCTCAACTGCGCTGACGAACAGGATCACCGCAGCCGATGTGCCAGTTCCAGAGCCTCAAGCTGGTCGCCTTCGAGGCATCCTGGAAAGTATTTACGCTGCGCAGGTCGAAATCTTGGATCCTATGGGCCCCGCCGCTCTCCTCGACGTTTCGGACTATGTGGCTGCTGGGTTGCTGGCAGAGTCTGGCTCCGACCTCGCACAGTTGGTTGCTGAGGGCTACCTGGCCGGTGTGGGTTCCTGGCTGTCCGGTTATGACGGAAGCAGGCTCGGCAGACTGGGGGTTGAGCTCGGAGCTGCTGAAGTGCTGGGCGATCAGTGGGCATGGGTGCTGGACCACCTGAAGGCTCTTCGATGACGAAGAAGCTGTCCTTTCCCGAGGACGGTCTTGTCGAACTTTTCCGCAGCTGGTCTGGCAAGGGCGAGTTGTACGCTGGTCTTGCCGCGGTCCTCAGTGAGGATGCCTTCGAGTGGACAGAGAAGGACGTTGAGCGTCGCGCTCACCTCATTCTCTTCGAGCAATGTCGGCCACTTATCGAGCAGTTGCCCGAGAACCTTCAGGACTGGTTGAACGTCCTGCCGGTGGCTACACAGGCGGAGACCGTGCGCAGTCGGTCACCGCGCGGTGCCATCAACTGGGCCAACACTCGCCGACAAGGGTGGCCGCCCACCGAGTTCTCCGGGCGGGTTCGCCGTCGTGGAGTGGACGATGAGCTGTTGAGCACCTTGCGTTGGACTGTTGAGCGTCTCATCGAAGTGCACCTCCATGCCAAGGAGATGCGGCCAACGATCGGAAAGAGAGTGCAAGGCCAGCTGGCGACGCTGGAAGATCTGGTGGCGAGGCCGGAACTGCAAGGTGCAGAGTCCGAGCCACCGGATTTGCTGATGGTGGAAGGAATTCGGCGCGCTGGACCACTTTGGCGAGTGGTCGGAGGTCTGTCCGACCTGCTTCGACAGGAAGAAACCACTGACCTGGCTCAGCTTGCCGCTGAGCTACTGGCTCCCGACGACGACCTCAGGTGGCGACTTTTCCATCTTTGCGTGCTGGGAACGATGCTCGGGGTGCTGCGGGACCTCAAGTGCAGGCCGGTCAGTCGCCGTCCCTTGGCTGGACGCTCGCACGGCCCCGCGTTCCGGGTAGAGGTTCCCGGCGCTGCTGGTTGGGACTTATGGTTCGAAGCTGCGGAGATCTGGAGTTCTACTAAGAAAACTGAGCCGTATGTTGAGGCGACTTGCGGGTTGGTGCGCCGTGGCTATGTTCGGGGTGCCGACCTGTTCTTGATAGATCACGTAAATAAGCGTGGCGTGGTCATTGAATGCAAGTACACCGACAGGGGCGCCTACTTGCGTAGCGGGTACGACCAGGCTCTGGCGTACCTGGTTGAGGCTAGGACCTTGCTCATCGACGAAGGCGAGGCGTTCGTCGTAGCTCCGATTGAGGCGGCGCCGAAAGTGGGGGTGGGGCGCACGATGGCAGGTCCGCTCATCTACTGCGCCCCTGAACACCTCAAGGGCGAGTTGACGCGGGTCTTCAAGGGTTGGTTGGCTAGCTAATCTTCAAAGACACTGCTGAGAGCTTGCCGGATCAACCCCGCCAGATCCCCCTCCCCGTCCGTCTCAGCCCACCGGATCAGCGCCACATGCGCCGCCCCCAGGCAAGCCATAGCCGTAGCCCGCACCCGAAACTCCTCCTCAGGCGCCGGCGAAGCCCCACAAAGAGCGGCCACGATCGCATCAGCCGTCGCGTACTGGCTGTCCAGATGCCGCGCCCGCAGCGCAGGCACCGAGATCATCAGCCGCAGTCGCGCCAGCAGGAACGCCTTCTCCGACGAGGACCCCAAAGCAGCAGTCGACTCCAAAGCGCGCCCGATCCGCAAAGGCAAAGGACCGGCCGGCTGAGCAGCGACAGCAGAAGCGGTCACCGGGTCGTACTCGTCGTAGAGGACCAGGTCCTCCTTCGTGGGGAAGTGCCGGTACACCGTCATCGCCGAGACCCCGGCCGCCGCGGCGACGTCGGCGACGGTGGTCGCGTCGTAGCCGACGTCGGTGAAGAGGCGGACGGCGTGTGTCTGAAGCACGAGCCGGGTCTCGGCCCGCTGGCGATCTCGGAGGCTCACGTGGTAGACACTATCAAAGTGTTAGTCACTAACATCTGGGGTGCGCATGAAGACGGCATTGGTGACGGGAGCCTCACGCGGGATCGGGGCGGCGATCGCGCGGAGGCTCGAGAGAGACGGCGTCGAAGTCCGAAGGCAGGACAGCAGTCAGGCCGACTTGTCGACCATGGAGGGCGTCGACAAAGCCCTGGAAGGCATCGACAGCCTCGACATCCTGGTCAACAACGCGGCCGCGCCACCGGCAGGTCCGATCGAGACGGACACGCCCGAAAGTTTCGACCATCTGATGGCGGTGAACGTGAGAGCGCCGTACTTCCTCATCCAGCGAGCGCCGATCAACGACGGCGGCCGCATCGTCAACATCTCCTCGGTCGCCACGCGGATGGCCAACCCGGCGCAGACGTCCTTCGCGATGACCAAGGGCGCGCTCGAGACGATGAGCCGCACCCTCGCCCAGCAGCTCGGGCCGCGCGGGATCACGGTCAACGTCGTCGCGCCGGGCGCCACCAGGACCGAGGCCAACGAGGGGATCTTCACCCCCGAGCTGGAGGCCGCGATCGCGAACCTCACGGCACACCGAAAGCTGGGGAACCAAGACGACATAGCGGACGTCGTCGCGTTCCTCGCCTCCGACGACGCTCGGTGGGTGACCGGACAGGTCCTCGACGCGAGCGGCGGGTTGTTCCTCGGCCCGCGGACCTGAGGGGGTTCAATGGGCCGGTGACGTGGTTCAGCGAGGACGAACTCCGCAGGCAGGCCGGTGACGTCTCCTTCGCGCGCGGGGCCAAGTACCTGGAGTCGGTGGAGACGCTGGACGACGTCGCGGGCGGGGTCACGGCGGTGGTCAGCGGCACCGACCGGTACACGGTCCGGTTGCGCGACGTCGACGGCGAGCTGGTGGGCGAGTGTTCCTGCCCGCACGCGGCGGACGGGTTCTTCTGCAAGCATTGCGTGGCCGTCGGCCTGCTGGTCCTCGAGGGCGCGGCGGACGGGGGCGCGGCCGACATCCGCGGGTACGTCGAAACCCTCGCTCGCGACGAGCTGGTCGAACTGCTCGTCGGGCACGCGAACGAGGATCCCGCCCTGTTCCGCAAACTGTCGCTCAGGGCCGGTCGCGAGGACCTCGACGCGTTGCGGCGTCATGTCGAGGGGACGTTGCGGTTGCGCGGTTTCGTCGGCTTCCAGGGCACGGTCGCGTACACCGGGAAGGTCCGCGAGGTGCTCGCCACCGCCAGGGAAGTGATGGACGGGCCGCTGCTGTGCCGCATCGTCGAGCTGGTGGTGGAGGCCCTGGACTTCGTCGAAGACTCGTTCGGCGCGCTCGCCGAAGAGGTCAGGGGCGCGCTCGCGTTGTACGCGGAGGCCTGCGCGGACTCGCCGCCGGAGCCCAAGGAGCTCGCGGAGTGGTTGCTACGGCTGGATCTTGACGGTTCCGGCCGCGTCGACGTGAGCATCGCGGACTTCACCGCCGGGCTCGGCTTCGAGGGGCTCGCGGTGTTCCGCGCCGGCGTCGAGGAGCGGTGGCGGCTCGACGACGGCGAGGACCCGTACCGCAGCCGCAAACTCCAACGGCTGCGCGAGGGCTTCGCGGCGATGAGGAACTGGAAGGCTTAGACCGTGTCCTGCGCGTCAGTCCGCGGTCTTCGCGCCCAGGCGGTCTCTGACGGCACAAGCGGCTTGGCCGAGTACAACCCGGTACGAGGCCAAGCCGCTTGCACCGTCAGAGGCCGCCTGGATCACGAAGCCCATCGAACCGACGCGCAGGACAAGGTCTAGAACCGCTGCCGGTTGCGGTACAGCTCCTCCAGATCCCGCTGCCCCGCCTGATCGCCGGTGTCGGCGGCCGCGCGGAACCAGTGTTCGGCCTCCTGGAAGTTCCCGTGGTCGGCGGCGAGCCTGCCGAGGTTGGTGTACGCGGGGACGCTGCCGAGTTCGGCGGCCTTCCGGTACCAGGCGGTGGCCTCGCCGGGGTCGTTCCGGTCGTTGGCGAGGACGCCGAGGTTGGTCATCGCCGCGGCGTCGCCTCGTTTGGCGGCCTTCAGGTACCAGCGTTCGGCGGCTTCGACCTCACCGCGCCGGTGCAGCACCAGGCCGAGCCGGACGGCGGCTTCGGGGGCACCGGCGGCCGCGGCGGCGTGATAGCAGCTTTCGGCGCGCGCGAGGTCGTTCCGGCGTTCGGCCTTGAGGCCGAGTTTGCAGAGAGCGGAAGCGTCGCCTTCTTCGCCCGCCCTGCGCCACCACGGTTCCGCTTCACGCGCCCGATCGGTGTCGCACAGCACGGCGCCGAGCGTGATCATCCCTTCGACGTTGCCCGCCTCCGCGGCCTGGCCCGCCCAGCCCTCGGCCTCCCGGAGCGCACCGCGCCGGTGCAGCAACCTTCCGAGTTCCGCCATCGCCTCGACGCGGCCCTCGTCGGCGGCGCGCCGCCACCAGTCCTCGGCGTCGTCGAGGCTGCCCCGCTGCGCACAGAGATTTCCCAGCTGCGACATGGCATGCGAATCACCGGCGGTCGCGGCTTCGCGGTACCAGCGTTCGGCCTGTTCGGGCGCGCCGCGTTCGCGCAGGAGATGCGCCAGGTTGCCCATCGCGACCCGGTCCCCGCCCGCGGCGGCCTTGCGGAACCACGCCTCGGCCTCGTCGGGATCGCCGCGCTCCAGCGCGGTGGATCCCATACGTGCCATGGCGATCACGTGTCCGCGTTCCGCCGCCTTCCGGTTCAGATAGTCGTCGACCTTGGTGTTCCATTTGCGTTTTTCGGCGCCCACAAGCCCGCTCCTTCCGGCAGCGTCCCAGGGGTAGTCGCTGATCAGACCCCCGATGTGACAACAACTACCTGCTGTCATCGCCGTGTCGCTCCCGGTTTCCCCGCGGGGCCCGGCGATACTGGGTCACTCCCCATCCCCGTCGAGAGGAATCGCGCGGTGGCCACGCGTACGCGGCAGATGACCACGGCTCAGCGACTGCTCCTGCTGATCACCCTCGCCGCCGTCGTTCTCGCGGTGTTCTGGTTCGTGAGCGGCAAGGGCGACGCGCTGCAACCGAAGCCCGCCAACACCGCCAGCGCGGCGGACGCGCGCAAGCAGCTGGACGAGCTCGCCGTCGCGCCGCGCGGTTCGATGGACGGCTACGACCGCAAGAAGTACCCGCACTGGGACAACCAGGGGAACAACTGCAACACGCGCGAGTTCGTGCTCAAGCGCGACGGCAAGGACGTCAAGGCCGGTTCCGACTGCGCCCCGACCTCCGGCAGCTGGACGAGCATCTACGACGGCGACACCTGGACGAGCCCGACCGACGTCGACATCGACCACATGGTCCCGCTCGCCCAGAGCTGGGTCAGCGGCGCGAAGTCCTGGACCGACGAGAAGCGCCGCCAGTTCGCGAACGACCTGACCCGGCCGCAGCTGTTCGCCGTCACCGACAACGTCAACCAGGAGAAGAGCGACAAGGCGCCGGACCAGTGGAAGCCGCCGCTCGTCTCGTTCTGGTGCACCTACGCCACGGACTGGATCACCGTGAAGCACTACTACGGCCTCACGATCACCACGGCGGAGAAGAGCGCGCTCGGCGACATGCTCGGTCGTTGCTGATCTCCCCGGCTTCGGCTTAGCTGGGGCGATGGCGACCTTCGTACTGATCCACGGCGGTGGCGGCAGCGCCTGGGACTTCCACCTCCTCGAGGCGGAACTGACCGGCCGCGGACACGACGTGGTCGCGGTGAACCTGCCGATCGAAGACGAGAAGGCGGGCTTCGCCGAGCACGTCGAAACCGTCACCAAGGCGATCGGCGACCGCGGCGACCTGGTGGTGCTCGGGCACTCCTACGGCGGTTTCACCGCGCCGCTGGTCGCCGCGAAGCACTCGGCGCGGCTGCTCGTGCTGCTGACCGCGATGATCCCGAAGCCGGGCGAGTCACCGGGGGACTGGTGGGGCAACACGGGTTTCGCCGACAACCAGGACCTCAGCGACGAGGAGAAGTTCTACAACGGCGTCCCGGCGGACCTCGTCGCGGAGGCGGGCTCGCACGGCCGCAACCAGGTCAGCGCCGAATGGGGCGAGCCGTGGCCGCTGGAGAAGTGGCCGGACGTCCCGACGAAGGTGCTCATAGCGCGCGAAGACCGCTTCTTCACGCCTGAGTTCCAGCGCCGGGTCGTCCAGGACCGGTTCGGCTTCGCGCCCGACGAGATCGAGGGCTCGCACTCCGTTCCGTTGAGCCACCCCAAGGTCCTGGCGGACCGGCTGGAGTCCTACCTCACCAGCGATCCAGGCGCATGACGTCTTCGAGCGGCTGACGCGCGGCGGGCTTGAAGGTGTCGCCGGTGTAGAACGCCGTCGGGATGAGCGCGGCCTGGTGCACGTTCTCCGGCAGGCCGAGGATCTCCGCGGCCTCCTTCTCGTACGCGAGGTGCAGCGTCGTCCACGCCGTGCCGAGCGTGACCGCGCGCGCCGCGAGCATGTAGCTCCACACGGCGGGCAGCAGGTTCCCCCACAGTCCGGCCTGGTTGCCGGCGGGCAGCTCGGCGGTCTTCGTCTCCAGGCACGGGATGACGTGCACCGGCACCTCGCCCATCTTGTCGGCCAGGTACTCGACGCTGGTGCCGACGCGCTGCTGCACCTTCGAACGCGCCGGGTCGTCCGCGAACAGTTTCCCGGCCGCGTTCGGCGAATCCAGGTACTCGCGGCACGCCCGCTGGTAGAGCTTGCCGAGTTCGGCCCGCTGCCCGGGATCGGTGATCACGAGCCAGTGCCAGCGCTGCGTGTTCGACCCGCTCGGCGCCTGCAGCGCGACCTGCAGGGCGTGTTTCACCAGTTCGAGGGGGACCGGCCGGGTCAGGTCCAGTCGTTTGCGGACGGTTCGAGTGGTCGTCAGCAGCTCTTCGGGCGTCATCCGGAGATTATGTCGTTATGATCTGCTGGTGGGGAGGCCGCCGCGCGAACGAGGGATGGGTACCTTGCTTCGCCACGTCCTCGAATTGACCGAGGCGGATGTCTCCGCGTTCTTCGAGGACATCGGGCTGGGCGACTACCGTCCGCGGTTCACCCCGATCGTCCGCGCGATCGTCGCGCGCGGGCCGATGCCCATCCGCGATCTCGCCGCGGAAGTCGGTGTCACGCATTCCGCCGCGAGCCAGACCGTCGCGCAGATGGCGCGCCAGGACCTCGTCTCGCTGAAACCGGGGAGGGACGCCCGGCAGAGAATCGTTTCCCTGACCGAGAAGACGCAACGGCTGATGCCGACGCTCGAAGCCGAATGGGCGGCGACCCAGGCCGCGGCCGAACAGCTGGAAACCGAACTGCCGTACCCGCTGAGGGAGGTCCTGGTCGCCGCCGTCGAGGCCCTGGAGCGGAAATCGCTCCGCGACCGCATCGCCGAAACGGACGCCGCGCTCAGGATCGGGCGTCGGCCCGATCAAGACTGAACACGGCCCAGACGTACTTCCCGCCGTCGCACGGCTCGTGTCCCCAGTCGTCGGACAACGTGTGCACCAGCTGCAGACCGCGGCTGCGCGCCGCCATCGGCGACGGTTCCTTCAGCTTCGGCCAGTCCGAGCCGGAGTCGAAGACCCGCAGGGTGAGCCTGCCTTCGGCGTACTCGACCTCGAGCCTGTCCGGCTTCTCACCGTGTTCGAAAGCGTTGGTGACCAGTTCGGAGGTCGCGAGCAGGACGTCGTCGACGGCCGGGCCGTCGAGGCCGAGGCTCGCCAGAGTCGCCCGCACCGCCTGTCGCGCGACGGCCGGGGCCGTCACGTCGACCGGTAGGGGCAGGGAGACCACCGGTAACGAGCCCTCCGATCGCGTCTTGGACATCGTCATGGTTCCGCACCTCCCCTCACGAGAGACTCCCAGATCCGCTGTTCGTCTCCCAGGTACCCACAAGGGTGAAGGTCGAATCAGACTCCGTCGGTGAGTTCTGTCTCGGTCAATCCTTCACGCAGTTTCTTGAGCGTGGAGGACAGCAACCGTGACACCTGCATCTGGGAAACCCCGACACGGCGGGCGATATCCGACTGACTCATCCCGGAACCGAACCGCAGCGCGACGATCTTGCGCTCACGATCGGGCAGCCGTTCCAGCATCGGCCGCAGCGCCTCGCGGAGCTCCGCCTGGCTCAGGTTGGCGTCCGCCTCGCCGAAGCGGGTGTGCGCCGAGTTCTCCAGGAGGTTGTCCAGCGAGGCCCCGTACCGGCCCTGGCCGGCGCGAAGACCCTCGTAGACCTCGTCGATGGGAACGCCGAGATGGGCGGCGATCTCACTGGGCTTCGGCGCGCGGGAGAGCCGGACGGTCAGCTCTTCGCGCACGGCCGAGATGTTCGCGTTCAGCTCCTTGAGCCGCCGCGGGACCCGGACCGACCAGCTGTTGTCGCGGAAGTGGTGCCGCAGTTCGCCGGAGATGGTCGGGACCGCGAAGGCCAGGAAGTCACTGCCTTGAGTGGGATCGAAGCGGTCGACGGCGTGGATCAGCCCGATCGTCGCGATCTGGACCAGGTCCTCCATCGACTCGTCCCGGTTACGGAACTTGCGCGCCAGGTTGCGCGCGAGTTCCAGATGCGCGCGCACCAGTTCGTCCCGAAGCCGTTCACGTTCGGGGGTTTCCTGTGGCAGCGCGCACATGCGCTCGAACAGGGCCGGGACGTCCGCGCCGTCTTGCTCGACGGGTTCGGTCACGGCCGGGCCGCCTCGCTCTCCCGGATGAGCTCCACCCTGGACAGGTAGCCGCCGTCGGCCGGGGTGACACTCCGTCGCGCGGACGTCGCCAGCGCGGTGAGCAGCTGCCAGGACAGACCGGTCTCGTCGTCGTGTTCCGGGGAGTCCGAAAGCACCGAGACGGTCACCTCGATCCGTCCGTTCTTCCACGAGAAAACGCAGGTCAGGTGGCCGTCGGAGGCCGCGGGAAGCAGCATCGAGCAGGCCTCGTCCACCGCCATCCGGAGGTCTTCGACCGCGTCCAGGTCGAAGTCCTGACGCATCGCGATGTCCGCGACGATCGTCCGGAGGGTCGGCACCACATGCGGTACCGCGGCCGTGCGTACCTCGATGAGTTGAGCGCCCTCCCCGTTGGGCGGGGTGTTGTCCACCACGTGTGTTCCTCTCTCAAGCTGCACTGCCGACTCGTCAGATGCCCTGAGTGTGAGCAAACCAAACCCACGTTTGACTCGCGCAGGCGGCGGGCATGTAACCCGCGACAAACGATCTCCTGGAAAGGCGGGGACCGACATGGCTGACGTGAGCCGGCTGCCGAACGTGGTGGCGGAAGAGTGGGATTGGCAGCTCCGTGGGTCGTGCCGAGGCGCCGACAGCAGCTTGTTCTTCCACACGGACAACGAGCGCGGTTCGGCCCGTGAGCGGCGCGAATCCCGCGCCAAGGCGATCTGCCAGGCCTGCCCCGTGCTGGCGCAGTGCCGCAAGCACGCGCTGGCCGTCCAGGAGCCGTACGGCATCTGGGGTGGTCTCGGCGAGATCGAGCGCCGCGAGCTCTTCCTCCGGGAACGCCGCGCGGGGCGCAAGGCCTTGACGGCGCATTGAGCGCGTCCCGGGCACCGGTCGGCGACGCGCGTGACGGCGATCGTGGCGCCCCGTCCGGACTGGGTTAGGGTTGGGACTGTCGTTGCGGGGACAGCCACGCCTACCCGCCGAAGAAGAGCGTGCGTCCGTGTCCGGACTGGACGCGGCCGTAGCTTGAGACCACAGGCGAGCTCCGGCGCCGAGCGTCGGTTCTCACCTGATGAGGAGAATGTGCATGCCCGCAGCGGACCAGAACACCACGCCGCCCGGTTTCAGCATCACGCTGGACGCCGACGCTTCTGTACCGCGTGTGGTGGTCACCGGTGAGCTCGACCTGCTGACGAGCCCGCAGCTCCAGGAGACCCTCGGGGCACTGATCACGGACAAACCGTCCGGCCGGGTCGTCGCCGACCTCACCGGCGTGACCTTCTTCGACTCCTCGGCGCTGAACGTGGTGCTCCAGGCACAGCGCCAGGCCGCCGAGAAGGCCGTCGAGCTCGAAGTCGTGCCCAGCCCGCAGGTGAGCCGAGTGATCGAGCTCACCGGCGTTGCCGAGCACCTCAGCGTGTCGGAAGAGCCCCCCGCCTGATCCCCCGCTACGGTCGTGGGCTCGTGATCCGCGACACCTGGGGGAAGCAGCACGATGATGGGGCGGACGCATGCCCTGACAGGCTGGTGCGCGGGTCTCGCGCTCGCGCCCGCCGTCGGAGCGGGCACGGTGCACCAGTCGGTCGTGTTCGCCGCGACCACGGCCGGTTTCGCCCTCCTGCCCGACCTCGACCATCCGGGCGCTCGCGCGTCGAAGCTGCTCGGCTGGTTCACCGGCGCGATCTCCTGGGTGCTCCGCCGGGTTTCGGCGGCTCTCTACGCGCTGACCAAGGGACCCCGGGACGAGAAGGTCACCGGTAAGCACCGGCACCTCTCGCACACCGTGTTGTTCGCCGTCGGTCTCGGCTTCCTGACCTCCTGGGGTACCACCGAAGGCGGACCGTGGGCGGTGTTCGGCGTCGTCGTCCTCGGGCTGCTGCTCGCGGAAGGCGCGCTCGGCGACTGGCTGCTGCCGGTCAGCGGCGCCGCGGTCGCGTGGTGGGTGTGGACCGCCCCACCGGACAAGACGGCGCAGCTCGCGGAGATCTCCGGCTGGCTCGGCATCGCCGTCGCGGCCGGGTGTTTCGTGCACTGCCTCGGGGACGCGCTGACCGAGTCCGGCTGCCCGTTCCTGTTCCCGATCCCGATCGCGGGCGAGACCTGGTACGAGATCCGGCCGCCGAAGCCGCTGCGGTTCCGCACCGGCAAGAACGTGGAGAACCGGCTGATCTTCCCGGTGTTCGCGGTCGCCGCCGTGGTGCTGATCCCGGGTGTCTGGGAGTACCTCTTCACCACGGTCCAGGGCCTGCTCACACCGGATGGGACGCAGACCGCGGTGCAGTGAGGAATGCCCCCGCCGCCGGCGGCGTTGAATCGGAACGCCGGACCCGGTTGAGGGGAGAACAGTGGACAAGCCCGTGCTGCGCGCCGACGCGCGGCGTAATCGAGCGAAGGTGCTCGCAGCGGCCGAAGAGGCCTTCGCCCTTGACGGTCTCGCCGTCCCCCTCGACGAGATCGCCCGCCTCGCCGGTGTCGGCGCGGGTACGGTCTACCGGCATTTCCCCAGCAAGGAAGCACTTTTCCAGGCTGTCGTCCTGGAGCGCCTGGAGCAGTTCGCGCGGGAAGCACGCGAACTGCTGACCGCCGAAGACCCCGGCGAAGTGTTCTTCGACTTCTTCAAACGCGTCGTCAAGCAGGCGTCCCTCAACCGGGCCCTCTGCGACGCGCTCGCGGAGACGACGGGGCTGGGCTTCAAAGCGAGCGCGGGCACCGATTTCCGGTCGGCGCTGCAGGCGCTGCTGACGCGGGCGCAGGCCGCGGGCGTGGTCCGTGAGGACATCGACGGCGAAGACCTGCGCGCCCTGATCGCCGGTTGCCTCGCCGCGGAACGGTATTCGCGCCCGGACCGCCACCTGGTGCGGATCCTGATCGACGGCTTGCGGACACTCGACTCAACTTGCACGCTGCGTAACAAAAAGTAAGATCAACGCGAGTAGTCCTCGTACCTGCGCTTCGCATGGCGAGGGGGTGCCGGATGTTCGGTCAAGGTCCCACCACCGGTTCCGTCACGGTCGCGGCCCTCGCGGGGCTCGCCACCGGACTGCTCGTCGCCGCCCTCCTGGTGGCCGGTCGCGAGCCACAGCCCCGCGTCCACGAAGTCAGTACGACCCCTTCGCCGACGTCGACCTCCCGTTCGGTCGGGCCGGTCACGGTGACCTTGCCCGCGGTCGTCCCGGAACCGCTCACCATCACGCGCACCAGCACGCCCGCGCCCCGGACGGTGACCCGTACCGTGACGCCGTCGACCACCTCGACGGTGCTCCCGCCCACCTCGGTCACGGGATACCGAAGCGATTGATGCAACCTGAACGGCCTCTCGCGTCGTCTGCCCGGTATGTGGCGGCTCCCCGTTTTCGTGCTCCTGCTCGCGACTTTGACCGCGTGCGGCCAATCCGGCGACAAGGCCTGCCCGGCCATCGCCCTGTCGCCGGGGATCTCGCTCGACATCCCACGGGAAGTGGCCGCCGGGCTCGAGCGCGTGTCGCTGGAGTTGTGCTGGGCCGGTGACTGCGTGACCGAATCCGCGCCCGGTGGCGAGCAGGTCTTCGTCCCGATCCAGGGTCTGCCGACCACGCCGATCAAGACCACGGTGACCTTCGACGACCGGAAACCGCGCTTCCTCGTCGTGACACCGGGGATCGCGTACCCGGCGGGCGAGGAGTGCGGAGGCGGGGTGCCGGTCGCGAAACTGGTCGTCACGCCCGGCGGCGACGTACGGCAAGAACCGTGAAGGCCGCCCTCCCCGAAGAGCGGCCTTCACGGTTTAGCCGACGTCGCGACGCCGCCAGCCCATGAGCCCGGCCACGAGCGCGACCACGGCGACCCCGGTCAACCAGAGCAGCGGTGTCGCGGTGAACTCCGCGGCGGGCAGTTTCGGAACGTGGGAGAACGGCGAGGCGTCGATCAGCACCTGCGGCAGGTTCAGCACCGGGCCGAACAGGCTGAGCAGCAACGCCAGCCCGGCGATCGCCCACGCCGCCGTCGAGAGCTTCGGGGCCAGGCCGAACAGCGTCACGGCGAGGCCGACGATCACCCACACCGCCGGAAGCTGCGCCAGCGAAGCGACCACCATGTCCCCGACGGAGCCGCCGACGCCGCCCGACCGCATCCCGTTCGACAGTCCCAAGAGGACACCGCTGACCACCATCATCAGCGCGGTGCCCGCGAACGCGAACACGAGGTGGCTGCCCAGCAGCCGCAGCCTGCCCACGCTCGTCGCGAGCAGCGGCTCGACCCGGATGGCGGTCTCCTCGGCGCGGATCCGCAGCGCGGCCTGCACCCCGTAGAGCGCGATGACCATGGCGAACAGGCCGGTCATCGCCGCCATGAAGGCGTCGATCAGCCCGTCCGTGCCGCCGAGGCGCTGGAAGATCTCCTTCGCCTGCTCGCTCTCCCCGACGACGTCGCCGATCCCGCTCGCGACCGAGCCGAACACCGCGGCGCAGACCGCCGTGCCGATCAGCCAGCCGATCAACGGACCGCGGTGCAGCCGCCACGCCAGCGCGAACGGGCTGCGCAGCGACGTCACCGCTTCGGCGGGTCCCGGCCGCGGCGGGATGATGCCGGTGCCGACGTCACGCCGCGGGAGCAGCGCGTACCCGGCGGCGCCGACGACCACGGTCGCGGCCAGCGGCAGCAGGAACACCCACCAGCGCTCGTCGGCGAACGGCCGGATCTGCTGCGTCCAGCCGATCGGGGACAGCCAGGAGACCCAGGTCGCGTCCGTCGTCGAGTCGCCGACCGCGCGCAGCAGGAACGCGACCCCGACGGCGGTGGCGCCGATCCCGTTGGCCGTCCTCGAATACTCGGCCACCTGGACGGCGACCGCCGCGACCGCCGTGAAGACCAGCCCGGTCGCCGCGGTCGCGCCGCCGAGCGCGAACGACCCCGCGACGGGCAGCTTCGCGCCGATCATCAGCGCGGTCTCGACGAGTCCGATGAGGACACTCGCCCCGGCGGACACCAGGACACCGGCGCTCAGCAGCGCGTACCGGCCGACCACCGCGGAAGCCAGCAGTTCCGCGCGGCCCGTGTCCTCCTCGGCGCGGGTGTGCCGGGTGACGGTGAAGACCGCCATCAGCCCGACGATCAGGGCGAGGAACCCGCCGAGCCGCCACGCGGTGAACCCGCCCGCGGTCGAGAGGTCGAAGGCCGGGCCGTAGATCAGCGAAAGCGACGGGTTCGAGCCCATGCTCGCGGTGAGCCCGGCCCGTTCGGCGGCCGTCGGATACAGCGTTTCGAACGTTCCCGACGACGTCGAGGGCATGATCCCGAGCAGAATGATCCAGATCGGCAGGACGATCCTGTCCCGCCGCAGCGCCAGCCTGGTCAGCTGCCAGGTGCCGACCAACCCGTGCGACGGACCGGAGACGGCCGCCGGGCGATCCAGCGTCGCGGTCATTTCGCGCTCGCTTCGGTGGTGTAGTGACGGAGGAACAGTTCTTCCAGCGTCGGCGGCTGGCTGGTCAGGCTGCGGACGCCGACCTGGGTGAGCTGGCGCAGCGCGTCGTCGAGGGACCGGGTTTCGACGTCGAAGCGGACCCGGTTGCCGTCGACCTTGAGGTCGTGGATGTTCTCCAGTTTCGTCAGCCCGTTCGGCGGGCCGGCGAGTTCGGCCGAGATCGACGTCCTGGTGAGATGCCGGAGTTCGGCCAGCGTGCCGGTCTCGACGGTGTGCCCGTTGCGGATGATGCTGACCTTGTCGCAGAGCGCCTCGACCTCGGCGAGGATGTGGCTCGACAGCAGCACCGTGCGGCCCTGCTCGCGTTCCTCCTGGATCGCGTACTGGAAGGTGGCCTCCATCAGCGGGTCGAGGCCGGAGGTCGGCTCGTCGAGGATCAGCAGGTCCACGTGCGAGGCCAGCGCGGCCACGATCGCGACCTTCTGCCGGTTGCCCTTGGAGTAGGTGCGCCCCTTCTTCTTGGGGTCGAGGTCGAAACGCTCGATGAGGTCCTTGCGGCGGCGCTGGTCGAGCCCGCCCCGCAGCCGCCCCAGCAGATCGATCACCTCGCCGCCGGAGAGGTTGGGCCAGAGGTTCACGTCGCCGGGGACGTAGGCGAGGCGCCGGTGCAGGCTCGCCGCGTCCTTCCAGGGGTCGCCGCCGAGCAGGCGGACGTCGCCCGAGTCTGCGTGGAGCAGGCCGAGCAGGACCCGGACGGTGGTCGACTTCCCCGCGCCGTTCGGACCGAGGAAGCCGTGCACCTCCCCAGCGGGTACCTGCAGGTCAAGGCCGTCCAGAGCCTTGGTCCGGCCGAAGGATTTGTGGAGGCCGGAGATGGAGATGGCGTTTTCCATGCAACTGAAGGTACAGTGAATTCACGAAGTTGTGAAGTTAAGAAAACGTATGGATGGTGTGATCACTCTGGGGGTTGTACGAGAGGATGTACTCATGACGACGCCTGAGAGTGCCTCGAGCACCCAGAGAGACGAGGACGCCGTCCGCCGTTATGTGGAGCACCTGGGCATCACGCTCTCCCAGATCGGGATGCAGCGGATGCCGGCCAGGGTGTTCGCCGCGTTGATGACCACCGACGCCGGTCGCCTGACCGCCGCCGAACTGGCCGAACAGCTTTCGGTGAGTCCCGCGGCGATCTCGGGGGCCGTCCGCTGGCTGGAGCAGATCGGGCTGGTCGCCAAGGAACGTGAACCGGGCTCGCGCCGTGACCACTACCGGCTCTTCGACGACCTTTGGTACGCCACCTTCATGAAGCGCGACCGCATGATCACCTTGTGGCGCGACGCCGCCGACGAGGGCGTCGCGGCGCTGGGATCGGACACGCCCGCGGGCGAGCGGGTCGTCGAGATGCGGGACTTCCTGAGCTTCATGATCAAGGAGCTCAACGACATGTACGCGAAGTGGCACGCGATGCGGGCCGAAAAGGGCAAGTAGGTCAGAGCGCTCGCGCCTGCCCCGCGATTGGCCCTCTGCTTGCGGTTGTTGCGTGCGCAACGATCGCAACCAGAGGACGAAACGCGGAAGTAGAGTCGCCCGGTGATCAGTCGCGCGGTGATGCTCGCCCCGATCCTCCTCGCGCAGGCGGTCCGGGTGCGCCGTACGACGCCGCGGCTGCCGGGCGCGACGGGACCGGTCAGCGGCCTCGTGGCGGGCGACGGCCGCCCGTTGCGGCTCGCGGTACTCGGCGAGTCCACTGTGGACGGCGTCGGCGCGGCGACGCACGCCGAGGCATTGACCGGACGGCTCGCGGACGAACTCGCGCGGGACGGCCGCGCGGTCGCCTGGCAGGCCGTCGGCAAGACCGGCGCCAACGCCAAGGTGGTGCGCGAGGAGCTGCTGCCGCTGCTCGAACCCGCCGACCTCGTGGTGATCGCGCTGGGCGTCAACGACACGATCGAACTGCATTCGGCCGCGCGCTACCGGCGTGACCTGCTCGACCTGATCGTCTCCCTGCGACGCCGGGCCGGACGGGTCCCGGTGGTGCTGGCGGGTGTGCCGCCCATGGACCGTTTCCCCGCACTGCCGCGTCCGCTGCGGGACGTCCTCGGCGCGCGGTCGGCCGTCCTCGACGCCGCGGCCGCCCGGCTGGCGTTGCTGCCCGGCGTCGTCCACGTCCCGATGCCCGCCGCGATGCTGGACCCCGCGACCTTCGCCGAGGACCGCTTTCACCCCGGTCCCGAGGGCTACCGGCGCTGGGCCGAACAACTCGCTGACGTGAGCCGTCAACTACTCAGCGACACGATCAGGCCGGAAAAGCGCTGATCAGGTCACTCGCCTGCCACAGATTAAGAAATTTCTGCGAAAAAGCTGGCTCTGCGTGTATCTGGTGGCAGCCTCGTTGCGTCCTATGGAGCAGTCGAGGAAATGAGGGCACCCGATGACTACCGAGACCAACACCGCACCCGTCGAGGACGAGGCCAAGGCCACCGAGGACCTCGAGGAAACCCCGAAGCCGGGTCCGATCACGGCACCCGTCCCGCCCCGTCCGGGCACGCGGCCGGACGGCAACTGGGAACCGAACGGCACCAAGCCGCCGGTGAACTGAACGAACACAGACAGGTGATGTCCGGAGGCCGAGGGGGCCTCCGGGCATCACCTCCGGGTGCTCCTTCGGGGGAGGGGGACACCCGGACGCGGGCCCGTTGGGGAGCGGGCCCGGGGGGAGGGAAAAAAGGACCGGCCGGTGCGCAGTCCACACCTACTCGCGCCGGCCGGTGCCTTTGCCCTTCACCACCTGACCGAGGGGGACGACCGAATCCCACAAAAAAGTTAGTGACTTGATGTATCCCAGAGCCTCTTGCACGCTCCTTCTCCCCGAAGGGCCCGCGATACTGCCAGCGCCGACACGAAGACACGTCCGAAGTGGGGCAGATACGGTGACCGACGTGCAAACGACCGAGGTAGACCCGCCATGGGAAGGACTGACCGGTGCCGACCTGCATGCCGCCTGCATGCGCGCGGCGCGGGCCGGTGACCGCCAGGCGATGGACAGACTTGTGCACGAGCTGACCCCGCTCGTGTGGCATGTCGCGCGTGCGAACGGGCTCGATCGCCTGACCGCCGAGGACGTGGTCCAGACGGTATGGCTCGCCCTGTTCAGCCAGCTCGACAAGCTTCGTGACCCCAAGGCGCTCGCCGCCTGGTTGATCACCACCACCAGACGCGAAGCACAGCATCCCTTCGGCCGCCGCGCTCAGCCCGTCCCGCTGACCGACGAGCTGGCCGAAAGCATGGAGAGCACCCACCCGGCTCCCGAGGAGGAAGCCGTCCGCGCCGACCGGGATCGCCGGGTCTGGCGCGCCTTCCTCCGCTTGCCGCACCGTTGTCAGCAGCTCCTTCGGCTGACCGTGCTCGCCGGGCGGGCCGAATACCAACTGGTCGCCGAAGCACTCCGCATGCCGCGCGGAAGTGTCGGCCCGACCAGGGGCCGTTGCCTCGAATCGATGCGCGACCTACTGGCCCACGAAGGGGGAAGCCGATGAACGACCTCGGGACGCCGGGGGAGATGACCTCCCCGGGCGATGAGGCCTTGCTCGCCGATATCGGGCGCTTCATGGACGAATTGGACCCGCCACCGGGAGACCTGGTGCAGCGGGTTCAGTTCGCGCTCGCGCTCGAAAACCTCGATGTCGAGGTCGCCCGCTGGGAACGGATGGACGCCACGGCCGGCGTTCGCGGCAGCGACACCGGCACGATCACCTTCACCGTCAGCGATCTGACCGTGATGATCAACCTCACCAAGATCGGCAAGAAACACCGGATCGACGGCTGGCTCGTGCCCGCCGGAGAGTACGGAGTGGAGGTTCGCGTCGCCGAGCACGGGACGAGTTCCACCACCGCCGACGAAGGAGGCCGGTTCGTGCTGGACAACGTCCCCCAGGGAACCACCCAGATCGTGATCCACCTCGGCGACGTGACATGCCGGCGGACCGTCGTGACCCCGACAGTGGTGCTCTAACCGGACGGCTGTTCCGTTATGCGGCGTGGGTGTGCTCCCATAGTGCGTGTGCCCGCGTCGTCTCCTCCTGTCGCCGATCCCGTAGCCGAGGCCGCGGAGCTCCATCGTCAGGCGATGGCCGCCGCCGCCGACCACGGCCCGGGCGCCGCGATCAAGTTGCTGCTGCGCGCTTTGACCTGCCTCGGGCCGCTTGAAGCCGCCGGGCCGGACAGGCTGGAGATCCGGGCCAGGGTGCTGATCAGCCTCGCCGCGGCCGAGGCCGAGGTCCTGTCCCAAAAGGACGGATTCGCTCGGCTGGACGAAGCGGAACGAGTGCGGCTTTCGCTGCCGGAAGGCGAAATCCGGCGGTTGCTCCGGTTCACCGTGGTGCTGCAACGCGCCGTCGTCCTGATGCGGGTCTGGCGGCTGGACGAAGCGCTCGCGCTCTACGACGCGGTGCTTCCCAGCCTGGTCGACGAGGTGGAAGACCACAGCCTGCTCCTGACCCGGAACATGATGAACCGGGCGTGGCTGCATCTGCAGATGACCAATCCCGACGGCGCCTACACGGATCTGATGGGCGCGCTGGACATCGCGGTCGAGTACGGCCATCGCCGTCTCGAGGGGAAGATCCGGCACAACCTGGGAGATCACGCCCAGTTGCTCGGCGACATCCCCGAAGCACTCCGGCACTACGAGCAGGCGGCCTCGATCTTCGTCACCGAAGGACCCGGCTCACTGCCGCTCGTCCGGCTCGACCAAGCGAAGGCCCTGCTCACCGCCGGGCTCGCCGAAGAAGCGGCGCGACATCTCGACGAAGCGATCCCCGAACTCCGCGGCAACGGCGCGCACCACGTCGTCGCGGAAGCGGAGGTCGCGCGAGCGGGCGCGGCCATCCTGGAGGGTGACCACGTACTGGCGAAGAAGCTCGCGACGTCCGCGCGACGGAGTTTCTTGCGGCGTGGCAACGGCCGGTGGGCGGAGATCGCCGAATTGACCAGGCTGCGCGCGGACGCGGTGAAGGTGCTGGCGGACCGGGAAAAGAAGCCGTCCGCGAAACTGCCGGAACGACTGGCCGACCTCGCGATCCGGCTGGCCGAACTCGGCCTGCGCGACGAAGTGGGCGCGGCCAGGATGTTCGCGGTGCGGCTGCTGATCCGTCGCGACGAGACGTCCGCCGCGCAGACACTCCTGGCGCAGGTACCGAAACCGCGGCAGACCACGCCGATCGACCACCGGATGCTGCTGCGGTTGTGCCGCGCCGAACTCGCGGTGGCGTCCCACCGGCCGCGTTCGGCGCTCGCGCAGGCACGGGCCGGACTGGCGGAGCTCGGGCAGATCCGCGACCGCATGGGCGGGCTCGACCTCGTCTGCGGGACGGCGGCGCACGGCGAGGAGCTGGGCAAACTCGCGCTGACACTGGTGCTCAAGAAGGCGAGGCGCAGCGGCGCCGGCGCGAAAAGTCTGTTCGCGTGGCTGGAACGCACGCGAGCGCAGGTGTACCGGTACGAACCGCTTCCCGTCATCGAAGACCCCGCGCTCGCCCGGCACATCAACGAAATGCGGCACGTGCAGGGGACGATCCAGGCGCGGCGGCTGTCCGGCGAACCGGTCGGGAAACTCGAGGAGCGCTACGACCGGCTGCAGCAGGAGGCGACCCGGCTCGGGTGGTACACCAGCCAATGGGGTCGTCCGCGGCCGGTCTCGGCACCCGAAGAGGTGGTCGAGCAGCTCGGGGATCGCGTGCTGGTCAGCCTGATGGGGTATCGCGACACCTTGTACGCGGTGGTCGTCGACCGCGGCCGGTTCCGGCTCGTGAAGCTGGGTCCGCTCGGGGAGATCGTCGAAACCGCGCGGCAGTTGCACGCGGACCTCGACGCGCTGGCCCCGGACAACCTGCCCGCGCCGCTGGTCGAGGTCGTCACCGGGTCCGCCCGGCGCCGGGCGGACAAACTGGACAAGCTGATCTCCGCGTCGCTGGCGAAGACGCTGGAGAACCGCGAGCTGATCATCGTGCCGATCGGTTCGCTGTACGCGTTGCCTTGGGGCGCTTTGCCTTCACTGCACGGGCATCCGGTGTCGATCGCGCCGTCGGCGACGGCCTGGGTGACCGCGTCCGGGCGGCGGAGCGAGGGACCGGTCCTGCTCGCCGGCGGACCGGGGGTGCCGGGTTCGGTCGGTGAGGTGCGGAACCTGCGGACGGTCTACCCGGACGCCCTGCTCGTCGACGGGAAGGACGCGACCAGCGACGCCGTACTGTCCGCTTTGGACGGTTCGGGGATGGCGCACCTGGTCGCGCACGGCGCGCACGAACCGGCGAACGCGCTCTTCTCGCGGCTGGAACTCGTCGGTGGCCCGTTGTACGCGCACGAAACCGCCCGGCTCGCGAAGCCGCCGGAACGGGTGGTGCTGGCCGCGTGCGAACTCGCGATGAGTCACATCCGGCCCGGTGAGGAAGCGCTCGGGTTCGCCGGGACGCTGCTCGCCAGTGGCTCGCGGACGGTCATCGGCGCGATCGCGCGCGTCGGCGACAAGGCCGCCGCCGACGCGATGGCCGATCTGCACCGGCGACTGGCCTCGGGGACCGCGCCCGCGTTGGCGCTCGCCGAAGCGACGGCCGCGGATCCGCTGCGGCGTCCCTTCCTGTGCCTCGGCGCGGGCTGAAGGGGCCTTTCCCCGCATGGGACGCGGTGAAGGACGCTTTCGCTGCATGTGATGCGGCGAAGGGAGCTTTCGCGGCAAGTCCTTGTGGCTGAAGGGGACTTTCCCCGAATCGCACGCAGCGAAGGCTCCCTTCACCGCGTCCTACGCGGCTATGGCGTCCTTCAGCTCTCCCCAGTAGCCCACAGGAGTTGTCCACAATCACCGTCACCTGTGGACAACTCCGCTGAGCAGCCACTTCCGGCCCCCACCACCGATAGACTGGACTCGGGGTCGCCCCCCTGGGACGGGCGGGGGGTGGGGTCAGGGGCGTTCGGCGTGTTTCACCAGGCGCGTGGCCAGGAGTGAGACGACGGTGCGCAGCGCCGTGCGGACGGCGGCGCCGGTGCCGGGCAGCGGTTCGGTGAACCGGCCCGTCCAGCGCAGGTCCGTGCCGCCGGAAGCGTTCGGCGTGAACAAGACTTCGGCGCGGTAGTCCTTGATCAGCTTGAGGCCCGCGAAGCCGTAGACGTGCTTCCGGTCCTGTTCGTACTCCAGCGTCTCTTCGTGGAGATACAACGGCCACAGGCCGACTGCCCGGACGGCGCCCACCCCGTCCTCGCCCGGTTCCCGCGCCCAGCGCGAGTGGAACACCACCGGCTTCGCCCATTCCGACCACCGGGAACCGTCGGCCTCCAGCGCGAAAAGGGAAGCGGGCGAGGCGCTGCTCGTCCGGTTGATCTCGAAGGAGTACGTCTTGCCCATGTGGCGACGATAACCGCTCCAGCCGCGATGGATAAGTCAAGATAGGGGCGTGAGCACGACGCGCCGCGAGATCGCCGCACCACATTGGCTGGTGCAGCTGCTCCGCAGCACGCCGGTTCCCATCCCGTGGAACATGGTCGCCCGCGCCGTCCTCGCGCTCGCCGTGCCGCTGGCCGTCGGGTACGCGCTCGGCGACATCGGCGTCGGCGCGCTCGTCTCCACCGGCGCCCTGCCCACCGTCCTGTCCGAATCCGCAGGCCCGTACCGCTACCGCGCCCGGCGGCTCGGCGGCGCCACCGCGGCCGCCGCCCTCGGCTACTTCGCCGGGTTGATCACCGGCGGCATCCCGGCCGCGTCCATCCCGGTCGTCGTCGGAGTCGCGGCGGTGTCGGCGCTGGTCAGCGCGGCGGGCAGCAACGCGTCGGTCGCCGGACTGCAGATGTTCGTCTTCTGCGTACTCGGCACCGGCCAGCACGTCACCGGCCTGCGCGTCGAAATCCTCCTCGGCTACTTCTGCATCGGCGCCGCGTGGAGCCTGCTCATCGCGCTCGCCACCTGGACCTTCCGCGCCACCAGCCCGGAACGCGGTGCCGTCGCGCACGTCTACGTCGAACTCGCCGCGATGCTGTCCGCGACCGACGAAGCCACCTCCCGCGTCGCGCGCCACCAGCTCACGACCGCGATGAACACCGCGTACGACCGGCTGCTCACCGCGCGATCCTGGCTGTCGGGCCGCGACGCCACCTACCGCCAGCTGCTCAACCTGCTCTCGGCCAGCACCCCCGCCGTCGAGGCGTCGGTCGCCATGGTCAACGCCGGCCGCCGGGCCCCGGACGACGTGATCGGCCACTTCATCGCCACCTCGGCCGCCGTGCTCGCCAACCAGGAACCGCCGGAACCACCCGAGGCGCCCGACGACGCCGACCCGGTCCTCGCCGCCCTCTACGCCGGGCTCGCCCGGATCGGCAAGGGCGACAACCGGAAACGGCGCGAGGTCCAGCCGTGGCACAAGCGCCTCCGCGGCTGGGCGGGTTCGCTCGTCTCCGGTCCACTCACCTGGTTCGCCGCGCTCCGCCTCACGCTGTGCGTCGCGATCGCCGAAGTCGTCGCGCTGTTCGTCCCGTTCGAACGCTCCTACTGGATCACGCTCACCGTCGGCATCGTCCTCAAACCGGACTTCGGCTCGGTGTTCGGCCGCGCGGTCCTGCGCGGCATAGGCACGGTGATCGGCGTGGGCATCGGGGCGGCCGTGCTCGCCGCGGGCGGCGAAGGCTGGCTGCTGGTCCTGCTGATCGCCGTGTTCGCCGGAGGCGTCGCGGTCGGCAAGGTCCGCAACTACGGCATCCTCAGCGCCTTCGTGACCCCGTTGATCATCCTGCAGATGGACCTCGCCAGCACCGGAAGCTGGGACGTCGTGCTCGCGCGGCTCGTCGACACCGTGCTCGGCTGCGCGATCGTCCTGCTCTTCGGCTACCTGCTCTGGCCGGGCAGCCGTCGCCCGCAGATCGGCGGACGGCTCGCCGACAGCCTCGACAGCCTGGTGAAATACGTCGACAAGGGGCTCGTGCTCGCGCCGTCGGGCGAAGCGCGACTGGACCGCTCACGCGCCCGTCGCCGCGCCTACCGCGCACTGGCCGACCTCCGGACCGCGTTCCAGCAGGTCGTCGTCGAACCCTCCGCCGCCGGACGTCAGGCCGTCGCCTGGTGGCCGGTCATCGCCGGGCTCGAACGCGTCGCGGACGCCGTCACCGAAGTCGGCGTCACCCTGGGCCGCGGCGCCCCGGCACCGGACGAGGCCGACATCGCCCTGCTGACGGCCGCGCTCGCCGAACTCGCCGCCGCCGTCCGGGAGGAACGGGAGCCGGCGGAGATGCCGATGCCCGACAACGAGCAGCTGTCCGGCGTCGTCGACCAGATCGGCGCCGCCTTCGACGCCGTACGCGGTCCCGACCTCGTCGAACGCGCGCCGCTGCGGCTGGTCCGGCGATTCCTGCCGTACCACCGCCGCGCCTGAGGATCAGCCGAACCGGATGTGCTTGACGCTCGTCCACTTGCGACGGACGAATCCCCGCAGCGCGCCGTCCGTGTTCGGTTCGAGGGTCAGCCCGGCCGACGCGGCGATCCGATCGGCGACCTCGGCGACGCCGATCCGGTCCGTGTGGATGTGCTCACCGAACTCCGCGCCGCTCAGCCGCTCCAGGCAGAGGTCGAGCTTCGACACCGCGAAACTCTCGCGTTTCGGTGGCATCCCCTTGCGCCGCAAGGAATGGACGATGCCGCGTTCGCTCAGCCGCCGCAGCACGGTCTCGCGTTCGGCCAGCAACGCGAAGTGGCGGACGTCGTGCCCGCGCTCCCGCAAGCCGCCGATGATCTCCTCGAAGTACGTGGGCTCCACCAGTGTCATCGGCACGACCACCGGGCCGTCCTGCCTGCCGAGCATGAGGTCGAGCACCTCGAAGACGCCCCGGCGCCACGCGGAGAGGTCCTGGAAGTCGCCGCGCAGCCGCGGCGGCATCATCCGCTGCAGGCCGAAACCCGCGACCTCGGGATCGGACAGGACACTGCCGGGCAGGCGCCGGTGCAGCTCGTGCGCGGTCTGCGTCTTGCCACCGCCGAACGGGCCGTTGATCCAGACGAGCATGCCGGGACCCTAGCGAGACACCCACCCGTCCGGGGGAGGGTGAGCATCGTCTCGAACGAATGTTCGATTTTTCACGCATAATCGACCCATGCTCGACACTGGTGACACGCTGCCGCCGGGGCCGCGTCACCTGCACATGGTCCGTCCGAATCAGCCCGTTTGGGTCGACCTGAAGCTGGTGTACCCGGTCAGCGCGTCGAAGATCCGCCTGCCCGACGGCCTGGACCTGACAGCCACCGTCCCCGGCCTGCTGGGGATGTGGCGGGCGACGACGACGGCGCACTGGGTCGGCTGGGTCACCTTCCAGCTCGGCCCGATCGGGCGGGGTGGCACGACGCATTCGCAGTGGGTACTGGCGGAGGCGTTGCGGCCGCGCGAGGAGCGAAACGCTTGGTCGGGCAGCTTCCCCTACGAGCGGCGACGTTAGGACTTGCGGCCGACTCCGCCGAGGATCAGTGACTCGTTAGGAGTGGTGAAGGCGATTTCCGGCTCGGAGGGGCCGGCGTCCTCCGGATGCCACTCGGTCGTCCAGGCCAGGCCCGGGGGGACGAGTTCGAAGTCGCCGAACAGCGCCTCGATCTCGGCGCGCTTGCGCCAGATCACCGGACTGCTGTTGCTGTCGTACATCTCCTTGAGTCTGACCAGCGGCTTCTCGTAATGGCTCGGCACGCCCTCGTCGGTGATGTGCGAGATGGCCAGGTACGACCCGCGCGGCGCGAGTTCGCGATAACGCGCGACCGAGGCGGGGCCGACATCGCCGCTGTCGCCACTGCGCGCCGACGCGGGCTGCTGGACGTGCAGCACCGCGATCAGCAGGATCGCCACGGGCTTCTGCAGATCGATGATGCCGGTGTCCGCTACCTGCTTCCAGAGCCGGTCCGGCGCTCGGAGGTCCCCGTGCACCGCGGCGTGGCGGGCGGGGTCCCCGTGCTCTTCCAAAAGGCCTTGCGAATGGGAGACGGCGACGGGTTCGTAGTCCACGTACACCACGCTGGTCTTCCCCGGCGCGAGGTCGTCGGCCACCTGGTGCGCGTGCTGCATGGTGGGCAGCCCGGCACCGATGTCGATGAACTGGGTGACCCCGGTGCGGATGAGATGACGCACCACGCGGTGCAGGAACACCCGGTTGGCTTTGGCGATCGGCCGGAGCATCGGGAACTCGCCGAGGACCTTGTCCCCGAACTTGCGATCGATCTGCCAGGACGCAGTGCCTTCGAGGTAATAGTCATGGACCCGCGCGTCGCTGGGACGCCGCATATCGATGCCCGGAGGTGGATACGCGTCGACATCCTCCTCGGCCACAGCCATTCCCTCCCGCGTCTGGACCACGCATCTATCACTGAAAGTAGCTGCTGTATTGCTTGGAGTAATAGGATGCATTTGGAGGGCAGCTCATCCACCATCGGGGTCACTCAGGTCGGCAAGCCTGCACCGTCTGTGAAGGTCCTCGAGGGTTTTCTCAGGACTCGCCGCAATCGACAGTAGTGCGGACCATGCGTCGTGATAGATCGCCAGCTCGCGCATGTTGGCCCAGCGCACGTTGGTTAGGTATTCGCTGTAGGCGCGGTCACCTTCCGAGTTTCGCAGAATGACAAAGTCTGGGTCGACATAAGCGACGGCTTGATACTGCACGACGCGGATCGTGATGTTGTCTCGCTCGGCTAGTCCGATCATGTGCTTGAGCTGGTCCGCAACGACGTCCGGGTGGCGGGTTTGGGCACACAGCCGGTCGAGGGCGGACTCGCTCATCAGGAAAGTAAAGCTCCTGTTCCCGTCCTCGAACATGAGCTGTCGTTTCCTGCGTTGAATCAGGCGCGGAGAGATCTCGGGCCCTCGGCCTTCGCCGTCGAACTGGTCCAGCATGTAGGACTCGCACTGGAGTAACCCTGGGACGCGCTCACCGGTCCAGGACCGCATCTCATCGGTTAGTTGCTCCGTCAGTAGCACCTCCCGGAACCACACCGGCGTGCCGATGCGCTGACCGTGGCGGAGCCGTGTCGGAGAGTTCGCCTTCTCCCACAACACCCACATGGTAGGTACGTCGTCCGCCGGTGGCGCGTAGACGGCGATCAGCTTCTGCAAGGCATGACGCGAAATCGAGGTCGTTCCGGCCTCGATCTTCGCCATCGTGCTCTGCGACTTACCGATCAGGGCCCGAGCTTCGACTTGTTTCACCCCTGCTCGCTCGCGGGCGGCCTTCAGTAGCTCGCCGAGATGGAGACGGTCGGTTTCGTCAGTGTGATTCAGGTGCTCAGGCGTCATCAGCCGCCCCATCCCGCCGTACTCGCGAAGGGGAGGAGGCGACGGCCTAAAGATCGATGGCGTCCTGACGGACGAGTTCGACGAAGGTCCGCCAGCCTGGCGGGGAAAAGGTGAGAACCGGTGAAGCGGAGAGCTTGCTGTCGCGCACCCCGATCAGCCGACTGGTCAAGTTGACTTCCACGCAGGCGTCTTCCCCATCGAGGCTGCTGTATGTCGAGCGGTGCCAGCCGCTCGCGTCGATCCCCGCCGTGGGCGGCACCGAATCGTAGAACCGCATCGTTCCCCCTCAAAGCTCGGTAGTCGAATATTCGACACCAGGATGGCTGACGAATATTCGATACGCAAGCCGAGGGCGAATCGATCCGGGACATTTTCACTCCAATGGGGTCGATCAAGACTACTGAAGGTCGAGACCGACATGATCCGGAAAGGGTCGGACCGCGTCGGCGAGCACCGTGTCCTTGACATCTGGCGCAGGGTTGAGCAAGGTGGCGACCGCGATCGGCGCGTGCGGACCAGTCCGCAGGGGTCTGTCGGGACTAGGCAAGCCCGACCGGTGTCACCGGCGCCGCGGTGGAGTGGTCATCGGCATATGGCTGCGGCGCTCGCATTATACGACGAGTCGAATATTCGGGCCCCGACTTTCCGTTGCGGCGAGTCTGTCATGTGCGGAATTGCACGCTTGAATCTGGGACGAGATTCAGGAGCTCTCCCGAGAGACGTATCGAATATTCGATATCGAATATTCCGGATGAAACTGCTGGTAGGATAGGTGTCTCGGCATTGCAGCTCCCCTTCGCGGAGGAGTCGGTCGAATATTCGCTTCGGTGGGTTCCGGTGTTCGCAAGGGCCATGCTCGTCGAATCAAATCACTCTATTCCGAATGTGGATTCGGGCGTTGTGGACAACGGAGTATGAGAGCGAAGACCATCTTCGTGGAAGCGGGATCCCATCAAACCGGCCTGATCGTCCCGATACCCGAGTCCCGTCCAGTGGACGACGTTGACCCGGCTCGCGCCTCGCCCTCACCATGACGGCGTGTCCACCAACCTGAAGTCCTCGCCGATCCGCTCGGCGGGCGAAGGTGTCGTCGCGCTGCTCCTGCGTCGTGGACGTCTGGGCTCGCCGCCCGCGTAGCTCCTTATCGCCAGGTCATCCATGACGGTGAAATCCAGGGAGCACGTATGTCCATCGAACTGCCCGACCGTGTCCGTCTCCGCCCCGCGACCGTCCCCGACGGCGGCATCCTCGAAGGACCGCGCGTGCTGCGGCGCCTGCCGGAGGGCGCGGAAGAACGTCCGTACGAGCTTTTCGCGCTGCGCCCGCTGGGCCGGGTGATCGGTGCCGAGATCGGCGGCGTCGACCTCGCCCGCCCGCTGACGCCCGCCCTCCACGCGGAGCTGAACCGCGCGCTGCTGGAGTGGAAGGTGCTGTTCTTCCGCGACCAGGACATCACTTCGGCGCACCAGCGCGCGTTCGCCGCCAACTGGGGTGAACTGGAGACGAACCCGTTCATCCCGAAGGGGGAGACCGAGGACACCACCCGGTTCACCAGGTCGGCGAGCATGCCCGCGTTCGAGAACATCTGGCACGTGGACGTCACGTTCCGGCCCGCGCCGGCGCTCGGCTCGGTCCTGCGGCTGATCGAGGTCCCGCCGTTCGGCGGCGACACGATGTGGGCCGACATGGCCGCCGCCTACGACAACCTGCCGGAAGACATCCGTGAACGTATCGACGGGCTGACCGCGGTCCACGACTTCATCCCCGGCTTCGACCGCTTCTCCGATCCAGAAGTGCTGTTGCGTCACCAGGACGCCTTCCCGCCGGTCGAGCATCCGGTCGTCCGCACGCATCCGGAAACCGGGCGCCGCACCCTCTTCGTGAACCAGGCCTTCACGACCCGCATCGCCGGCATCGACCGCGACGAGAGCGACAGGCTCCTGCGGTACCTGTTCAGCCGCGCGCACATCCCCGAGTTCCAGGTGCGTTTCACCTGGCGGCCCGGTTCGGTGGCCTTCTGGGACAACCGCGCCACGCAGCACTACGCCGTCAACGACTACCACCCGCACGCGCGGGTCGCCGAACGTGTCGCCATCGTGGGTGACCGGCCGTTCTGAGCGTGTCCCCGCGACGGGTGATCGTGCGGGCGGGTTGCCCGGTACCTGTGTGACGATGAGGTCATGGGCATCAACTTCGATGAATTGAAGAACAAGGCCACCGACGCTCTCCGCGAGCACAACGACAAGATCGAGGGCGGCCTGGACAAGGCGGCGGGCTTCGCCAAGTCGAAGTTCTCCGGTCACGACTCCCAGATCGACTCCGGCGTGGACAAGGCGAAGGGGTTCATCAACAAGTTCGACGACACCCCGGACAACCCGCCCCAGGACCAGCAGCAGCCGAACCAGCAGCCGCCGCAGGGCCAGTAACCCCCCGCGAGTAGTCCTCTAGTTGCGGTCCTTGCACGCGCAACTACCGCAACTAGAGGACGAAACGCGTCAGGAGACCTCGCCGAGAGCGGTGTCGCCGTCGATCGCCGTGATCCGGCCACCGCGCTCGCCGAGGGCGATCAGGCCGTCCCGCGCGTCCGGGGCGGTGAGGCTGACGCGCACTCCGGCCCGTTCCGCGTCCTTGCTGGTCGCAAACGCTTGCGCGCCCTCGTAACCGGCGTTGACCGTCACCGCGAGGCCGCCCGTCGAGGCCAGCGAACCCCGGGCGGCGCCCAGCCGTCCGAGCGCTTCGTCGACGATCGGCAGCAGCGCGTCCCGGTTGCCCTCCGTCATCGCCCGCACCAGCGCCGGGCTCGACCCGGCCACCCGCGTGCCGTCCGTGTAGGACCCGGCGGCCAGCGACATCGCCAGCGGCCCGCCCTGCGCGCCGATCGTGGCCAGGATGGCCGCGAAGATATGCGGCAGATGCGAGATCCGCGCGACAGTCTCGTCGTGCGAGTCCGCGGGCAGCGGCACGACGTGCGCGCCGACGTCCAGCACCAGCTGCGCGACCTCGGCCCACGCGGTCAGATCAGTGTCGTGCTCGACGCCCAGCACCCAGGCGGCGCCGCCGAACAACGCCGGGTTGCTCGCCTTCCAGCCCGAATCCGCCGTCCCCGCCATCGGATGCCCGCCGACGAACTTCGCGTACGGCGCCCGGCGCCGGACGGTGTCGAGCACCGGGCCCTTCACGCTGGTGACGTCGGTGAGGACGCAGTGCCCCGCCACCCTCGAGACTGTCCGGAGCACGTCCTCGACCGCGGGCAGTGGCACCGCGAGCACGATCATCGCGTCCCGCTCCGCCGCCTTGCTCAGCGCCGCTTCGACCTGCGTGGTCACGTCGTAACCCGCTCTGCTGGCCGCGTCCGCGTCGCGGTCGGAGATCGCCGCCCCGAACGTGGTGCGGCCGATCGAATGCGCCGCGCGCAGCAGCGAACCGCCGATCAACCCGAGCCCGATCACGCATACGTCTCGCACAAGTGCTCATCCTGCCATCTGCGGGCCCACTCGTCAGAGAACGGCGGCGAGGCGCGTTCCCTGATCGATGGCCCGTTTGGCGTCCAGTTCCGCCGCGACGTCGGCGCCGCCGATCAGGTGCACCGGCAGTCCGGCCGTCCGCAGTTCGTCGGCGAGGTCACGCACCGGCTCCTGACCCGCGCAGACGACGACGGTGTCCACATCGAGCACGCGCGGCTTGTCACCGACGGTGATGTGCAGGCCGTCGTCGTCGATCCGGTCGTAGGTGACCCCGGTGAGCTGCTCGACGCGCTTGGCCTTCAGCGCGGCCCGGTGCACCCAGCCGCTGGTCTTGCCCAGCCCCGCGCCGATACCGGACTTCTTGCGCTGCAGCAGGAAGACCTGCCGCGGTGACGGCTCGACCTTCCGCTCGGTCAGCCCGCCCGGCGCCTGCTCCGGATCGGTGACGCCCCATTCGGCCATCCACGCGCCCAGGTCGAGCGCGGGGGAGGTGGTGTGCGTCAGGAACTCGCTGACGTCCACGCCGATGCCGCCCGCGCCGATCACCGCGACCTTGCCGCCCACCGGTTTCCCGTGCCGGACGACGTCCACATAGGACAGCACCTTGGGATGGTCGATACCGGGGAGCGACGGCACCCGGGGGGTCACGCCGGTGGCCAGCACGACCTCGTCGAATCCGGCGTCCACGAGCCCGGCGGCGGTCGCGCGGCTGCCGAGGTGGACCTTGACGCCGGTGACCTCCAGCCGTCGCGTGTAGTACCGGATGGTCTCCGCGAACTCCTCCTTGCCGGGGATCTTCCGCGCGATCCCGAACTGGCCGCCGATCTCGTCCTCGGCCTCGAACAGTTCGACGGCGTGCCCCCGCTCGGCGAGACTGGTCGCGGCCGCGAGCCCGGCGGGTCCCGCGCCGACGACGGCGACGCGTTTAGTCTTCCGGGTGGGGGACAGGGTCAACGTGGTCTCGTGGCCCGCGCGCGGATTGACCATGCAGGAAACGAGTTTCCGCTTGAACGCGTGGTCGAGGCAGGCCTGGTTGCAGGCGATGCAGGTGTTGATCTCGTCCTCGCGCCCGGTCTCGGCCTTGCGGATCCATTCGGGATCGGCGAGGAACGGCCGCGCCATCGACACCAGATCCGCGTCACCGCCGGCCAGCGCCTCCTCGGCGACCTCGGGCATGTTGATCCGGTTCGACGTGACGACCGGGATCCCGACGTGCGGCTTGAGCTTCCCGGTCACCCAGGTGAACGCCGCGCGCGGCACGGACGTCACGATCGTCGGCACCCGCGCCTCGTGCCAGCCGATGCCGGTGTTGATGATCGTCGCGCCCGCCTCTTCGACCTCCTTGGCCAGGGTGACGACGTCTTCCCAGCTTTGGCCGCCCTCGACGAGGTCCAACATGGACAGCCGGTAGATGATGATGAAGTCCTCGCCGACCGCCTCGCGCGTGCGGCGCACGATCTCGACGGCGATCCGCCGCCGGTTTTCCGCGCTGCCGCCCCATTTGTCGGTGCGCTTGTTGGTCCGCTCGGCGAGGAACTGGTTGATGAAGTAGCCCTCGGACCCCATGATCTCGACGCCGTCGTAGCCCGCTTCCTTGGCCAGGAAGGCACAATCGGCGAACGCGCGGATCTGCCGCAGCACGCCGTAGCCGGAAAGGGACCGTGGCTTGAAGGGGTTGATCGGCGCCTTGATCCCGGACGCCGAAACGCTCAGCGGATGGTAGGAATACCGGCCCGCGTGCAGGATCTGCAACGCGATCTTGCCGCCCGCATCGTGCACGGGATCGGTGAGTTGCTTGTGCGCCTTGGCTTCCGCGCGGGTCGAAAGCTTCGACGCCAGCGGCAGGAGCCAGCCCGTCCGGTTCGGCGCGAACCCGCCGGTGACGATCAGCCCGACGCCACCCCGGGCGCGTTCGGCGTAGTACTCGGCCAGTTGCGGGAAGTGCGCTTCCTTGTCCTCGAGGCCGGTGTGCATCGAGCCCATGATCACCCTGTTGCGCAGGGTGGTGAAGCCGAGATCGAGCGGGGACAGCAGGTTCGGGTACTGGCTCATCGCTGGGTCCTTACGCATCGTGGTGGAATGCCTGGAGGACTTCTTCGAGCCACTCGACGTGGCCCTGTTCGGTTCGGATTCCTCCACGCAGCACGAGGAACTGGTGCAACGACTGTCCACTGAGGACGCTCGGGTCGGGGAAGTCGCGCTTCTCGATCAGCAGGTAGGCGTCGAGCTGGGCCGCGTGCGCGTCGCGATGCCGGGTGACTTCGGCGGCGACGGCGCCGGGCTCGCCGAGGGTCGCGCCGCGGATCTTCACGGCGAGCTCCCTGGCGGTGGCGGCGGGATCGGGCTCGGCGAGCCAGCGGGCCAGTTCGGCCCGGCCCGTGTCGCCGACGGTGTAGACCTTCTTGTCGGGCTTCCCGGACTGCGCGACGTGGTCGACGGCGATCCAGCCGGCGTCCTCCATGCGCTTCAGGACGCGGTAGATCTGCTGGTGGGTGGCGCTCCACCACAGCCCGATGGACTTCTCGAAGCGACGCGCCAGCTCGTAGCCCGAGCCGGACCGCTCGGACAGCGAAACCAGGATCGCGTGCTCCAATGCCATGCACCTAGTTTCATATGCACCTAGTTGCACTGCAAGGCGACACGCATCACACGCGTGCGAAGGCCCCCTTCCCTCGGCTCAGCCGAGAGAAGGGGGCCTTCGTGCGGGAAAAGTTACGGCTTCTGGGCGATGCCGCCGATGACTCGGGATTCCGAGGGCGCACCGGCGAAGACCGTCTTCTCGTCCGGGTGCCACGCCGGCGCGTAGACCAGGCCCGGCTCCAGCAGCGGCCAGCCGCCGAAGAACCGCCGGAACTCGTCCATCGTGCGCAGGAAACCGGGGTTCGTCGTGGTCTCGTAGTACTCGAGGATGTCGAGCAGCGCCTGCCGCTCCTCGTCGTTGGCCGGGTTCTCGTTGGTCATCTGCGAGAGCACCAGCAGCGAGCCCGGCGCGAGCCGGTCGCGGTAGAAGTCCAGCAGCGCGTCGGGGTCCTGCTCGTCCTTGATGAAGTGCATGACCGCGTTGATCACCAGCGCCATGGGCTGCCGGACATCGATGATGCCGGAGTCCATGACCCGCTCCCAGAGGCCCTCGGGGTCGAACAGGTCCGCGGCGATGGCGTGGTGCCGGTCCGGGTCGGCGGTGTCGGCGAGCAGCAGGGTCGAGTGCGCGAGCGCGATCGGCTCGTTGTCGATGTAGAGGACGTGGGTGTCCTCCTCCGGTCGCGCCTCGTCGGCGACCTCGTGCACGTTGCCCGCGGTCGGCAGGCCGGAGCCGATGTCGACGAACTGCCGGATGCCCAGTTCCGCGCAGTGCCGCACGGCCCGGCCGAGGAACTGCCTGCTGGTCGTGCAGTAGTCGCCCATGAGCGGCAGGCGTTTGCGCACCTTCTCGGCGAACTCGCGGTCGATGGCGTAGTGGGTGTCGCCGCCGATGAAGTAGTCGTAGACCCGCGCCGCGGACGGCCGGTCCAAGCTGTTCTCGACGGCCTTGAGCGCCGCGTCGTGATCGATCATCGTCATCCCTTTGTCCGCGCCGGAAATCCCATGCTAACCGGCGGGAACGTAGGTCTCGCGGTAGGCGTTCACGGATTCGGTCAAGCGATCGAGTTCCGCGCGGGTGCGGGTGAGTCCGGCCGCGTCGAGGCCCATCGCGTCGCCGATGATCTTCGGGATCCCGCTCGCGCGGTCCCGGAGCCGGGAGCCGTCCTCGGTCAGGCTGATGCGAACGGACCGCTCATCGTCGGCCTGCCGGTCACGCCGGACCAGTCCGGACTTCTCCAGCCGCTTGAGCAGCGGTGACAGCGTCCCGGAATCGAGGTTCAGCAGGGTGCCGAGCTCCTTGACCAGCCGCTCGTCCTTCTCCCAGAGCGCGAGCATCACCAAGTACTGCGGATAGGTCAGGCCCAGATCGTCGAGCACCACGCGATAGAGCGCGGTCACGGCCCGCGATGCCGCGTAGAGCCCGAAGCACAGTTGATCGTCCAGGCACAGCGATCCGGTGTTGTCCGTTGGCATCGGTCCTCCTCAATCCCATGGTGTGCCGATCATGCCTCAGCGCGCCACTTCAGTGGGCTAAATCTCCTTGGGGACATTTTAGTTGTGCACAACTTAGTTGGGGGCTACCTTCAGGTCATCGACTTCGGACTCCAGGAGGCAGAAATGACCGCCAACCCGCACAAGCTGGTCCTCGAACCGGCCGCACAGGCCTTCGTCGAAGCCGCCGCCACCCCGCCGTTCCTCTTCCAGCTGCCGCCCGAGGAAGGGCGCAAGGCCGTCGACGAGGTCCAGGGTGGCGAGGTCGAACTGCCCGCCGCGGACGTCGAGACCACGCACGTCGACGGCGTCGAGGTCCGCATCGTCCGCCCGCCGGGCGCCACCGGCCCGCTGCCCGTGATCGTCTACATCCACGGCGCCGGCTGGGTCTTCGGGAACTTCCACACCCACGAGCGCCTGGTCCGTGAACTCGCCGTCGGCACCGGCGCGGCCGTCGTCTTCCCCGAGTACGACCGCTCGCCGGAGGCGCGCTACCCGGTCGCCATCGAGCAGAACTACGCCGTGGCGAAGTGGGTCGCCGAGCACGGCGCCGAGAACGGGCTCGACAGCACGAAAATCGCCATCGCGGGTGACTCCGTCGGGGGGAACATGACCGCCGCCCTCACCCTGCTCGCGAAACAGCGCGGTGACGTCACCTTCCGCCAGCAGGTCCTCTTCTACCCGGTAACCGACGCGAACTTCGACACCGAGTCCTACCAGAAGTTCGCCGAGGGATACTTCCTTGCCCTCGACGGCATGAAGTGGTTCTGGGACCAGTACACGACCGACCCGGCGCAGCGTGCGGAGATCACCGCGTCGCCGTTGCGGGCGAGCCTCGACGAGTTGTCGGGCCTGCCGCCCGCGCTGGTCATCACCGGAGAGGCCGACGTCCTGCGCGACGAGGGCGAGGCGTACGCCGCCAAGCTGCGTCAGGCCGGAGTGCCGGTGACGGCCGTGCGCTACCAGGGCATCGTCCACGACTTCGTCATGCTCAACACGCTGCGCGAAACGCACGCCGCGGAGGCGGCGATCAAGCAGGCGATCGAGGTGTTGCGCACCGCTCTCGCGGGCTGAGTAGCCCAGGACACAGTTTGTCCAGGGTGACACGCGTCACCCTGGACAACACTTCCCGGTGGTCGCACGTCTCTTGATCCAGATGTGGGAAGTGCGGTGCGGGGGCGTGCCGCGGCCGGAGAGGGACACGATCGCCATGGGACTGGGACTGAGTGCCATCCGGCTCGATTCCACGCTGAACCTCGTCATCGTCGTGGTGCTGACGCTGCTCGCGATCATCGCCGTGCCGTTCCTCTGGGAGCGCTGGCGCCGCAAGGTGCTCGGCCGCAGCACCACGATCCTCGTCGCGGTGGTGCTGATCGTGGTCAGCACCGGGATGGGCGGGAACATGATCGGCAAGTTCTTCCCGACGGTCGGTGCGCTGTTCGGCACCGGCGTCTACTCGGGGGAGAACACCGACGCCGTCGCGGGTGAGAACGGTTCGGACCTCGACAAGCTGCGCGACGCCGGGGCGATGCGGGCCAAGGAGGGCAAGGGCTCCGTCGTGCACATGACGGTGACCGGCAAGCGCACCGGGCTCACGCGCGACGTCTCGGTCTACTTCCCGCCCCAGTACTACGATCCCGCGTACCGGGCGCTCAAGTTCCCGGTCATCGAATGGATCCCGAACTACCCGTCCGGGCCGGAAGTGGTCACCGGGCCGTACGAACTGCCCGCCAAGCTCGACGCGGCCATCGCGAAGCACGTGCTCCCGCCGACCCTCGTGGTCATCCCGGATCCGACCGGGAAGCCGAAGGTCGGCCACGACACCGAATGCATCGACCAGGTGAACGGGACCGCCAACGACACCTACCTGAGCGCCGACATCCGCGACTGGGCGATCGAGAAACTCGGCGCCAACCCGCAGCGGAAGGCCTGGACGATGGCGGGCTGGTCCTCGGGCGGATATTGCGCGATGAACCTGGTGACCCGGCACCCGCAGTGGTACGGCCAGGCGGCGAGCGTCAGCGGGTACTACAAGGCTTCGGTGGACGCGGAGACGGAGAACCTGTTCAAGGGCAGGCAGGACATCGTCGACGCGAACACGATCACGGTGAACATGCAGAAGCATCCGTCGCCGGTCGACATCCTCGCGATCGCCGGGGACAAGGAAAGCTTCGAGAGTTTCTCGATCGACCAGCTCCAGGCCGCCGTACGCGCGCCCGCGACGCTCTCGTCGTGGCGGATCCCGGACGCCGGGCACAACATGAACACCTTCAAGGCGCAGGTCCCCGACGTGCTGGCGTGGATCGGCGCGCGGACCGTGCCGCCGAGCGCGCCACAGGACAAGAAGATCATCTCCAACGGTGGCGTCACCCCGTGGTCGCTGCCCAACACCGGTGCGAAGGGCGCGCTGGTCGACGTCGTCGAGTAGCTAGCCGCGCTTGGCGCGGTACGCCTTGGGGTACAGGCGAAGGCGGGCGGGAACCCGGTTCCCGGTCGCCCTGGTGACCGCTCCCAGCCTTTGGAGACGGCGCTCGTCTTCGTCTGTCCACTTGAGACTCAAGCGGTCGCGTAGGACCGGCGGCAGCAGGCCGGTCGCGCAGAGCGTCAGTACGTTCCCGCCCGCCGGCCGGACGGGGCGCCACAAGGCTTCCGGCAAGAACCACCATGGTGGCGGAGGAGTGTCCCGCATGGTGATCGAGCCGAGCAGCTCTCGGACCGTGTGGTTGTCTTCGAGCCGGTTCGCGACGACGTCGTCGAAGTACGTCTCGAAGCCTTCGAGGTCCGCGGGCATGTGGTGCTCGCGGAGGCCGAGGAGTAGGCCGAGGCATCGCCATTCCGCGTAGAGGCGCTGTTTTTCTCTGCGGGACAAGGGACACACGAAGACTTCCTGCATGCGGACGGTTGCCCAGAAGGTCGAGCCGTGCACCCACCAATAGGCCTCGGGGTTGAGCGCGTGATAGCGCTCGCCGTGGTGATCGACGCCTTTGATCGCCTTGTGCATCTCGCGGAGCCGCTCGGCCTCCGCGATCGCTTCCCGGCCGCCGAAAACCTGGCGTAGCAACGAATCGATGGTCCGGTCGAGGCGTCCCCACGGATCTTCGACGTAGTTCGAATGGTCGTGGACGCCCGCGCCGATCACCGGATGCGCGACCTGCAGCAGCAACGCGGTCCCCGCGCCGAGCAGCAGTCTCCGGTCGCCGACCACTTGCCAGGCAACGGAATTCGGGCCGAGCGGGGTCACGGCGGGCAGACGGGCTCCGGTGCTCATGACGACCTCCCGGGAGAGCGGCGTGCGGCCACTGTCCCACCTTGTTTACAGGTCGTCAATAGTGGGAAGCAGTGCCTTCACCACTTCGGTCACCCGTTTGCCGCCACTGGCATAGGTGGTCGATGTCGGTTGGGAGGTCAGCACGACGACGATGTAGCGGTCGTTCTTCCCGACCACGCCGGAACTGTGCAGGATCCGGGAGCCGCGGCAGCACGCCCAGCCCTGCTTGATGGACCAGGGAAGGGAGCCGACGGCGTCCGGAATGCCGAAATACTGCCGGATCCCGTCGGAACCGCTCTCCGTCGCGCCGCTCAACGCCCGCATGATCGTCGTCCGCGTTCCGGCGCTCGCCCGCTCCAGTACGTAGCGGTAGATCTTCGTGATGTCCGCCGCGGTGATCCGGGTGTCGCCCCAGCGGCCCGGATCCTCGGGCGGATGGGTGTCGCCGAGACCGATCTCGGCCGCCCAGCGGGTGACGATGGCGGGGCCGCGGTGGGCGGTCCACAGTCTGCTCGCGATGTCGTCATCACTGGACGAGAGCATCCGCTGCACGGTGCCCGGCGGTGTGCCCACGCGAAGCGCTTCGAGTGCGATGAGGAGCTTCACAAGCGACGCCGAGGTGTAAGAACGTTCTGGTTTAAGGGAAACCGTGCTCTTCTTGGTGGTGCGGTCGTAGACGGCAACGCTCACCTGGCCGCCGTCGACGAGTCCCGCGAGGGCCTTCGTGTCGACGTCGTCCACCGGCGGCGTGCCGGGCACAGACGGCTTCGGTGGCGCTGAGGCCGGCTTCGCTTCGGCTTCGACGGTCATCTCCGTGGTCGGCGCCGCCGCGACCGCGACCGCCGACGGGCCGGAACGCGACGGCGGAACCAGCAGCATCGCGACGACGGCTCCCACGCACAGCCCCACCAAGAGGAAGACACCGCTCACCTTGCCCACACGACTTGTTGGCCGAATCACTCGTTCGTGTTCGCGACTAGGCCATTCGGGTGGCGTAGCTCTCGGCTGACCACGAGTTCTGTGACGTCGTGAACGCGGGGTGTGGCCGGGGAGCGTCTTTCCGGTTTGTCCGGGAGGCCGCCGGGGTATGTGACCCCCAGCGTGAATTTAGGTGGCCAACTCTGGAAGGCGGAGCAATGGCACGTGTACAACGCGCTCGTATCCGGACGGCGGGCATCCAGCCCGCGCAGGTCCTGGCCGGACTGGCGAGCCTGGCATTCCTGGTGTTCGGGATCGTGGGCTTCACCAGGACCGGGTTCGCCGACTTCATCGGCCGGAGCGACGAGACCGTTCTCGGGTTCTCAGTGAACCCGCTCTACAACCTCGGGTTCGTCCTGCTGGGCGCGATCGGTCTGCTGCTGACCTTCGGTTCGGGCCGGTCCCGGGTCTTCGGTCTTCTGACGTTCGCGGCCTTCGGGGCGCTGTTCGTCTGGGGTCTGATGATCACGGGGACCGTTTCGACGAACCCGGTCTCACAGGCGGGCAACCCGTTCAACCTCAACGGGCCGGACAACTGGCTGCACCTCGGCCTCGCCGCGCTCGGGCTGGTGATCGCGTTCCTGCCCGCGCGGCACAAGGTGCTGCTGCCGGAGGACGAAGAGGAAACCGTGGTGGCGGATCGGGCCGACAGTGCCACGGTCGTCGAACCCGTCGCGGACGGTTCGGGACGGCCGAAGCATGAGAAAAGCCCGGCCATCGCTCGCGAAGAGCGTCCGCCGGGCCTTGCCCACTAGGTCTGCTGAAGCTCAGTAGCCGTACTCCGCACCACCGGACTCGGCGGGAGCGCCTTCCTCCTTCTTGGGGGAGGCGTTCCCGCTCTGGGCCGCCTTGTTCCTCACCGGCGCGGTGCTCTTGCACCCGGCGGGCTCGATGACGAACCAGGTACCGCCGACGCCGTGACCGTTCGCCTCACCGGCATTGGCGTCCTTGGCGTAGCGGTAGACGGCCCAGCCGCCGACGGTGACCTGAGTGGTGCCGTCCGCGCGCTTCACCGTGCCGAGCAGCTTCGAGTCGATGCCTTCGAGCTGGACGTCGCCCTCGGCGAGCATCGGCGGCCAGGTCTTCGCGCAGTCACCGTTGCAGGTCGGCTGCTTGTTCTTCTTGTCCTTGGTGAACATGTAGAGGGTGAAGCCCTCCTGGTCCACAATGGCCGGTCCGATGCCGTCGACCTCGGTCGCGACCAGCTTCTTCGCGCCGTCCGCCTTCTCCGCGGCCGGAGCCTCTTTGGCTTCCTTGGCCGCCTGGCCCGCCTTGGCGCCCTTGGCGTTCGCGGCGTACCAAGTGCTGCCGACGCCCTGGCCCTTCACCTCGCCGGCCTTGGCGTCCTTGGCGTAGCGGTAGAGCGCCCACCCGCCGACGGTGACCTGCTTGCGGCCGTCGGCGCGGGTCAGTTCACCGACCAGGGCCTGGTCCACGCCCTCGATCTGCACTTCGCCGTCCGCGAGCATCGGCGGCCAGGCCTTCGCGCAGTCACCGTCGCAATTGGACTTCGGCGGCTTCGCGCTGTCCTTGTCGAAGCGGTACAAGGTGAACCCGTCCTTGTCGACGAGCACCTGACCGAGCTCCCCGGCTTCGGCCACGGCCACTTTGGTCTCACCCTTGGCCGCGGGGGCGTTCCCGCCCGCTCCGGCGACCGCCGCGGCGGGTGCGACGGCGGGTGCGGCTGCCTCGGTGCCACCGGAGCAGGCCGACAGCACCACCAGGCCCGCGGCCGCGGACGCCGCTGCGACGACGAAACGCTTGCGAAGCATGGGATTTCTCCTTGTTCGTAGGGGTTCCGCGGCTTGGCGCGGTGAGCTTGTACCCCCTACACGGGCCCTGTGCGGGACCGGTTCAAGGAGTTCCCGGATTTTCTTCCCGGGTCTCCAGCGCGGCGTCGGTGAGCACCCCGGCCGAGCCGGTGTAGTTCGCGGGATCCAGCAGGTCGGCGAGGGATTCGGCGGGGAGGACTCCGGTTATCTCCGGCAGGTCGGAAAGGACCTCGCCGAGGGCCCGGCCCTGCTCCAGGGCGAGTCCGGACGCGCGCCCGAGGACTTCCTTGGCCCGCGTCTTGCCCAGCAGCGGGGCGAGCACGGTCGAGAGCCGCTCGGAGACGATCTGGCCGTGCGTGAGACCGAGGTTCTCGCGCAGGCGCTCGTCGTTGACGACCAGGCCGCGGGCGAGCTCGGCCGCCGTGTACGCGGCGCCGCCGGTCAGGCGCAGGCATTCGCGCAACAGCTGCCACTCGGCGTGCCACGCGCCCGCGGACCGCTCGTCCTCGGACATCAGGGCTTGGGTGACGCCCGTGGCCAGCACCGGGACTTGGAGGGCGGCGGAACGGATCAGCGTCGCCAGCACCGGATTGCGCTTGTGCGGCATCGCCGAAGAACCGCCACGGCCCGCGCCCGCGGGTTCGGTGACCTCACCGACCTCGGTGCGCGTCAGGAATTGGACGTCGACCGCGATCTTGCCGAGCGCGGCGGCGGTGAACGCGAGGGCGGCCGCGAGGTCCGCCGTCGGGGTGCGGAGGGTGTGCCAGGGGAGCGTGGTCTCGGCAAGGCCGGTCTCTTCGGCGAAGGCCGTCTGAAGCCGTTGCGGATAGCCGTCGGGCAGCCCGGCGAGGCGCGCGTACTCGGCGTACGCGGCTCGCGTTCCGGCCGCGCCACCGAGCGAGACCGGCAGGACGACGCGATTCAGCCTGTCGAGCGCGTCGAGCGTCAGCTGACGCCAGCCCGCCGCCTTGAGCCCGAACGTTGTCGGGACTGCGTGGGCGGTGAGGGTGCGCCCGGCCATGGTCGTGTCGCGATGTGCGCGGGCGAGGCCCTCCAGCGCGTCCGCCGTCGCCTCGAGGTCGGCCGCGAGGAGGACCCTTGTCCGCGCGGCGACCAGCATCATCGCGGTGTCGAAGATGTCCTGGCTGGTTGAGCCGCGATGGACGTACTCCGTCCCGGCCGCCTCGGTCAGCTCCTTGATCAGCCCCACGACCGGATTCGCCGTCTCACGCGCCGCCCTCGCCAGCGCGACCACGTCGATCTCGGCCGACGCGGCCGCCTCGGTGATCGCGTCGGCCGCCGCCCGCGGGATCAGCCCGGTACTGGCCTGCGCCCTGGCGAGCGCGGCCTCCGTGTCGAGCAAGGCCCGCAGCCAGGCGAGATCACCGGTCGCGGCCTCGGCGGGCGTGCCGGCGCGGACCGGGGAGAGGAGGCCGGAATCGGGATCGGCGTTCATCGGCCCAGCATCGCACCCCCGTCCGTCAGTGGCCGGTCTTGCCGTCGATGCTCTCGCGCAGCAGGTCGGCGTGGCCGTCGTGGCGGGCGTACTCGGCGATGTGATGGGTCAGCAGCCACCGCAGCGAGAACGGCTCACCGCTGCCATGAGTCCTGCCCGTGTCGTCGAGCGTCGCCTTCGCGACGATCGCCCGCGAACGCTCGCACTCCTCATGCCACGCCGCCCAAGCCGCCTCGACGTCGCCGCCCGTGTCCTCGAAGTCCTGCTCCGGCCGCTCGTCGGAGTAATAGAGCATCGGGACGTCCTCGCCCGCGAACTGGATGCGGAACCACCAGCGCTCGACCCCCGTGAGGTGCCTGAGCAGCCCGTGCAGCGACATCGTCGACGGCCCCACCGCCCGCTCGGCCATCTGCTCCGGCGTCAGACCCTGGCACTTCAGCTCGAACGTGCGACGATGCCAATCGAGCGTGGACGTCAAGATCTCACGCTCGTCCGCCAGCCGCGGCGCCTCCGGCCGGTCGCCGGACCACTTGGGGGAGTAGTTCTCCTCGGGGATCGTGTCCATGGCCCCGACCATGGCAGACACCCCCGACAATTCCGTGGCGCTCCGGCGGCGGCCCCGCCATCCTGGTGGTCGGCGGCGATCTACTAGACTCGTCGGCACGGGCCGTTAGCTCAATTGGTAGAGCTGCGGACTTTTAATCCGTAGGTTCTGGGTTCGAGCCCCAGGCGGCCCACTCTTTCGACATCCTCGCTGACCAGCGGGAATGTTCTTGTTTGTGGATCTCGTTCCGCGCTGGCCAGGTTGGCGTCGCTCAGTGCCATCCTGAGCTGGTGAGCGCGCCCGGACTGCCCGGCAGACTTTGGCTGAGGCGGGCGGTTTGAACGCCTGGCACCTTCGTCGGTTACGGCCGGATCGGATGCCCGTCGTGGTCATCCGGTCGCCCAACTCCTGCAGGCGTTCTGGCGCTTTACGTGCCATCGGAATTCCGTCGAGATCTTCAGTCGCCAAGTGCTGGTTGACGTCAAGATCAACTTGTGGAAGAAAGTGCGTGCCTTCGGCGCGCTGCGCTCGATCGGGTGAGCGCGGCTTGCGAGACCGGGTGAGCCAGATCGTCGAAGCTCACCTCGTGAGCGGTCGCGGCGGTTGCCACGGAAGTGGTTAGGTAGTCGTTCGAGGGCGGTGTGCGGAGGACCGTGGGCTGGTGGCAGGGGAGGGTGCGCTAAGCAAGCAACGGCGTGTCGGCGGGTGAGGGCTCGCTGGGGAAGGTTGCTGGCTGGTGAGCGATGGCGTCCGGTCGTCGTCGGGGAGGGACCCTGACGACGACCCTCTGTTGTGCGCTTTTGTCGTGTGTGGCGTGAACCAGTTGCCTCTCGGCGTACTCGCCGCGGCAGGTGGAAGTCACGGTACGACTGTGCAGGAGCGCCTTCAGCGGTTGGTGATGCGCGGCCTCGTCGCGGTTGCCGGACAAGCGACAGCCGACGACACGAGCACCATTGTCAGCGTCCGTCAGAGCATGGTGGATCTTCCGCCTGTGCAGCAGAAGTCTCTCGCGTCACGGATCGGACAGTATTTTCTCGGTGTGGCCCATGAGGCGCGTCTAGCTCCAGATGGACCGGCTGGCGGTTTTGAAGGTGTGAACGACCTGTGGATGGATCAGGTGCGTTCGCTGCGTGGGCCCGTCGCTGGTCTGATGCGGTGGGAACTCGGGCATGGGCTGGCGGAGGATGCGGTGTCCTTGGCGCGTGCCTGGTGGCCGCTGGCCGGGGCAGTGGCTGATCCGGCGTGGGTGAAAGAGCTCGCCGAAACAGGTGAGCGCGCCGCGATCGCGATTCGTGACCCTGCCGCGCTGATCGAGTTGCTGACGTTGGCGGCTGAGTGCGGGGATCGTGACGGCGACTGGCTGGCCGCCGAGGCTCGGTGGGTCCGGATCCTCAGTCTGGCTCGAGAGCAGAAGAATCACGACGTGGTGTGCGCGACCTTGATCACGTTAGGTGACTTCTACCGTCGGTGGGGTCGCTTGCACCGCGCCATGGACGTTCTTTCCGATCTCATCGCGACTTACGATCGTGCCCACGACGACCATGGTGCGTTGAGGGCGCTGCGGCACTTGGCGGTGGTGCTCCTCGATGCCGGTCGTGCTGCCGCGGCTGTTCCGTACCTTGTTCGTGCTGTCGCGCTCGCCGCCGAGGACGACACGGTCGGGAACAGCGCTCACGCCGAATTGCTGATCATGCTCGGCCGGGCGCACTGGATGAACAACAGGATCCGCGCCGGCCGGGAGGCGTTCAGCGGTGCGTTGGCGTTGCTGGTGGACATCGACGCCGACGGCGCTGAGTATGTGCGGTCGTTGCTGGCCACGCCGGATGGCGGATCGCTGCCGGTGACGGGCTTCGACGCCGTCGAGCGACCTGGGCGGCGAACACGGCCACCGTGATGGCCGATACGACGAGGCCTGTCAGGCGGGAACCCGTCATGTGCCATGGACACACTCGGGCACGGTGCCTGCCCGAGTGTCTGTGCCGGTAAAGGGCATGCTGCATCGCGGAATATCCTTGGTTTGGGGAAATTCGAAATCGACAGGACGAGGCAACGCGCTTGCTACCCGAAGACCGCGTCGTCGCTGGCAGGCGGAACGGGGTCGAGACTGCTCAGCAGTTCCAGGACATCGTGCGCGATGTAGATCTTCTTGTACTTGGCGTTGTCCTTCACCGTCAGCAGCTCTGCGCGCTGGAGCTTGGTGGCGACGTCGGTCGCGCCCTTGACTGAAATGCGGAATCGTTGGGCGATCAGCTGGTGATTGGTCACCGGCATACCGATCAACTCGCTGGCCACCCGGCGGGCGTTGCCCGTTCCCGGCGCCGCTTCGAGGTGTCTCGCACGCAGTTTCTCCATGCGCTTGATGAGATGGATCTGCTCGGTGCACAGCTGGTGGACGCCTTCAGCGAAGAACACCATGAAGTCCTCGAAGCTTCCTGTCTCGATGACGACCCGTAGTTGGCGGTGGTACTCGTCGCGGTAGCGGTCGAGCCAGCGCGACAGCGGCAGGATCTGGTCGCGCAGGACACCGGCGCGGACCAGTTCCAGGCTGACGTAGAGCCGGGCCACGTAGCCGTTGCCGCCGGCGAATGGGTGGATCAGTTCCAGCTGCGGGTGCCCCATGGCGATCTTGGCGACCAGAGGAATGTCGTGGTCGGCACGAACCCATTCCTGCCACTGCTGTGCCGTCGCCTGGAGGTGGGGACCTGGTGGAGTGTGGGCGACGACGGCGGAGCCGTCGCGGCCGCTGATCCAGCTCGTTCGTTCGCGCCAGAACCCGGCGTCCTCGCCGGGCGGTGACGGTACCGGGCCGAGCTGGCGGCTGATCTCGCCCAGCAGGGGCAGATCGATGCACCCGCCTTCTCGGACCTTGTCGAAGGCGCGCCGGCTCGCGTCCAGATACCGGGTGATCGCCTCGACTTCGGGGTCTGGCACGGTCTTCGTGCCTGGCAGCTTGGCCAGCAGGACGTCCTTCAACGAGACACTGGCGTTTTCCAGCGCGGCAGAACTCTGCGCCTCACGCAACATCGTGTAGTACACCAGGGATGACCGGTCCGGCAGACGCTCGGCTGCCTCGTCGAGACGCCCCAGTGACTGCTCGGCTTGAGCCAGGCCCCGATGAGTGCTCGTCGTCAGGACCACGTCGGAAGGCAGTGGGCGCGGAACCCATGCTCCTTCCCGCCGGATGGCGTCTGGAATGTCACCCTCCTCAGTCACGGGCACCCAGACACCGCTGGTGGCATCACGTTCTGTCATGCCTCAGAGCCTTCATGAACCCACGGGAAGGCCGCAAACGGTGGATTTGGTGTCTTCAAGATCAACTCTTTGCGATCTCGCATTGTTCTCTGTTTTTTCGCCCTGTCGGCGCTAAGCCGCCCATGTCGGCGTCGGGTGTGCATAAAGCCAGTTCAGGCATGCCGAGGCTGTTGGTGTCGACACTACCGAGTACCGATTTCGGCGCGAGTCGCCGCGACCGGCGTGATCTCGAGTCACTACACAGCTGCGTGTTCCGCGCATCTGGGATGCCCCCATCGCCGCCAAGCTTCACCTAAAAGGATGCAGCCTTATTGTCATCTTCACCCCGGACGGCGGAACTTCGGGTTCCGCGTGTCGTGCGGCACGAGGCGCCGCTTTGTAATAGTCAACGGCGGATCGGCTGATTGACCCCGATGCCTCGTGGTGACATGCCTTGCGCTGGGAATAGTCGTAAGTTAAGCGGCGATCCTTGCTGTCAGGGGAGGTGGGGTCCATCGCCGGGCGCTGTGTCGGCGGCTGTGTGCGAACAAATTGATCGGACTCACATCGCTCTCACCGATTGCTTTCAAATGCGTACCGGAACGAGGTCGCCTACCCGCCTCTGACGCGGACAACCTCTCCGGCGGCGGGGCGTCTCTTGATCATGGACCTGAAGCGCGTATCCCGCCGAGTCGTCGCCCTGTCCGTGGCCTTCACTGCCGCACTGGTGGTCGTGGCCGCTCCGGCGTCCGCGGCCGACGACCGGGTGGTGACCGTGGTGAGCGAGGCCGATCGGGCGGCGGCGCTGGCTCACTGGACGCCGGAGCGGATGCGTCAGTGGGTGGGCGAGGAATGGCTGCCGCCCGCCGAGAAGATCGGCCGCGTGTGGGAGGGGCCGGTGCCGCCGGGGGTCGGACGGCTGTTCTTCACCGCCGAGCCCGGTGTCGACGGATCCTGCACGGCGACGGTGGTTCCCGGTTCCAGCAAGGATGTGGCGTTCACCGCCGGGCATTGCGTGAACGGCGGGCTGGACCGCTACGACAACCCGATCAAGATCGTCAACGTCGTGTTCGTGCCGGGTTACGACCGCGGCGCGGCACCGCATGGGGTGTTCGCGGCACGGGCGTTCGCCTGGTCGGGTACCTATCCGGGGCCGATGAGCGGGACGGACGACGACGCGGTGATCGCGCTGGATCCGGTCGATGGTCACCACGTCGCCGATGTCGCGGGCACTCAGGACATCTCGTTCGAAGAGTTACCGTCCACTGTGGACACGACCATGCTCGGTTACCCCGTCTCCCAAGCCGCCGCCGGTGAAGCCTTGTTCTCCTGCGTGCGGCCCGCCGAGCGCAAGGTCAACTCGGTCAACACGACGTGGAACACGGATTGTGATCTGGCGGGCGGTTCCAGCGGCGGGCCGTGGCTGCGGAACTTCGATCCCGCCACCGGCAAGGGGACGCTCTTCAGCGTCACCAGCCGGGGGACGATGACCGAGGACGGGACGACCACGGATCTGAGCGGCGCCGCCTTCACGGAGCCCGTGCGGAACCTGTACGAGCGAGCCGGCGAGCTCTGAGCCGGTCCGGGGATGTCGAGACGTCCGGAGTGGCTCCGACCCTTCGGTGAGAGCGCCGGACGGCGGCGCCACCGAAGCGAAGGAGGCCTTGCGATGAGCAAGGTGGTGCTGGACGTGTCGATGTCCTTGGACGGCTTCACCGCCGGGCCGAACGTCCGCGACGACGAGCCCATGGGCGACGGCGGCGAGCGGTTGCACGAGTGGATGGAGACCGACGCCCGCGTCTTCGAAGAGGTGAACGCGAGGGTCGGGGCCACCGTCATCGGACGCCGCACGTTCGACCTCGGGCTGCGTCCGTGGGGCGGGACACCGTGGCCCGGCGTCCCGAGCTTCGTGGTCACGCATCGGACCCGGGAAGACCTCCTCGGCGACAACGGCGGCACGTTCGCCTTCGGCGGGCTCGAGGCCGCGGTCCGGCGTGCCAAGGCCGCCGCGGGCGACAAGGACGTCCTGGTGATGGGTGCGGACGTCGCCGGGCAGGTGCTCGCCGCGGGGCTGCTCGACGAAGTCCACCTCCACCTCGCCCCCGTGGTGCTGGGGCGGGGGACCGGCCTGTTCGGCGGACGCCTCGGCGAGCTGATCCCGCAGGGTGAACCCGTCGCGGGGGCCGCTACTCACCTGCGCTTTCGCGTCCGGCGCGCAGCCGGGCGCGGTGAGTGAGCTCACCGACGACGCGCTGCCACGCCGGTGACGCCTCGGAGATCCGGGAAACGACCAGTTCGAGGTAGCCCGGCCGCCCGCCGTCGCCCTCGTGACCGATCTCCCAGGCGTCCAGGTCGTCGATGAGCCGGTCGAGGCGCGGATCGCGCGGATCCCAGCCGATCGCCTGGTCGCAGGCGAGATGGACGCGCAGCGTCTCGGGGTCGTCGAAGGCGGCGTTCTTCTCCCGTAGCCGCTCCGGCACGACGTGCGGGTCCAGCGCGCGCATCAGGATCCACGCGTCGCGTTCGAGCAGGACCCGCTGTTCGCTGACCCCCAGATCGCGCATCCGGTCCAGGAGGGCGACCACGCCGGGAGGCAGGACGAGCCGTTCGCCGACGGCCAGTTCGGCGATCCGGAGGCGGTTCTCGGTGAGCTGGTCGATCTTGCGCCGCAGCTCGGCGTCGATGTCGGCGATGGCGGCGGCGAACTCGGCGGGCCGGGCGTGCAGCAGCGCGTCGATCCGGGCCAGCGGCACCCCGGCGTCGGCGAGGGTCCTGATCCGGATGAGGTCCACCGCCGCCTCCGCGCTGTACCGGCGGTAGCCGGAGGCGTCGCGTCCGGGCTCGGGCAGCAGGCCGACGTGGTGATAGTGACGGACGGCACGCACGGTCACCCCGGCGGTCGCCGCGAGCTGGCCGATCGTGAGCACCCGTTCTCCCTGTCGCCGGAAACCGCCGCCGAGTCTAGGAGCGGTCGACGACATCGCGGATCGCCTGGGTCACGGCATCGGGACGGTCGAAGCAGAGCCGGTGGTGCAGGGTGTCGGTGAGGACGCGCTGCTCGCCGTAGGAGACCCTGCTCACCAGGGCCGCGTCCATTTTCGTCTTGCCGTCGTGCAGCTCCCGGGACAGCTGTTCCGGCTGAGCGGGGTCGTTGCCCACGACTGTGAGTGCGATCACAGGGACATCGGGCAGGTCAGGCCCGGCTCGGAGCTCGGCGGCGAGTTCGACCAGGCCGGTGCGTTCGGCGACGCCGACGCGGAGCCAGCCGTCGCTCACCTTGGCCTCGACCAGGGCTTCTCGCACGTGGTCCGGATAGCCGGTGCGCAGCTCGGCGTACGTCTCGCGGAGGACCGGACGCAGCTCGCCCAGCCGGTCGAGATCGGGTGCCGTCCGCTCGGCCTCGGCCAGGCTCGCCGAGGGAGGCATGAAGTCGTCCCAGGCGGGGTGGAGGGCGTCCAGCCAGACCAGGCCCGCCACCTCCCGCGGGTGAAGCTGCGCGAACCCGTGCGCGTAGAGGCCGCCGAGGGAGTGCGCCGCCAGGACGTACGGGCCGGGGATGTCCAGGGCGAGCAGCAGCTCGCGGAGCTCCGTGGCCACCTCGGCGGCGGTGCGCGGCAGCGGGAGGGGATCGCTGTAGCCCGTGCCGCCGCGGTCGTAGACCACGGCGGTGGTGAACCGCGCGACCTCCTGCTGGACCCCGAGGTAGTCCAGGCCGACCGCACTGGCGCCCGGAAGGAACACGACGGCCGGTCCGCCGTCACCCGATCGGTGCAAGAAGAGGCGGCGGCCGTCGAGCTCCTCGAAGCCCCCGATCGGCGGCGCGAACCGGGCCGGGGAAGTGCTGTCGTTCGTCATGTGGGAAGCCTCCGGCCCTGACGCTGGGTCAAGGTCAAGGCTGCGGTCGAGATCTTCGGCCTGACCTGCGGAAAGATGACCCGCCACCAAACTTTTCCGGGACACGACGTGTGCGGCTCGGGAAGACCTGCGATAATTACCGGTGAGATCGGGGCATCGAATGGGCTCAGACTCGCTATGAAGAGCAGGTAAAAAGTATGGCTCAGGGCAGCGTTAAGTGGTTCAACGGCGAAAAGGGCTTCGGCTTCATCGCTCAGGACGACGGTGGACCGGACGTTTTCGTGCACTACTCGGAGATCCAGGGCAACGGCTTCAAGTCCCTGGACGAAGGGCAGCGCGTCGAATTCGAGATCGGCCAAGGTCAGAAGGGCCCCCAGGCCCAGCGCGTCGTCGCCATCTGACGTTTTTTCACACCGAAGGCCCCCACCCTCTCCGGGTGGGGGCCTTCGGGCGTTTCAGGTGGTCGACGGGAGTGTGTCCAGGCTCATCCGCGGGCTGGACGACGGGCTCTGGAGCTCGTGTTCCGGCTACCGATATCGTCAAGGGATGCTTGTGATCGTTCGTGAGCACGCGTGCGGCCGGACACGGTGAGCCGCTCCGCCACGGAGCCGGAACAGGTCGGTCGGAAGGTGCGGCTGCGCGAGGTCGGCCTCCGCGACCGCCGGGTCCTGATGGGCTTCGACCGCGACATGGCCCGTGAGGCGACGCCGCTGATCGGTGGCGGGCACCGCCATTGGGCCTCGCACCGTTCGGGTTCGGCGGGTGACGACATTCACTTCGGCATCGAGACGGTGCGCGGGCGGATGCTGGTCGGCTCGGTCTGCACCATCGGCGCGGACCCGGTGACCGGCCTGTTCGGCTACGGCATCGGGATCGCCCCTCGCCACCAGCGCTGCGGCTACGCCACGGACGCCATCACCGTTCTCCTGGCGCATATGTTCGAGCAACGTGGCTTCCGTAAATGCGAGGTCAGCGTGTACGGCGGCAACCTGGCGTCCCTTTCGCTGCACGGCGGTCTGGGCTTCCGCGAGGAAGGCAGGCTGCGCGACACCGAAGTGGTGCGCGGCGAGATCAAGTACCTGGTCCGGATGGGGATCACGGCCGAGGAATTCGCCGCGCGCCCCTCCGACGGCCCGGACGACCTCGGACGGCGCGGTCAGCACCGGAGGCCCCGCCGCGGCAAGCACTGGCGCGCGCCCGCCACGGTCAGCGGCTGATCATCCCGGACTCGTAGGCGAAGACGACCGCCTGGACGCGGTCGCGGAGGCCGAGTTTCGTGAGGATGCGGCCGACGTGGGTCTTCACCGTCCCCTGCGAGAGGTACAGCAGCCCGGCGATCTCGGCGTTGGACAGACCGCGGGCCAGCTGCTCCAGCACCTCGTGTTCGCGGCCGGTGAGCAGGGCGAGCCTGGCGTCCGGCGACGGCGCGGGCAGGCCGGTGACCACGCGGTCGAGCAGCCGCCGGGTGACGGTGGGCGCGAGCGTGGCTTCCCCGGAGGCGACGACGCGGACGCCGGAGATCAGATCCGGCGCGAGCGCGTCCTTGAGCAGGAAACCGCTGGCCCCTGCCTGGAGCGCGGCGTAGACGTACTCGTCCAGGTCGAAGGTGGTCAGCACCAGGACGCGGGCGCGGTGGGCCGCGGCGATCGCGGTGGTGGCTTCGACGCCGTCCATCTCGGGCATCCGGATGTCCATGAGCACGACGTCGGGATCGAGGTCCGCCACCATCCTGACGGCCTCCGCGCCGTCGCGCGCCTCTCCGACGACGTCGATGTCGCCGGAGTTGTCCAGGATCATCCGCAGGCCGGTGCGCACGAGCGTCTGGTCGTCGGCGATGACCACCCGGATCGTCATGACGGCAGGCTCGCGCGGACGGCGAAGCCGTGGTCCGGACGCGGTCCCGCGTCGAAGGTGCCGCCCAGTACGTTCACTCGTTCCCGCATTCCTTCGAGGCCGTGCCCGGTGCCGGACGGTGGTTCCGCCGCGACGCCGTCATCGGTCACCTCGATGTCCAGCGCGCCGGGCCCGTAGCGCATCACGATAGTCACCGACGCGTCCGGACCGGCGTGTTTCAGCACGTTCGTCAGCGCCTCCTGCACGATCCGGTAGGCCGCCAGGTCCACAGTGGACGGAAGTGGCCGGGGTTCCCCTTCGACCACGAACTCGACCGGCGTACCCGCGGCGCGGATGTCGGCGGCCAGCCGCGGCAGGCGTTCCGCGCCAGGCTGGGGTTCCCAGTCCGGTGCGTCCTGGCCGAGCGCGCCGAGCAGCCGCCGGATCTCGCTCAAGGCGGTCCGCCCGGTGCCGACGATGGCGTCCAGCGCCTCCCGCGCTCGCTCGGGCCGCCGCTCCAGCTCCGCCTGGGCGCCTTGGGCCTGCAGCACCACCACCGAAAGCGCGTGCGCGACGACGTCGTGCAGTTCGCGGCTGATCCGCCCGCGTTCGGCGGCGACGGCCAGCGCGGCCTGGGTGTCGCGCTCGCGCTCGAGATCGGCGGCCCGCTGCTCCAGGACCGAGAGCCGGATCCGGCGCTGCCGCGTGTTCAACCCGGCCAGCCAAGCCACCGCGAGCGAGAGGCCGATGCCTGCGAACCCACCCCAGTCCTGGACCTGGCGATGGTCGCCGTCGAGGTCGGTGGGTGGTGCCAGCCGATCGATGACGATGATCCGCGGCGGTTCCGGATCCGACGTCCGCGAGTTCGTTTCGGCGGCATGGAACGACCACGCTCCGGCGACGAGCAGGCCCGCCGCCAGCAGGGCGAGGGAAAGCCGACGCGACCCCCACGCCGCGACGGAGAAGAGACCGATCAACGCCACGAAGTCGACCGGGCGGAGATCGTTGCCCATGGCCAGATGCAGGAGGGAGACCACCGCCCCGGCCGCGAACGTGATCGCGGGACTGCGGTGCCGGATCAGCAAAGAAGCCAAGGACACCAAGGAGGCAAGCCACCACTCGAAGCCTTCCGGGTCATCGGTGGTGACCACAGTGGACAGTCCGATGAGTACGGTCAGCCCGAGGTCCACGGACTTCGGGTGACTCCTGAGGATGGCCGGCACCAGCCGAGCGTAATCCCGGATCGGGCGTCGCGGATCCACCTCGCGGCAGACCCCGGCGTACGACCTGCGACAGACGCGCGAATACGGAGCCGGGTCGCAGGCTGATGGCGGAAGATCCTCGACAGAAACGGAATCCTCATGAGAAGGCTTCTCGTCGCACTGGTCGCCCTCGCCGCCGTGGTGCCCATGGCGAGCCCGGCTTCGGCGGCCGCGGCGCCCTTGACGTTGCCGTCGCCGACCGGTCCGCAGCCGGTCGGCTCCACCGACCTGCACCTGGTCGACTCAGCGCGCCAGGACCCGTGGGTGCCGACAGGACCGCGCGAACTGATGGTGTCGATGTTCTACCCGGCCCTGCTGCCGCTCGGCCCGAAACGGCCTTACCTCACTTTGGCCGAGGCCAAGGCGTTCCTGACCGAATCCGGCGTCCCCGACGTCGATCCCGCGCGGCTCTCCGGGATCCGGGCCAGCGCGCGGGTCGACGCCCCGCCCCTGCCGGGAAAGCGCGCGCTGGTCGTCCTGTCGCCGGGATTCGGCAAACCGCGCACGACGCTCACCGGGCTGGCGGAAGAGCTGTCGAGCAAGGGTTTCGTGGTCGCGCTGATCGGCCACAACCACGAATCCCACGGCACGGCCTTCCCGGACGGGCGCGTCACCGAATGCGCCGCTTGCGGATCCGAGTCCACGCTGATCCCGCCGATCCGAGCCGCGGACGTCTCGTTCGTCCTCGACACGCTGACCAGGCCTTCGTCGCCGTGGTCCCGGCTGATCGACCGAGCGCGGATCGGCATGGCCGGGCACTCCATCGGCGGCTACAGCACGCCCACGGCGATGGTCGCCGACCGGCGGATCCGCGCCGGCGTCGACATGGACGGCAGGCTGTGGTCCCCGGTCCCCGCGTCCGGGATCGACCGGCCGTTCCTGCTGCTCGGCCGCGAAAGCGAGTACACCCCGGCCGGTCCGGACACGACCTGGGCGGGCAGCTGGCCGAACCTCACCGGCTGGAAACGCTGGATCAGTGTCGCGACAGCCGGGCACGCGTCCTTCACCGACGTCGGCCCGCTCGGCGAGCAGCTGGGCCTTGCCCCGCCCGGCACCCTCGGTGGCGACCGCGGATTGGCGTTGACCAGGGCTTACGTCTCCGCCTTCTTCGACAAGAACCTGCGCGGCGGACGTCAGCCGTTGCTGGACGGACCGGTGGCGGGCAACCCCGAGATCAAGTTCTGGAACCGACCCCGGTGAGGCCGGCGGAAACCTGCCAGAGCCGCGCGGCCTCACCGGTGTCGATCGCGAAGGGGCGCACTCCCACCCACTTGCCCTCTTCGGCGGCGATCTCGGCGATGTCGCAGTCCTCGCAGTAGAGCCCGCCCATGTCGGCCAACCGTGGTGACGTCGCCGCCCAGACCTGGGTGGCGGCGCCCTGCTCCGGCGACTTGAAATCCGGGTCGGCCTGGTCCCCGTTCTCGTCGATCCAGCCGAACTCGACCATCTCCTCCTGCCGCAGATGACGCTGCAGGGGAGTGAGGATCGCGCCCGGATGCAGGCTGAACGCGCGGATCCCGTGTTCGGCGCCGATCGCGTCCAGATGCACCGCGAACAGCACGTTCGCGGTCTTGGCCTGGCCGTAGGCGAGCCAGCGGTCGTAGCCGCCCTCGAACTGGACGTCGTCCCAGCGCATCGGGGAAGAGTGGTGACCGGCGGAGGACACCATGACGACCCGGGCACCGCCGTCCGCCGTCAGCGCCGGCCAAAGCCGGTTCACCAGGGCGAAGTGGCCGAGGTGGTTGATCGCGAAATGCGACTCCCAGCCGGGACCGACCCGCCGTTCCGGCGCGGCCATGATCCCGGCGTTCGCGATCAGGATGTCGACGGAACGTCCGGTGCCGAGGAACCGGCGGGCGAAGGTCTCGACACTCGTCAGGTCGGCGAGGTCGAGCTCGCCGACCTCGGTACCGGAGATCCCGGCGAGGGCCGCCTCCGCGTCGGCCGGACGGCGGGCGGGGACGACCACGTGCGCTCCGGCGTTCGCCAGGGCGCGCGTGGTTTCCAAGCCCAGTCCCGAATATCCGCCGGTGACGATGGCGAGCTCGCCGGAGAGGTCGATTCCGCGCAGGACCTCTTCGGCGGTGCTGCGGGCGCCGAAGCCGGAGCCGATCTTGTGCTGTGAGGTGGTCATGCGGCGAACGCTAGGAGCTAGAGGGCTCTCTAGGTCAAACGCTATCGTCGGCCACGTGACGGAACTCGCGATCGGCAAGGTCACCGACCGGACGGGCCTCAGCGTGCACGCGCTTCGCTTCTACGAGAAGGAAGGGCTGCTCGCGGGGCCGGTGAAACGGGACGCGAACGGCCACCGCGTGTACACCGAGCACGACGTCGAATGGATCCTGAACTGCACGAAGTTCCGGGCGTCCGGGATGCCGCTCGCCACGATCCGCGAGTTCGCCGAGCTCGTCCGGCAGGGGCCGGGTAACGAGGAGAAGCGGCTGGACCTGCTGCGGGAGCATCAGAACACCGTCCGCGCCCGGATCGCCGAACTGGCCGACTGCCTGGAGCTGATCAGCAGGAAGGTCGAGGTTTACGAGGAGCATGTCGCGCGGGGGACCGCTGGAGATCTCTGGCGCTGATATGTCCACAATGGACAGACGACGCCACCCGATCGGTGCAACGTTTCGCCTGGCCATCGGGCGGGGCGGCCCCTAGGCTCTCCCGCTTGTGACCTGCGAGGTGAGACGATGAGGTCCTTCGGCGCGGTGGATCCGGTCAAGATGGCGCTCGCGGGACTCACCACGATGACGCTCGGAATGGCGGCGGCGCTCAACGCCGACGCCCTGCCGGTGATCGGCGGCGGCACCACTTATTCGGCCGAGTTCTCCGACGCGGGCGGGCTGCACGAGGATAACGACGTCCGGGTCGCCGGGGTGAAGGTCGGCAAAGTGTCCGAGATCGACCTCGAAGGCGATCGTGTGCACGTCTCGTTCCGGGTGAAGGACGCGTGGCTCGGCGACGCCACGAGCGCGTCCATCCGGATCAAGAACGTCCTGGGGCAGAAGTACCTTGCGCTCGATCCGCGCGGTGAAGCCGTTCTCGATCCCGGCGACCCGATTCCGCTGCGGCGAACCACCGCGCCGTACGACGTCCTTGAAGCGTTTCGGGATTTGTCGAAAACCGTCGACGCCATCGATGTCGACCAGCTCGCCAAGAGTTTCGACGCCATCTCGGCCACTTTCGCCGACACGCCCGCCGACGTCCGCGCCGCACTCGACGGGATTTCGAAGCTGTCCGGCACCATCGCCTCCCGCGATCGGCAGCTCCGGACGCTGGTGGCGAACACGCGGCAGGTCTCGCAGACCCTCGTCGACCGCGACACCGAGGCCCAGCGGCTGATCCAGGACGGCAACACGCTGCTGCGCGCGATTTCCACCCGGCAGCAGGCGATCAAGGACCTGCTCGACGGATCGAAACGGCTCGCGACCGCGCTCGACGGCATCATCGCCGACAACGACGGGCAACTAGGGCCGGTTCTCGAGCAACTCGACAGGCTGACGTCGATGCTCCAGCGCAACCAGGACTCGCTGGCCAAGGGCATCGCGGCGTTCGCTCCGGCGATCCGCGTGCTCACCAACGTCGCGGGCAACGGGCACTGGATCGACGGCTACCTGTGCGGGCTCGTCCTGCCGTCGTTCGGTCCGATCAACGAGAAGGGCTGCTTCGAGAAGTGACCCACCTCGTGAGTGGTAAGGACGGCGGGTCTCTCAGCGGCCGATGTTCCCAATGTGGCATTGGGGACGCTGAGTGTCCCCAATGTGGCATTGGGGGCATCGATCGCGAAGCGGAAGCTAGGGCTTTGTCCGCCGCAGCCAGAACAGCCCGACCACCGGCAGCACCAGCGGGATGAACAGATAGCCCTGTCCGTACACCGACCACACGGTCGCGTGCGGGAAGGCCTCGCGGTCGAAAAGACTGAACGTCCCGACGGTCAGCACGCCGAGCAGTTCGATCCCGCAGGCGATCAGCGCGATCCGCCACCATCCCGCGCCGCGGCGGGCCAGGGCGACGGTGGCCAGGAGGTAGACGACGGCCGCGAAGGCGGAGAGGGCGTAGGCCAGCGGGGCCTCGCCGAACTTGGTGCTGATCTGCACGGCGGCGCGTGACGTCGCCGCCAGTGCGAAGATCGCGTAGACGGCCACCAGGACGCGTCCCGGGCCGGAGGCCTTGTCCGTACGGGTGTCGGTAGCGGTGTCCACCGTGTTCTCCTCGGTTTCTTCAGGCACTCGCGCCCGCCCACACCTCGTGCAGCCGGAGCACCATCACCGGGATGGCGAGGCAGGCGATCCCGAGGATCGCGGTGCTCGACCGCGTGCGCTCGGCCAGTGCCCAGAACGTCCCGAGCGGGAGTACGACCAGGGAGCCGATCAGGTAGGCGAGATAGGTGGCCATGCTGCCGGGGCGGCCGCCGTCGATCAGCAGCACGACGCCGATGACGAGCTGGGCCACCAGGAGGAGTTCGACGACGGCGAGGCCGGCGAGCAGCGGGTTGTCCGGCAGTTTCCTGCGCGCGGACTGCACGAAACTCCACACCGCGACCAACGTCGCGCAAATCGCGACGGTCACCGCGAAGCCTGTGATCACGCCCGCCTCCTTACCCGCTCCACCGGCGACAACGTACCTCCGGACGGGTCGCGCCCGACGGGCGACCGGTGGGGTGCGTGGCGGAGGCCACGGTAGCGACCAGTGGTCCAGACCTTGGGTGAATAGATCACGAAGCGCGTTTGATTGGCGTTCGGCCAATTCGGCCGCGCATTATTGTGATCGGTGCCGGGACCAGGGATTACGTCGCACGTACGTTCCTGTTACACACCGACCGGGTGGTTGAAATCCCTGTTGATCTCACGCTGGGTACCCCTACCATTCGGTAGGTTTCGAATTCACGTCCCTGAACAGCCCATCCGAACCCCCGGTATGGCGGATTGGCCGTTTGCGGTCCGGCGGGTGGAATATTCCCCATCGCGATGGTGCACATGGCCCATCCGATTGGTGCGAAGGAGGGGGCGCTCGATGGACGTCCGGTACGAAGCGTATTGCTTCGCCGATCCCCTGTTCTTCGATGAGCAGCGGGAAACCGGGGACGCCGCCGACGATTTCGCCTCCCTGTTGCCCGCTCCCGAGTCGGGCTGGCGGACCGGGGTGCGCGGAGTGTGGCGCATGATGCACCCTCTTGCTCGAAACCTTCCCTTGCAGGGCTGGAAAATCCACGTGTCCGCAGGTCTGGGCAACGCTGAGCGGGTGCTCGTGAAGGTGCACGAGCATTGTCTTGAGCACAATCTGTCGTACAAGCACCTGCGCTCGCGGAGCACTCTGCTCGCCCGAAATTCCAAATATGCCCCGCGCGACGGAAGCGGCAAGTTACTGACTCTTTATCCAGCTGACAACAACGAGCTCGAGCGCGTTCTCGTCGAGTTGTCCGCGAAGCTCGACGGTGAGCCCGGTGCGTACATTCTCAGTGATCTCCGGTATGGTGCCGGGCCGCTCTACGTCCGCTACGGCGGATTCGCCGAGCAATGGGTCGAACTCGACGGAAAACGTGTCCTGGCGGTGCGCAAACCGGACGGAACGCTGGTCCCGGACAAGCGCGAGCCGACCTTCTCCGTACCTGACTGGGTGACGATTCCGGAGTTCCTCGCGCCTCATCTCGCAGCTCGCAAGGGTGGCGGCGCGGATCGATTCCCCTATCAGGTGAAGAGTTCACTGCACTTCTCCAACGGCGGTGGGGTGTACCTCGCCGACCGGAAGGACGACGGCGAAGAGGTGGTCCTCAAGGAGGCCAGGCCGTTCGCCGGCCTCGACCGCGACGAGATCGACGCCGTCGACCGTCTCCGCTGGGAGCACGAGGTGCTGGAGCGGCTGAAGGGCATCCAGGGCATCCCCGCGACCTACGACCGGTTCACCGTTTGGGAGCACCACTTCCTCGCCATGGAGTACATGCCGGGTGTCTCCCTCGGCAGCTGGCTCGCCCGCAACTACCCGCTCACCCGGCGGGACTGCACCGAGGACGACATCGTCGCCTACACCGAACGAGCCTTGGCGCTGGTCGACCGCGTGGCGCGGATGGTCGACGAGGTGCACGACCGGAGGATCGTCTTCGGCGATCTGCACTCGATGAACATCCTGGTCGACGGCGACGACGACAAGATCGGGCTGATCGACTTCGAGATGGCCACGGACGCCGACAGCGGCAAACGGCCGGCGCTCGGCGCACCCGGGTTCCGCGCCCCGCGGGACCGGAACGGGTTCGAGATCGACGACTACGCGATCGCCGTGCTGAAGCTGTGGATCTTCCTGCCGCTCACCACGCTCCTCGAACTCGCCCCGGCGAAGCTGCGGGGGCTCGCGGACTTCGTCCAGCGGCGGTTCGACGTTCCGGAGGGCTACGCCGACTCGATCGTCGCCGAGCTCGCGCCGCGCGACCTTCCGCCGCTCAGCGCGTCGACCGAGCTCGACCAGGAAAAGCCCGATTGGGCACTGGTCCGCAAGCAGATCACCGAGGGGATCCTCGCCTCCGCGAGCCCCGAGCGCACCGACCGGCTCTTCCCCGGCGACATCGAGCAGTTCCGCGTCGGCGGAGCCTGCTTCGGGTACGGCGCGGCCGGTGTCCTCCACGCCCTGAACGCCGTCGGCGGGGAGCGGTATCCCGATCACGAACGCTGGCTGCTGGACTCGATCCGCCGCGATCCGCCGGATCGCCCGGGGTTCTACGACGGCTCGTACGGAATCGCGTACGTCCTCGAAGAGCTCGGGTACCGCGACGAGGCGACCAAGCTGCTGGCATCGTCGGCGACGCTGGTCGAGCAGACCACCGACCACAGCCTCGAAGGCGGCCTGTCCGGCATCGGGCTCACTCAGCTGCACTTCGCGGTGGCCCGCAAGGACAACGAGTTCGGCAGGCAGGCGCTCGCCACCGCGGTCCGCCTCGCCGAGGCGCTCGAGACCGCCGCCCCGCCCGGCAAATTCGCCAGGGCAGGCCTGCTCAACGGCTGGTCCGGGCCGGCGCTGCTCTTCGTCCGGCTGTTCGAGCGCACCCGTGAAGAGGGCTGGCTGTCCTTCGCCGACCAGGCGCTGGAGAGGGACATCGAGGAGTGCGCCGAGTCCGACGACGGCTCCTTGCAGGTCCGCGACGGCGAGTCCAGGACGTTGCCCTACGTGGGTGTCGGCGGCGCGGGGATCCTCATGGTCGCCGAAGAGCTGGCGAAGTACCGCCCGGACGCGAACTCGTTGAAGAGCCTGTCCGGCCTTCGCGAAGCTTGCCGTGGCGAGTTCGTCATCCACCCCGGTCTCTTCTTCGGCCGATGCGGGCTGATGACCGCGCTCTCGATGGGTGCCGAACCGGAACAGCGCGTCCTCGACACCATCGACCTGCATCTTTCCCGGCTGGCCTGGTACGCGATGCCGTACAAGGGCGGCCTGGCGTTCCCCGGCAACCAGCTGCTCCGGCTGTCGATGGACGTCGTCACCGGCGGCGCGGGCGTGCTCCTCGCCCTCGCCGCGACCCTCGACGGGAAGGCCGTGCTGCCTTTCCTGTCCCCCAGGACCACCGGCCACTGACGGCCGGCGGAAATAAGTAACCGATGAAAGGGAACACCATGGAACTGGTTCTCGACCTGCAGGCCCTGGAAGCCCCCGAGGTTCTCGAAGGTGGCCACGGCGGCGGCGGCGGGGGCAGCAACCTGAGCCTGCTCGCTTCCTGCAACAACAGCACCATCAGCCTGCTGACCTGCCACTGATCTCCGGCACATCGCTAGCTGATCACTGAAGGTGCGGGAGCGGCACAGGCCAAGTGCGCCGCTCCCGCGCTTTTCATTTTGCCTTCCGGTTCGTCTCGATGGGATCACGGATTGAGGAGTGGAATGGCGGGGTCCGCCGATCGGCTGCTGGTCACGGTGACCGCGCTCGATCGTCCCCGCCTGATCGCGCTGATCTTCTGTGCGCTCGCCGGGACCGCGGCGGGACTGCTCCTGCCCGGCGCACTGGCCGCGGCGGTCGACGCCGTGGTGGCCGGACGCCCCAGCCTTCCCGAGGTCTCCTGGCTGATCGTCCTCGGTGTCACCGAGATCGCGGTCGGCCTGATCGGCGGGATCCTGACCGCGCGGATGACGGCCTACGCGACCGCGTGGCTGCGCCGCGAACTCACCGATCGCTATCTCGCGCTCGGCACCCGCTCGGCCTTCGCCGACGGCGACGCGATCAGCAGGCTCACCAGTGACTGCACCGGTGCCGGAATGGTCGCCTCGGTCGTCGTCCAGCTCGGGTCGACCACCCTGATCTCCGGCGGAGCCGTCGTCCTGCTCGCGCTGATGGACTGGCGGCTCGCGCTCGTCTTCCTCGCCAGCATCCCGTTCGGGCTGATGCTGGCGCGCACGCATCTGAAGAACACCGCCGACGACGTCCTGACCTATCAAGAGGTCTCCGGCGAACTGGCGGCGAGGATGATCGACGCCGTCGCCGGGCTCCGCACGATCGCCGCGTCGGGCACCGCCGACCGCGAGGCCGAACGCGTGCTGCGGCCACTGCCGAAACTGAGTCTCGCCGGCCGGGGGATGTGGCGGACGCAGGCCAGGATGGTGTGGCGCTCGGGCCTGCTGCTGCCCGCGGCGGAACTCGCGGTGCTGGCCGCCGCCGGTTTCGGCGTAATGGAAGGCAGGCTGTCCGTCGGACAGGTCCTCGCGGCGCTCGGCTACGTCGCGCTCGGCATGGGCCTGATCACCCAGATTCCTTTGCTCACCACACTTTCCCGTGCGCGGTCGTGCGCGGAGCGGATCAACGCGGTACGCGAATCGCCGGTCCCCGAACCGGGTGCCCTGGGCGTCGTCCCCGGACGGGGCACGCTCGAACTGCGCGGCGTCACCGTCGAGGGCGCGCTGCGGGACGTCGACCTGCTCGTGCGGGGTGGCCGGTTCACCGCGGTCGTCGGGCGCTCCGGCGCCGGGAAGTCCGTACTGGTCAACGTCCTCGGCGGGCTGGTGACCCCGGACGAGGGGATGGCGGTGCTCGACGGCCGTCCGCTGGAGAAGCTGCGGCCCTACGAGCTCCGCGCGGTCGTCGGGTTCGCCTTCGAACGTCCCGCGCTGCTCGGCGCGACCATCGGCGACGCCGTGGGGTACGGCTCGTGGGCCGGTGAGGCCGCCGTGCGCGGTGCCTGTCAGTCCGCGCAGGTCGACGACCTGATCGTCCGGCTGCCGAACGGATACCGGACGCCGCTTTCGGAGACGCCGCTTTCCGGCGGGGAGGCGCAGCGCATCGGGCTGGCGCGCGCGATCGCGCACGCGCCGCGGGTGCTCATCCTCGACGACGCCACCGCCAGCCTCGACACGGTCACCGAGGCCGCCGTCGAGGAAGCGATCGAACGCACGCTGCCCGGCCGGACGCGGGTGGTGGTGACGCATCGCGCGGCCACCGCCTCGCGGGCGGACGCGGTGGTGTGGCTGGAAGACGGCCGGGTCCGCGCGGTCGGCACGCACGCCGAGCTGTGGCGGGACCCGGCTTACCAGGCAGTTTTCACCGAGGGCGCGCAGTGAGCGTCTGGGGTCTCTACCGTTCGGCGCTGGCCGGGCAGTGGAGAGGCGGGCTGGTCCTGCTGGCCTGCTCCGTACTGGAGAGCGCACCCGCGTTCTTGTCCGGTCGCCTGGTCGAACTCGCGGTTGACGAGGGGTTTGCCGCGGATCGGCCAGGCACCGGACTGCGTTGGCTCGCGATCTTCGGCCTGGTCGCGGTGATCGGCGCCCTCGGTTCACGGCTGGTGTGGCATCAGCTCGGCAAGGTCGTCGAGCCGCTGCGCGACGCGCTGGTGACCGCCGTCGTCCGCGGGGTCCTGCGCGATCCGGCGCCACCGCGGAACCAGCCGGACGCCAGCGGCGTCGCCCGCATCACCCAGCACGTCGAAGTGGTCCGAGACGCCACGGCCGGGCTCCTGGTGCAGGCGCGCGGGATGATCGTGACGACGGTGGCGGCGCTGGCCGGGTTGTTCACCGTCGCCGGTTCGCTCGCGCTGATCGTCGCGATCCCGGTGGTGGTCGCGGTCCTCGTGTTCGCCTGCCTGCTGCCGTCACTGGCCCGCCGTCAGCGCGCGCTCGCGCTGGCCGACGAGCGGACCGCCGAGGTCGCGGGCGCGTCGCTGTCCGGTATGCGCGATGTCGTCGCCTGCGGCGCGGAACCCCTTGCCGCGCTTGAGCTCTACGACGCCCTCGACACACAGGCGAAGGCCGCCGTGCGGGTGGCGCGGTCCGGGGCGGCCCGGTCGGTGGTGATCGCGATCGGCGCGTTCGTGCCGCTGCTGCTGGCGTTGCTGGTGGCGCCGGGCATGGTCAAGGACGGCTCGCTCACGGCCGGGGCCGCGCTCGGCGCGCTCGTCTACCTGGCGACGACGATGCAGCCGGCGCTGCAGGGCCTTGCCGCGACCGCGAGCACCGTGGTGCTGCGGCTGATCGTCGCGCTGCGGCGGCTGGCGGAGACCGCGGAGGCCGAGCCGGAGGCCGACGGCACGGCCGAACCGGACGGGACCGCGATCTACGTGCGCGACCTGACCTTCAGCTGGGGCGCGGCGGCGGAACCGGTGGTGCGGGGTCTCGACCTGCATCTGCGGCCCGGCGAGCGGCTCGCGGTGGTGGGACCGAGCGGAATCGGCAAGTCGACACTGGCCGGGCTCCTGACCGGGATGCTCGAACCGCAGGCGGGCCGGGTGCTGCTCGGCGGGGTCCCGGTCCGGGAGATCCCGGCGGCGCTGCGGCACCGGATGGTCGCGCTGATCCCGCAGGAGGCCTACGTCTTCGCGGGATCCGTGCGGGACAATGTCGGCCTGTTCGCGCAGGCCGCGATGGACGGCGAACTGCGGGCGGCGGTGGCGGCCGTCGGCGCGGAACCGCTGGTGAAGCGGCTGGGCGGGCTCGACGGCGAGATCGGGCACGGGACGCTGTCCGCCGGTGAGGCGCAGCTGATCGCGCTCGCGCGGGTGTACGCGAGCGACGCGGGCATCGTCGTCCTCGACGAGGCGACGTCGCACCTCGACCCGCCCGCCGAAGCCCGCGCGGAACGGGCGTTCGCCGAGCGGGGCGGGGTGCTGGTGGTGATCGCGCACCGGCTGACGTCGGCGCTGCGCGCGGACCGGGTCCTGGTGATGGACGGCAAGGAAACCGCCCTCGGCACCCATCTCGAACTCATGGACCGGTCCACGCGCTACGCCCAGCTCATGCACGCGTGGTCGCCGCGGTTACCCCAGCCCAGTGCGCAGTTCTTCCAGCGCGCTCCTGAGTAGGCCGTCGACGGCGACCGGGCGCCGGGACTCGCGATCGACGAAGACGTGCACGAAATGCCCCTCCGCGATCACCGTCTCCTTCGAGTACATCCCGACCTCGTAGCGGACACTCGACCGGCCGAGATGCCCCACCCGCAGGCCGACCTCGAGTTCTCCCGGGAAGGACACCGAAGCGTGGTACTTGCACTGCGATTCCACGCACAGCCCGATGACCCCGCCGGTTTCGATGTCGAGCCCGCCGCGTTCGATCAGCCACGTGTTGATCACGGTGTCCATCACCGAATAGTGGACGACGTTGTTGACGTGCCCGTAGACGTCGTTGTCCTTCCACCGCAACGGAATCGTCTGCCAGTGCGGGTACTCGGCGTTCACCACAGCGTCACCGAATCCCGCAGGATCCCGGCGAGGTCCTCTTCGGACGCCTCGCGCGGCGCCGTCGCCAGCAGTCGTTGTTGTTTCACCGTGCCGGAAACCAGGGAGTCCACATCGGACTCGGTGTAGCCGACGTCGCCGATCCCGTTGGGAATCCCGATCTCTTGCATGATCTGCCGCAGCACGGCGGGCAGGTGATCTTGCAGATCGCCCGGCCATTCGTAGTCCGGCGCGAGCAGCCGGGCCACCCGCAGGTGCCGGTCCGGCGCGGCGTCGAAGGTGAAGCGGAACGCCGCGGGTGCGGTCAAAGACACCGCCATCCCGTGCGGCACCATCGGTTCGTCACCCGGATAGCCGCCGGGATGGAATTCCCGGACCTGCCCGGCGATCGGATACGCGTTGGCGTGCGGGATGTGCACGCCCGCGTTGCCGAACCCGAGTCCGGCGAAGGTCGCCGCGAGTGCCATCGCCTCGCGCGCCTTCGTGTCCGAGCCGTCCCGCACGGCCGCGGGCAGCGCCCACGACAGCAGCCGCAACGACTGCTCGGCGAACATGTCGGCCAGTGGATTCGCGCCACAGTAAGGAACCCGGTCCTCCGGGCGTTTGCGGTCGAACTCGGTGTACGGCTTGGCCGTGTAGCTTTCCGCGGCGTGGCAAAGGATGTCCATCCCGCTCGCGGCGGTGACCTCCGGCGGCTGGGAAACCGTCAACCTCGGGTCGACGACCGCGAGACTCGGCCGCAGCCGGAGATGGCTGATGCCGCTCTTCACCCGCAGTGACAACACGTCCAGCACGCAGACGGTGGTGCTCTCCGAACCGGTCCCGGTGGTGGTCGGCACCGCGACCAGCGGTTTCAGCGGCGCGCTCGGCGCACGGCCGCCGCCGACCGGCGCGTTGACGTAGTCCAGCAGGTCACCGTCGTTGCTGGTCAACAGGTTCACCGCCTTCGCGGTGTCGATGGCCGATCCGCCGCCGACGGCGACGAAGGCGTCCCACTGGCCCTGTCCTCTGGCGAAGTCGACGGCCTTCCGCATGCTGACGTCGGTCGGCTCGACGTGCACGCCGTCGAAGACGACCGCTTCGATGCCGTAGGTCTCGATGCCTTCGGCGATCCGTTGTGGCCAGCCCGTCGCGGCGACACCCGCGTCGGTCAGTACGAGCACCCGCCGGGCGCCGTACTGGGTGAGGTCGTAGCCGATCTCATCGCTCGACCCGGCACCGTATTTCAAGGCCGGTGCGCCGTAAGTGAAAACTGTTTCACGTCCAGCGGTGGCTGAGGTCACGTTTTCGTGCTCCCTTGCTCGAACACGCTCCGATATCGGACATTCTGCCGCCCCGGGGTTGCCGGAATCGAAAGATCGCTTGACGGCACCGATCACCGCCCGCCTAAGCTCGTACTCATTAGATACCAACCGGGAGCGTCCGTCGCCCAGACGGCCGTGCGGATCCTGACCGAGGCGCAGATCCACCGCGTGTACGCGGTGGCCGGTGAGTCCTTCCTGGATCTGCTCGACGCGCTGCAACGCGAGCGGTCGATCACCTTCGTTTCGGCGAGGCACGATTCCGGCGCGGCCTTCATGGCCGAGGCCGAAGGCAAGCTCACCGAGCACCCGGCCGTCCTGCTCGCCGGCCGCGGCCCGAGCGCGGCGAACCTCGCGATCGGCGTCTCCACGGCGTACCAGGACGAGAGCCCGATGGTCGTCCTGCTGGAGAACCCGCCGTCCAGCCCCGGCCCGACCAGCGAACTGCCCACCGCGGACCTGACGGCGATGTTCGAGCCCCTCGTCAAGTGGCTTGGCCGCGCGGAGTCCCCGGACGAGGTCCCCGGCCTGCTGGTCGAGGCGCTGACCCGCTGCCGCGAAGGGCGGCCCGGGCCCACCGTCGTCGCCGTCCCCGCCGACTTCTGGGGCGTCCCCTTCGACTCGGCCAAGCCGGTCGCCGCCGTGAAGCCGCCCGCCACCGGCGCGCTCGGCCGGACCGCCGAGGCGGTCGCGCAGCTGGTCGACGAGGCCCGGTACCCGGTGGTCATCGTCGGCGGCCGGGCCCGAGCAGGGCGGGAAGAGCTGATCGCCGTCGCCGACGAACTCGCGCTCCCGGTGTACAACGCGTTCCGCCGCCAGGACGCCTTCCCCGAGAACCACGCGCGCTACGCCGGCCACCTCGGCATCGGCATCCCCGCGCGGCAGCTCGACGCGCTGGAGCGCGCCGACCTAGTGCTCGCGCTCGGCACGCAGCTCGACGAGGTCACCACGCAGTCCTTCCGCTACCCGACGCCGTCGCAGACGCTGGTACTGGTCGGCACCGGGATCGAGCCCGCCCGGCGCGGCGGCCTGACCTTCCGGGTCGACTCCGAGGTCGAGCCGTTCCTGCGGGAACTGCGCACCGTCGCCTCGCCGCGGACACGCCGCGCGTCGGCCGCGAACGCCGCCGTGCACACCTTCATGACGCCGCCCGACACCAGCGGCGCCACCCGCGTCCATCCCGCCGACGTCATCCGCGCGGTGCGCAAACTCGCGCCCGAAGACGCGATCGTGACCAGCGACGCGGGCAACTTCGCCCAGTTCATGCACCGCTACTGGTGCTTCACCGCGCCGCGCAGCCAGCTCGGCCCGAGCAACGCTGCCATGGGCTACGCGGTCCCCGCGGCGGTCGCGGCGAAACTCGCCGAGCCACGCCGGACGGTGATCGCGATGGCGGGCGACGGCGGCGCGCTGATGACCGGGCAGGAGATCGAGACGGCCGTCCGTTACCGGGTGCCGGTGACCGTCCTGGTGTTCCAGAACGGCCTGCACGGCCCGCTCGCCGTGCACCAGGCGCGCAAGCACGGACGGCTCTCGGGGGTTACAGTTCCCATCACCGACTTCGCGTCGTGGGCACGAGGACTCGGCGCCGCCGGGTACACCGTGGACGACCGCGAGGAACTGGAACCGATCATCGCGAGCGCGCTGGTGCGGCAACGGCCGTGTGTGATCGACATCAGGACGGATCCGGACGTGGTGACCCCGGACATCCGGCTGACGAGCCTGCTGGGCGCCGCGAGGCCGCAGCAGGGCGGCCAGTAGGGCGATTACCGGGCGGTACTTTTTCTCAGGGGATACACAGAAACCCTTGTGGTGCCGCCTTCACCTGCTCCAAAGGGTGGGAATCTGGTGACGACTCGGCCGAGTTTCGGTCGCGGAGGCCGGATTTTGTCGGTCGGTCGTGGCACAATCGCCGCAACACCGAGAGTCCGATATGGACCGGAGCGGCCATCGGGCCCGCGACCGTTCGCCGGTGAGTTGTTGGCACGCAGTGTCTTGCGCAGTACTACGAGCGTTGTGTTGACACAGGGGAGAAAACATGGCTGACGAGACGAAGCCACAGGACAAGTCCGTTTCCGGCGTGGTGCCGGTGCAGTTCAGCGCGGACGCGGAGACCCACGATGTGGCCGTCATGGCCACGAACCGGGAGGTGTTGCGCCGTTCGCCGTTCGGCGCCGACGTACCACTGCGCGCGGCGAGCGGCGAATAGCCCCCCTGAAAAGGGTGCCGTGCGGCCGCGCACACGCGGGTGATCACGCTTGTCGGCCTGCGTGAGGTGTGCTTTACTGCTCCAGGTCTCGATTTTTGTGTTCGTGTTGGTTCACGCTCGCAGAACTCAGCGGGCGTAGTGTCTCCTCGTGTTTCCGGGGAAGCAAACCGTCTGGTCATGACCCGGGCTGCCGACGTGGCTTCCTGTTTGTTTGTGTTGCATATGGAGATTTTATGACTCAGGGCACTGTGAAGTGGTTCAACTCCGAGAAGGGGTTCGGCTTCATCACTCCCGACAACGGCGGCGGCGACGTCTTCGTGCACTACAGCGAGATCAAGGGCAACGGCTTCCGTACCCTCGAGGAGAACGCCCGCGTGGAGTTCGAAATCGGGCAGGGCGCGAAGGGTCCGCAGGCCACCTCGGTCAACGTGATCTGATCCAGGTTTTCCAAGCTGGGCCGTCATCCCCTCGGGGAGGCGGCCCTGCTGCTTTTTCAGGGGTATTACAGCCAGGGTCGTTCGTTTCAGCCGGGGCCGACGAGTCCGGTCTCGTAGGCCAGCACGATCGCCTGCGCCCGGTCACGGAGCGAGAGCTTCGCGAGGATCCGGCCCACGTATGTCTTAACGGTCTGCGCCGAAAGCACCAAGTCCGCCGCGATCTCCGGATTGGACCGTCCTTTCGCGATCAGCCGCAGCACCTCGCGTTCGCGTTCGGTGAGCACGTCGAACCGCGACGGCGAAGGCCTCGGAACAGGCGCGCTGGCGACGAAACTCGCGATCAACCGCTTCGTGACGGCGGGGGAGAGCAGCGCGTCCCCGGCGGCGACCACGTCGATGGCGTTCACCAGTTCGGCCGACGGCGCGTCCTTCAACAGGAACCCGCTCGCGCCCGCCCGTAGCGCTTCGTAGACGTACTCGTCCAAATGGAAAGTGGTCAAGACGATCACCTTCGGCTTCTCGCCGTCGCCTTCGAGCAGTCGCCGCGTCGCCTCGAGACCGTCCATCACCGGCATCCGGATGTCCATCAGGACGACGTCCGGTGGCCTGGTCAGGGCGGAGATGCCCGCCAGTGCGGCCAGTCCGTCACCTGCTTGGCCCACGACGTCGAGCCCGGGCTGCGCGTCCAGCAGGCTCGCGAGGCTTTCCCGCACCATGGCCTGGTCGTCGACGATGAACAGCGTCGTCACGCTTCCCCCGTGAGTTCCAGTGTGACGGCCACCCGGAACCCGCCGCCTGGCCTCGGGCCGGTCTCGCAAGTGCCCCCGATCAGCGTAACGCGTTCGGCTATCCCGGCCAGGCCCGTGCCGTCGTCGGCCGAGGGCGCCGGAACCCGCGTGGCGGGCCCGTTCTCGACGAGGATCACGAGCACGTCCCGCTCCCGCCGGACGTCGACGTCCACAATGGACCCAGGGCTGTGCCGGGCCGCGTTGCTCAGCGCCTCCTGCAAGATCCGGTACGCGGCAAGGGCGATCATGGCCGGGACGCCGTCGCCGCCGGTGATCCGGGAGCGGACGTCGATCCCGGAAGCCCGGCAGCCGTCGAGCAGTCCGGGGACCTCGGCGAGCCCCGGCTGCGGTTCGTGTTCCGGTTCGGTGTCGTCGTCCCGCAGCACGCCGACCAGCCGCCGGGCCTCGTCCAGCGCCTCGCGGGCCGCGACGCCGAGCGCGCGGAACTCCTCCGCGGTGGCCTCGTTCACGTCCGGGAGGCGGTAGCGCGCGCTGTCGGTGCGCAGGGCGATCAGCGACAGGTGGTGGCCGATGATGTCGTGCAGTTCCCTGGCGATCAGCGCGCGTTCCTGCAGCGCCGTGCGTTTCGTCCGCTCCTCGACCGCCGTCCGCTCGGCCGTGTCGGCCTGCGTCAGCGCCCGCCGCCGCTGCTGCATGCCGTACCCGGCGACGATGGTCACGGTCACCACGATCAGCGACGACACCAGTGTCTTCGTCCCCCCGCGCGGGAGCTGGGCGAGGCCGATCGCGGTGGTGAGCACCACCGCGATGATCGAGATCCCCGTGCCCTGCCCGGGTTTCGTCCTGGCGAGGGTCAGCGCCAGCACCGGGAGGTACGGGAGGACGTGGGTCTGCAGCGGCCAGTCGGACAGCGTCGTGCCGAACGGCGGATGGCGCGTGGGGAAGAGGGTGGCGATGGTGGCGGCCGCCATGCCCACCGCCGCCACCCGGACGGCGGTCAGCGGGAACCGCACGACCAGCAGCGGTGGCACGAGCTGCAGGAGCAGCAGGAAGAAGACCAGCGGCAAGCTCTCCGAGCCGAGGTAGCGCGCCCAGGAGCCGTAGGTCAGGACCATCAGCACGGTGAGTGCCGAGGCGGTGAGGACGCCCTTGATCCAGGCCGGCCCGCGCCACCAGGCCGAAGGCGGTTCGAGATCGGCGTCGCGCCCGGTGAAGAGCGCCCACCCCAGCGAGTCCATGAGTCGACGCTAGCGAGGCCACGACCAGCGCACATCCCGCCCTGGGGGACAGCCGGAGTCCGCCACGGGGTGACCAAAACGGCCGCATCGGCACAGGAAAGGGCGATGCAACCTCGTGCAACTCTTTCTTTCCCGGCCCCGGCGTCGTTTCCTAGTAGGACTTGGCGCGGCAGCGGAGGACATGTGGGCGAAGCGGTTGCGGGGATCGTGGCGAACCCCGCTTCGGAGCGTGACATCCAGAGCCTGCGTTCGGCACTCCGCGTGGCGGGGGTCGGACGGGTGATGGTGTGGACGGAGGCCGGGAAGATCATCGGCACCGTCCGGCGGATGGTGGACGCGGGAGCGAGCGTGCTCATCTGCCTGGGTGACGACGGCATGATGCGGGCCGCCGCGGCCGCCTGCGGTGACGTCCCGCTGCTCATGCTGCCGTCGGGGAGCACCGACGCCCTTCCCGAGCCCACCGTCGCCGGGCTCGCCGCCGGGCTGCTGGCCACCCATCAGGTAGACGCGGACCTGGTCACGAACCGCGCGACCATCCTCGAGGTCGTCACCAAGGCCCGCCGGGAGATCGCGCTGAACGACGTCAGCGTGTGTTCCGAGAGCCGATGGGACCCCGCGTCGCTGACCGAGCTGTACTGCACGTTCGCCGTACCGGACGGAATCGGCCTGTCGAGCATCCCCGGCAGGCTGTGCCCCAGCCCGAAGTCCACTGTGGACGGTGTCGCGGTCTCGCTCGGGCCGGTCGACGAGACGCCCTACGTGGTGCAGGCGCCGATCGCGCCCGGCGAGGTCCGGGCGGTGGGCGTCCGGGGCTGGAGTGTGCTGGACGCCGGGGTGCGTGTCGACCTCGCCGCCGCCGGCGGCTCCATCGCGCTGGACGGGCAACCGCACTTCGTGCTCAAGCCGGGAGAGAGCGCTTTCGTCGAGTTGAAGCCCGACGGCCCGTGGTGCGTCGACGTCCGCGCCGTGATGGCCGAGGCCACCAGGACCGGCCTGCTGCTCGGGCGGAAGCCGCAGGGGGCTTTCCCCGCGTCCCACCTGGTGGATGCGCCCTTCACCGCCTAAACCCGCCCAGGTCACAGAGACCTTCCGAACGCCGGGATCCCCGGGCACACTGGCCGAAACGGACCAGAGGAGTGGGCCAGGTGCAGCTGGAGGCGGCGTTGCCGGTCGGCGCGGATCCGCGGCGGCACGCGCGCGCTCTCGCCAAGGTGCACGAAGCCGCCCTCGCGGGTAACGCGCTCCCCGGTCACCCGCGCGCGGTCATCGGAGCGTCCTGGCAGCGCATGCGCCGTCTCGGCCTGGACCCCCGACCGCGGCGCGCCGGTACCCGTGCTCGGCCCGGAGCAGTTGGAGGCTCGTCGTCGCGGGAGCGGCCTCGCCGCCGTCCTGCCCGTGCTGCGGGGCGGCCTGATCAGCCTCGCCGAGCAGGCCGCGCACATCATGGCCGTCGTCGACGCCGACGGCCGCGTCCTCTGGCGCGACGGCAGCACCGCCGTCCGCCGCCGGGCCGACGACCTCGGGTTCGTCGAAGGGGTCGACTGGCACGAGAACTCGGCCGGTACCAACGCCATCGGCACGGCGCTGGTCACGCGGCATCCGGTCCAGGTCTACTCCGCCGAGCACTACGTCCGTAACCAGCACGACTGGACCTGCGCCGCCGCGCCGCTGCACGATCCGAGGGACGGCAGGCTGCTCGGCGTCGTCGACCTCTCCGGCCCGGCTTCGACCGTGCACCCGACGACCCTCGCCCTGGTCGACGCGGTCGCGAAGCTCGCCGAAGCGCATCTGCGCACCGCCCACCTCTCGGAGCTCGAGCGGCTGCGAGGGCTCGCTTCGCCTCTACTGACCAAGGTGAAGGGCCGGGCGGTGATCGCCGATCCGCACGGCTGGATCGCGGCGTCGGCCGGTCTCGTCCCGGTCGGCAGGATCGCCTTGCCGGACGACGCGGCCCCGGGCCGGAACCGGCTGCCCACCTACGGGAACTGCCTGCTGGAGCCGCTGCCCGGAGGCTGGCTCGTCCGGCTCACCGAGGAGGAGGACACGCCGCCGACCCGCGTCGTGCTCGATCTGAAGTCGTCACGGGAGAGCACGCTGCGCGCCTCGGGCCCGGCAGGGACCTGGACGCACCGGCTGAGCCCGCGGCACGCGGAGATGCTGTACGTCCTCGCCCTGCATCGGGAGGGAAGGTCGGCCTCGGAACTGTCGCTCGACCTGTTCGGGGTCCCCGGCCGCACCGTCACCGTCCGCGCGGAGATGTCCAGGATGCGGCGTCATTTCGGCGGGATCCTGCTCGGCAGGCCGTACCGGTTCGCCGACGACGTCGAGGTCGTCGTCGAACGGCCTGCCGACGGCGCCGACGTCCTCCCGTACTCCGTCGCTCCCGCCGTCCGCGGCTGAACCTCCACCCCCGGCTCCACCCGGCGACGGTGCCGCTCCACCCGTCGGCGTGCCTAACGTCCGTGTCATGGGAAAAATGAACGTGAAAGGCCTGTTGGGGCTGGTAGTGACAGGTGTCGTCGTCCTGCTCGGGTTCCTGGCCTACCGGCTGATCCTGGTGGAGATGATCACGCGGCTGAGCGATCACTGAGGGGAGAAATGGGGAAACGGGAAAGGCCGCTCCTGCCCGACACGATCGCGCCGAGCTGGCTGGTCGTCCAGCTGCTCGGCACGGCCGCGGTCGTGGTGGTGCTGCTGACCGCGCGCGAGTCCAGTGCCTGGATCTGGACGGCGTACGGCGTTTGCGGGGCCTGCTGGCTGGGCTTCGTGGCGGCCTCCCCGCGGTTCCCCCGGGTGGCGACCGTCCTGCTCGCGGTGTCGAGCGTCGCGCCGTCGATCGCGCTCGGCTGGGCGGAGGACTCCTCCGCCATCGTGCTCGCGGTGGTCACGGTCAGCCGGTTCGCCACCCTGACCGAGCCGTCGGTGGCCGCCATCTTGGGGGTGGTGGGGCTCGACGCGAGCCTCGCGGCGGTCACCGGCCTGGTCGCGGGCGCGTCCGCGCCGCTGGTGTTCGGCAACGTCGGGGTGCTGCTCGTGCTGATGCTGCTGGGGCTGAACCGGCGGCAGTACGAGGTGCAGGCGGCGCAGGCGGCCGCGCTGCTGGAGCAGACCAAGCTGGCGCAGAGCGAACACGCGCGGGCCGCCGCGCTCGACGAGCGCACCCGGATCGCCAGGGAGATCCACGACGTCCTCGCGCATTCGCTGGGGGCGCTGGGAATCCACCTGGAGGTCGCCGAGGCGCTGCTGGCCGAGAAGTCCGATGTGGACGGTGCGCTCGGCAGAGTGCGGCTGTCACGGCGGCTGGCCGCGGACGGGCTCGCCGAGGCACGCGACGCCGTCGCCGCCCTGCGCAGCGACGTCCCGTCGCTTGCCGAAGCCTTGCGGCTGCTGGCGGACGCGCATCACGACGGGGTGTCCTTCGAGGCAACGGGCGATGAGCGGCCACTGCCGTCCGCCGCGGTGGTCTCGCTGGTCGGGGTCGCGCGGGAGGCGTTGACCAACGCGGCCAAGCACGCCCCTGGGCGGCCGGTGTCGCTCCTGCTGCGCTTCACCCCATCGGAGGTCCGCTTGCGCGTGTGGAACGGCCTCGGCGACACCGTCCGCTCGGAGGACACCGGCGGGTTCGGCCTCACCGGGATGGGGGAGCGGCTCGCGCTCGCCGGTGGCACGCTGACCGCGGGCCCGGACGGCGGGCGCTGGACGGTGGAGGCGGTGGTGAGGACGTGATCCGGGTGGTCGTCGTCGATGACCAGCAGGTCATGCGCGAAGGGCTCGTCGCGTTGCTCGGGCTGATCGACGGCGTCGAGGTCGCGGGCTCCGCGGGCGACGGGCGGCAGGCGCTCGATCTGCTCGGCACCACCGCGGCCGACGTCGTGCTGATGGATCTGCGGATGCCCGTCCTGGACGGGGTGGCCGCGACCCGCTTGCTCAAACGAGATCACCCGGACGTCGCGGTCGTGGTCCTGACGACGTACGCGGACGACGCTTCGATCGCCGACGCGGTGCGCGCCGGGGCACGCGGCTACCTGACCAAGGACGCGGGCCGCGCCGAGATCGGGGCGGCCGTCCGCTCCGCCGCCAACGGGCAGGCCGTCTTCGCCGCCGAAGTCTCCGACAGGCTCGCCGCCGCGCTCGACGCGAGAACGGTCACCCGGGCCAAGACCGAACTCCCGGACGGGCTCACCACGCGCGAGGCGGAAGTGCTCGGCCTCATCGCGCGCGGGTTGTCGAATCCGGAAATCGCCGCCGAGTTGTTCATCGGCGACGCCACCGTGAAAAGCCATATCAACCACGCTTTCGCGAAGATCGGTGTGCGCAATCGTGCGGAGGCCGTGCGCTACGGCCTGGAAAAAGGCCTCTGACGCTGCCGGGAGATCACGTGCCGATGACACACGCCGGTGTCACTGGCTGCGCTGATCCCGACTCGGATACCTTCTTTGCGGGTAGAGCCAATGGGGAGGAACGGCGATGACGAGCACTGTGACCCGGCCGGGGCCGCCGGGGGGTCCTGCCGCACCCGTGCCGCCCCCGGCGCCCGGAGGCCGAGGCGGGATCGCCGGAGTGCTCGAACTGCCGGGGAACGGGATCCGCGCGATCGTCCGGTCCGCGGCGACCACTCCGGGCAGACTGTCGGTGATCGCGATCGGGCTCGTCCTGCTGTCGCTGGTCGCGGGCCTGTTCGGCACGCTGGCCGCGCAGGACAAGAAGGACACGATCAACGGCCTGATCGACCACCGCGAACCCCTCGCCGCCGCCGCGCAACAGGTCTACCGCGCGCTTTCGGACGCCGACGCGACAGCGGCGAGTTCGTTCCTCTCGATCGGCACCGAGCCGCTCCCGATGCGCCAGCGATACGAACGCGACGTCGCGGAGGCGGGCGCGGCGCTCGCGAAGGCGGCGTCGGACTCGTCCGGCGTCGACGACGCGGCCGAACAGATCAACATCCTCGGCCGCGAGATCCCTGTCTACACAGGACTGATCGAGACCGCGCGCACCTACAACCGGCAGGGATATCCCGTCGGCGCCTCGTATCTGCGTGAAGCCTCCGAGCTGATGCGGACGAAAATCCTTCCCGCCGCACAGGACCTGTACCGCATCGACACCGACAGGCTCACCGCCGAACAGGACGACGCGACCGGATTCCCTTGGCTGGCAACGGCTTTGCTGCTCGCCCTGCTCGCGGCGCTGATCGTCACGCAGGTGCACCTGACGCGGAAGACCAACCGGCTGCTGAACGTCGGGCTCGTCGTCGCGTCCGCTTCGGTGGTGGTCGCCCTGCTGTGGGGCGCGGTGGCGCTGATCGTGCAGAGCAGCCTCGTCGGCGGCGGCGAGGAGGACGGCTCGCACCAGGTGGACGTCCTCGTGCGCGCCCGGATCGCGGCGCTGCAGGCACGAGCCGACGAAACGCTGACCCTCGTCGCGCGCGGCGATGGTGCGGCGTACGAACAGGACTTCCGTAACCTCGCCGGGCAACTCGGCGGGACGGACGGCCAAGGCGGTCTGCTGGGCGAGGCCAAAGGCCTCGCGGCGGGCGGCGCGGCCGCGGGGAAGGTGGACGAGGCGATCCAAGCGGCGTCGGCGTGGTTCAAGGCGCACGGTGAGGTGCGGCGCCTCGACGACGACGGCTTCTACCAGGACGCCGTCGACACGGCGATCCGTGACGACAAGAAGGACGGCGCGGCGGGGGCGTTCCTGCGCCTCGACGAGAACCTGGTGTCCGCGATCAACGTGGGACGACAGGAATTCCTCGACGACACCCGCGGCGCCGAGCGCGCGCTGACCCTGCTCGCGCCGGGGATCGCGGTACTGGCGCTGATCGCGGCGGCGGGGTCCGCGTTGGGAATCCGTGAACGGCTGAGGGAGTACCGGTGATGCGGAACGGTCTGCGGGCGGCCGTGCTCGGCGCCGTCTTGGTGCTGGCGACGGCTTGTGGCAGCGCGGGGGCACCGGTCGACCCGGCCCCGGTCGGCGAGGTCGCGCCGCCGTTGCCCGCGAACGTCGGCGGTGCCGACAACGCCGGCGGCGGCGGGACGGCCGACACGAGCTGCAACCCGCTCGCGAGTCTGCGGCCGACCAACGGCACGTCGATCACCAGCGGATCGACGATGGCGAAGATCAAGGAGAACGGCAAACTGATCGCCGGCGTCGACCAGACGACGTTCCTGTTCGGTTTCCGCAATCCGACGTCGGGCCAGCTCGAAGGTTTCGACATCGACATGGTCAACGAAGTCGCGAAGGCGATCTTCGGCAGCGCGGAAGGCCGGGTGCAGTTCCGGGCGATCCCGTCGAAACTGCGGGAAGAGGTACTCCAGAAGAAGCAGGTCGACATCGTGGTGCGGACCTACAGCATCACCTGCAGCCGGCTTCAGAAGGTCGGCTTCTCGACGGCGTACTACAAGGCGGGGCAACGGATCCTGGTCGAAGCGGGCTCGAAGGTCGCCCAGCTCTCGGACCTCGCCGGACGCCGGGTCTGCGCGACCAAGACGTCGACCTCGCTGCTGAAGATCGCGGCGGATCCCTCGAAGCCGGTGCCGGTCTCCGTGGACAACTGGTCGGACTGCCTGGTGATGCTGCAGCAGAAGCAGGTCGAGGCCGTTTCGACGGACGACGTCATCCTCGCCGGGATGCTCGCGCAGGACCCGACGCTGAAGATCGTGGGGGACCGGTTCACCGAGGAGAACTACGGCATCGGTGTCCCGAAGGAGAACGAGGACATGGTGCGGTACGTGAACGCCGTGCTGGAGAACGTGCGCGGTGGCGCGTGGCAGACGAGCTACGCGAAGTGGATCGGCAACAAACTCGACGGCGGGACGCCGCCCTCGGCGCAGTACAAGTGAGAACGGGCCGTTCGGGATCGCTCCCGAACGGCCCGCTTCGTCTCAGGGGGACTTCTCGCCGATCACCGGCGGCACCGGCTTCATGTCGCCGTCGTAGCCGCCGAACAAGACGTCGGCGTCCTCTTCCTGCAGGTAGTCCGGGGCCTTCTTTTCCTTGTCCTCTTCCTTCTGCCCCTTGCCACCGGGAGCACCGGCGCCCATCGGCCCCTGGCCGCCGCTCTTGCCCGACGCGGCCGCGCCACCCCGCGTCACCCGCTCCTCGGGCAGCTTGCCCGCCCCGGACCCGCCGCCCTTGCCCGCCAGCTTCTCGGCCTCACCGGCCGACACCTTGCCGCCCGCGAGCCGCTCGGCGACGTTGCCCGACCCGCCGTTGCGCCCGAAGCCGCCACCGCTACCGCCACCGGTCAACCGGCTCGCCGCGCTGCCGCCAGGCCCGCCCGTCGTCCGGCCCGGCTTGCCGCGGTACTGCTCGCTGCCCAGCCGTCCGAGACCGCTGGGACCAGGACCGTTCATGGCCGCCAACCCCGGCGTCGGCCCTGGCCGGAACGACCCGGGCGGCCCGCTGAGCGACTGCCCCGGCCCCGGAACCCCGGTGTGCCCGCCGCCCGTCGTGATCCCCGGCCCCGGCCCCGATGTCGGCCCTGGTCCACCCGAGTAACCCGGACCGGGTCCCCCGGGTCCGGGGCCTTGTCCTGGCCCTCCGCTGAAGCCCTTGACCTCGGTGCCCCCGGAAAACCCGGACGCCGTCGTCGAATCGCCCATTTCCGGCGGCGGGGCGAAGGTGGGCTGCTTGGAATTGACGTCGAAGAGCGACTGGTCGTAGGTGTGCATCACTTGAGCGGCCTGCTGATGCGCCTGGAACGACTGCTCCTGCTTGGCCGAGATGTTGCCGACCGTCTCCACCGCGCCCGCGAAGTTCCCGGTCGAGAGCTGCTGCATCGCGTTCTTGTACTCGGTGTTGCGATCGAAGGGGACCTCTTCGGGCATGGAGTTCTTCGCGGTGGTGGCCGCGGCGGCCGACTGGGAGAAGCGGTTGGAGGCGAGGTAAGCGCCGTCGCCCGCGGTGTCGGCCCACTTGCCCAGGTTCTTGAAGAACCCGTGCGCGGCCTCCGCGGAGGGCCCCTGCCAGTGAGCGCCCTCCTTGTTGGCGGCGGAGGAGAGGGCGCTGCTGAAGGTGTTCAGCGCGTTGCCCTGATTGTTCCAGATCTCGCCCTTTTGATCGATCTTCTCGGCGGAGAGATTGTCGGTCACCATGCCGATCAGGTCGCCGTGCGAGTTGCCCTCGTACCGCTGACCCGACGGCCCGAGCCCGGCCCGGAACTCCTGTCCCTGGGTGAGAGCCGCGGCCTGCTCGCCCGAATACTGGCCGGCCTTCTGCTCCGCCGTCAGCCGCGCGGTGAGGTCGTTGCCACCGGGACCCCGGTTGGTCTCGTCGTAGGTCTCCGCGTAGCGCTTGCCCTCGTACGTGCGGTGGGCCTTGCCGTCGGCGCTCAGCACTGACTCGAAGTTGTCCTGACCGGTGTTCTCCGCCATGGTCCCCTCCCCGATCCGTTCAGTTCCCTCTGGGCAGCTTGGGCGCGAGCTGCTCGGCAATGGACCGCGCATCCGCACAGGCTTGTTCGGTCGTTCCGCTGTTCGAAAGCCCGAGGTTCACTGTCGCCCTGGCCTTCTCGGTGACGGAGATGCCGATCAGGCAGGCGCCTTTGCCCGCGCTGCCGGGCAGTTCGACCGCCTTGCGTCCTGCGATGGTGGTCTGATTTATCTGGCCCGTGTCGGTCTTCAGGTCGGCGATCCCGGCATTGGGCACGAGGTAGAAAGCCACGGTTCCGTATCGGGGTTTACTTGAGCCGCAACCGTTGTCACTCTCGTAGCTCTCCGCCGCCGGGGGATCGAATCCCAAGGAAGAAGCGATCGGTTCAAGTAGGTCACACGCCTTCAAATCGGCGAAGGCGTCCTGCGGGGTAGTGCCGGAACTTTGGTCGGAACTTGAGGGAACGGGCGTCGACGGAGTCGGGTTCCCAGGTTTCTCGCTCGTACATCCGGCAAGGGTGAGCAGCAAAGCCGGGAGCGCGATCAGAGAAGAGTGCTTTAGAGACTTGGGCCGGTACTGGCTCATTTAGTGAATTTCCTTGCCGATATTGGACAGGTCCTTGCTGCCCGCCTGGTCGCTGGCCTGGTACTTGCTGATAGCGGTGTCGATCGCGGCTTGCGCGCGTTCCACGACCGCTTGAAGACTTTCGAGTTGTGTCTTCGCGGACTGGCTGTCACCCGACGCGACCATCGTCATGTGTTGCCCGACCTGCTCCGTATACGGGCTGGTCCCGAGCTCGGGGGAATTCGCCAAGCTGTCGAAGTGGATCTTGTTACCGGTCCAGCTGTCCAAGTAGTCGTTGAGCGCCGTCTTGTACGCCTCGCCCATCTCCGGGCTGACCGCGAACCGCCCCTCGTTCGCCGCCTTCACCATCGCATCGGCCTGCGCCGAGAAATCGCCCAGCATCTGCGAGAAGTTGCCCGGCGGTCCGCCGGTGCCGTCAGTCATGGTCTCTCCCCTGTACCAAGTCCCGGTTACTCGTAGCGCTCGTCAGGTCACGATATCAGCGGAAGAGGAGCGAAAGGCCGCCTTCCGCCGAGGATCACGCGCTGCCGACGCGGGCGGCTTCGACCAGGTCGTGGATCCATCGTGCCAGGTGAGAGCCGCTCGTCGGGGTGAACATGCGGCGGACTTCGCCGTCGGGGAAGCGGTCGGTGGTGAGCATGAAGCGGCCCTGGACGCTGTCGAACCACTGGACGCTCTTCTGCTGCGGTTTACCCCGATCGTCGCGCAGGGTGACACTGATCGTGCCGAGTCTCGCGAGCGGGAATTCGAAGAACCGGCCTGCCGCGCCCAGCCGGAGATTGCCGGGGTCCTCGTCGAACGGGTCGTCCGGTCGTTTGGACGGGGGGAGAGTGCTGGACGTCGTCACCCGTCCGGGGAACGGCTGCAGTGACGGCAAGTTGCCGAGCAGGGCGGCGGTGACCTGTTCGGGGTAAACCGTCTCGAAGAGGATGTCGAATCCGCGCTGCTGGCTCACGACGCCCAAACGACGGTCCCAGCAACCCCGATAGAGGTATTCGGCGTTCTGCTCGACTTCGTGCGCCTCCAGGGTGACGACGAAGTCCCCCGTGGCCCAGAGCCGGAGCGCCTGCTCGTAGTCGCGCAGGAGTTCGCGGCCGCGCGCGAAGCCTCGGTCGGCCAGGTCGGCCCAGACTTCCGCGCAGTGCCGCTCGCGTTCGGTGACGGTGGTACCGACGGTCGGGATTTCGAACGGCAGCACGAATCTGCCGAGCCCGAGTTCTTCGAGTACGACGTCGAGCTGGGCCATCGACATCGAAAATGACGCAGGCACTCGGCCTCCCCCTCATCACCTGCTGAATCGGTTCTCTCTCGCACCGTAGCGGGTTCGACCCGGCGCGGACACGACCTGCCTGGTCACCCCTAGACTGAGTCCGACGTGGTCGCGGGGATTTCGGGAGGTACCTGTGTCGGAAGAGCCGCGCCGTCCTCGGCACGCAGCGCCGGACGACACCAAGCCGGACCAAGAGGCCGAGTCCGCGTCCTGGACGCCGCCGGCACCGGTCCGCTGGGAGACGCCTGAACCGTCGATTTCCGGCAGGCTCGATTCCTCCGAGCCGCCGAAGCGGAAAGCCGCGCCTGAGACGGACGCCGAGCGCACGATCTTCCACGCGCCGGTCCAGCAGCGTCCGCAGACCCCGCCGCGCGGCCAGCAGCGGCCGATCCCCGGCGCCGAGGACCCGACGCGCCCGCCGGGGGAGATGGCCCCGGTGAGCCCGCAGACCCAGGTCGTCCGACCCGCCTGGCAGGCGCCCGCGGACGCGCCGCAGCCGACCAGCGTGCTCTCGTCGCCCACCCCGGAGACGCAGAGCATCATGCCGCCGGCGCCGCGCGTCGACCCCGGCCCCGGGCAGCTGCCGGACCCAGGCACGGAAAGCGTCCTCCCCGAACGGTCCAGCGAAAGCCACGGAACCGGGACCGGCACGGGGACCGGATCGGGCAGCCGGGGGACCGGCACCGGCACGGGTTCGTTCCCCGGCACCGCACGCCGGACGTCGTCGCGCACGTCTCGCCGCGGCCGTCTGGGTGCGGGGCTCGTCGACGTCCCGCAGGTGCCGTACCGCGACCCGGCATCCGCCGTCCTCGACAACCCGATGGTGTCGGAGGAGAAGCGCTTCTGCGGCAACTGCAGCGCCAAGGTCGGCCGCGGCAAGGACGGCCGGCCCGGTTCGCCCGAGGGCAACTGCGAGAAGTGCGGGAACCCGTTCTCCTTCGTCCCGAAGCTGCGCCCGAACGAGATCGTCGGCGGCCAGTACGAGGTGCTCGGCGCGCTCGCGTACGGCGGGCTCGGCTGGATTTACCTCGCGCAGGACCACAACGTCAGCGACCGCTGGGTGGTGCTCAAGGGCCTGATCGACACCGGTGACGCCACCGCGATGGCGGCCGCCGCCAACGAGCAGCGGTTCCTCGCCGAGGTCGAGCACCCGAACATCGTCAAGATCCACAACTTCGTGCAGCATCCGGACGGCGACACCGGCAACTCGGTCGGCTACATCGTCATGGAGTACGTCGGTGGCCAGTCGTTGCGCCAGCTCGCGCTCGCGCACCACCGCGAGACGAAGCGCCCGGAGCCGCTGCCGATCGGCCAGGTGATCGCCTACGGGCTCGAGATCCTGCCCGCCATGGGCTACCTGCACAGCCAGAACCTGCTGTACTGCGACCTCAAGCCCGACAACGTCATCCAGACGCACGAACAGCTCAAGCTGATCGACCTCGGCGCGGTCCGCCGCATCGACGACTACGAGAGCCCGCTGTTCTTCACCACCGGCTACAGCGCTCCCGAACTGGCGACCCACGGCGCTTCGGTGGCATCGGATCTGTACACGGTCGGCCGCACGCTCGCCGTCCTCAGCTTCGAATTCTCCGGGTACACCAGCAAGTACAAGGCGACCCTGCCCGGCCCGGACGTCGTCCCGCTGTTCGCGCTCTTCGGTTCGTACTACCGCTTCCTGAGGCGCGCGACGCACACCGACCCGGACCGCCGGTTCATCGCGGCCGAGGAGATGGGCGACCAGCTGACCGGCGTGCTCCGCGAGATCATGGCGCTGGGCACCGGGAAGCCGCGCCCCGGCGCGTCGACCGTCTTCGGCCCGGAGACCCGCACGTTCGGCGTCGACCTGGTCGTCCCCGAGCACGGCGGGAGCGTGCCGCTGCCGGATCCCGGCGAAGTGGTCTCGGGCCTGCCGATCCCGCAGGTCGACACGGACGACCCGGCGGCGGGCATGCTCGCGTCGACCGTCGCGCTCGATCCCGCGGGCGCGATCGACTCACTGGCCGGGGCGCCGCGCGAGTCGATCGAGGTCCGGTTGCGCATCGTCCGCGCCCGGATCGAGCTCGGTGAGCTGGTCGAGGCGCAGCGGCAGTTGCAGGCCGGGCAGTACCTCGCGATCAAGGCCGGGTTCCCGCACGACTGGCGGATCGACTGGTACCGCGGCCTGATCGAGCTCGCGGGCGGCCGCTCCCGCGTCGCGCACGTCGCGTTCGAGGCGGTGTACGACGACCTTCCCGGCGAGATCGCGCCGAAGCTGGCCTTGGCCGTCAGCGCGGAGGGCGTCGGGGACTACTTCGGCGCCGCGCGCTACTACGAGCTGGTGTGGCGAACGGACCGGTCGTACGTCAGTGCGGCCTTCGGGCTCGCTCGCGTGTATCTCGCGCAGGGCGCCCGCGCCAGCGCGATCGAGGTGCTGGAGGCCGTCCCGGCGTCGTCCACGCACTACGTCGCCGCGCAGGTGGCCGCGATCAAGATCAAGACCAGGATCAACGGCGGCGGCAAGGATCCGGTGCAGGTGTCCGAGCGGGATCTCGTCGACGCCTCGACGCGGCTCGAGCGCTTGCAGCTCGACGCCGAACGCCGCACGCGGTTGTCGGCGGAGGTTCTCGAGGCGGCGCACGGCTGGCTCAACTCGCAGAACCGGCCGACACCGGGTGCGAAGGTGCTGGGCTGTGCCCTGGACGAGCGAGACCTGCGGTTCGGGCTCGAGCGCTGTTATCGGACCCTCGCCCGCCTGGCCGGGACCGTCGACCAGCGCGTCGAACTCGTCGACAAGGCCAACGCGATCCGCCCCAGGACGCTCACCTAGCCGCTCAGGGGTTGATGTCCCACTCGCGTGCGCGTTCGGCCTTCTCGTGCGCGGCGGCGAGCTTTTGCAGCGCCTCGGGATCCCCGTGCTTGCTGAAGTGCTCGAACTCGACCCGCACGAACAACGCCCGCGCGCGCAGCGCGACCGGGCCGTCTTCGGCGTCGAGCCGTCCGTCGGCGCTCACGTAGATCTTCCGGCCGGCGATGCCGTCCAGTTTCGCGGCGATGTAAAGGGTCGAGCCGACCGGGACCGGCCGCAGGAAGTCCGTCTCCAGCTTCCCGGTGACGGCGGGACGACGCAGCAGGTTGCCGACGGTCGCGCCGAGCGCCTCGTCGAAGGCGCAAGCCAGCAGGCCGCCATGGGCGAGGCCGGGCGCACCCTGGTGGGCGGAGGTGACGGTGAACTTGGAGTACACCGTCGTCCCTTCGCCCACCGTCGAATGCAGGTGGAGCCCGGCCTCGATCTCGTCGCCGCACCCGAAACACTCACCGAAGTGGATGCCCAGGTGGCTGCCCGGCTGAGGGGCTTCCGGGTGGACGGTCGCCGGTTCGACTTCGACCGGCGGCCACGGCTGAGAGATACGGCTCATGGAGAGACGTTAACTCGCCGGTAGCTCCGAGGCACCGCCGGGACTGACCGATTCCGGCTTCCGGCGCCGCGCGATCCGCGAATTCACGATGCCGCGCAACGAGACTCCGGCGGTTTCCGGCAGCAGCAGGATCGGAATGGCCGCGATCGCCGCCGCGCCCATCAGGTAGTACGCGGGCCACAGGTTGTCGCCGGTCTTGTCCACCAGGCTGCCGATGACGTACGACGCCGTGCCACCGAAGGCGGCGGTGGAGACGCTGTACCCGATGGAGAAGCCGCCGTAGCGCTCCTGCGTCGGGAACATCGCCGGCAGCGTCGCCGCCAGCACCGCCAGGATCAGCACCAGCGGCACCGCGATCATCACCAGGCCGAGCATGAGCTGCCAGGCGTTCTGGTCGTCCGCGGCCGCGCCCATCAGTGAGAACGCCGGGATCGGCAGCACCAGGAAACTCGCGCAACTGGCGATCAGGATGGGTTTTCGCCCGATCCGGTCGGACAGTATGCCGACCGGCACGATCAGGATCAGCATCAGCGCGATGGTCGCCAGGATGATCAGCAACGGCGTATGCCCGCTGAACCCGACCACGTCCTTGAGATAGGTCTCCAGGTAGGTGATCACGATGTAGTCGGCGACGTTCAGCATCACCACGATGCCGATCAGGTGCAGGATCGACGTCCAGTGTTTCTTGAGCAGCGCCTTCAGCGGCGACTTCTCGACCTGCTGCTTCTTCTCGATCTCCTGGAACAGCGGAGTGTCCTCCAGCTTGTTCCGCAGGTAGAGACCCACGATGCCGAGCGGTCCGGCGATCAGGAACGGCAGGCGCCAGCCCCATTCGCGCATGGCGTCGTCGCCGAGGACCACGGTGAAGATCGTGACGAAGCCGGCACCCATCGCGAACCCGACGAGCGTGCCGAACTCCAGCCAGCTGCCCCAGAAACCCCGGCGCCGGGCGGGGGCGTATTCGGCGATGAACGTCGCCGCCCCGCCGTACTCACCACCCGCCGAGAAGCCCTGGATCATGCGCAACAGGATCAGCGCGACCGCCGCGGCGGGTCCGATCGTGGCGTAGGACGGCAGCAGGCCGATGACGAACGTCGAGCCCGACATCAGGATGATCGTCAGCGCGAGGACCTTCTGGCGCCCGATCTTGTCCCCCAGCGGACCGAACACGAAGCTGCCGAAGGGCCGCACGATGAAGGTGATCGCCAGCACCGCGAAGGTCGCCAGCGCGCCTTCGGAAGTGCTGGAAGCGTTGAAGAAGACTTGCCCCAGGATGGCGGGCATGAAGCCGAAAACACCGAAGTCGTACCATTCGATGCAGTTACCCATCGCCGCTCCGGCGACGGCCTTTCTGATCTGCTCAGGTGGGGCCTCCGCGGGTTCCCCTTTTTCCTGATGTGACGCGCTCAGCGCCTCTTCGGCCATGGGTTTGACCTCCCGACCCACCCGTTTACTTACCCATCGACGAGGGTTTGTTCCCTCGACCGTAGGTGTTCAAACGTCCGGGCTCAGCGATTCGGGCCGATCGCGGGGGCGTCGTTCCCCCAAACCGGTGACGAACCACCAGGTGAAGCCGATATCAGGGAATTTCCGACTACTTTGGGTAATCGATCGGGAATCCGGACGTTCCGGGCGGGAACTCAGCGAGTCGTACCGGCCGTCGGAGGCCCGCTCGGCTCCTTCGTCGCGCTGGTCGTGGTGGGCACACGAGGCGGCGGCGCCGTCGTCCGGCCCGGCTGCGGGGGCTTGGGCGTCGAGCGTGCCTGGCTGGGCTTCGAGGCACCAGGCTGCTGAGTGGTGACTTCCGGCCCGGGGGCCGCCTCGGAAGGCTCCGTCGAGACCGGGGCCGGGGCCGGGGAGATGGTCGACAGGCCCGGCCCGGCGGGCTGGACCGGCGCGGACCCCTCGCCGCCACGACCGCCGACGGCGATCGCGCCGAGCACGATCACCGCGACCGTCGCCACCGAACTCCCCGCGACGGCCAGCCGCTTGCGTCGTCGCCGGATCCGGCCACCCTGCTCGATGATGTCCGCCGCCCGGATGCCCAGCGGGGGACCGCTCACCCCGTGCGAAAGCACGCCTTTGATGTCCTCGTCCATCTCCTCACCTCCCATCGTCGTGCGCTCCGCTCAAGGCCAGTTCGCTGAAATGCGGTCCGAGCCGCTTGCGCAGGGTCGCCAGACCCCGCGCGCCCTGACTCTTCACGTTCCCGGTGCTGCAGCCCAGCGCCGCGGCCGTCTCCTCGACGCTGAGATCTTCGAAGTAGCGCAGCACCAGTACCGCGCGCTGCTTCGGGGCGACACCGGACAGGGCATGCCTGACCAGCATCTCCTGTTCCGTACCGCCCGTTTCGCTCGGGACTTCGGGAAGGGCGTCGGTGAGCTTCTCCCGTTTGCGCCAGACGCGCCGATGCTCGGAGAGGAAGGTCCGCAGCACGATCTTGCGCGCGTAGCCGTCGAGCGCGTCGTGCCGGGAGAGCTTCGGCCAAGCCAGATACAGCTTGAGCAGCGCGGCCTGGGTGATGTCCTCAGCCTGGTGCCAGTCCCCGCACAGGAGGTACGCGGTGGCACGCAGGCTGTGCGCGCGCTCGCCGAAGTACCGGGCGAACTCGCCGTCCCACGGCGAGCCCGTCCCGGTCTTCGACGAGCGGCTCAACGACACCTAGTTACCGGCTCCTTCGACGACGGCGGGGAGGTTCAGGTCCCCGGTCGGCCCGGCCGGGACGGCCTTGGGCACGCGGTGCTCGCCCGGAGCGGCGACGGACGGGGTCTTCTGGGCGGGCCGCGGGGCGGTGGTGACCCGGGGCGGCTCGCCCGGCTTCGTGGTGGTGGGAGCCGGGGCAGGGGCCTCGGTCGGCGCCTGGGTGACCGTGGGCGACGGGGCGCTCTGGTCGGCCGACGCCAGCGACGTGGTCGCGAAGGCGGCGCCGCCCGCGAGCAGCAGCGCGCCGAGGGAAAGAGCGATACGAGTGCGCAAGGGTGTCTCCTCGATCCGGGCGCCGCTCATTGGCCGCGGCGCCTTACGTCGTTAGACATGCGTCCTGGTCGCCTTCGGGTTGCATCGAGTTTTGAAAGTCTCACAACGTCGTCTCCCCAAGGGCGCTCCGCGCCCGACGGAGACTTCAGCGCGCGGCAGATAACACGAACGGCCGGAGACCACGGAGGTCTCCGGCCGCCCGGTTTCGTGGAAGTACTTCAGCTCCCGAGAGCGGACAGCTTCGTCCACTCGTCCCAGGAGTAGGTCCAGTCGCTGTAGTCACGCGCCCGGTTGATCTTCACCGTGCTGCCCTCGATCTCGACGGGGTCCCCGACGAGCGCGCCCGCCATGTACTCCTTGGCGTTCACCGGAGCGAGGTTCACGCAGCCGTGCGAGATGTTCTTCTTGCCCTGGGCCCAGATCGAGGGCCCGTAGCCGTGGATGAACTCGCCGTTGGTCGAGAACCGCACCGCGGACGGCACGACGATGTTCTCGTAGTTGTAGCGCTCGTTGGTCATCGAGTACGTGTCGTGCTTGGACATCACCACGTGCGTGCCACTCGGGGTGACCCGGCCCTGATCGGCGTCGAGGCCGTAGCTGGCCGCGTAGTCCGCGATCTGCTGACCGTCACGGATCACCAGGAGCCGGTGGGTCTGGGTGTTGCCCTTGACGACCTGCGAACGCCCGATCGTGAAGCTCGCCGACCGGTCTTCCTTGCCGTACACGCCATCGCCGATCTTGACGCCGTAGATCTTGGCGTTGAACTTCACCGTGGTGCCGGGCTGCCAGTAGGCCTTCGGCCGCCAGTGCACCGAGGTGTCGTCGTGGACCCACGCCCAGGAGCCCTCGGTCTTCGGCGTGGTCTCGACCGACAGCGCCTTCTCGACCGAGGCCTTGTCGGTGACCTTGCTCGGGAAGGTCAGCGTGATCGGCATCGCGATGCCGTAGGTCTGCCCGTCGAAGACGTTGATGTTCGCGCCCACCTGCTTGCGCGGTTTGACCGTGGTGAAGGCCCCGCCGACCTCGGCGGGCTTGCCGTCGGTGCCGGTGGCCTTGCCGGACCACGTGTAGGCCTTGCCGTAGCCGAGCTGTTCGGTGGTGGACCAGCTCTTCTTGTCTTCGGACGGCTGGCCCGCGACCTGCTTGCCCTCCGGATTGGTCAGGACGACCTGGTCGAGCGTGCCGTCGGCGACGCTGACCCTGATCGGCTGGCCGGGCGCGACGTCCTGCGCGCCCGCGGCCGGCTCGTACGTCAGCTTGGCGGGCGCGGCGGCCTTCCCGCCGGTCTCGCTGCTGATCGGGCCGCCGCCGTCCGGCCCGCTGGCCGACACGGTCGGCTCGCTGCTGCACGCCCCCAGCGTCAGAACCGCCACCAGCCCCAGTGCCGCGATCGCCGAGCGGCGGCGTGCGGTTTCAGTGAACCTCAAAGCTTCCCCTTTGCTCCCCTGTACACCGACCATGACGTCCGGACCGCCCCTGAAGTTGATCCCACCGGGAGTGATGCGAGTCACAATCGGGTGGATCATAGTTCACGATCGGGGCATGGCCGACTTCGGTCCGTGTCCGGCGATGAGCTGAGGTCGGCGTGCGGCGACAGGGTAGCGAGAGGGTCCGACAGAAGCCGGAGCGGTATACGACGTTCCGGTGACCTTGGTACTTGGGGGTGCCCAGAGTCCGATCACGGGCTTCAAATATGGCCAGATCCCGGTACTCTGCCATCAGGCCGTCGTTTTGCGTGTTCGTGGCTTCACACTCGCGGAACTTCTGACGCGAGCCATGAGCCGGTGACGCGCTCTTCGCTCGACTCGTTGGAACCGCCCGGGACGGTCTGGGTGTCGCTTCGGAGGCACTCGAAGCGGATGTGCAACGAGGAGTACAGCGGTGGCGCAAGGCACTGTGAAGTGGTTCAACGCGGAGAAGGGCTTCGGCTTCATCGCGCAGGATGGCGGCGAGGGCGACGTCTTCGTTCACTACTCGGAAATCGAGGGGCGCGGTTTCCGCACTCTCGAGGAGAATCAGCGAGTGGAGTTCGAAGTCGGTCAGGGTCAGAAGGGCCCGCAGGCCCAAAAGGTCCGCGCGATCTGAGTCCGCCCATTCGGCGTTGCTCAGACTGATCAGAAAGGCCCCCGGCGTTCTCGCCGGGGGCCTTTTCTATGGCTTTGAAAGCTTCTTCGGGTGTGCTGTTCCGTTCCGCGGTCGACGGGGTCAGCGGGGGACGGGCTGCTCCCACGCGTTGGCGTCGAAGCGGAACTCGTCCGTGTGGGCTTCCTCGTGGCGGCGCTGCTGGGCCGAGTTGGCCTGTGACTCCCACGAGAGGCGCTCGAGGATCCACTCCTGCGCCAGCGCCTGCGGCGACAGGTTGCGTTCCTGGGCGGCGTCTTTGAGCTGCTCCATCGCGATGAGGTTCATCCGCAGCTGGAACACCTGCGCTTCACCGAAGCGCTTGCCGGTGCCGGTGCTTTCCGGGTCGTTGTCGGGGGCGAGGGCGCGAAGGTAGCTGGTGAGCTCCGTGTCTTCGACGACCGCTTCGGCCTCCTTGGTGGAGGAGTTGCGGTGACGACCGGGGTTGACCGGCTTCAGGTTCGTGCGGCTGCCGCTACGACGGCTCAAGGAAGGAAGGGGCACCGGGCCACGATAACGGTTCGGTCTCGGCAAACCAACCACAGTGAGCCACGACACACCCATTAATTTGTCTCGAATGGCCCAGCACCCCAAAAGGCCAACACCACCAGTGATCACTAAACGCAACCACGGCACTCTAAGAAAACCATTCGCGCAGCGCCGCCTGGTCTCTCACCCGCACCAAGTCCGGGGCCGCCAACCGCCACAGAACGGACCCTGGGGGTTTGGGGGGTGGCCCCCCAAAACACGGAGCGACCCCCGCGCCAGGGGGAGGAACGCGGGGGTCGGAGGGGATCTCCACAGGCGCTGACCGGGGGTGTGTCAGCAAATCGATTGTCGCACGGTTTGCTGAGAAGGGCGAGTGGGCGCGGGCAGAATTCCCGGTCGCGGCGCCACCTCTGGTTCGTCTGTGGTTCATGTGGCGCCGGTGTGCGCGTGATTGCTCTGCGTTGTGCGGAGCGTGGCGACAGGTTCACTCTCCGGGGGGCTGTGTGTCGCGGCCGGCTCTGGCTAGCCTCGCGGCCAAGCTGTTCGTTGGCCGTCTGGAGGAACCATGGGTGGGTCTGTGGAAGTGCGACAGTTCCTCCTTCGGTACGAAGGTGCCGATGGGGGAAGCTCGACGACGTTGGCCGGTGGTCTGCCGGCGCAGCGCACGGGTCAGGGGGACACCCAGCGGGTGTCCGACGACCAGGTGCGGCGTGCCCGGCTGGCGGTGGCCAACGGGGCGCTGGGCGTCGATGACTGTGTCCAGTTGCTGGACATGCTGGGGTTGACGCTGGACCAGGACGGGCAGGCGCCCGTCCAGCGCTGAGTTCGTCCGCAAGGCCCGGTCGCGCGGTGGTGTTCGCCGCGGGGCCGGGCTTTCGTTTGCGCTCGACGAGGGGTCCGCCAGTTGTGTAACACTGTTATTATTCAACTGGCGGGAAGGCGTGAGCGGTATGGGTGACGAGGCGGCGCGGGAAATCCGGGACGTGGTGCAGGTGTTGGGCGGGAAGTTCATGACCTCCCCGGAGCTCGCCGAGGTCGAAGCCGAGGTGGGCCTACCGCCGCGGACGCTCTATCTGCGAGGGCGTTCGGCGGTGCTGGGCGACCCGCCGCCGAAGGTCGTCGCGGAGCTGTTCGGGATCTTCCCGCGGTGGCTCTTCGAGTTCGCCTTGCCGCCCGCGATGGCGGCTCTCGACGCGGCTTCCGCGGTCCGCGCCTACTCGCGGTCATCGGCGAAGTGGGCGCACGTCAGCCTTTCGGACGCCGACGGCCCCGGCCGTACGGCGGATCTGCTCTTTCGTCTCGTGGACGCGGCGGACGCGAGCGGTCTCGCGTTGTTCGCCGGATGGCAACTCGCCGAACGTCCGGAAGACACCGTCGAGCGCCTGGCGTTCGCGCTCATGGTCTTCCGCGAATTCCGCGGCGGCGTCCATTTCGCCGCCCTTCGCGCGGTTGGCCTGACGGTGCCCGAGGCCGTCGTCGCGGACCCGGAAGGCGGACGTGGTCGTCTCCTGCGCACCGCGTGGCCCGAGGAGGCCGCGGACGCGCTGATCGCCGCGGCCGAGGCCAAGGGCGATCTGCGGCAGCGGTGGCGGCACGCAGAGGACCTGACCGATCAGCGCGTGACCGAACTCCTCGCCGTCACCCTCACGGATGACGAGCGAGACGAGCTCCGGCGACGTCTCGGCGCCCTGCGGGACACCTCGGCCCTGATATCCTGAAGTCACCGCGTTCTCGCAGGTCCCAGCCCTGTGAACAACTAGAGGACCCCCTGTGCGGGAGCTGAAACGAGCGTGTCCTATAGTTATGTTCGCTCCCGGGGACACCGGAGAGCGCGGGTCGGATCGGTTCGCCGAAACCGGACCGGGCTCCCATCGTCCAGCGGCCTAGGACTCCGCCCTTTCAAGGCGGCAACGCGGGTTCGAATCCCGTTGGGAGTACGCAGTACAGTTACAAAGCAGTATGCAAGGCCCTGTGGCGCAGTTGGTTAGCGCGTCGCCCTGTCACGGCGAAGGTCGCGGGTTCGAGTCCCGTCAGGGTCGCAAGATCGTTCGGCTACTTGCCGGCGTTCCCGGCCAGGTAGCTCAGTTGGTACGAGCGTCCGCCTGAAAAGCGGAAGGTCGCCGGTTCGACCCCGGCCCTGGCCACCGCTCGCAGAACCGCCTCGATGCACATCGAGGCGGTTTTTTCATGCCCGAGCCCGGATCACCTCGCCCACATCCACAGCTGACACACAGCCCATCAACAGGTCATTGCCAACCAGCGGCAGCAGGGTCGCCGCATGACGCGAGTTCGCCCCTCCAAGGCCTGGGTGATCAACGGTGCCCTGATCGTGCTGCTGGCCGGAGCAGGTTTCGGGATATATCAGGCATTCAGCCCCGAACAGAACACGGCGGAGGCCCAGACCCGCAGCACGCCGGTCCGCCGGGCCACGGTCACCGAGACCGTCTCCGCCGCCGGGACGCTCGCCAGCGGCTACACCGGCACCGCGAACTTCGCGACGGCGGGCAAGGTCGTGTCGATCGACGTGAAGGTCGGCGACGTCGTGTCGGTGGGCCAGAAGCTCGCGACCATCGAGAGCGCTCAGGCCGCGAAGGAGCTTCAGGTCGCGAAGGCGAACCTCTCGGTCGCCCGGGACAACCTTGACACCGCCGAGACGGCGGAGAACACCCCTAGCGCCGGCCAGAACGCCCAAAGCACTCAGAACAGTGTCGCTTCGGCACAGGCCAAGGTGGACCAGGCCGAGCTCGACGTCCAGAACGCGCAGACAGCGCTCGACAACACCACCCTGCACGCGCCCGGCGCGGGGACGGTCACCGCGATCAGCGGCACCGTCGGGCAGCAGTCCTCCAGCGGCTCTTCGGCAAGCTCGCAACTGTCCACCCAGGGCGGGAATTCCAGCGCCACGACGTCGTCCGCTTCCAGCGGCACCGGGTTCATCACCATCACGAACATGACCGACCTGGTCGTCGACACCTCGATCGCCGAGATCGACGTCAGCAAGGTCAAGGCGGGCCAGAAGGCGTCGGTGACGCTGAATTCGTCGCCGGACAAGCCGGTCCAGGCGACCGTCTCCAGCGTCGACCTGACACCGACGACCAGCGGCAGTGTCGTGTCCTACCGCGCGAAGCTGGCGCTGGCCGATCCGCCGGAAGGCCTGCGGCCCGGCCAGTCGGCGAGCGTCGTGGTCACCGTCGCGGAGGCGCAGAACGCGCTGAGCGTGCCCGCCGCCGCGGTGCGGGGGAACGTCGTCACCGTGCAGGAGAACGGCCAGAACGTCCAGCGCCGGGTGCAGGTCGGTCTCCGCGGCGAATCGACGGTGCAGATCACCTCGGGGCTGACCGAGGGGGAGAACGTCGTGCTGACCGCGACGGCCGCCACGGGCACCGCCGGTACCGGGCGGACGGGCGGCACCGGGGGCTTCCCCGGCGGCGGCCAGCGCGGCACCGGTGCCGGGGGCGGATTCGGCGGTCGGGGATGAACCCGGTGATCGCGGTTTCCGGGCTGCGCAAGACCTACGGGGAAGGGGAAACCGCCGTGCACGCGTTGCGCGGCGTCGACCTCGCCATCCTGCCGGGTGAGTACGTCGCGATCATGGGCGCGTCCGGTTCCGGCAAGTCGACGCTGCTGAACATGCTCGGCTGCCTGGACGTGCCGTCCTCGGGCGAGTACCTGCTCGACGGTTTCGGTGTCGGCGAGCTCAACGAACGCCAGCTGGCGTTGCTGCGCAATCGCAAGATCGGCTTCGTCTTCCAGTCGTTCAACCTGGTCCCTCGTACGTCCGCGGTGTCCAATGTGGAGCTTCCTTTGGTCTACAGTGGACTTCGCCGGTCAGTGCGACGCCGGCGCGCGCTCGCCGCGCTGGAGATGGTCGGCCTGTCCGATCGTGCCAAGCACCTGCCCGGCGAGCTGTCCGGCGGGCAGATCCAGCGCGTCGCCGTGGCGCGGGCGCTGGTCACCGGACCCGCGATGCTGCTGGCCGACGAGCCCACCGGCAACCTCGACCGCCGCAGCACCGCGGACGTCCTCGGGGTGTTTGACCGCTTGAACCGGCTCGGCCGCACCATCGTGGTGATCACGCACGAGGACGAGGTCGCCGCGCACGCGCGCCGCGTGATCCGCGTCGACGACGGGCTGATCGTCTCCGAAGAGATGACCGGCGTCGTGGGGGCGACGTCGTGAACTTCCTGGAGATCCTGCGTTTCGCGATCCGCGGTCTCACCGCGAACAAACTGCGGTCGGCGCTCACGACGCTCGGCATCACCATCGGCGTCGCGGCGGTGATCCTGCTCGTCGCGGTGGGAAACGGCGCCTCCGCCGCCATCGCGGCGAGTATCCAGGGACTCGGCACCAACGTCGTCAACGTCTCCCCGGCGCGCGGCGGCGGTCAGAGCGCGACGGCGCGCCCGCTGACGGTGCAGGACGCGCACGCGCTCGTCGACCCGATCGGCGCGCCGGACGTCGAGGCGGCGTCGCCCGTGGTCACCACGACGGCCACCGCGACCCGCGGGCAGACGTCGTACGACATCCCGAGCGTCGTGGGGACCGAACCCGCGTACTTCACCACGACCAACAAGGAGATCGCCGACGGCGCGCTGTTCACCGCCGAGGACGTCACGGCCGCGCGGAAGGTCGTCGTCCTCGGTGCCACGACGGCTCAGGCGATCTTCGGCACGGCCGAGCCGGTCGGCGGGAACGTGTTGCTCGACGGTATCCAGTTCACCGTCGCCGGAGTGCTGAAAGCCCAGGGGAGCACCGGCCCGCAGAACGCCGACGACACCGCCATCGCGCCGATCTCGGCGGTGCAGAACTCCTTGGCGGGCTACGGAAGCCTGAGCCAGATCGCCGTGCAGGCGACCGGCGCGGACTCCGTTTCCCTCGCCCAGGCCGAAATCACCGCGATCCTCGACGCGCGGCACGGGATCCGCGCGGGCGGCACCGCCGACTACCAGATCCAGAACTCCGAGCAACTGCTCGCGACCCGGACGTCGGCCACCGACACGTTCACCGTGCTGCTCGCCGCCGTCGCGGCGATCTCGCTGCTGGTCGGCGGGATCGGCGTCACCAACATCATGCTGGTGACCGTGACCGAACGGATCCGCGAGATCGGCATCCGCAAGGCGGTCGGGGCCCCGCGATCGGCCATCCTCGGCCAGTTCCTCGCCGAGGCGACCATGCTCAGCCTGTTCGGCGGCCTGCTCGGCGTCGCGATCGGACTGATCGGCAGCCGGTTCACCATTTCCGGGATCCAGCCGGTCGTGGTGCCGTCCTCGATCTTCCTCGCCTTCGCGGTCTCCGCCCTGATCGGGCTGTTCTTCGGGGTCTTCCCAGCGAACCGGGCCGCGAAGCTGCGGCCGATCGACGCCCTGCGTCACGAATAGGAGTTCCGATGTCGTCAAAAGAACCGACCGCGGAGGAGATCGTCTCCGGCCCGGCGGTGACCGGTGACCTCCACGGCGAGATGCGCCGCGCCGCGCGGCCGTTCTCGCGGACGACGCAGGTGCTGGCCGGGCTGGTCGTGCTGGCGGCCGTGTTCGCCGGCGGCGCTTGGACGCACGCGGCGTTCGGGTCGGCTCCGGCGCCCGCCAGGCAGGCCGTGACGCCGAACGGCCAAGGGCAGCCGGGCGGGCAAACCGTCCGGTCTGAATCCAGTGAGGCTGGTCGCTGATCTTGACTTCGAGTCAGGTGGAGGTGTCAGGCTCGGGGTATGACACTCGCAGCTGAGCAGGTCGACGAATGGACCGTCGACACCCTCGACCTCGACGCGTACCTCGGCCGGATCGGCCAGGACCGGGCGAAGCCTTCCGCCGACGCGTTGCGTGAACTGGCGAAGGCGCACATCCTCGCCGTTCCGTTCGAGAACGTCGATGTGGTTTTGGGACAGCACAAAGGGATCGCGCTCGACGACGTGATCGGCAAGCTCGTCCGCCGTCATCGCGGCGGCTACTGCTACGAGCACGGAAGCCTCTTCGCCGCGGCCGCCGAGCAACTCGGCTACCCTGTGCGCCGTCTCGTGGCGAGGGTGCAGCCGCAGCGGAACGGGCCGTACACGCATATGACGCTCGCGATCGAGGCCGGCGGCGTCCAGCACCTGGTCGACGTCGGTTTCGGCGCCGGGATGCTGGTGCCGATGCCGCTCGTCGACGGCGCCGTGGTGGATCAGGCTGGCTGGCCGCACCGGCTGGTTCAGGACGGCGACTGGTGGCGCCTGCAGAAAAAGGAGGGCGACGACTGGACCGACCTGCACGCCTTCACGCTCACGCCGATGCACCGGATCGACTACGAGGTGTACCACCACTACACGTCGACGCATCCGCGGTCGCCGTTCACCGGCCGGCTGGTGATCATGCGCTTGGAGGAAGGGCTCAGCCGCAAACTGGTCGGTGAGGAGTTCATTGTCGAGCGCCCGGACGGGACCAAGGAGACCACCGAGATCCCGGCCGACCGGCTCGACGCGACACTGCGCGAGCTGGACGTCGTCCTGACCGAGGACGAACTCGCGAAGCTGCTGACGATCTATCCGGGCTGAGCGGTCAGAGTTCGAATTCCGCGCGCTTGTCCTCGGGGACGAGATCCTCGTACTCGCGGTGCTTCGCGATGAACGAGCGCACGTACGGGCAGTAGGGCAGGACGAACCTGCCCTGCGCCCGGACGTCGTCGAGCGCCGCGGTCACGAGCTTGCCCGCCAGGCCCTGGCCCGCGAAGTCGTCGGAGATCTCGGTGTGCAGGAACAGAATCGCGTCCGGTCGCGTGCGGGTTTCCAGGAATCCGGCGGTCTTCCCGTCCACGACGATGTCGTAGCGGTCTTCTCCGGACTTGATCTCGACACTCATTCAACGGCTCCGAAAACGTCGTCAGGGGGCGCGGGGCGGCCGAGGTGGAAGCCCTGCGCCTGGTCACAGTTCAGCTCACGCAGGACGGTGAGTTGATTTTCGTCTTCGACACCTTCGGCGACGACGATCAGGTCGACGGCGTGCGCCATCGCGATGATGCTCTTGACGATCGCGGCCGCGTCGCGCGATTCCGCGATGCCGGTGACGAAGGTGCGGTCGATCTTGAGCGTGTCGAGCGGGAGCCGTTGCAGCTGCGCGAGCGACGAATAGCCGGTGCCGAAGTCGTCGATCGCCAGCGAGACACCGAGATCGCGCAACGACGTGAGGACTTCGGCGGCCGCGGCCTGATCCCGCATCAGCGCGCTTTCGGTGACTTCCAGGGTCAGCGCGTGCGGCGGGAGCCCCGTGGTCTTCAGCGCGTCCTGCACCGTGGGTACGAGATGCGGGTCGTCCAGCTGCCGGGCCGACAGGTTGACCTTGAGGTTCAGGTCGATACCGAGCTGCTCGCGCCGTTTGGCGATCTCGCGCGTGGTCGTGCGCAGGACGTGCTTGCCGATCAGGTTGATCAGGTCGCTTTCCTCGGCCAGCGGGATGAACTCGGCGGGCGAGATCGTGCCGTGCGCGGGATGTTTCCAGCGCAGCAACGCTTCCACGGCGACCATCTCACCGGATTCGATGTCCACGACAGGCTGGTACGCCGTCCAGAGTTCCTCGTTCTGCAGGGCGTCGCGCAGGTCCTGTTCCATGCGGAGCCGCCGCTGCATCCGTTCGCGCAGCTCGACGTCGAAGAACTCGTACCGCGCGCGGCCGAGCGTTTTCGCCTGGTACATCGCGACATCCGCGTCCCGCAGCAGATCTTCGGCGGTCCGCGTGTCGTCGTTGGCCGCGGTGACGATGCCGATGCTGGCGTCGATGTGCAGCTGCCTGCCGTTGACGGTGATCGGTTCGGTCAGCGCCTCGCGCAGATGCTCGGCCAGCGCCTTGATCTCGCCCGGTTCGGTGATCTCCGCGGTGACGACGACGAATTCGTCACCGCCCAGCCTGCCGACGAGGTCGCTCTCGCCGATTCCCCGGCGCAACCGCTCGCCCGCGATGCGGAGCACCTTGTCGCCGACGGAATGCCCGAGGGAATCGTTGATCACCTTGAACTTGTCGAGATCGATGAACAGCAGCGTGGTCAGCTCGGCGCGGCCCGCGCCGGACAGCGCCTCGGCGAGACTGTCCAGCACCAGCGTCCGGTTCGCGAGTTCGGTGAGCGGATCGTGCGTCGCTTCGTGGGCGAGCCGCTCGCCGATGGCGCGGCGTTCGGTGATGTCGGTGAACGAGGTGACCACCGCGGTGGCCGACGGGTCCTCGGGGGTCAGCAGCCGCGAGGTCAGCGAGATCCAGACGTCGGCGCCGTCGGGCCTGCGCAGCCGCAGCACGAGGCCGTTCTGCGTGACGCGGGTGCGCCGGGTGATCACCGACGGCATCCTGGCTGGTGGGAGGCGGCCCTGCTCGTCGTACAGCTCCAGCGTCACGCACGGGATGCCGATGAGATCGTCGTGGCCGACGCCGATGATCCGGCACGCGGCGGGGTTGGCCGATTCGATGAGCCCGCCGGGACCGATCACGACCACGCCTTCGTCGAGCGACGCGACCACGGTGCTGTAGTGCTGCTCGGCACGCCGCCGGGCCGTCTCGTCGGCGCAGACCAGGACGAACCCGTTGGTCATCTCCGCGGCCGAGATGCGGATGGCCAGGGTCGAGCCGTTGCGGTGACGGTGGGTCGTCTGCATGACGCCGCCCTTGCGCAGCACCGCTTCCGGGTCGAGCGAGGCGCCGACGAGGTCACTGACCGTGCCACCGATCGCTTCGCTCGCCGTCCAGCCGTAGACGTTCTCCGCGGCGGGGTTCCAGCTGGTCACCACGCCGGCGCCGCTGGTCGCGATGATCGCGTCACTGACATGGCTGATCAGCGCGGCCTGATAGCGAAGCGTCGCTTCGGCGGCCTTCTGCGCGCTGATGTCGCGCATGATGACCTGGAAAGCGGGCCTGCCCTCCCAGGTCGTCCGCACGGAAATGCTCTGTACCAGGTATTTCGCGCCGTCGAGGCGGAGCATGACGGTGTCGGTGGGGTCGGTCGACGCGCCCTGGCGATGGAGCGAGGCGATCCTGTCCAGGAGGGCGGGGAGCGACTCGTCGGCGACGAAGTCCATGATCGGCCGCCCGATCAGCTCGGCGGTCGAGGAGGCCCCCAGCGCGGTGACAGCGGCTCTGTTCACGTACGTGACGACGCCGGCTTCGTGGACACAGACCGCGTCGGGACTGAGTTCCACCAAAAGCCGGTAACGGTCAGTGAGATCCTCGAGGGCTTGCCGATTCTCGCGGACGTCGGTCACGTCGGTGGCGATCCCGAGCAGCCCCGACGAGCCGGTCTCGTCGCCGATGGTGCGGGCGCGCAGACGGACCCAGCGGAGTTCGCCCGCCGGATTCCGGAACGACTGCTCGAGCTCGAACTCGCGCCAAGGCGGGGAAGTGCGGGTGCCGGAGGTCAGCGGCGCCACGAGATCGGCCAGCCTGGCTTCGATCTCGGCTTCGGTGAGATCGGCTCCACCCAGCAGGTTCTCCAGTCCGGGCAGCCAAGACAGCGTCTCGCCCCCGAAGTCGTACGACCAGATGGCGGCGTGGTCGCCCGCGAGGCCGAGATCGCCGACCGGCTCGTTCCCGAGCGGTGTGCCTATCGGATGACCGGAATTTCCGGCCCCCGGCACGGCGAGGGCGTCAGCCTCCATGATCCGTCCGAACCCCCTCTTCCGGTGCTGGCACCGTCGATTACACCACCCGCGGAGAGCGCTGTATACGCGAACCGAAGGGCGACCACCGCAGATATGCGCAAAAGCATATGAATACACGCTGTGTGACTGGCACGCGCTAAGGTGTTCCATCGGGTGAATAATTTTTGGTTAACTTCACCCATTCGGCGGTGAGTTGCGGTAAAACTACTGTCCGCTCGTTCCCGGCGTGAAAGGTCTCAGCTAGTGGATGACGACGACGTTTCGGTCGCCGACCTGCTCATTCGCGAGGGCTGGGACGACCACGAGGAGTCACGGGCAAAGTCACGCTGGAGAGTGATCGCGGTGGTGATCGCCGTGGTCGTCGCCTGTGGCACGGCCGCTGTTCTCGTCGGGTTCGACCCGGATCCCGAACAGAATGCGCAGCCGAACAACATCAGCGTCATCGAGATGCCGAAACGCCCTTCGGAAAACCGGGGGGCCGACGCGACGTCCGCGGTCCCGTCCACCGAGACGGTCGAAACCGGCGAGGGTGGTGACGGAGGGACTTCGTCGCAGCCCAGCAGGACGACGTCCAGCCGTCGTGCGTCGAGTTCGGCCACGCCGACCTCCGTCACCCGCGACGATCCGACGACGACACCGACCTCCTCGAACGGGCCGGCGGACCCGCCGCGCACGACCGGGTCCACGGGCGCGCCGCAGCCGCCCAACCCGAATCCGCCGACGCCGCCGTCCACGACGCCTACCGAAGAGTGCAACCTGTGGCCGAAGTGGCTCTGGTGTTAGGGCGCTTTCAGTAGATCCGGCTCCCGGCGCCTGCCGAGGTGGTTGAACAGCAGGTTGAGGGTGAACGCGACGATCGCGGCGACGGTGATCGGGCTGCCGCAGATGGTCTGCAACCACGCCGGGAAGTGCTGGAAGAAGATCGAGTTGCCGAACTGGTTCGTCGAGAAGGCGGGCAGCAGGCCGACGCCGAACGACACCGCGACGATGAAGGTGTTGTGGTTTCCCGAGAACTCCACCTTCTTCAGGTTCTGTACGCCGACCACGGCGACCATCGCGAACATGACCACCGCGACCGCGCCGATCACCGGTTCCGGCACGGCCGCGACGAACGCGCCGACCTTCGGCACCAGGCCCATCAGCACGAGGAGACCGCCCGTCATCGCGACCACCCAGCGGCTGCGTACCCCGGTCATCTGCACGAGGCCGACGTTCTGGGCGAAAGCCGTGTCCGGGAACGAGTTCATCGCGCCGCCGAGGATGGCCGAGAGGCCGTCGGTGGCGAGTCCGCGCGCGAGGTCGGAGTCGGTCGGCGGCCGTCCGGTGATCTCACCGACCGCGACCAGGTCCGCGGTGGATTCGGTGTAGGTCACCAGCATCACGACGCACATCGAGAGCACGGCCGCGATCGGGAAGGTCGGCGGGCCGAAGTGGAACGGCGACGCGAGGCCGAACCAGTCGGCGTCGGCGATGCCCTGGAAGCTCACCAGGCCCATCGGGACGGCCGCGACGAGGCCGATCAGCAGTGCCAGCAGCGGGCCGATCTGGTTCGCGAAGCCGCGCAAGACCCGCGTGAACAGCACGATCACCGCGATCACGCCGAACGTGAGCGCGATGTTCGCGGGTTTCGCGTAGTCCGGCGATCCGGTGTCGTGGCCGGCGATCAGGCCGACTCCGGGGGCGATGAGCGAGATGCCGATGACGACCAGCAGCGTGCCCGAAACCAGCGGCGGGAAGAACCGGATCATCTTCGCGAACGGCTTCGCGATGAGCAGCCCGAACACACCCGACGCGAGCATCGCGCCGTAGACGGCCTGCATGCCGTACTGGGACGCGATCATGATCATCGGGTTGACCACGGTGAACGTCGCGCCCGCGACCACCGGCAACCGGATGCCGAAGATCCTTCCGATCCCGATCGCCTGTATCAGCGTCGCGATCCCCGCGACCAGCAGATCCGCGTTGACCAGCAGCGCGATCGTCGCCGCGTCCAGTTTCAGCGCGCTGCCCACGACGAGCGGGACGGCCACCGAGCCCGCGTACATGATCGACATGTGCTGCAAGCCGAGCAAGGTCAGCTTCGGCAGCGGCGGGCGGGCGTCGACCGGATGGACCTCGGGATGGGTCATGGAACCCCCTCCTCACGTGCGGGAACGCCAGTGGACCGGCAGGGAACGACGGTAGCGCGTCCACCGCGTGAAGATCACGGTGCGAAAGGGCGGTCGAAAGGGCCGGGGGCTGTGTTGAATGGACACCGGGAACAACGGAAGGAGCGCCGATGGAGACCGTCCTCGTCGTAGGGGCCGGGTAGAGCGGGTTCGGAGTCGCGACCTCGCTGCGGGACAAGGGGTTCGCCGGGCGGGTGGTGCTGATCGGTGACGAACCCGGCCTGCCGTACCAACGGCCTCCGCTGTCGAAGGGCTACCTCGCCGGAACCGCGGGCGATGCCCAGCTGCGCCTGCGGCCCGAGGACTTCTTCGCGGAGAAGGGCATCGAACTGATCCCTGGCCGCGTCGCGTCGGTGGATCGTGACGACGCGAAGGTGGTGCTGGAGGACGGGAGCGCCCACGGGTACGACCATCTCGTGCTGGCGACGGGCGCGGTCAATCGCGTGCTTCCCGTCCCTGGGTCCACTTTGGACGGTGTGTTCACGCTGCGCACCAAGGACGACGCCGACGTGTTGCGTGCCGCCTTGGAGAGCGCGGAGAACGTCGTCGTGGTCGGGGGCGGATTCATCGGGCTCGAGTTCGCCGCGCACGCCGGACGGCCTGTGACGATCGTCGAAGCGCAGGACAGGCTGATGGCCCGCGTCGCGACTCCGGAGGTCTCGGCGTACTTCGCCGCCCTGCACGAGGGAGCCGGGCACACGATCCTGCTCGGCAAGGGTGTCGCCGCGTTGCACGGCGACGGCCGGGTGAGCGAGGTGGAACTGAGCGACGGCGTCCGGCTGCCCGCCGATCTGGTGCTGGTCGGGGTCGGCGTGGAGCCGCGAACGCGACTGGCCGAGGAGGCCGGGCTCGCCGTGGCGAACGGCGTCGTCGTCGACGAGCACCTGCGCACGAGCGACCCGAAGATCTCGGCGGTCGGGGACTGCGCGAACTTCCCGTGCGTCCAGGCGGGGACGGCGACGCGGCTGGAGTCGGTGCAGAACGCCGTCGACCAGGGGCGGGCCGCGGCGGCAGCCATCGCGGGCGAACCCGCGCCGTACGACAGCCTGCCGTGGTTCTGGACCGACCAGCTCGGCGCGAAACTGCAGATCGCCGGGATCCTGACCGGGTCCGAGAAGGTCGTCGTGACCGGGGACCGGGAGGGCGGGAAGTTCTCGGTCCTGTCGTTCCGGGACGGCGTGCTCGCCGGTGTCGAGTCGGTGAACCGGCCGCCGGACCACATCGCCGCGCGCCGCCTGTTCGCCGCGGACCCGGCGCCGCGGTTCGAGACGCTGGAGGCCAACGGCTTCGACCTCAAGGCGACCTTCGCGGCTACTCGCGGGTGACGCCTGGGGCTCGGGCCGCGCCGGGCTGAAGGGGCCTTTCCCCGCATCGCATGCGGTGAAAGGCCCCTTCGTCTTATGCGATGCGGGGAAGGGCCCCTTCAGAGTTGTCCACAACACCCCGGTTATCCACAGGTGCGGGAATCGGGGCTGGGCAGGCGTCTCGGCCGGCCCCACGATCGAAGAATGAAAAAAGGATCATGGGGCGACGACCCCGAACTCCTGATGGAGAACAGCGACCACGGCGTCATCCGCGCGATGCGCCTTCAAGAAATGGGGGTCCCTTCGACCACGACGTACCGAAGATGCGGGCCCGGTGGGCCATGGACGAGACTCTTGCCGGGCATCGTCCTTCTCTTCAACGCACCACCGACCCGCGAACAGCAGATCGCCGCGGCGATGCTTTACGGCGGCGAGACCGCTCTGCTCACCGGCGGTGAAGCCTGCCGGGCCTATGGCCTGCGCAATGTGCCCGACACCGGCGACGAGATCCATCTCCTGGTGCCGCACGAGCGGAAGCTGCACAACCAAGGCTTCGTGGTCGTCGAGCGGACGCAACGGATGCCTCGAACGGCGACCCGAGGTGGGCGCCCGCTGGCGGAAGTCACTCGTGCCACTCTCGACGTCTGTCGCAGGCAGACGGAAATCAGGCCCGTCCGGGCTCTGATGAGTGAAGTGGTTCAGCGCGAATACAGCTCCTTCGAGCGGTTGTCCCGGGAACTCGCCCACGGCAGTCAGCGTGGCAGCGCGGTGCCGCGGCATGTGCTCGCGGAGTTGGCCACCGGGCAGGAGTCGATCGCCGAGATCGATGCCCGGCGGGTCTGGGCGCGATCCGGTCTGCCGGAACCGATGTGGAACAAGAAGCTGTACAACGCGGCGGGCGAGTACGTCGCCAAGCCGGACGCCTGGTTCGACAAGGTCGCGCTGGCCTGGGAGGTCGACTCGTTGTCGTTCCATCTCAAGGTCGTGGACGGGTTCGACCGGACCTTGGCGAGGAACGGGCGGTACGCGGCGGCCGGTGTTCTGGTTCTCCAGACCCTGCCGTCACGGCTGCGGACCGAGCCGGACAAGGTGGTCGCCGAGTTGCTGGCCGCTCATGCCGCGGCCGAGGCGAGGGCCCGGCCGGACGTCCGGATCGCCGGTTAGCATCGCCGGTTAGCGAAGGGGCCCTTCACCGCATGCGATGCGGTGAAGGGCCCCTTCGTCTCATGCGATGCGGGGAAAGGCCCCTTCAGCTCCGTCAGGCGGAGGACTCGGGACGGCCGTCGGCCGCCCAAGCGGTGTGGAACGAGCCTTCCCGGTCGACCCGGCGGTACGTGTGAGCACCGAAGAAGTCCCGCTGTCCCTGCACCAGGGCTGCGGGGAGCCGCTCCGCGCGCAGGCCGTCGTAGTAGGCCAGCGCGGTCGAGAAGCCCGGGGTCGGGATGCCGAGCCGCACCGCGGTGGAGATCACCGAACGCCAGGAGTCCTGGGCGTCCTCGACGGCCTTGCGGAAGCCCCCGGACGTCAGGAGCGTCGGCAGCCCGGGCTCTTCGGCGTACGCGGCGGTGATGTCGTTCAGGAACTTCGCGCGGATGATGCAGCCACCGCGCCAGATGGACGCGACCTTGCCGAGGTCGATGTCCCAGCCGTATTCGGCGCCGCCCGCCTGGATCTGGTTGAAGCCCTGGGCGTACGCCACCACCTTCGACGCGTAGAGCGCCTGCTCGACGTCATCCGCGAAGGTGTCCAAAGCGGACCCCGTCAGCGGAGTACGCGAAGGGCCGCCGAGACCACGGGAGGCCTCACGCAGGTTCGACGAACCGGACAGCGACCGCGCGAAGACGGCTTCGGCGATCCCGCTGATCGGCACGCCCAGGTCCAGTCCGATTTGGACGGTCCAGCGGCCGGTGCCCTTCTGCTCCGCCTGGTCCGCCACGACGTCGACGAACGGCTTGCCGGAGGCGGCGTCGGTGTGGGCCAGCACCTGCGAGGTGATCTCGATCAGGTACGAGTCCAGCCGTCCGGAGTTCCACGTTTGGAAGACCTCGGCGATCTCGGCGGGGGAGTAACCGCCCGCGCCGCGCAGCAGATCGAACGATTCGGCGATCAACTGCATGTCGGCGTACTCGATGCCGTTGTGCACCATCTTCACGAAGTGCCCGGCGCCGTCCGCGCCCACGTGCGTGCAGCACGGTTCGCCGTCGACCTTCGCCGAGATGTCCTCGAACAGCGGCCCGAGCGACTGATACGACTCTTTGGACCCGCCCGGCATGATGCTCGGCCCGTGCAGCGCGCCCTCCTCGCCGCCGGACACACCGGTGCCGACGAAGTGGATGCCCTTCTCGCGCAGCGCGGCTTCGCGGCGCCGGGTGTCCGCGAAGTGCGCGTTGCCCGCGTCGACGATCACGTCGCCCTTCTCCAGGAGCGGGACGAACTCGTCGATCACGGCGTCCGTCGGCGCACCGGCCTTGACCATGATCACGACCTGGCGCGGCCGCTCCAGCGCGTCGACGAACGCCTGCGCCGAATACGCCGGGATGAAGTCGCCTTCGTCGCCGAACTGCTCGACGAGTTCCTTCGTCCGCTTCTCGGAGCGGTTGTGCAGGGCCACCGTGTGCCCGTGCCTCGCCAGGTTCCTGGCCAGGTTGCGGCCCATGACCGCCAGACCGGTGACCCCGATGCTCGCCTTCTTGCTCATCCGCACCCTTCCGCTTCGATTCCCTTGCCGAGCCTATCCCCGTTGAGGGATACGGCGCCGGGGCGAGAAGGGATCAAACGCGAGTTGTCCACAAGTGGGCAGGCCTGTGGACAACTCGGCTCGACGACCCCTCACCGGGGGTGGGTACCGATACGCTGGGTTCGGGGCCGTCCCCCAGGGACGGGTGGGGGGCTGGGGTTCGGGCGTGCGGGATTTCCGGGGTGTCGCGAAAGCCACTTTCGGGACGTCTGATGTCGCGAAAGTGGCTTTCGCGACATCCGGGTCCGGGAGGGCGGGGGGTCGCCAGAGGAAGCCCGGTGCGCGTCAGGAGAAGCACCGGATCGGGGCACCGTTATAGGTGACCATGTCCGCCATGGCCGCCCCCAGGTCGATCGGCGCGCCCCACTCGAGGCCGTCCAGTTCGGCGTAGGCCCGGTGCAGGTTCGCCGGCAGCCGTTCCTGTTCGGACAGTGCGCCGTAGGGCCCCAGATCGGCTTCCCGGGCGGCCTGGAGCGGGGTCAGGCCCGCGGCCTTCCCCTTCGAAGCGAGTTTCTGCAGGAAACCCAGGTAGCCGTCGACGACGTCGATCGCCTCGGGCCCGCACACCGGGCCGTGGCCCGGCACGATCGTCACCGGTTCCAGTTCGCGCACCAGGTCCAGGGCCTTCCTCCAGCCCGCGGGCGAGCCCATCAGCGCGAACGGGCTGCCACCGTTGAAGATCAGATCTCCGACGAACAGCACCCGCCGCTCCGGCAGCCAGACCAGCACGTCGTTGGTGGTGTGCGCGGCGTGTCCAGGATGGATCAGTTCCAGCCGGACGTCGCCGGCGTGCACGGTCAGCCGGTCGTCGAACAGCACTTCCGGCGGCCGCAGCTCCAGATGACCCCAGTCGCTCCCGGTGAACGCGTTCCCGTAGGTGTTGATCCCGGTCGCGACCATCACTTCGCGCGTCTTCCGGTGCCCGATGATCGTCGCGCCGGCCGCCAGGTAATTCCCGTTCGTGTGATCGCCGTGGTGATGCGTATTGACCACAGTGGTCACCGGCGCGCCGCCGGTCGACACCGCCGTCTCCAGCAGGGCGCGCGTGCGCCGTTCGGTCGAGCAGGTGTCGATGACCACGGTGTGGTCCCCCGCGGCGACGAAGCCGCAGTTGTTGATCCACCACGAACCGTCGGGCTGCACGTAGCCGAAGACACCGTCGGAGACCTGCCGGGCGAAGGGGGATTGGTCCACTCGGTCACTATGCCCGACGAACGTGCCCGAAATGTGACGAGATCGTTCCGCCACCAGGGTGACGTACCAGGTGACTGGTGTTTTCGGCCGTTTCCTGGAACGCTGCGCAATGTCATCATCGAACCCCGCAAGGTGAAGTACCCTGGGTGGGTTCGAGTATTCGCGCGCAGGACGGCGGGGAGCCGCTGTCCTGGCTATGTGGTCCGGGAGAGCAAGGCTGATGGCCAGCACCGTCACCTCGCGCCGGAAGCAGCTCGGGAACGAGCTCCGGCATGCCCGCAACGCCGCGCGGATGACACAGCAACAGGTCGCCGAGGTTCTCGGCTGCACCCAGGGCAAGGTCAACAAGATCGAGTCCGGTGCCGTCGGGGTCAAGCTCGGGGATGTGCGATCGATGCTGAACGCGTTCGGGATCAACGGCGACGAGGCCGACACGCTGATGAACCTGGCCCGCGCCGCGGCCGGGCAGCGCGGCCACTGGTCCGGTTACCGATCCGTGGTGCCGCACTGGTTCCGCACCTTCACCGACCTCGAACCCGCCGCCGCGGAGATCCTCACCTGGCACGGCGAGCGCATCCCCGGCCCGTTGCAGTCCGAGCACTACATGCTCAAGCAGTTCACCGAAGCGGGCGCCACCGACGTCACCTCGTTGGTGCGTAACCGGCTGGACCGCAAAGCCGTCTTCGAGCAACAACAGCCGCCCTACTATCGGTTCATCATCAGCGAAGGCGCCCTGCGCCGCGCTCCCGGCGGTTCCGCCCCGGCGGTGATGCTGGACCAGGTCGAGCATCTGCTGGCCCTGGACAAGCATCCGCGCGTGTATGTGCACGTCCTGCCGTTCGGCGCGCGGCTCGCCGCGGTGCCCAACGACTTCACCATCATGCGTTTTCCCGACCGCACCAGGGATTTCGTCTACATCGAACACTCCGCGGGCGGGTTGTACCTCGACGACGTCAAGGACTTCAACATTTTCGTCGACTCTTGGGACCGCCTGCGCGGCGCCGCGCTGGAACGCCAGGAGACCCGGCAGTTCCTCAAGGAACTCGCCGAGCTGTACCGCAATCAGATGCAATCCTGAGGAAGAACGCCGTCCCTTGGGTAGGGTCATGCGCGTGGACCCGCAGTTCCTGCCCGAAGGTGTCGACCTCGAGCGGCCCAACGCCGCGCGGATCTACGACTGGGCCCTCGGCGGAACCGCCAACTGGGCGGTGGACAGGGAATTCGGCGAGCAACTCGTCAAGGCCTTCCCGCTCATCCGTGCCCTCGCCAGGGCCAACCGCGCCTTCCTCGGCCGCGCGGTACGGCACTGCGCCGAGCACGGGGTGAACCAATTCGTCGACCTCGGTTCCGGTGTGCCGACGGTCGGCAACGTCCACGAGATCGCCGGAGAGGCCGACGGTGACAGCCGCTGCGTGTACGTCGACAACGAACCGGTCGCCGTCGCGCACGCCAGGATCCTGCTGGAGAAGAACGGCGACCCCGCCCGGCACGCGGTGATCGGCGCCGACCTGCGCGACGCGGACGACGTCTGGGAACGCGCCTTCGACACAGGCGTGCTCGACCCGGCGAAACCGGTCGCCCTGCTCACCGTCGCGGTCCTGCATTTCGTGCCGAACCCCGGCCTGGCCCCCGTCATCGCGCGGTACCGCGAACTGCTGCCCGCAGGTTCGTTCTACGGTCTTTCCCACGTCACGATGTCCGGCGTGGAAGGCGCCGAGCTGGAACAGATCCAGCGCGTCGTGAAGCAGTACGAACAGTCGAGTACGCCGGCGTCCTTCCGCGACGAGGAGGAGATCCTCGGCTTCTTCGGGGATTTCGACCTCGTGGCACCCGGCCTGGTCCCGGTCGGCGCATGGCGGCTGGACGACCCCGGCTCGCCTACGCTTAACTGCGCCATCGGCGGGGTCGCCCGCAAACCCGCTTTCTGACGAGGTGTGACGGTATGACGACGCAGCAGGACCCCGAAGCCCCCGAAGGTGTCGACCTCGAACGACCCAACGTGGCCAGGGTGTACGACTGGTTCCTCGGCGGTTCGGCCAACTGGGCCATCGACCGCGAGTTCGGCGCGCAGGTGCTCAAGCAGTTCCCGGAGGTCAAGACGTTCGCCAGGGTCGGGCGCGACTTCCTCGGCCGCGGCGTGGGATACCTGGCGCGCCAGGGGATCACCCAGTTCCTCGACATCGGCTCCGGCGTGCCCACCGTCGGCAACGTCCACCAGATCGCGAGCGCGATCAACCCGGAGTCCCGCGTCGTCTACATCGACATCGAACCGGTCGCCGTCGCGCATTCCCAGCTGCTCCTGGAACGTGAGGGCCTGCTCGGACGGCACGCGGTCCTGCAGGGCGACGTGCGGGATCCCGCCGACATCTGGAAGCGCGCCCTCGAAACCGGGGTGCTCGACCCCCGGCAGCCGATCGGGCTGGTCCTGGTCGGCCTGCTGTACTTCCTCGGCCCGGACGAACCCGTCCACGAGATGGTCCAGCGCTACATCGACCTGCTGCCGTCGGGTTCGTACTTCCTGTCCTCGCACTTGACCGAGGACGGCGTCACCCGCAAGGAGGGTGACAACCGGGAGAACGTCCAGGAGCTCTACAAGAAGACGAGCGCGCCGTTCCACCTGCGCTCCCGCGCGGAGTTCGCCTCGTTCTTCGACGGACTGGAGATGGTGGAGCCGGGGATCGACTGGATGGCCGCCTGGCATCTGGACGAAGCGGCGTCCCGCGCGAGCGACAGGTTCGCCGACGACCCGACCTTCACCGGTGGTCTCGGCGGGCTGGGCCGCAAGCCCTGAGCGCTTCGAGTGATCAGGCCCGGCCGGTCAGATGCCCGATCAAGGGCGAAAGCTCGAACTGGCCTTCGAGCGGCCGTCCGGTCCTGATCAGATCCCGGTGCGCGCCGCGCTTGCCGGGGAAATCCACTTCGGAGTTCCACGGCGGCTGCTTGCGCAGCGGCGCCTGGATGAGGCTGAAACCGAACCGCTGACGCAGTTCGAGACCGATGTTGCGGCGCTTCGCCGAAGCCAGGCGTTCGTCCTCACGGCGGAACAACAACGTGGTGAGGCGGACGGCCATCGCGGTCACACCCCCCGGCTCGGCCGCGGCAACCGCGTCTGGTCGGCCGAACCGGCCAGGCCGAGACAACGCTCACAGGGCATCCCCGAACCGACGGGGATCCATTCCAGGTGGTCGTAAGGCATCGCCGCGCCGCAACGGGCGTGCAGGAATTCGGGGTGAGAACCCCCCGAGTGCAGGTCGAAAAGATGCGCGGAGCGGCGGCTTTCGCCCGCCGTTCCGGCCATGAGCCTGCCGACGGCGAGTACCGTCGCCGGCATGGTGTCTTGAATGATCACGCTGATCCTCCCCCACGAGGTCGGCGGTGGGTGGTCATGCGCCGCGGGGTGTGGTGCCCCTGCCGGTCACCTGCCGTCGGTGCCCCGCTGGAACGGTGAAACCCCTGCTGAACGCCACCCGGTGACAACTGTCGCCGAGGTCGATCCATACTGCGAGCGATTCACCAACAACCGAGCCCCGGCCGCTGCGATTAATCCTACTCCTGGAATAATCTTCATGTCGAGGGTGGGCGGAGTTGATCACCCACTTGGCCGTGCGGGATAGTCCCGTTGAGGCAGGGAGAAGCTGGGGCCGTGACGGTTCGCGCAGGTCGCGACTCGCACCCCCGACCGACGTTCGGAGGTACGACCAATGGCCGATTATCCATCGGCGGCGGATTACGATCCGACCACGGCCGTGTCGCTGTTCGACGACGCAGCTTGGGAGAAGTCCTTCGCGAGTGAGCCCAACGGCGGGAACTGTGTCGAGGTCAACCTGGGCAGGGAAGGCCTGGTGGGGGTGCGTGACACCAAACTGGCCGCGAGTCCTGTCTTCGTCTTCGATGCCGGTGAGTGGAACGCCTTCCTCACGGCGGTCAAGGCCGGACAGTTCGATTTGAGCCCATGACGAAAGGCTCGCGTGCCCATCGGGACACGCGAGCCATCCGATCTTCGGCCACTTCGAGTCACACCGTCGCCGGGAGCCCGTTGCCCCGCAACCTGAGTTTGGTGCGCCGCCAGGCGACGGTGATCAGGACGGCGAGCACGATCAGCGGGATCAGACTGATCGACCAGCTCACCGCCATCGGCGGCCCCGGCTGTTCGAGCACCGTCAGATCGCGGAGTTCCCCCGCGCCCTTGCCCGCGGGCCCGTCGATCTCGAACCGGAACGTCCACGAGCCCTCGGTCTGCAGGGCGCGGATGTCCAGCCCCCACACCTCCAGCTTCCGAGGATGCTTCGCCAGCGGCTGCGGACGGCCCAGCCGCCCGGTCTCCGGATTGAGGAACGCGAGCGTCCCCGACTTCCCGGCGATCCCGTCGTCCGGGATGAACGTGAAGTCCAGCGATTGCATGGCGCGCAACGGCCACGTGCTGAACCCGACCGTCATCCCGTACGGGCCGACCTGCACGCGTTCGGTGTGGACGATGTTCACCGGCTCGTAGGCGTTCGCCGCGGGGGTGGTCGCGAACAGCAATCCGATCGCCGCCGCCAGCGCCAGCAGTGTCTTACGCATGCGCGTTGTCCTCCTTCGCCGGCGCCAGCAGCCCCAGCATCCCGCCGAACCGCCACCCGGCGAACCCGCCGAGCAGCCCGAACACCGCGCCGACGGCGCCCGTCGCGAACACGACCGGCCAGTCGACCGAGGCGGCCCCGTAGACGATCGCGTTCTGGATCGGCATCGACGCGCCGACCAGAAGACCGCCGATTCCGCCTGCCAGCACCGAAACGCGGCCCGCGGACCAGCCGCGCCGCGAAAGCAGGTAGACCGCTTCGAGCACGGCCGCGATCGGCAGCAGCGCCATCGGCATCATCGCGGGCATCGCGGGCACACCGTCGATGTAATCCCGCATCGGCAGTCCGACGGCGCCCGCGTACGCCTCCGCGGCCCACGGCGAGAACCACCAGGTGATCGCCTGGATGACCGCCAGCGACGCGGCCACCCGGACCGCTCCGCCCGGCCGCCGCCAGAATCCGGCGCCCGCCGAGACCAGCAGCACCGAAAGCAGCGCGATCCCCACGGAGATGACGTCGACCAGGTCGACGTCGATCTGCTGCAGCCCCAGCACGGTGACCGTGCTGAACGCGATCAGCACGCCGAGGGTGCCGACGACGCCGAGGGCGCCCCAGCGATGTTCCCGCGCGGCCGCGAACACCATGACCGTGCCGATGATGCTCAGCGTGATCGACAGCAGCAGCCCGATGTGCGGCGGCGAGTCGATCACGGCGTCGAAGCCGTACAGGCCGTGCCACCACTGGTCCCACAGGCCGTACAGCAGGAACATCGCCGCACCGGTCCCGGTCACCAGGTAGCCGGCGGGCGCGGCGAAGACCTTGCCGAAGACGTTGATCGCGCGGCCGCCGACCCGGGCGTCGACCTGGCGGCCCGCCCGGCGCGCGGCCGTGGTCATCAGCACGACCACGAGGCTCGCGAGCCCGGAGATCGCGCTGCCCGAATACAGGAACAGATGCGGCAACGTGAAGAACGTGTCCGGGCCGACGTCGCCGTGCCACTGGATGTCCCAGGTCAGCCCGATCAGCGAGATCACCGACCCGGCCAGCACGGTGCCCGCCGGGAACAGTCCGGTGCGTTCACTTCGTGCCACCGAGGCGACCCTCGCCCCTCCCGCGGTGAGATCCATACCCCCCGACCTCCCTCTCTTACTTGACCAGCAAAGGAAAAACGTGCTGCGTGGTACCGGACGGCCCGCGCAGTGAAACGGTGATCTCCCATTGCCCCGACATCGGCAGCAGGACGTCGCCGGTGCGGAACAGCCCCGGTGCCTGCGCGATCGCGGGTGACGGGGCGAGCGCGTGCCCCATCTGCGGCATCACCGGTTCGACGGTGACGACGTCCGGCGCGGCACCGGTGACGGTCAGCGCGAAGACATTGCCGCCCTGGTGCGGATCGGTGACCGACAACTCCACCGTGGACGCACCCCGGGTCGAACGCTGTACCCGTTCCCCGCCGCCGCTCGGCCACACCAGCCAGGCGACGATCGCCGCCGCGAGCACGGCGACCACCGAGATGAGCAGCACGGGTCTCCGTCTGTCGACTGTGGACTTCACTGTGGATGTCACTGGGGTGCGCCTCCTTGCGGGACTTCGAGCTGCATGGGCACGGTCAGCACCCGGTAGTCGCGTTCGGCCTGCAGCCAGATCCGGTACTTGCCGGGGGCGGCGAAGGTGTAGGTGAACGGGACGTCGGGGCCGTACGCGGCGACGGTCTCGTCGGGCCTTCCCGGCATACCGGGCGACTGCGGGATCATCGAGTGCACGTGGGCCCAGGTCGGCGCGGCAGCGGCATCCGCGCCGACCCGGCGATCGTCGGTTATCGGGCCGACGACGATCAGGTGGCCGAGCATGCCCAGCCACGGTTGGAGATCCGCCTTGCCGAACCGCGCGGTGATCGTGGTCGGCGTACCCGGCTTGATGTCGACCTCGACCGGATTCCCGTCGACGACCCGCGCACCCGCCCCGGTGGGCACGGGTTCGGCAGGGGCGTCGGTGCCGGCCGCGACCGGCAGGGTGGTGCGGACGAGTTGCACGCCACCGCCCCGCCGGGCGAGTTCCGCGGCGACGGCGTAGGTCCCGGCCTCGGGCGGCGTGAACTTCACCCGGTAGTCGCCGGGGCCGACGCGCACCGGATGCAGATGCCAGAGCCTTCCGGTCGGCGAGATGACGACGAGGTGGATCAAAGCGTTGTCGTGCACCAGAAGATCGTCGACCGGGCGGCCGGTCGCGCCGTCGGCCACGGCGAGCCGGACGTCGGCGAGGCTGCCCGCCTTGGGATTCGTGGAGTGCGCGGCGAGGTTCGCCGGAGGCCGCGAGAAGTCCACAGTGGACATCTGCGCGTTCGCGTACGGGTCCTGGACGTTGTCGATCGTCGGGTCCAGTGCCGCGCCCGGCGCGGGCGGCGCCGGGGTCGACGCCGAGAGCATCGCGCCGGTGACCGCGACCGCGAGCGCGGCGACCATCCCGCCGGCGGGGATCAGCGCGAGCTGCGGTCGTTTGACGCGCATCGCGACGACGAGGCCGATCACCAGGAACACGCCCGCGCCCACGAAGCCGCCGAAAGTGGCCTTCTCCCAGGGCGGGATGACCCTGGCCGGGACGATGAACGGGATCGACGCGGTGTCCGTGCCGTCGTCGAGGCCGAGTTCCCACGGCCCCGGCTGGTCGACCCGCAGCAGCGCCGGGTGGGCGCCGGGTTTCCCGTCCAGCTGGACCGTGGTTTCGGAAAACGTCGTTCCCGCGGCGGACGCGCGCAGTTTCAGCGTTCCCGGCGCGCTTCCGGCGTGCGTCACGACGTCGACGTGCAGCGGGCCGGGCGCGATGTCCATCCGCCGCAGGACGACCGTGAGATCCCGGGTGCCGAGCGTCTGCGCGACCTGGACGTCCGCCCCGCTCGACGCGCCGTCCGCCTGGGCGGTGCCGCTCAACAGCAAGGACGCCAGCGCGCAGAGCACGAGCACGCGGGCGATGACCAACGGCGCCGCGCGCCGCCCCCTCGGTGAATTCCCCATCCCGGCTGAAGTTAGCGACGAAGGCCGGGGAAAGCGTCACGGCGCGGAGTGAACCGGGGTCCCCCGTAAAGGGGACTGTGGCCCTTACTCCGACAGGGGGTGACCCTGGAAGTTGGCTAAGGGCGCCGGCTCCCTTCCGGGACGTCTTCGCGGCGAGGGTCTGGACCGGCCAGCGGGCGCCGGTCGGTCCCCGAGGGGCCACAGGGGACACTTTCTAGCGGCTACATGTCCGTTTGATGCCTGTCGCAAAGCGTGCAGATGGCCATCAATCGGACACCTTCCCGGCTGAAGGTGTCCACTGTGTACAGTCGGGATGCGGCAGGCTCTCGTCGGCCGGCCAGATTCTTGACGCTGAGGGCTCGGCGCGACCCGACCGCGAACACGACACGTTTGCCCTTCTCTCCAATAGAACCCGAATCACCACTCACGAGCCGCCCAGGAAACGGTACGCGCGCGGATGCGCACGGAACCACACGTTGAGCCTGCCGATCCGGCGGACGAGCGAGGACCGCAACGTCACCGGCACCAGTCCGCCGATCAGCCTCACCACGGCGCGAAACCGGTCGAACCGGCGCTGGTCCCTGTCTGTCCACTGTAGACCGAGACGATCGCGCAGCGCGGGCGGCAGCGTGCCGCGAAGGACGAACATCTGCCCTCGGTACTGCCACCGCTGCGGCCGGGTCCACCGCTTGTCGGGTAGCCACCGCCAGGGTTTCTTCACCGTCCGGATCGTCTCGAACAACGTCGAGATCGTCTCGTTCGGGCCGAAGCCGTCGATCATGTCCGCGTAGTACCGCTCGAATTCCGGCCATGTCCGCGGCAGGTCTTGCGCACGCAGGCCGAGCAGCCGTCCGACGTCGCACATCTGCGCGTAGTACTCGTCCAATTCGGGCGCTGTCATCGGGGTGCCGTAGAACCGTTGCGTGTCAACGGGAACCATGACGAGGGTGGCGTGCACCCAAGCGTAGGCGTGTGGGTTCAGCGCGCTGTACCGGCGGCCGTCGGCGTCGACCCCGGTGAACTCGCGATGCAGCGCGCGCAGCCGATCCGCTTCGTAACGAGCGCCTTCCGGGCCGCCGTAGATGTAGATGGACAGCGACGCGGCCGTGCGCATCAGGCGCGTCCACGGATCCTCGACGTAGTCGGAATGATCCCGGACCCCGGCCGCGACCACCGGATGGGCGACCTGCAGCACCAGCACCTGGCCCGCCATCAGCCCGGCCCGGAAGTCGCCGAAATACCTCCACGCCGCCGTCCCCTTGACGATCGGCGGACCGCTCATGACGCGCCGCGGATGAGCATCATCAACGGCTGCGCCACCCCGACGCCGTCGTCACCCGTGGCGAGCCTGCGCAACTGCAGCCCGGCGATCAGCGCCACGACCGGACCGGTCAGCCGCTCGGGTGACGGGACACCCAACGTTCGGAGGATCACCAGCGCGAGTTCGTCGTAGGCGGCGAAACACCGCGCGGCCGCGTCCTGGAGCCCGGGGTCGCGCGCGGCCTGCAGGTACAGCTCGTGCGCGCCGAGTTCGTCGGTGCCGAACGGAAGCTGCGTGATGACCTGTTCGACCACCGAGGCGGCTTGCTCGACGCTCAACCCCTGCTCGCGGTAGGCGTCGACGAACCCTGTCAGCTTCGTGGTCTCTTCCTCGACGAACAGCAGCATCGCCTCGCGCAGCAGCGCCGTCTGGCTGGGGAAGTGGTAGGTCAGCGTGCCGAGCGAGACACCGGCCGCGGTCGCGATCCGGCGGTTGGTCAGCCCGCCGACACCCTGTTCGCCGACGACCTTGAGCGCGGCGTGAAGGATGTTCTCGCGGGTGTTCACCAAGCGGTCTCGGGTTTGCGGTCCTGCCACCGTTCGACCTCTTCCAGTTGCGCGGCCAGCGAGATCAGCCGCTCCTCGCCGTGCGACGGGCCGAGGAGTTGCCCGCCCAGCGGCAGGCCTTCCGGGCTCAGCCCGGCGGGGACGTTGACCCCCGGCCAGCCCAGGACGTTCCACGGCCAAGCGTAGGGGCACGCGGCGATCATGGCCTGGTCGGTCTGCCAGCCGGTGAGCTTGTCGAAGGTGCCGATCCGCGGCGGTGGCGTCGCGGTGGTCGGCGTGAGCAGGACGTCCACCCGGCCGAATACCGAGCCGATCTGCCGCTGCAGCAACGGTTCCGTGGCCCTGGCGAGCCGCAGCGCCGGACCGGCGAGCGCCGAGCCCTGCCGCGCGTTGGCGCGAGTACGCGGGTCGAGCCGGGCCTGGTCCGGGACGCGACGGGACCAGTCACGCACGCCGACGAGCGAACGCGGCAGGAAGGTCAGGCCGATCAACCGGTAGTCGGGTTCGACCTCGACGATCTCGTGGCCGAGTTCGGCGAACCGCTCCGCGAGCCGGACGACGGCCGTGTGCGCGTCCGGGTCGAGCCGGGTTTTCGTGGTGGTGAAAGGGATCCGGGTCGACAGCCCGATGCGCAGCCTGCCCGGTTCGCGGCGGGCGGCGGCCTGGAACGCGGTCCCGGTTCCCGCAGCGACGTCGAGCAGCAGGGCCGCGTCGGTGACGGTGCGCGCGAGCGGGCCGACCACGGTCAGGCCGTGGAACAGTTCGCGTTCGGTCGGGACGCGGCCGCGCTGCGGTTTGATCCCGACCAGATCGGTCCACGCGGCCGGGATCCGGATCGACCCGGCCCCGTCGGAACCCAGCGCGGCGGCGATCACCCCCGACGCGATGGCCGCCGCCGCGCCGCCCGAGGAACCGCCCGGGGTGCGCTCGGTGTCCCACGGATTGCGGGTCGCGCCGAACGCCGGGCCTTCGGTGAACGGCCATTGGCCGAGTTCCGGGGTGTTGGTCTTGCCGATGAGCACCGCGCCCGCCCGGCGGAGCGCGGCGACGGGCGGGGAGTCCGCTGTCGCGACGGTGAAGTCGCCCTCGCAGCCGAACGCCGTGGGCAGTCCGGTGACGTCGAGGTCGTCCTTGATCGCGGTGGGGACGCCGAGCAGGGGAGCGGTCTCGCCGCCGGCCAACCGGCGGTCGGCGTCCTCGGCCTCGCGAAGGGCTTCTTCGGCGCGAAGGCATTTGAAGGCGTTGAGAGTGGGCTGACTGGCTTCGGCTCGTTCGAGCGCCAAGCGCGTGAGCTCGACAGAAGTCATGGCTCCGGTGGCGAGCATCGAGGCCTGTTCGGCCAGGCCGGTGAACGCGAGGTCCGGTTTCGAGGTGGTCATGGCTCCCCCTGCGTATCTCGTTCGTTCAAACGAACGATACCACCGAGTAGCCTCGGTGTGGTTACGTGACCTGCATGAACCTCGATCGTTTCCCTCGCGTCGACCTCGGCGGCCGTCCGACGCCGCTGCATCCGGCACCCCGGCTGGGCGAGGCTCTCGGCCTGCCGAACCTGCTGCTCAAACGGGACGACGTGCATCCGCTCGGCCAGGGCGGCAACAAGCTCCGCAAACTCGAGTTCCTGCTCGGCGCGGCGATCGAGGCCGGCGTCGACACGGTGATCACCTTCGGCGCGCTGCAGACCAATCACGGCCGCCAGACCGCCGCGGCCTGCGCGAAGCTCGGGTTGCGGTGCGAACTCGTGCTCACCGCGAAGGTTCCTCGCGACGGTGAAGCGTACGAACAGTCCGGCAATGTCCTGCTCGACCACCTCTTCGGCGCGAACGTGCACGTCTGCCGCGACGGGGAGGAGACCGGCAAGACCTACGACCGGCTGATCACCGAGGCCGCGGCCGAGGGGCGCGAGGTGGCCACGTTCCCTGTCGGCGGTTCCGACGCTGTCGGCGCGCTCGGGTACGTGGCGGCCGCGAGGGAGATCGCCGGGCAACTCGCCGACCGCGGTGTCACCAAGGCGCGGCTGGTCGTTCCGCACGCCAGCGGCGGGACGTCGGCCGGGCTCCTCGCCGGGACGGCGGACCTCGACTGGCTGACGCTCGACGTCGCCTGCGTCAGTCACCCGGTCGACGAAGCCCTGGACAACCTCGCCGACCTCACCACCGCGGTCTCCGCGTTGCTGGGGACCGAGCCGCCGTCACTCGAAGGTCTGCGCATCGACGACCGCGCGATCGGCCCCGGCTACGGGATCCCGACCGTCGGCACGTGGGACGCGGTGCGGCTTTTCGGCCGCACGGAAGGGATCGCGCTCGATCCCGTGTACACCGGCAAGGTGGCCGCCACGCTGGTCGATTGGGCTGCTGAAGGCCATTTCGCGGCCGACGAGCACGTCGTTTTCCTGCACACGGGCGGTTCGCCCGGACTGTACGGTTACGCCCCCGAATTCACCGGCACGGTGCGCGGCTGACGCGACCTTCAGCATCCCGCCGATCAGGATCACGTGCGCCACCAGCGAAAGCCGCTGCGCGACGCCGACCGGGAAGATGTCGGTCAGCGTCATGAAGAACGGGATGTCGGACAGGCGCACGAAGATGAAGGTGAGCCCGAAGACGATCAGCCCCGCCGCGCTGCCCCAGGCCAGGCGGCCGACCTGCCTGGCCGCGGGGGTGCCGCGCAGGTTGTCGCGGAGGGTGAATCCGGCGGCGGGCAGGCTGAGGAACGCGATGAGACACGCGTACAGGTGGATCTCGCCGCTGACCGGGTCCGGGTATTCGGGGTAGCTCGCGGGGAAGATCGCGGCCGCCGCCAGCCCCAGTGACCACAGCACGAACAGCAGTTTCGTGGTGCGGCTGAGCGGGATCCCGGCCGCGGCCAGCGCGCCGAGCGCGGTGAGCGAGCCGATGGACAGGGAGAGCACGCTGGCCCCGAGCATGCCCGTGCCGCGGTCGACGTAGGCGTAGCTGGACAGCGTGTCGAAAACCGGATCGCGTGAGCTGATCAGATGCAGCACGACCATGGTGACCAACGCCCAGCCGATGGCCGCGCCCGACGCGATCAGCCAAGGCTTGGTCCGCGATCTCTCCCCAGGGAACGTCATGCGTCCAGCGTGCTCGCGAGGCCGCGGATTTCCGATCCGGGAAGCCCCCGGTTTTACCCTGGGGCTAACCCTAACTCGACCACTACCAGTAGCTGGTCATCGTGCCTTTTCGCCCGGGGCCAGCGTTCGCCGTCCGGGTCCTGTTTCTCCGCCGTGCGCACCGCGTCGAGGACCGCGTCCGGACCACGCTTCCGGCTCATGGCGAGGACTTCGGGCCAGTCGAACAGGCCGTACTCGTCGACGCCGATCGCGACACCGTCCGTCGCCAGCAGGAGGGCTTCGACCTCCGAGCGCGGCCAGCTGCGGCGCACGGCTTCCGTGGCGGCTTTCGGCTCCGCCTCGGCGACCCAGAAGCCACCCGGCGCGTTGCGTTTCGCGCGGACGTCGGCCCCGGTGCGGAGCTGGCCACTGTCGCGCAGCGTGGCCAGCCTGTCGTCGGTGAGCGGGTCGGCGCCGGAAGGCCCGAAGGCGATGATGGGGCTGTCGGCGAGCACCAGTCCGTCGACGGTGTCGTCCGTCCAGCGCGCGATCGAGACCGTGCTCGATGGCGAGTGCCCCGGTTCGAGACCTTCGCGCCGGGCGACGTCGGCGATCGACCCGGCCAGCAGTGCCGCGAGATCCGCCTCTGGTTCAGCGCTCAGCGCCTGCGAAAGGCTGCGCACGAGCAGGCTCGCGTACCAGCCGCCGGGTGGCAGATCCGGATGCGGCGAGGTCGCCCCGTCGAGGATCACCACGGCGTTGTCGAGTACGGCGACGTGGTCTTCGGTCGGGCGCGGTGCTCCGTCCGCGCCTACTCCGTCCCTTTCCGCCACTGCGATTTCGGCCATGTCCCCGACCCTAACTGTCAACTGAAGTTGACGTCGGCGTCATGTCAACGTAGGTTGACATCATGACCGAAGCGACAGATCTGGCCGCGCGAGCCGGTGACCGTGATCCCCGGGTGGGGTTGCGCGCCGTCGCGGCTTTGCGCCGGCTGTTGGAACAACTCGAGGCCGTGCAGGTCCGCAGCGCGCGGGTGCACGGCTGGTCCTGGCAGGAGATCGCGGCCGAGCTGGGGGTCAGCAGGCAAGCGGTGCACAAGAAGTACGGGAGGCACTGATGTTCGAACGGTTCACCACCGAACTCCGCGAGGTCGTCATCGGGGCTCAGCGCGTCGCGTCGGACGAGGCCGCCTCGAACGTCGACCCGTTGCACCTGCTGACGTCACTCGCCCGGCACACCGGCGTGCTCGCCACGCTGGGCTGCCCGGCGGACGAGCTGGCCGACGACCTCCGCCGCGTCCGCCGCCGCGGCGGGATGAGCGACGCCGATGTCGAAGCGCTGAGCGGGTTCGGCATCGACGTCGAGCACATCGTCGAGCGGGTCGAGCAGACTCACGGGCCCGGTGCGCTGACCGGGGGGCAGCGCGGCGGGCGAGGCCATCGGCCGTTCACGCAGGAGGCGAAGAAGCTGCTGGAGAAGAGCCTTCGCGAAGCCATCGATGTCGGCGACAAGCGGATCGAGGCCGAGCACCTCCTGCTCGCGCTGACCGCCGTTCCCGGCCCGGCGGCCGACGTCCTCGCGCAGCGGGGCATCGACTACCTCGCCGTCCGGCGCCTGCTGGAGCAGCGGGCGGCCAGCTAGCGGGGGCTGAAGGACGCTTTCCCCGCATGTCATGCGGGGAAAGCGCCCTTCGCCGCGTGCGACGCGGGGAAAGTCCCCTTCAGCTCCGTGCGCGCTCGCGCCAGACGACGTACGGCAGGAACGCCTGCGTCAGCGGTCCGATGGCGAGCGCGTAGAGGATCGTGCCGACGCCGACCGTGCCGCCGAGCAGCCAGCCCGCGGCGAGGACAGTGATCTCGATGAGGGTCCGGACGAGGCGGATCGACCTGCCCGTCCGGGCCGCGAGACCGGTCATCAGCCCGTCGCGCGGGCCGGGCCCGAGCCGCGCGCCGACGTAGATCGCGGCGGCGAGACCGTTGAGCACGACGCCGGCGACCAGGTTGACGATCTGCCAGCCGAGGACGTGCTGGTCGGGCAGGAAGATCCGCACGAGGTCCACGGTGAGCGAGATGACCACGATGTTGGCGGCGGTGCCGATGCCGGGCCGCTGCCGCAGGGGGATCCACAACAGCAGCACCAGGACCGAAGCGATCGCGGTGACCGTGCCGAACGACAGGCCGGTGATCTTCATCAGGCCTTCGTGCAGCACGTCCCACGGGTCGAGGCCGAGGCCCGACCTGGTCAGCATGGCCATGCTGGCGCCGTAGAGGGCCAGCCCGCCGACGAGCTGGATCGAGCGGCGGGTGGTGTCTTGGGAGATGCCGACGGGGCGGAGATCGAGTGTAAGTGCCACGAATGCACCATCAGGGGTAAGTGGCTATCTTGACCATGGCCAATCTGGAACAATTGGTCTTATGGAACCGCTGACCCCGCTGACTGGACGCGTTTCGGGCCTAAAATTGGCCACTTTGCTGGGAAGTTGGCGGCAGAGTGGTTCTCGACACGGTGCCGCGGATCTCGCGGCGGCGGTCGAGCTGCTGGTCCTCGACGGCAGGCTGCCGCTCGGCACGAAACTCCCGGCCGAACGGGAGCTCGCCGAAGCGCTGGAGGTCAGCCGCACGCTGATCGGTGCCGCGCTGGACAAGCTGCGGGCCGACGGGCTGGTCGCCAGCCGTCGCGGGGCGGGCTCCTGGATCGCGGCTCCCGGCGGGCGCGGGCGGGACGCGATCCTGCCGTCCGGGGAGGACCTGATCGACCTCGCCCAGGCCTGTCCGCCCGCCATCGCCGGTCTGGTCCCCGCCGTGGACGCCGCGCGGAAGGCGCTGGTGGATCACCTCGGCGAGAACGGCTATCACGTACGCGGGCTGCGGGTCCTGCGCGAGCGGATCGCCCGCCGCTACACCGACCGCGGCCTGCCGACCAACGCCGATCAGGTGATGATCACCAACGGCGCGCACCACGCGTTCGTGCAGGTCCTGCGCATGCTGGCCGGTCCGGGCGACCGGGTGCTGGTCGAGCAGCCGACGTATCCGAACGCCCTCGAAGCCATCGCCGCGGCGCACGCCATCCCGGTCCCGGTGCCGCTCGATCCGGCCACCGGCTGGGACATCGTCGGGATCGAGGCCGCGCTGCGGCAATCCGCGCCGAGGCTCGCGTACTTCGTCGCGGACTTCCAGAACCCGACCGGCCTGCGCCTGGACGCCGTCGGCAGGGAGCGGCTCGCGGCCGCGCTGAGCCGCGCGCGGACGCCGGCGATCATCGACGAGACGCTGGTCGAACTGGATCTCGAAGGCGATCCCGCCGACGGGCCGCCGCCGCTGGGCGCGTTCGCGGGCGATCTCGGCATCACGATCGGCTCGGCGTCGAAATCGCATTGGGCCGGGCTGCGGCTCGGCTGGATCCGCGCTTCGGAGGACGTCATCGGCAGGCTGGTCGCGGCCCGTTTCGCCGTCGACCTGGGGTCCCCGGTCTTCGAGCAACTGGTCCTCGCCGAGCTGCTCGACGACGGCGGGGCCGCGCTGGCGCACCGTCGCGACGAGACGCTGGCCCTGCGCGACGCGCTGACCGGGGCGCTGAACTGGTACTGCCCCGAGTGGACGTTCACCGTGCCGCCCGGCGGGCTTTCGCTCTGGTGCCGTCTTCCGGAGCCGATGAGCACGCGCCTGGCCGTCGCGGCGGCGGGACACGGGGTGCAGGTGGCGCCGGGCTCGCGTTTCGGGGTCCACGGTGGACTGGAGCGCTGGCTGCGGCTGCCGTACGCGCTCCCGGCGGACAGGCTCTTCGAGGCCGTGCGGCGGCTGGGCGCGGCCGCCGCCTCGGTGGCCGCCACTCCGGCCACGGCAGCTCCCGTGGCCGTCCAGGTCACCTGATGGGAAAACGGAAATAGCCGGTGCGCCGGCGGGGCGGCCGATGCTCCAGGGAGGGCATCGGCGCCGCACGACCAGCGCACCGGCTATCCGGCCCGCCCCGAGACCGGAATCTCGGGACGGGCACCGCGGCGGTTACCCGGCACAGCCCCTCGACGTGCCGGGAACCGCCCGCGGTTCAGGTGGTCTTCGAGCTTGGCCGGCTCCTGCTCGGCGCGGTGAGCAGAAGCCCCCGAAGTCCACCCGGTGCTGGTCCCGGCGCCGCCCCAGGGGCAGTGCGGCGCCGGGGCCGGGATCCGAACCGGCCGGGCGCGGTCGGCCGTTCGGGAAGACAAGGGGTTACCTGAACGAGGGCAGGCGAAAGCGACTTCTGCCAGGGATTTCAGCGGACGTCGAAAACCGAAGTTGATCTTGGTTTGGACGTGGTTCTCCCCGGCGACCCGGTCAGGTCAGTCGGGGGAGGTGGTGGGAAGCGCGGCTTCCCGGCCGGTGCGCTCGCCTTCGTGATCGCAGCCTGCTCCGAGGAGTTTCAGCTGCGTGGCGGGGATTCCGGCGTCGAGCACGGCGAGCGGCCCGCGGCCGCCGCCGGAGTGGTCGTGCCCGGGCTGGGCGCTCGTCGTGGGCGCGAGCGGGGCCACGGGGGCGTTCGGCAGGCCACCGCCGCCGCCCGAACCGCCGCCGTCCGGGGACGCGTGCGTGTCGGATTCGGCGGGCGCGGGCGGAGCGGGCTGGGCGTCGTCGAGCTTGACCCGGAGCGGCAGGACGACGCGGTGGCTCTGGGGCGCCGCCGCCGGAGCGGGCGTTTCGGCGGGGACGAACGGACGCGGGTCCGGGGTGATCGGCGCGGGCGCGTTCGTCGCGATGTTCTTGGCCGGGACGGCGATGGTGACCGAGCCGCTCGCCGACTCACCCGAGCCGCCGCCGAAGACGGGGTCGAGCATGTCGCCGGTACCCGGCAGGATCACCGGGGGACCCGCCCCGCAGCACGGATTCGGCGTGACGATCGGCGCGACGACATGTTCGCCGATCCCGCCGACGACCCCGCCGACGGTTTCGACGACGCCGCCGACCGTGTTCGTGACGAGGTCCAGCACGCCGCCGATGAGGCCGCCCAGCAAACCGTTGGCGGCCTGGGGCTTCGCGGTCTTCTTCTCCGGCTCCGGCGAAGAAGACTTCTCGAGGGAACTCGCACTCGAAACGGCCTTGTCCTCGACGGTGGCCTCAGGCTCCTCGCTCGAAGCGGGAGCGGGCTCTTCCTTCGGGGTTTCGGGCTTCGGGGTTTCGGTGCTTTCGACGGGTTTCGTGGTTTCGGCCGAGCCGGAGTCCGAAGTGGACTCCTTAGGCGTGGTCGACTTCCCGGATTCGGGCTGGACCACCGAGGTCTCCGGCGTCACGGGGGTCTGCTCGTCGGCCGAAGCCGGAGTGCTCAAGACCGCGCCGAGGATCCAGCCGGTGAGCGCGAGCCCGCCCGCGAAGAGGATTCGCGCGCCGGTTTTCGGGGCCCTGAGACCACGACGGGGTACGACTGCCGCACCACTCACAGCAATCACCACCGTCCGCGCCTGAAACCCACGTTTTCCGCGTGAGTTCGATCTTGCTTGGGGTCTCTTCCGGTCAGGTCGCAGTTCCCCCGGGGCTGCACCAGTTTTAGCACCGGAGGGGAGTGTTTCACCTCTGCCGCCGCTGATCCAGCCCGTTAGGCGGAACGACGCAACCGGCTCCGGTGCATGGAGTACCGAAGTTGATCACTCTCGGTGTGTGCCCGGCGGCCATCCGGGCACGGGTGGAACTACTCAAATACTCGGTGACCTGACCTTTTCCGGATCCCCGCTGCGGTGCGTGCCGTCAAAGTCGCGTTCGGTGATCGAGGTGGCGGACGCGAGCCGCCGGGACGGGAGAGTCCGCGATGTGGGACGTGAACGCGGTGTCGGCGGCGGTGCTCGGGGTGCTGAAGACCTATCGCCTGAGTGAAGCCGACGCCAGGGACGTCTGTCAGGACGCTTGGCTGGACCTGCTCCGCGCGCCGGGCGCGCTGCGTGACGAAGCGAAGCTCCGGGCCTGGCTGACGACCACCGCGCGGCGCCGCGCGCTCCGGATGATCACCAGGAACAGGCGCGAAACGCCGCGTCCGCTCCCGGGACCGGAAACGACCCCGGAGACCGAGGTCGTCCGGGCCGCCCGCGACCGCGCGCTGTGGGCGGCGGTCGATCGCCTGCCGGACGTGCACCGGCGGCTGATGTGGCTGCTCGCCCACCGGCCGGAGCTGTCCTACGTCCAGCTCGCCGGGGAACTGGGGATCAGCCCGGCCAGCGTGGGCAGGGTGCGAAGACGATGTCTGGACCGGCTCAAGCGTGCGCTGGAAGTCGGCGGCTGGAGCTGAACATCGGACGAGTCACCGGAGTTTGCGCAATCGGGTGACCGCTTCGTCGATGACCTCGTTGCGCTTGCAGAACGCGAAACGCAGGAGGTGTTTCCACTCTTCCGGGTGATCGGTGAACACCTTTACGGGCACGGCCGCCACGCCCACCCGTTCGGGGAGTTCCCAAGCCAGTTCCGCGGCGTCGTCGAAGCCGAGCGGGCGGACGTCGACGCAGATGAAGTACGTCCCGGCGGTCGGCCGGACCGCGAAGCCCGCCTCCGCGAGGCCCGCGGCGAGCCGGTCCCGCTTGCCCTGCAGGCTCGTGCGCAGCTCTTCGGCCCACGGCAGTTCGTGGTCCAGCGCGTGCGCGACGGCCGGTTGCAACGGTCCGCCCGAGACGAAGGTGATGAACTGCTTCGCCGCCTTCACCGCCGCGACCAGCTCGGGGCTCGCGCAGACCCAGCCGATCTTCCAGCCGGTGCAGTTGAACGTCTTGCCCGCGCTGGAGATCGAGACCGTGCGGTCCCGCATGCCGGGCAGGGTCGCGAGCGGGGTGTGCTCGGCGTCGTCGAAGACCAGGTGCTCGTACACCTCGTCGGTGATCGCGATCAGGTCGTGCGTCACGCAGAGCGCGGCGACGGCTTCCAGCTCGGCGCGCGTGAACACCGTGCCGGTCGGGTTGTGCGGCGAGTTGATCAGGATCGCCCTGGTCCGATCGGTCACCGCGGCCCGCAGGCCCTCGAGGTCCAGCGCGAACCGGCCGTCACGTTCCACCAGGCCGACGACGCGGCGTTCCGCGCCCGCCATGGCGACGGCGGCCGCGTACGAGTCGTAGTACGGCTCGATGACGATGACCTCGTCGCCGGCCTGCGTCAGCGCGATGAGCGACGCCGCGATGGCCTCGGTGGCCCCGGCGGTGACCAGGATCTCCGTGTCGGGGTCGTACTCGACGCCGTAGCGGCGGCGGTGCCGCGCGATCGCCGCGCGCAGCTCCGGGCGTCCCGGCCCCGGCGGGTACTGGTTCGCGCCCCCGAACAGCGCGTTCTTGGCGGCGTCGAGCATTCCGGCGGGCCCGTCGGTGTCGGGAAAACCCTGGCCGAGGTTGACGGCTTCGTGGCGGACGGCCAGTGCCGTCATCTCCGCGAAGATGGTCGACGTGAAGGGCTGGAGGCGGGGTACGAGGACAGGTTCGCGCACGATCAGCCATCCTCACGGACAATGGCCCTGTGGAGCAACTGACGCCCGCCAAGGTGACCCCAGCCGATCCGCCCGGTGGAACCGCCGCCGAGGAGGAGAAGAGCCGCGGCCTGCGCAAGATGAAGATGGTCGCGCTGTCGTTCCTGCTCGGGGCGACGGTGATCTTCCTGCTGACCAGCTGGGCCGAGGCCGCGGGCTGGCCGGGCTGGGTCGGCTACGTCCGCGCCGCCGCCGAAGCCGGGATGGTCGGCGCGCTCGCCGACTGGTTCGCGGTGACCGCGCTGTTCCGGCATCCGCTGGGGATCAAGATCCCGCACACCGCGATCATCCCGAACAAGAAGGACGCGCTGGGCAGCAGCCTCGGCGACTTCGTCGGCTCGAACTTCCTGTCCGAGTCGGTGATCCGCGAGAAGCTGAGCCGGGTCGAGGTCTCGAAGCGGCTCGGCGGGTGGCTTTCGCAGCCGCAGAACGCCGAACGCGTGACGTCCGAACTGGCCACCGTCGTCCGGGCCGCGGTCAAGGTGCTCCGCGACGAAGACGTCCAGGCGATCATGGAACAGGCCGTGGTCAAGCGGATCGTGGACAAGCCGTGGGGCCCGCCGCTCGGCAAGATCCTGGAAGGCGTGTTCGCCGACGGGGCGCACCACAAGCTGGTGGACCTGATGTGCGACCGCGCCTACGAATGGGTGCGGGACAACCACACGACGATGCTGCGCGTGGTCTCGGACCGGGCGCCGAGCTGGTCGCCGAAGTTCGTCGACGAGATGCTCGCGGACAAGGTCTACGGCGAGGTGCTGTCCTTCGTGTGGGCGGTGAAGACCGACGTCAACCACCCGATGCGGCTGGCGGTGGACAAGTTCCTCGGTGAGTTCGCCCTCGACCTGCAGACCAACCCCGAGGTGATGGCGCGCGCCGAGCAGGTCAAGTCCCAGATGCTGGGGCACGACGAGGTGCAGAAGCTGATCGGCTCGGCCTGGGCGACGGCGAAGGACATGCTCCTCACCGCCGCCGAGGACCCGTCGAGCGAGCTGCGGCGCCGGGTGCGCACCGGACTCGAGGCACTGGGCGAGCGGCTGGTCTCCGACGACCACATCCGGTCCAAGGTGGACAACTGGGTGGAGGGCGCGGCGGCCTATCTGGTCACCAACTACTCCCGCGAGATCACCGGGATCATCACCGACACCGTGGAGCGCTGGGACGCCGAGGAGACCTCGCGCAAGATCGAGCTCCAGGTGGGCCGGGATCTGCAGTTCATCCGGATCAACGGCACGGTGGTCGGCGCGCTCGCCGGTCTGGTCATCTACGCGGTCGCGCAGCTGCTCTTCTGAGCGGCGGCACCTATACCACACTCCGGAGGCCCTTCCGGGAGTTGTCCACAGGAAGTGGAGTCATCCCCAGGGTTATCCACAGCTTTTCACGTCTTTGGCCTAACGGTGTGCACAACCCCTGGGGGTAACTCGGGGGTGGGTGACCCCAGAAGTTGTGGTCGCGTGGGTACAAGGACGGGAGCTGAAGGGGCCTTTCCCCGCATGCGATGGGGTGAAAGCGCCCTTCGCCGCGTGACATGCGGGGAAAGGCCCCTTCAGCTCAGGTCGAGACGTCCGCCGTCCGCGCCCGCCAGGCCCGCGCCTTCTCCCGGTTCCCGCACGACCGCATCGAGCACCACGTCCGCGACCGGTTCCGCGACTCGTCGTAGAAGGCCCACAGGCAGTCGTCCGCCGGGCAGATCTTGAGCCGGACCCACTCGCCGAGCACGGTCAGCCGGGTCGACGCGGCCATCACCGCTTCGCTGACCGATTCCGCGACCAGGAGCGGGCCTTCCGGGCCGAGGACGATCTCCGCCGGCACGCGCAGGCCGAGCCGGGGCAGCCGCGGGTCGCCGATCGCCGAACGCAGCGCGTCCCGGGTTTCGCGCGCGGCCGCGGGGGTGTCCGCGCGCAGCCGGTGATCGCGGGCCCAGCGTTGCCAGGTCTCCGGATCGTCCAGGAGGTCGGTGCCGCGTTCGACGTTCACCGTGTTCAGAAACTCGACCACCAGGGACGCGTCGGTGTTCACCTCGCCCAGTGTACGGACGAGACCTGTTGTCATCGGCTCCGATAACCCGCATACTCTCTTCGCTGGTTACTCGATCATCGTGGAGGCTGAACCATGGGAGCGGTACCGACCTTCGGCGCGGTGGCCCTCGACTGCCCGGACCCGGTCGCGCTGGCGGAGTTCTACCGCGAGCTGCTCGACTGGAAGGCGGCCGAGGTCGCCACGGACGGCCATTGGGTGACGCTGCGGAACCCCGAGGGCGGCGCGCGGCTCTCGTTCCAGCGCGTCCCGGACTACCGCCCGCCCGCGTGGCCGTCGGCGGAGAACCCGCAGCAGGCGCACGTCGACCTCGACGTCACCGACCTCGAAGCCGGTCACGAGCGCGCGCTGGCCATCGGTGCGAAGCTGCTCGACGACTCTCCGGAGACCTTCCGGGTCTACGCGGATCCGGCCGGACACCCGTTTTGCCTGTGCGCCTGCTGACCTCGGACGCGAAAAATGCGTAATCTCTGATACGTGATTTGTCCGAAGTGCCAGAACGCCATGAAGACCGTCGACAAGAACGGTGTCCACATCGACCAGTGCCAGGGATGCCGCGGCATCTTCCTGGACAGGGGCGAGCTGGAAGCCATCGCCGGTGCCGAGAACTCGTACTACGGCGGGCACCAGCCTCCGCCGTACCAGGGAGGTGGGCACGCGCCGGCTCCGCACTACGGCCGTCCGGACTCCCCGCGGCCGCACCGCGGCGGGTACTCCGACTCGCCGAAGGGCTACCGGGGCGGCTACTCCGACTCGCCCAAGGGGTACCGCGGCCACGCCGACTCCCCGCACGGCTACGGCCACCAAGGCAAGCGTCGTAAGGGTGGCTTCCTCGAGGGCCTCTTCGACTGACCGTGGTCCTCGATCTCAAGATCTGCCCGGCCTGCGGCGATCGCGCCGAACGGCCACAAGTCGAGAGCGGGCTGCTGGTGTGCGCGGAATGCGCGCACCGGTGGCCGTTCCGGCGGCTCCCGTTGTTCGCGCTGACAGGGCCGAGCGGGGCGGGGAAGTCCACCGTCGGGCCGCGGCTGGCGGAACGGCTCGGCGACCTCGCGCTCGTGGTCGAGCAGGACGTGTTGTGGACAGGGGCGTTGCGCGACGACGTCCCCGGCCATCCCGCGTTCCGGTCGACCTGGCTGCGGATGGCGGCGATGCTGCACCAGAACGGTCGCCCGGTCGTGCTCTGCGGCACCGTCGCGCCGCCCGAGTTCGAGCAGTTGCCCGAGCGCGTCTTTTTCTCCGACATCCACTACCTGGCGCTCGTCAGCGAGCCCGACGCGCTGCGCAAGCGCTTGCTGGCGCGGCCCGCCTGGCGGGAGTGGGACGAGGAGCGGGTCGAGGAGATGCTGGAGTTCAACGAGTGGCTGCAACGGGAAGCGCCGTCGCTCGATCCGCCGGTCGAGTTGTTCGACACCACCCACATCCCGGTGGACGTCGCCGTCGATCATGTGGAGATGTGGGTGCGCGGCCTGCTTTCACGGTCGTAGCGGTTTCAGGGACGTAGCGGCCAAGTCCTGCCTTCGGGGGAATCCAGCCAGATCACCTGGTCGTCCCCGTCGAGGCTGAGCCCGAACCGGTCCCGCCACGGCTGACCGAGTTCGAGCCATTCCTCTTGCGCGCTTTCGACGAGCTCCCACAGCCGTCGCGGGCCGCCCTCGGCCACTTCGTACTCGCGGTCCGACTGCCGATGCCGGACCCAAGAGCCGTCCGCATGGACCAGCGCGGTGTTCTGGCCGTCCCGTAAGGCCGTCACGCCGGGAAGCTGGAGCCCGGCGAAGAACTCGAAGCGGCTGCGGACTTCGGTGATGACTCCCATCGGCAGCCGGGTCGGCCGCCAGGCGACGTCGCCGTCCGGCACCTTCGACGGCCTGAACCGGTGTGCGCGCAGCGGCATGAAGCGACCGTCGCGGCCGAGCACGCGCCCTTGTCCCGTCGCGCCTTCGCCCGCGACGATCCGGACGAGCCCGCCGCCGATCGGCCGGTTCAGCGTGGTGACGATCAGCCCGCCCGGAACGGTCTGCTCCAGCCACGCGGGCGGGATCGACGACACCGAGCACGTGCACAGCACCCGGTCGTAGAGGACGCCCGCCGGGAAGCCGTCGGCTCCGTCGGACGCGGCGCACGAAGGCGCGTACCCGGCCTCCGCGAGCCGCTCGCGCGCGGCGTCGACCAGTTCCGGGTCGATGTCCACTGTGTACACGAGCCCGGAGCCGAGCCGATGGCACAGCAAGGCGGCGTTGTACCCGGTGCCCGTGCCGATCTCCAGTACGCGGTGCCCGTCGGCGACCCGGAGTTCTTCGAGCATGATCGCCATGATCGACGGCTGGCTGGACGAACTCGTCGGCGTTCCCGGCTGCGCGCCCAGATAGCGCGCCCGTTCCCAGAGTCCCGAATCGTCGTCGAGCTGGATGACCAGCACTTCGGGTGAGTAGGCGCGCCTGAGCCATTCTTCGTCGCCGTTCTCCACCGCGGCCCAGCCGTTCGCCGCCGGGACGAAGAACCGCGGCAGGAAGACGTGCCTCGGCACGGTGCGGAACGCGGTCATCCAGCGCGCGTCGTGCAGTACGCCCTCGGCGAGCAGATGCTCGACGAGGCGCCGCCGCAGCCGCGTCGCGTTCGACATCCCTCCACCGTAATCCTTCATGTCGCAGCGGGGTGAGCACCAACACACCCGATGGTTGCAAGCAGAGTGCTTGCAATAGCTAGCACTCGCGCGTAGCGTTGAAGACGTCGCGAGGAGGTGACCGATGTCAGACACCAACCGGGATCAGCCCCCGTCGGGCGGACCGATGGAGAAGGTCGCGGACATCGCTTCCGACATCGGCGAGTACATCCGCCAGCAGCGCAGCACGGCGAAGATCTCCTTGCGGCAGCTGTCGAAACTCGCCGGCGTGTCCAATCCGTACTTGAGTCAGATCGAGCGCGGGGTCCGCAAACCCAGCGCGGAGATCCTGCAGCAGATCGCCAAGGGCCTGCGTATTTCGGCCGAGGCGCTCTACGTGCAAGCGGGAATCCTCGATCTGCCGACGGGCGGCCCGGTCGGCGACTCGATCCGCGCCGACACCGAGTTGACCGAGCGGCAGAAGCAGGTCCTGCTCGACGTCTACGAATCGTTCCGCCGCGAGAACGCCGCCGCGAAGCCCCCGCGGGCGGAAACCACAGTCCAAGCCGAAACCGAGGAGTCAGCATGACCACGGCCACGACCACCAAGACCGACCGCAAGAACACCGCCCTCGACCAGTTCCGCACGCCGCTGCTCGCCGCGCTGGGTGCCGGGAACCTGGCGGGCCAGGCCGTCATCGACGCCGTCGGCAAGGCTCGCGAGAAGGTCGTCGAGGGTGGCGAGACCGCTCGCAAGAACATCGAAGAGCTCCCGCACGACGTCGAGGGCCTCCGCGAGAAGCTGGACCCGGCCGAGCTGCGCAAGGTCATCGACGAGTACACCGAAGCCGCGCTGAAGCTGTACAACAAGCTGGCCGAGTCCGGTGAGCAGGCGTGGGACAAGATCGCCGCGCAGCCGCAGGTCAAGAAGGCCATCGAGCAGCTCGAGGACGCGACCGCGGACACCCGTGAGCGCATCGACACCGTGCTCGGCAAGGTCACCAAGGGCACCCGCTCGGTGGGCGAGAAGACCGCCCGCAGGGTGACCGAGGTCGCGGGCGAGATCGCCGACGAGGTCGAGGAGATCGGCGACGACCTCGCGCACGAGACCCGTTCGGCTTCGCGCAAGGTCGCCAACAAGACCGCGCCGAAGACCACGGCCCCCGTGCGCCGCACCACCGCCAGCCCGGTCGCCAAGAAGCCGGCCACCGCGCCGAAGACGACCGAGAAGTAAAGCTCTCCGCGTGAAGTCCAGGGCCCCTGGCACCGGTTCCGGTGCCAGGGGCCCGGGTCATTCGCCCGGTTTGACGTAAGCTGACTTCGTGTTCGTTGCCACCTGGATCCTCATCGCCATCCATTGGGGCGGCGCATTGACCGGGCTGTTCGCTTTCGTTAATGCGCTGAGGCAGCGCTCGGACGCGTATTCGGCCGCCGACCGCAAGACCAAGCCCATCTGGATGCTCATCACCGGCGGGGCCACCGTGGTGCTGACCCTCTTCGAGTTCTACGGCGGCGGCATGATCCTGTGGCTGCCCGCGCTGGTCGCGGTCCTGGTCTACCTCGTGGACGTCCGCCCCAAGCTCATCGAGGTCCAGCGTGGCGGCCGCAACTGGTGACCGCGATGGCTATCGTGGCGCTGTGACTACCTGGACCATCGCCGGAAGCCTCACCGTCGTCCCCGCCCTCTCCCGCCCGGACCTCGTCGCCGAGCCCGTCGCCAAGGCGCTCGCCTCCCTCTCCGACCCTGATTCCGTCGGGGTCGTGGAGATCGACGCGGATCTGGCCGACACCGCCGCCTTCTGCGAGGCATACGGCTCACCGCTGTCGGCGTCCGCGAACTGTGTCGTGGTCGCGGGCAAACGCGCCGGCGAGGTCCGCTTCGCCGCCGCGATGATCCTCGCCACCACCCGCGCCGACGTGAACGGCGTGATCAAGCGCCGCCTCGACGTGCGCAAGGCGTCCTTCGCCCCGATGGACGAGGCCGTCTCGCTCACCGGCATGGAGTACGGCGGCATCACCCCGGTCGGCCTGCCCGAGGGCTGGCCGACCCTGATCGACCAGCGCGTCGCGGACGAACCCGAACTGGTCATCGGCAGCGGGATCCGCGGCGGCAAGCTGCTGATCTCTGGCGCGACCCTCGCGTCCCTGCCCGGTGCCGAGGTGATCGACGGGCTCGCGCGTCCCGTCGAGTGAGACTGTCCACAAAGGACTTCAAGCTGGCCTCGGCGTTCGAGGCCGAGGTCCTCGAGGTCGATCCCGCGTTGCTGACGAGGCTGGGCGAGAACCGCGCCCGCGTGCTCCGCGCGCTGACCGATCGCCCCGTCTACGGCGTGAACACCGGCATGGGGCGGCTCGCGGGAGTCGCTTCTCCCGCGTCGAGCGCGCACCAGCGGAACCTGCTGATCGGCCGGGCCGTCGGCGGTCCGCCCTGGCTTTCGGCGGAGGAAGTGCGCTGGCTCCTGCTGGTGCGCCTGCGGGATCTGCTCGCGCCGGAGGCGGGCGCGAGCCCGGAGCTGGTGACGTTCCTCGTCGACCGGCTGAACGAGGGGTTCACGCCCGCCGTGCCGAGGACGGGACTGGGCAGCGCCGGCGAGATCATCCCGCTGGCGCATGCCTTCCAGACCTTTCTCGGCGTCGGGACCGTGCTGGTGGACGGCGTCGAGACGCCCGCGTCGGAGGTGCTGGCGAAGCCGTACGAGCCAGGTCTCAAGGAGGGCGCGACCCTCATCCAGGGCTCGCCGCTGGCCGAGACACTCGCCGCCTTCGCGCTCGTCGAGGCTCGGCGGCTCGTGGACCTGCAGACGCTGGCCGCGGCGATCGCGATCGACGTTCTCGGTGCGCCGCAAGCGGTCTACCGTCCCGCGCTGGCGGGAGACGATCAGGTTCTCCGCTCGGTGCTTCTCGAAGTGAGCGGACTGATCCACGGGTCCGTCGAACGGCCGGAGGTCGTGCAGGCGCCGGTTTCCGTCCGGGTCGCGCCCCGCGCGATCGCCCATCTGACCCGGGTCACCGCCGAGTTGGACGCGGCCTCGCGGCGCTCGATGCCGACCGACTCGCCGGTCTTCCTGGACGGCGAATTCGTGTCCACGACGGGTTTCCACGCCGTCGAACTCGGGCTGCGGATGGACGCGGTGACGGCGGCGCTGGTGCATCTCGGCGAAGTGAGCGTCCAGCGGACGCACCGGTTGCTGGACGAGCGGTTCAGCGGACTGCCCGCACAACTGGCGGCGGATCCGGGACCGCAGGCGGGGCTGGTGCCGCTGCACAAACGCGCGGTGGGGGAGTTGCACGCGTTGCGACGGCTGGCCACACCCGCGACGTTGGGCTCCGTCGACACTTCCGCCGGACAAGAGGACGTGCAGGCGTTCGCCTGGGCGGCGGGGAATCAGCTCCGTGACGCCTGCGCGCGGATGTCCGCCATCACGGCTTGTGACCTGATCACGGGTTCGCAGGCGCGGTGGCTGGCGACCGGTGACGGGCCGCCCGGGCTTCGGGCGGCTTACGGACGGCTGCGGGAGCTGGTGCCGCCGGTGGAGGTGGACCGGGCGTTGGGGCCTGAAGTGACTGCTCTCGTCGCCGCGTTTTCGGCCGGGGAATTTGGGCCGTTCTGACGGCGATTTCGACGTCGTCACTCCTTTAATCTAGGTGGTCCACATTATTTCGAGAATGGGGACACCCATGAATCGTCGAAGACCTGTTCGCGGCACGCTCATGATCTCGATGGTGGTCTTGCTCGTCGCATCGATGACGAGTTTTACGCAAACCGCCGCTCTCGCAACATCTTTGGAGATACTGCGGGAGTCGCCACCGGCGGAGAATCCCCTTCCGGCCACCGACCGGAACATACCCCAGCCGGTCACTTTCGACGAATGTACTCCCAGTCGCCCGAATCCGGCGGACGGGTACTTCAAGAATCGGTTTTCCACCTGTCAGAAGACGCAATTGCGTTATCGGCAATACGCCTGCCCCGAGCCCGGCTGCCAGCTGGTCGGTGAGGCGGTCGTATACGTGGTCGTCACCCGGAACATGGTGCCTTCGCAGCGTCGTGTCGTCATCAGTCACCGGATGCAGTTCTCCTCCATCCACGGCCTGCCCGACACCACGCGGTTCGGCGCCACGATGACGTGCGCCGCGAAGGACACCTCCGGGACCGCGGACTGCGACGTGCCCGAAGCCAAGGTCACGAAGAGCATCGCGGAGTGGAAGGCCAGGCCCGTCGAGGACACGGTGTTCACCATGCGCGGCGAGGACCCCCCGATTTACCAGGACCCGCCGGAGATCCAGGCCGAGAAGCGTACTTGGTACAACCTGGGCCGGACGCTGTTCGTCGAGGGCGAGAACGGCCAGGTGGAGAACGCGCCGCAGCTTTCGACCGAAGCGCGGTGCGACGAGGCTGGCTACGTCCAAGGAAGCAAGTGCGTCTTCCCGAAACCGGCCCTGTTCGTCGTGGATCTTCACGACCCGGCGATCAGGGACTACGGGCGACTGGTGGCCGACGCGATCCACAGTCCCATCGACAAGTTGTACCCCGGGCCCGCGGAAGGCAGTCACATTCCGGGGTGGTTCGGCGATATCTTGGCGTTGCGCAGTTACCCGCTCACGCGGACCCACCACCAGGCGGCTCAGGACGCGAGCAAGACGCGCTCCGAGTATTACTGCGCGCGGCGGTGGGGTCCGGACTGGCATACCGGTCCGGACGGGTTGGTCCTCAAGTGCGCGGTGTATCCGTTCAACAGCACGAGGGACGGGGCGGGCCACTATCCCGGGCACGGGACCGGGGCGAATCCGTCGTTCGCCGTCCTGCCGCTCCCCGAGCGCACCTTCTCGGCGATGGAGCAGACCGTGAACGACTTCATCGGCCGTCACCACATCCTCGACGGTGACCGCTACTGGATCTGGCTGCTCGAATAGCCAGGGGATCAGGCTTGGGCCTCCGCGCGGGACTGGATCGCCAGCCCGCGCGGAGTCACCACCCGGGTGATGAGCGCGAAAACGCCCTCGCACGCCAAAGCCAGTACGACGACGGCGACGCCGCCCGCCAGGATCTCGCCGTGGCCCGGATCCCCGAGCGCGAAACCGTCCACAATGTACCGTCCGAGCCCGCCGCCGTCGTTGACGATCGCGCCGATCGCGACGGTCGCCACCAGTTGCAGGAACGCGACGCGGGCGCCCGCGAGGATGACCGGCGACGCGAGCGGCAACTCCAGGCGCAGCATGATCTGCCACTCGCGGTAGCCGGTTCCGCGCGCGGCGTCGACGGTTTCCTGCTCCAGCTGGATGACGCCCGCGTAGGTGTTGGTGAACAACGGCGGCAGCGCCAAGGCCACCAGCGCGAGCATCAGCGGCCAGAACGTCGTGTCGACTCCGAGCCGGGAAGCCAGGAACCAGAACAGGATCACCAGCCCGAAGCTGGGGATCGCGCGGCCGATGTTCACCGCGCTCGTCGCGAGGAACTGCGCGCGGCGGTAGTGCGCGAGCCACAACGCGGGCGGGATCGTCAGCACGGCCGAGATCACCAGTGCCAGCAAGGAGAACTGAAGGTGCTCGACCGTCCGGTACGGCACGCCCGCGGAGTCGGTCCAGCTCCAGCGGTTCGGTTCGCCGAACCACTCGATGGTCTGGTCGATGATGCTCATCGCGACGCCTTCCGAGACCACGGCGCGAGCGCGCGCCCGCCGACCCACAGCAGGAGATCCACCACCACGGCCAGCACCACGGAAAGCCCGACACCGACGATGATCGACGTCGGGTTCGGGGTCGCGGTCTGGATCCCGGCGCGGATGAAGTACCCGAGCCCGCCCTTGCCGAGCATGGAAGTCACCGTCACGAGCCCGATCGTGGTCACCGCCGCGACGCGCAGGCCCGCGATCACCACCGGCAGCGCGAGCGGCAGCTCGACCTGCCACAGCAACCGGGAACGCGTGAAACCCATGCCCAGCGCGGCTTCGCGGACTTCCTTGGGCACCTGTTCGACGCCGGTGACGATATTGCGGATGAGGATCAGCAACGTGTACGTCGCCAACGGGATGACCGCGGTCGTGAAGGACGTCAGGCCGGTGAAGGGCACCAGGACGGCGAAGGCGCCGAGACTCGGGATGACGTAGAGCGAACCGGCCGCGCTCAGCGCGACGACGTAGAACCACCGGCGACGCAGCGAAACCACGGAAACACCGATGGACACCACGAGTCCGATGGCGAGCGCCGCCGCGGTCAGCGTGACGTGCTCGCCGAGCCGATCGAGGATCTCGTCGAAATGACGGTCCACCCACCGCCACTCGAACAGCGGCCGCCCGCCCTGGGCGGGTACCGGGAACACGGAGGAGGCTCGCACCGGCCGACTCTACCCCGATCGGGCGTACTGATTCCGCTCTCTGGGAGCACACGGGGCGGAGCTCTCAAAATGTGGATTCTGTCGTGACCCGGAGATACTGTCCATTCCTCTGTTCGAGTCATAGGAGTGTGTGCACGTGCGCTGGACACGGAATGTTCGAGTGGGCGCGGTGCTCGCCGCCGCCGTCCTCGGTATGACCGCCTGCGGGGGTGGCGAAGACGCGGCGGCCCCGGCCGCGCAGAGCAAGGGCGGGGCGCCGATCGTCGTCGCCTCCTTCAACTTCACCGACAGCCTGATCCTCGCCGAGCTGTACGCGAACGCGCTGGAGGCCAAGGGTTACCCGATCACCCGCAAGCTGAACCTCGGTTCGCGCGAGCTGATCTACCCGGCGCTGAAGTCCGGCGAACTGCAGTTCATCCCGGAGTACCAGGGCGCCGCCATCACCACCGGCTTCGGCAAGGACGCCGCGAAGGACGCGGCGGGCGAGCACGAACAGCTCAAGAAGCTGTTCGAGGCCGACGGCATCGGCCTACTGGACTACTCGCCGGCGGAGGACAAGAACACCTACATCGTGAAGGCCGATCTCGCCAAGGAGAAGAGCCTCGCGAAGATCAGCGACCTGTCCAAGGTCGACAACGTCATCGTCGCGGGCGGCCCGGAGTGCGAGAAGCGGCTTCCCTGCTTCAAGGGCTTCACGGACGTCTACAAGCTGAAGGCCACCTTCCAGACCGTGCAGGAGGCAGGCCCGCGCGTCGAGCAGCTGCGGTCCGGCAAGGTCACCGTCATCCCGGTCGACTCGGTGAGCCCGCTCGTCGGCGACCCGCAGTTCGTGGCGCTTGAGGACGACCTCGCCATCGTGCCGACCGAGAACGTTGTGCCCGCGGTGAACAAGAAGGTCCTCGACGAGCGTGGCGCCGACTTCGCGGCCGCCGTCAACGCCGTCAGCAAGGCCCTCGACACCGTGCAGCTGCGTGAGCTGAACAAGCGCGTCGACTCGGACGGCGAGAAGCCGGGCGACGTGGCGAAGGACTGGCTGAAGGAGAAGTCCCTCATCTAGCCCCCCGCGCGCGCTATGAAAGGCCCGTTACTTGCAAATTTTGCAAGTAACGGGCCTTTCATAGCGTTCGGGGGAGGACGGAGGGGGCGCTCGTTCCCCCTGCGGGTAGCGGTGGAATCGTGGACGCTGTCGTTGCAACACGGGTGAAAGGGAGTGGGATGGGAAAGGTCACGGCCATCGCGGAGCGCACCATCGAAGCGCCGGCGGACAAGGTCAGGACGCTCGTCGCGGACTACACGGAAACCCGGCCGAAGCTGCTGACGGAGCACTATCGCGACTACGAGGTCACCGAGGGCGGCGTCGGCGCGGGCACGAAGGCGAGCTGGAAGCTGCAGGCGACGTCGAAGCGCGTGCGTGACGTCGCCGCGACGGTGACCGAGCCGTCCGAAGGCACCATCGTCGAGACCGACGCGAACTCGAGCATGGTCACCACCTGGACCGTCCGCGAGGTGCCGGAGGGCAGCCTCGTCCGGATCGAGACGACCTGGGACGGCGCGGGCGGCATCGGAGGCTTCTTCGAGAAGACCTTCGCGCCCGGTGGCCTCAAGCGGATCTACGAAGGTGTTCTCGGCAAACTCGCCGAGGCCGTGTAGTACTCGCCACAATCGGAATGGTCGCCCCGGTTAGCCCGTTGTACCCGTCGTGAATACGGGGCGATCGCCCCGCTTGTGGTTCGCAACAGACTTGGAGTTACCTCGTGAACGCAACCGAGATCCGGCTCGCCTCCCGTCCGCACGGTGTCCCGACGCTCGAGAACTTCGAAATCGCGGACGTCGAGATCCCGACGCCGGGTGAAGGCCAGATCCTGGTCCGCAACCAGGTCCTGAGCGTGGACCCGTACATGCGCGGCCGGATGAGCGACGCGAAGTCCTACGCCGAGCCCTACGAGGTCGGCAAGGTCATGCACGGCGGCGCCGTTGGCGAGGTGCTCGAGTCCACCGTGGACGACTTCAAGCCCGGCGACATCGTGCTGCACGGCCTCGGCTGGCGTTCCCACGCCGTCGTCGCCGCGAAGCACGCGGTGAAGGTGGACCCCGAGGCCGCGCCGATCACGGCGTACCTCGGCGTCCTCGGCATGACCGGGCTCACCGCGTACGCCGGACTGCTCGACGTCGCGGAGTTCAAGGAGGGCGACACCGTCTTCGTGTCCGGCGCGGCCGGTGCGGTCGGTTCCGTCGTCGGCCAGCTGGCGAAGCTGAAGGGCGCGAAGCGCGTCATCGGCAGCGCCGGCACGGACGACAAGGTCAAGTGGCTGACCGACGAGCTGGGCTTCGACGCGGCGTTCAACTACAAGGACGCCCCGGTCATCGAGCAGCTGCGCGCGGCGGCGCCCGAGGGCATCGACGTGTACTTCGACAACGTCGGCGGCGAGCACCTCGAAGCGGCCATCGACTCGATCAACCTGCACGGCCGGATGGCGATCTGCGGGATGATCTCGGTCTACAACAACACCGAACCCGCCGCGGCGCCGCGCAACCTCGCGTCGATCATCGCGAAGCGGTTCACCATGCGCGGCATGCTGGTGGGCGACCACTTCGCGCTGCAGCCGCAGTTCGTCAAGGAGGTCGCGCCGCTCGTCGCCTCCGGCGAGCTCAAGTACTCCGAGACCATTGTGGACGGTATCCGCAACGCGCCGCAGGCCTTCCTGGACCTGCTGGGCGGCGCGAACACCGGCAAGATGCTGGTCCGCGTCTGACCCCTCACACGCGTGCAATGAAAGTCCCCTTCATCGCAAATTTTGCAATGAAGGGGACTTTCATTGCACTCAGTACTGCGTCGTGAGGGCACCTTCGGTCAGAGCGGCGTCGAGCTGCTCCGCCGAGATGTCCAGCTTCATCTGGTCGCGGAACATCCGGCCGGCGCTCGGGATGCCGGAACGGTCCGGCCAGGTCTCCGGCTTCCACAGCGAGGACCGCAGGAACGCCTTGGCGCAGTGCAGGTACAGCTCCTGGACCTCGACCATGATCGCCAGCTGCGGCCGCTTCCCCTTGACCACGAGATCGTCGAAGAACGGCGCGTCCGCGACCAGTTTCGCGCGGCCGTTGATCCGCAGCGTCTCGTTCATCCCCGGCACCAGGAACAGCAGCCCCGCGTGCGGGTTCTCGAGGATGTTGGTCTGGCTGTCCAGCAGCTTGTTGCCGGGCCGGTCGGCCAGTACCAGCGTCTTGTCGTCGAGCACCAGCACCGAACCGGCCGGGTCGCCGCGCGGGGAGACGTCACAGGTCCCGTCGGACGAGGCCGTCGCCAGCAGGTGGAACGGCGAGTGCTCGATCACCGTGCGCGCGTGTTCGTCGACGAAGGAGAGGATCTTTCCCTTGGTCGTCTCTTTCGGATGGCCCAGGTGCTCGCGCAGCGCTTCCCGCGTCTCGATCACCTTGATCTCTGAGGTCCCCATGACCTCAGTGAACCATCAGAAGACGACGGTTCGGTTACCGTGCACCAGAACACGGCCCTCGAGATGCCACCGCAGCCCGCGCGCCAAGGTCACCTTTTCGATGTCGCGGCCCTTGCGGACCATGTCCTCGACCGAGTCGCCGTGGTCGACGCGGATGACGTCCTGGTCGACGATCGGGCCCGCGTCGAGGTCGGCGGTGACGTAGTGACAGGTCGCGCCGATGAGCTTCACCCCGCGCGCGTGGGCCTGGTGGTACGGCCGCGCGCCGACGAACGACGGCAGGAAGCTGTGGTGGATGTTGAGCGCCCGCCCGGCCCACGCCTCGCACAGTTCCGGGGGCAGGACCTGCATGAACCGGGCGAGCACGACGGCGTGCGGGTCGTGCTCGTCGACCAGTTTCCGCACCTCGGCGAACGCGGGCGCCTTGGCGGTGGCGTCACCGGCGGGGAACGGGACGTGGTGGAACGGGATGCCGTGGGCGTGGGTGATGTCGCCGAGCGACTCGTGGTTGCCGATGACCGCGGCGACGTCGACGTCCAGTTCCCCCGAGGCGACGCGGCCGAGGAGGTCGTAGAGGCAGTGCCCGGCCTTGGAGACGAGGATCACGGCGCGACGGCGCTCACCCGTGTCGCTGACCTGCCAGCTCGACTCGGCGGAAAGCGACTCGGCGACTTCGGCGAAGCGCGTGCGGAGTTCGGTGGCGTCGAACGGGAGCGAGTCGGCGCGGACGACCTGGCGGGTGAAGAACCAGCCGGTGTCCGGGTCCGTGTGGTACGCCGCTTCGACGATCCAGCCGCCGTGCTCGGCGAGGAAACCCGAGATGCGGGCGATGATGCCGGTGCGGTCAGGGCAGCCGAAGGAGATCACATAGCGGCGTTCAGGGTTCGACACATACGCCATTGTCGCCGGTCTCGGCCGCGGCACGGCGCCGGGTCAGGATGCGGACGCGGACCCGCCGCCCGATCTCGATCGCCGCGACCAGCACCAACCCGAGTGCGAAGGACAGCAGAAGGCCCTTCTCCGGCTCGTCCGTGAAGGCCGCTCCGCCGACGAGACCGATCAGGACGCTGTACACCGCCCAGACGCTCGCGCCGAGGGCGTCGAGCGAGACGAACTTGCCCGGCGGGTAGCCGAGACTCCCGTTCGCGAGTCCGCTCGCGACACGGCCGCCGGGCAGGTAGCGGGCGGCGAGGATGAGCAGGACGGCGTTGCGCCGCACCTGGATTTTCGCCCATTCGTAGCGCCGGATCCCGTCCGGACCGCGTTGCAGACGGGCCAGCGCTCGCGGGCCCGCGGCGGCGCCGATGGTGTAGCCGAGGCAGTCGCCCGCCCACGCCCCGAGCGCGGCGACCAGCGCGAGCAGCGCCAGTTGCGGCAGGTCCGGGCCGATCAGGACGGCGACGGTGATGACCGTCGTCTCACTCGGCATGAACGGCAGGAGCGCGTCCAACCCGGACACGAGGAACACGATCACCCACAGCCAGGGTGATCCCAGCGAGCCCCGCAGCAGCTCGGTGACGTACTCCAGCAGTTCCACGGTTCCATGGTGATCACCGCAGGTCGCATCGGGGTGACGGAGTGGGGTTGTACCGATGAATTCCTAGTCGGGCGCCACGGACGACCACGGCACGGTGAGCTCGCCGAGCCGCCACGTCGACGGCCGGTTCAGCACCGGCCAGCCCCGCGCGGTGAGCAGGTGGACGGTATGCGCCCAGCGGGCCCGGACGCCGAAGTTCTGGTGCGGCGCCGCCGTCGCCCAGCAGGTGTCCAAGGTGGACAGTAGTTCGTGGACACGTTCGCCGGGGACGTTGCGGTGGATGAGACTTTTCGGCAATCGCTCGGCCACTGTGGACGGACGTTCCAGGCTGGCGAGGTGGACCGAAAGGGTCAGCGTGCGAGGCCCGTCGTGCCCGACGGCCACCCAGGTGCTCAGCCGTCCGATCTCGTCGCAGGTGCCTTCGACCAGGAGCCCCTCCGGCGCCATCGCGTCCAGCATCAGCGACCAGGCCCCGGTGACCTCGGCCTCGTCGTACTGCCGCAGCACGTTGAACGCGCGCACCAGCACCGGGCGGGTCCCGGCGAGTTCGAAGCCGCCGCGCCGGAAGTCCAGCCACGGCTTGTCGACGGCGGATTGCGCGACGGCGACTCGTTCGGCGTCCAGTTCCAGACCGAGCACGCGGACGTCACGCCGGACCGAGCGCAGCCGGCGCGCCATCTCGACCGTGGTCACCGGTGAGGCGCCGTAGCCGAGGTCCACCACGAGCGGCTCGTCCGCGCGGCGCAGCAGCCGCGTCGCGGCCGGGTCCCGCGCGAGCCACCGGTCCACCCGCCGGAGCCGGTTGGGGTTGGTCGTCCCGCGTGTCGGTGCCCCGACCGGCTTCAGCGCTCGGCCAGCCACTTCGCGACGAATTCCGCCTCGCGTTCCAGCAGTTTGGTGACCTGTTCGGCGATCACGTTCTCCAGTTTCCCGCCGACGAACGGGATCCGCACCTTGACCTCGCCGCTGTTGGTCAGGGTCGTCTGCGCACCTTCGCCGGTCAGCGACGTCTTCGCGGTGATCTCGCCGGGCACGCCCTGCACGGACGCCGTCGCGGTGCCGGTGTAGCCGTCTCCGGAGGACTTCCAGGTCTGCTCGCGCTCGACGACGAGGTCGCCCCGGTGCAGCGTCCGCACGGCGGAGGGGAGCTTGTCCGAGCTGATGCCCTGACGCAGCTTGTAGCGCACGCCGTCCCCGGCCGGGACGTACTCCAGCAGCTCCGCGTTGTCGCCGCCGATCTGCTCCAGCCTGGCCCGCAGCGCCTCTTCGCTCGCCACCGCTTCCCACGCGCTCGCGAGGTCGGCGGAGAAGGCTGTGCGGTGCTCGATACGGGAGGCCATGGCGCCAGACAGTACCGTTCACGGGCGTGAGCACTGCCGAAACTCCCACCCAGCACGCCGTCCTCGCCGACCACACCACGCTGCGGCTCGGCGGCCCGGCGCGGCGCTATGCCGAGGCGACGACCGCGCAGGCCCTGGTCGACGCGGTCCGCGAGGCCGACGAAGCGGGCGAGCCGGTCCTGCTGCTCGGCGGCGGCTCGAACCTCGTCGTCGCCGACGACGGCTTCGAGGGCACGTTGCTGAAGGTCGGCAACACCGGCTGGACGCGTGACGGGGATCTCGTCGAGGTCGCGGCGGGCCAGAACTGGGACGGTTTCGTCGAGGGCCTGGTCGCCGACGGCGTCGGCGGGCTCGAGTGTCTCTCCGGCATCCCCGGTTCGGTCGGCGCGACCCCGATCCAGAACGTCGGCGCGTACGGCTGCGAGGTGGCCGAGTCCCTGGTCTCTGTCGACCTCTACGACCGGGCGACTCGCGAGACCCGCACGCTGACCGCGGAGGAACTCGGCTTCGGCTACCGCACGTCGGTCCTGAAGGGGACCGATGCGGGCGTCGTGCTCACAGTGCGCTTCAAGGTCACCGAAGACGGCCTCTCGGCCCCGATCCGCTACGCCGAACTCGCCCGCACGCTCGGCGTCGAGATCGGTGACCGGGTCTCGGCGGGCAAAGCACGCGAAGCGGTCCTCGGACTGCGTCGAGGCAAGGGCATGGTCCTGGACGCGGACGACCACGACACGTGGAGCGCGGGCTCGTTCTTCACCAACCCGATCATCGGGGAGGCACAGGTCACGAAGGTGCTGACGGGGATCGTGAACGTCGTCGGCGAGGACGTGCGCGTGCCCCAGTACCCGGCTCCTGGCGGCACGAAGCTGTCCGCGGCCTGGCTGATCGAGCGCGCCGGGTTCGCGAAGGGGCACGAGGGGCCGGGCGGCCGGGTGTCGCTGTCGACGAAGCACACGCTGGCGCTCACCAACCGGGGCAAGGCGTCGACAGCGGATCTCCTCGCCCTTGCCCGCGAAGTGCGCGACGGCGTCGAGGCCCGCTTCGGCGTCTCGCTGCACCCAGAGCCCCTGCTCATCAACTGCTCGCTCTAGCCCTCTCCCGCAACTAGAGGACGAATTGCGGGTGGTGAACAACCCCGGGCCGGTCCCGTGCGTCTATCCCCTTGAGGGGCGAGGGTGAGTTCCATCGCCGCGGGTAACGTCGGAGAGGTCCTCAGCGCTGAGCGGGTAGAAGCTCGCGGGGGGCCAATGGGAGGTACACGGTGATCGAACGGCGCACGGTGTTCAAGGCCGCGCTCGCCGCGGGTGCGGCCATGGTGGCCGCTGCCTGCTCCAGCGAATCGGGCGGCAACGCCAAGCCGGAAGGCAGTGGTGGCGAAGGGGAGAACTCCGCGCCGCCGGTGGCCAAGATCACCGCCGAGCCCGCCGCCGACGCCAAGGACGCGTCCGTGGTCACGCCGGTCGTGGTGAAGGTCGCCGACGGCAAGCTGACCGAGGTCAAGGTCACCGGGGATTCCGGCAAAGACGTCAAGGGTGAGCTTTCGCCCGACGGTCTCACCTGGACGGCTTCCGAGGTCCTCGGCTACGGCAAGACCTACACCTACGCCGCGAAGGCGACCGGCAGCGACAACAAGCCCGCCGAGTTCAAGGGCACCTTCACCACGGTCAAGCCCGCCAAGGAGGTTCGCGCCACGCTGAACCCGGCCGACGACGCCGAGGTCGGCGTCGCGATGCCGATCAGCGTGAAGTTCGCGTCCCCGGTCAAGGACAAGGCCACCGTCGAGAAGGCGCTCAAGGTGACGACCGACAAGGACGTCGAGGGCTCCTGGGGCTGGCTGTCGGACGTGCAGGTCGACTGGCGGCCGAAGGAGTACTGGCCCGCGAACATCACGGTCAACGTCGAGGCGAAGCTCTACGGCGTCGCGCTCGGCGGCGGCGCGTACGGCAAGGCCGACGTCACCACCAAGTTCAAGATCGGCCGCAACCAGGTGGTCAAGGTCAACACCCCGGACCACTCGATGAAGGTCTACCGCGGCGGGGCGGAGTCGGCGAGCTACCCCTGCTCGAACGGGCTCGACGGCGACGTCCAGCGGAACACCCCCAACGGCACGTTCATCGTGATGACGAAGGAGCCGACGGCCCGCTTCGACAACGCGCGCTACGGCTACACCAACGTCAACAAGAAGTGGGCCTGCCGGATCTCGAACAACGGCGAGTACATCCACGAGAACCAGGACAACGCGTCGAACATCGGCAAGGCCAACACCTCGCACGGCTGCGTGAACCTGCTCGAGGCGGACGCGAAGAAGTACTTCGACTCGGCGATGATCGGCGACCCGGTCGAGATCACCGGTTCGAAACTGGCCAGCCCGATGAAATCGGACGTCAAGAACTGGTTCTACGACTGGAAGTCCTGGAAGGCCCTGTCAGCTGTCAAGTAGCAGGTGAGCGGGGGCGCCGGTGGTCGGTCGGTGCCGGTGGTCGTGAGTGGCGATTCGGGTTCTAACCCGAATCGCCACTCACGACCACCCCGGCCGACCTCATAAAGTGCGGGCATGAAGACCGAGGTAGTCGGCTACGGCGGGACCCGCATCGGCTTGTGGGTCGAAGGCGCCGAGAACACCCGTCCGATCGTGTTCGTGCACGGCTGGGCCCAGTCCGCCAAGGCCTGGGCGCCCCAGATGGCCGATCCCGCGCTTTCCGAGCGGTTTCGCCTGGTCGCGATGGATCTACGCGGCCACGGGGACTCCGAGGTCCCTTCCGCGGGCTACGACGATCCGCGGGTCTGGGCCGAGGATCTCGCCTCCGTGCTCGACTTCGCCGGTGACGACGCGATCGTCGTCGGCTGGTCCTACGGCGGGCTGGTCATCACCGACTACCTCCGGGTACACGGCTCCGCGCGGCTCAAGGGCGTCGTTTTTGTGGGCGCTATCACAGAAATCGGCAAGAACCGGCCGGGCGGCAAGGTCGGGCCTGCGATGCGCGAGGCGATTCCGGCGGTGCTGTCGGACGATCCCGCGGTCGCGATTCCCGCGTTGGTGCAGTTCAGCGCGCGGATGACCGCCTCGCCGGTGTCCGGGACGCTCACTCAATCTCTGCTCGGCGCCTGCCTTTCGACGCCGCCTTCGGTGCGTTCCGCGCTGTTCCGGCGTGACGCCGGGAGCGAGGATGTTCTTCGCGATCTGGACAAACCGGCACTGATCGTCCATGGTCTCGCGGACGCTGTGATCGATCCGACTTGCGCGGAATACGCGGCCGGGAAGATTCAGGGTGCCGTCATGCGTTGGTTACCTGAGGTGGGGCATCTGCCGTTCGCCGAAGCAGCGGATGAGTTCGGTGATCTGCTGCGCGGGTTCGCCGATCAGTAGGACTTCAGGAGTGTTGACCAGGTGACGATCCCTCTGCACGGGTTCGATGCCGCGCCCAGGCGCGTCGCGGTGCTGTCGTTGCACACCTCTCCGCTGGAACAGCCGGGTACCGGCGACGCCGGCGGGATGAACGTCTACGTGAGCCAGACGGCCACCGAGATGGCCCGCAGGGGCGTCGAGGTCGAGGTGTTCACCCGGGCGACGTCCTCGGACCAGCCTCCGGTCGCCGAACTGGCGCCCGGCGTGCTGGTGCGGCACATCCCGGCCGGGCCGTTCGAGCCGCTGGGACGCCACGAGCTGCCGGCGCAGCTGTGCGCGTTCACCGCCGGGGTGCTGCGGGCCGAGGCGTTCCACGAGCCGGGCTACTACGACCTCATCCATTCGCACTACTGGCTCTCCGGCCAGGCGGGCTGGCTCGCCCGCGATCGCTGGGGCGTGCCGCTGGTGCACACCGCGCACACCCTGGCGAAGGTCAAGAACGCGGCGCTGGCCGAGGGGGACACCCCGGAACCGCGCACCCGCGTGATCGGCGAGGAACAGGTCGTCACCGAGGCGGACTGCCTCGTCGCGAACACCCGCGTCGAGGCTCGTGAGCTGATCGAGCTGTACGACGCCGACCCGCACGCCGTGCACGCCATCCCGCCGGGCGTCGACCTCGACCGCTTCACGCCGGGTTCGCGGCAAGCCGCGCGCCGGGCGCTCGGCCTGCCGCAGGACGCGATCGTGCTGGCGTTCGCGGGACGGATCCAGCCGTTGAAGGCGCCGGACGTCCTCCTGCTGGCCGCGGCCGAAATGCTGCGCGAGCGGCCGGAGCTGGCGTCGCGGCTGGTCGTGCTGATCGTCGGCGGCCCGTCCGGGACCGGGCTGGAGCAGCCGCAGGCCCTGCGCGAGCTGGCCGTCTCCCTCGGCATCGAGGAGCAGACCCGGTTCATGCCGCCGCAGCCGGGCCGGTCGCTGGTCAACGTCTACCGTGCGGCCGACATCGTGGCCGTGCCGAGTTACAACGAGTCGTTCGGGCTGGTCGCGCTCGAAGCGCAGGCCTGCGGGACGCCGGTGATCGCGGCGGAGGTCGGCGGTCTGCCGGTCGCGGTCCCGCACGGGGTTTCCGGGCTGCTGGTGCCTTCGCACGATCCGAAGGACTGGGCGGCCGCGCTCGCCAACGTCGCGCTGCGGCCGGGGTGGCGTGCCGAACTCTCGGCCAACGCCGTCGTCCACGCGCAGCGCTTTTCCTGGCGCCGTACGACGGACCGGCTGCTGGACACGTACGCTCAGGCGACCGGCGCGTTCCGGCGTGCCCTCGAACAGCGCGCGGAGGTGGCGGTTTGACGCTCGACGAGACTCTACGGTCCTCTTTGGACAGTGCGGGCCTGGAGTACGACAGGCGCGGCGAGGGAAAGTACTTCGTCACGTTGCCCGGCACCAAGAAACTGCAGACGAACTGCTGGCTGGTCGCCGGGGACCACGCGTTCGCCGTCGAGGCCTTCGTCTGCCGCCGTCCCGATGAGTCCCATGAGGACGTTTACCGCTTCCTGTTGCGCCGCAACGCGAAACTCTACGGCGTGCACTACACCGTCGACGCGATCGGCGACATCTACCTGGTCGGCAAGTTCGGCCTGGACACGGTGACCGAGTCCGAATTGGACAAGATCCTCGGGCAGGTGCTGGAGGCCGCCGACGGCGACTTCAACACGCTGCTGGAACTCGGGTTCGCCGAATCGATCAGGCGCGAATGGGACTGGCGCGTCTCGCGCGGCGAGTCGCTCGCGAACCTGGAGGCGTTCAAGCACCTCATCGAGCCCGCGAACGGGCACGAACCCGGAGCCTTGACCGACTCGTGACCCGAACGGTGCAACGGGTCTGAACCCGGCTCCGTCTCTCTCCGCAGCACTGGAGGGAGAAGGATCGATGTTCAAGCGATTGAGATGGGTGGCCGCCGCCGGCATCGTGCTGGCACTGGCCGGCTGCTCGGCGACCGATTCCGGCGGCGAATCCGCCGCGATGCCGATGTCGGCCGACGGCAAGCAGGCCGCGCCGAACCAGGGCGCGCCGAGTCAGGAAGGCCCCGGCGGCACGGGCAAGGCGGGGGCGAACAAGACGCCGGCGCCCGCCGGGCAGCCGGGGATCACCGACCGCAAGCTGGTGCGCACGGCGAGCCTGGAGCTCACCACGCCGAACGTGGCCGACCTGATCTCGCAGGTGCGCGTCATCACCCAGGGCGCCGCCGGCTACACCGGCCAGGAGAGCACCCAGGAGAAGCGGGCGACGATCAACGTCGTCGTCCCCTCCGAACGCCTCGACGGCGTGCTGGACCAGCTGGGGAAGCTGGGCAAGCAGGTCCGGCGAGAGGTCACCGCGACGGACGTGACCGAGCAGCTGGTCGACGTCGACTCGAGGCTGGCCACCCAGAAGGCGAGCGTCGAACGCATCCGCGCGCTGCTCGCCAGGGCGACCTCGGTTTCGGAGATCACGTCGGTCGAAAGTGAGCTCACGAGCCGTGAAGCCGAACTCGAGTCGCTTCAGAAGCGTCGCGAGAGTTTGGCCGGAAGTGTTGCCATGTCGACAATTTCGGTGCAGATCAAGGCGGAAACGGTCGCGGCGGCGGAGGAATCCCGCGGTGGGTTCTTCGGCGGGCTGACCGACGGCTGGGACGCTTTCCTGACCTTCGGCGGCGGGCTGCTGACCGTGATCGGCGCGATGGCACCGTTCCTGCTGGTCTTCGGCATCCCCGCGGCGGCCTTGGTGTGGTGGCTGCGCAAGCGGCGCCGTCCGGCGGCCCCCGCGATGGCCGGGGGCCCCGATCTGCCGTCGGCTCCGCCGCTGGAGTGAGCCGGAAAAAACTAGGCGGGACGGCTCGAGGGAGGGGGAGTCGCGATCTCGAGCCGCCCCGCTGAAGTTCCCGCCAAGGTGGACCCGGTGACGAGGGGGATGCCAACGGGGCCGGCGGGCGCCGCGACTCGGCAGGGGGGAGACGAGTCGCGGTCGTCACCCGCGTCGAGCCGGGGAGTGCGTGGAATCCGGCCGCGCGGGACGTAGTCAACCTGTCAGATCTCCACCTGTAATCACAAGACTACCGGTTACTCCGTTCGAGTGAACTTCGAAAACCGGGATAACGGAGTGCAGCTTGTTTTCCGGAGATTCGGACTTGTTGGCAACCCGTCTTCTGGACGGGTGAAAGTGTTACTCGTGGGTAACGCACTCTCCGTAGAACGTGGTTCAATCCCGGCCCTCTGACCGGCGCTTCTTCCGGCTCTGGCAGGCTGAACCCCATGGCTGAGCTTGGGACTCTGGTGCTGCTGCGTCACGGGCAGAGCACGTGGAACGCCGAAAACCTGTTCACCGGCTGGGTGGACGTGCCGCTGTCGGAGCAGGGCGAGCAGGAGGCGCGTAAAGGCGGGCAGCTGCTCGCCGAGTCCGGCCTGCTGCCGGACGTCGTCCACACCTCGCTGATGCGCCGGGCGATCTCGACCGCAAACCTGGCGCTCGACGCCGCCGACCGGCACTGGATCCCGGTGAAGCGCGACTGGCGCCTCAACGAGCGGCACTACGGCGCGCTGCAGGGCAAGAACAAGAAGCAGACGCTCGACGAGTTCGGCGAGGAGCAGTTCATGCTCTGGCGCCGCTCGTACGACACCCCGCCGCCCCCGATCGACCCGGCCGACGAGTTCAGCCAGGCGGGCGACGCGCGCTACGCCGACCTCGGCGACGCCGCCCCGCTGACCGAATGCCTCAAGGACGTCGTCGCGCGGCTGCTGCCGTACTGGGAGTCCGCGATCGTGCCGGACCTCCGCGCGGGCAAGACCGTGCTGGTCGCCGCGCACGGCAACTCGCTGCGCGCGCTGGTGAAGCACCTCGACGGCATCTCCGACGACGCCATCGCCGGGCTCAACATCCCGACCGGCATCCCGCTGCGCTACGACCTGACGGACGACCTCGAGCCGGTCACCGCCGGCGGGACCTACCTGGACCCCGACGCCGCCAAGGAAGCCGCGGCCGCCGTGGCGAACCAGGGCCGCTAGCTCCTCCTCGCGTTTCGTCCTCTGGTTGCGGTAGTTCGCTCTCGAACCACCGCAACCAGAGGACGAATTGCGTCAGGGGAGGGCCTGGACCGTCTCGATACCGGCGGCCTTCCAGCCCTCGGGCAGGTTCTGGAGGCGCAGGACGACCGGCAGGTACTTCTTGGTCGCCTGGCCCGACGCGTCCGTGACGGTCGTCGTCGCGTAGAGCAGCACGCTCGCCTTGTCGTCCACGAGCTCCATGACCGCCGCGGCCGCGTTCGGATCCATCGCCGACTTCGTGCCCGCGGTCCGGAGCCGGGCGACCTGCGCCGCCTTGTCCTTCTGGAAGCCCGTCAGCAGCTGTCCGGTCGAGACGGACTCGTAGCGGGCGTAGCTGCCCTCGGGGTCGGCTGGGTCCAAGCTCAGCAGGGCCTCCGCGGCCCTCAGAGCGCCGTCACGGGCGGAATCCCGCACCCTCGCGATCGCCCGGTCACCCGCGCCCGGTTTCTCCGGCGCGACCGGCGATCCGGCCGGGTTCACCTTGATCTCGCCGATGCGCCAGCGTTCGCCCTCGCGCACCGTCGCGAGGAGCACCGAAGCGATGCCCTTGCTCGTGGCCCCGGCCCTGGTACTGCTCTGGTCGAGCACGGCCAGCACCCGCGCCTTGTCCGGCGTCTGCTCGACGGCGGCCGAGACGATCACCCGCGTGACCAGTTTGATCGGTTCCGCCGAGTTCCGGACCTCGGCGAACAGCTTCGCCAGCTCGTCGCGCGCGCTCGGCGTCAGGTTCTCGTTCGCCGCCTTTTCGTAGGCGGGCAGGGCGGCACTGTCGTAGGAGAACACCGTTTCGGTGGCCGTTTTCACCGCCGTCAGCACCGACGCCGTCCGCGCCGGATCGACGAGCGCGAGGTTCGAAGGCGGGCTTTCCGGTTCGGGCCGGGCGGTGCCGGAGACCGCCGTGGTGCAGCCCGCGAGCGCGAGCAGTACGGCGAACCCGGCCCAGCGCTTCACAGCAGGCCTAGCTCCCGCGCCCGCGCGTCGACCTGGAGCCGCGACGTCACGCCGAGCGCGACCAGCAGTTCCGAGACGCGCCGCTGATAGGTGCGCACGCCCATGCCGAGGCTCTTCGCCGCTTTTTCGTCCTTGCAGCCGGTGGTCAGGAACTCGAGGATCTGCGGTGCCTCCATCCGGATGTCGGCGAACCGCGCGTCGAACGTCTCCAGGGTCGCGGCCGCCTGCCAGGCGGTTTCGAACAGCGACAGGATGCCCTGAACCAGCTCCGGGCGCGAGATGACGCTGTACGAGCGCACCGCCTTGCCCTCGTCACCGGCCATGATCGCGACCCGCTGGTCGAGCAGGATGGTCTCGTTGATCTCCTCGGTGCCGATCCGGATCTGCGCGCCGAGACCGGAAAGGTGATGCAGATGCTGGGCGGTCTGCTCGTTCAGCAGGACGCCGGGGCGGTACAGCTTCCGGATCCGCTTGTCGTGCACCAGCCGTTCGCCCTGCCGCGTGAGCGACGGCCGGGAAAGTGCCCAGGTGTAGAGGTCGTCGGCCGCGCACGCGATGTCGGTCGCCGCGACGAACAGATGAGCCGTCCGGTCGAACAGCTCTTCTTCTCCGCGAATAAGGGAGATGTCACTGACGAGTTCCACGGCGACAGTCTTCCAACATTCCCCGGCCGCCGTGCGGGAACGTCGCTATTTGCCCACGCGCCGGAAGAACGCTGCCCGGATAGTCAAGACGAAAGTAGGGATCCGGGCGTCCGGTGCCGCAGATGTCCCCACTTCGGGTGACCCGCCTCACCCAGGAGATCTCGGCCAGGGGTCGGCCACGTGAACGGCGTCTGACCTGCAGGCGAACAGGGTGTCCCCAGGTGTCATAGGCATCACGAGTACGCGGCCGGGACTAGGCCAAAAGGCTACCCGCACGCTTACGATTCCCCTGTGACCACGCCTGTTGCACTCGCCCTGGCCGTCGGCGGACTGATCGTCGGTGTGGTCGTCGGCTTCCTGATCGCGAGGGGCCGCGCCCGCCGCGAAGAGCGTCGCCCGACCGGACCCACCGTGGCCGAACTGCTGGAACGCCTCGTGCGCTCCAGCAACAACGGCGTCGTCGTCCTCAACAAGTTCGGTGACATGGTCCTGCACAACCCGCGGGCCTACGAGCTGGGCCTGGTGAAGGTCAACCAGGCCGATCCGCGGGCCCGCAAGGCCGCCGAGCAGGTGGTCGAGACCGACGACCCGATGGAGATCGACCTGTCCCCGCTGGAGGCGAGGGGCCGCCAGCCCGAAGCCGTCCTCGGCGAGGTCCGCCCGCTGGGCGACGGGTTCACCGTGGTCGAGGCCGTCGATCACTCCGAGGCGATCCGCCTCGAAGCGGTCCGGCGGGACTTCGTCGCGAACGTCAGCCACGAACTGAAGACGCCGGTGGGCGCGATCGCGCTGCTCACCGAGGCCGTCCTCGACGCCGCGGAGGACACGGAAGAGGTCCGCCGCTTCGGCGGCAAGATCCTCCGCGAGTCGACCAGGCTCGGCCAGCTCGTCACCGAGCTGATCGCGCTCTCGCGGCTGCAGGGCGCCGAACGGCTGCCCGACCTGAACGTCGTCGAGGTCGACGCCGTCGTCCGCGAGGCGCTCGGCCGGACCACGCTGTCGGCGGAATCCGCCGAGATCACCATCACCACCGACTCGGCCAGCGGGCTGCTGATCGAAGGTGACCGCACGCTGATGGTCACCGCGCTGTCGAATCTGCTGGAGAACGCCGTCGCGTACTCGCCGGCGGGCAGCCCGGTGTCGATCAGCAGGCGGCTGGTCGACGGGAAGGTCGAGATCGCGGTGACCGACCGCGGCATCGGGATCGCCGAGGACGAGCAGCAGCGCGTTTTCGAGCGGTTCTTCCGGTCGGACAAGGCGCGCTCGCGGTCGACCGGCGGCACCGGACTGGGGCTGGCGATCGTCAAGCACGTGGCCGCCAACCACGGCGGTTCGGTCGGCCTCTGGAGCCGTCCGGGCACCGGGTCGACGTTCACCCTGCGGATCCCCGCGCACATCGGTGCCGAACCGGCCGCGGCCGCGAAACAGGCTCCGCCGGCATCCCGGCCGGAGAAGACCCCCGAGCGGACACCCCGTCTCGTGGCAACAGGGCAAGAAAGCCCCGACCATGGAGGAAACCTGTGACGAGGGTTCTCATCGTCGAGGACGAAGAGTCGTTCGCCGACCCGCTCGCGTTCTTGCTCCGCAAAGAGGGCTTCACCGCCGCCGTCGCCGTGACGGGGCAGCAGGCACTCGAGGAGTTCGACCGCAACGGTGCCGACATCGTGCTCCTCGACCTCATGCTCCCCGGTATGAGCGGCACCGACGTCTGCAAGCAGCTCAGGCAGCGTTCCGCGGTGCCCGTGATCATGGTGACCGCGCGCGACAGCGAGATCGACAAGGTCGTCGGGCTGGAGCTCGGCGCCGACGACTACGTCACCAAGCCGTACTCGGCCCGCGAGCTCATCGCGCGGGTCCGGGCGGTGCTGCGGCGTGGCGGTGAGCCGGGCTCGGAAGGCGACCTCGCGCCCCTCGTGCTGACCGCCGGGCCGGTGCGCATGGACGTCGAGCGGCATGTGGTGACCGTCGACGGCCAGGAGGTCTCCTTGCCGCTGAAGGAGTTCGACCTGCTCGAGTACCTGCTGCGCAACGTGGGCCGCGTGCTCACCCGCGGGCAGCTGATCGACCGGGTGTGGGGCGCGGACTACGTCGGCGATACGAAGACGCTCGACGTCCACGTGAAGCGCCTGCGGTCGAAGATCGAACCGGACCCGGGATCGCCCCGTCACCTGGTCACGGTGCGTGGTCTGGGCTACAAGTTCGAGACGTGAGCTGAAGGGGACTTTCCCCGCATAAGACGCGGTGAAGGGAGCTTTCCCCTCATCGCATGCGGGGAAAGTCCCCTTCAGCCACCGGCTGTTGCGATACAGATCACGGTTACGGTTTCGTGACCTGACGTGCGGGCGGGTACCGTAGACGCTCGTGCGCCTAGGGGTACTCGACGTCGGTTCCAACACCGTCCACCTGCTCGTGGTCGACGCCCACCGTGGCGCCCACCCGACCCCGATGCATTCCGAAAAGGCCGTCCTGCGGCTCGCCGAGCAGATCACCCGCAACGGTGACCTGAGCCGCGCGGGCGCGGACAGCCTCGTGCGGGCGGTCGAATCCGCGAAGGCGGCGGCCCTCCGGCTCGGTTGCGAAGACGTCATGGCGTTCGCGACCTCGGCGGTCCGCGAAGCCAAGAACGCCCCGAAGGTACTGGCGAAGGTCCAAGAAGAGACCGGCGTCGAGTTGAAGGTGCTTTCCGGGGTCGACGAGTCCCGGCTCACCTTCCTCGCCGTCCGCCGCTGGTTCGGCTGGTCGGCGGGCAAGCTGCTGGTGCTCGACATCGGCGGCGGCTCGCTGGAGATCGCGATGGGCCGCGACGAGGAACCCGAGCTGGCCGAATCCCTCCCGCTGGGCGCGGGCCGGACCACCCGGACGCGGTTCCAGCACGACCCGCCGACCCGCTCCGAGCTCATCGCGACTTCGGCGTGGCTCGAAGAACAACTCGCCCCGCTCGCGAAGAAGGTCGCCAAATTGGGTGAACCCGATCGTGTCGTGGCGACGTCGAAGACGTTCCGGTCACTCGCCCGGCTGACCGGAGCGGCGCCGTCGACCAGCGGGCCACATGTGCGCCGTACCCTGACCGACACCGCGTTGCGCCAGCTCATCGCGTTCATCTCCCGGATGACCGCCCATGACCTGGCACAACTCGAAGGGGTCAGCGCGAGCAGGTCGCATCAGCTGGTGGCGGGAGCACTCGTCGCACAAGCCACCATGCGGGCGCTTTCCCTGGAAGAACTGGAGATCTGTCCGTGGGCACTGCGAGAAGGTGTCATCCTGCGACGGCTGGACCATTCGAACGGTGCGGACGAGACTGTGGGCGGCAGCGCCCGACTGGACTTCGTCGAAGGAGAACGGGCACGGTGAAGAGGTGACGGAAATGCGGATGACGGTGGATAGCGCGCGCGACGCCGCCGATGCCCCGTCGCGTGCCGGTTCACAACGGCTGGAGCGCGCATTGGACAGCACGGTATGACGGACGAGACAGAGAGCGGCCCGCCGCAGAAGACCGTGGCGGAGCTGCTCGCGCAGCACGGAGCCCAGCCCGAAGGCGGGCGCCGCAGGCGACGCCGCGCGGCCGACGACGAGGACGAGACTCCCGAGCCGCCGCGCGGCCGGCGCGAGCCCTCGGTGAGCGACACGGCGCCGCAGGCGATCATCGACAGGGTGTCCGGCGACACCCCGCCGCCGCCTTCGCGCCCGCCGCGCCGTTCGCGACCCCAAGCTCCGCCTGATGGATTCTCGGCGGAAAAAAGTACCTCGAACCCCGGCGCGCGTCCCGTTCCGCCAACGCAGCAGGACTCCGCGCCGCTGCCGGTGCCGCCGAACGTCGCGTCCACCCCGACCCGGCAGACGCCGCCGGTGCGCCCGCCGCAGGAGCAGAGCGGCTATCAGCAGCGTCCGCCGCAGCCGCCTCAGCAGTCGGGGCAGTTCGTGCGACCTGCCCCGCCGCAGGAGCAGAGCGGTTACCAGCAGCGTCCGCCGCAGCCGCCTCAGCAGTCGGGGCAGTTCGTGCGGCCGACCCCGCCGCAGGAACAGTCCGGTTACCAGCAGCGTCCGCCGGATTCCGAGGGCCTGCCTCCGCGCGGCCGTCCGCGGCCCGCGGGCCCGGAGGAGACCCGTGGCGCCGTGCCGCCGGTCCGCCGTCGCCCCGAGCCCCCCGCCGGACCGCCGTCCGCCGGACTTTCGGCGAGACTCGACGGCGGGGCCGACGCTCCGCCCGAAGACGTCCAGGACCCGCCCGGCCCGATGGCCAGTGGCGCGTTCGCGACCCCGCCCGCCCAGCCGGCGCGGCGCCGTCGTCCGCCCGCTCGTCCCGCCCAGCCCAAGGCCGAGCCGAGCACCGAGCAGTTCGCCGCGGTCGGCGACGACACCGCGCCCGAAGCCGAGGCGCCCGTAGAGCCCGCGGCTCCGCCCGCCGGTCTCGCGGGCTGGCGCAAACGCAGGCAGAAGGTGCAGTCCGAGGACACCGAGATCGGCGGGATCCCGCCGGTGCAGCCCCCGGTCGCACCCCTCGAACCGGACGCCGACCCCGAACAGGACCCGTTCGACGCCGGCCCGCCGACCCAGGCTTCGTCCCACCAGCCCCACCCCGCGCCGATGCCGTTCGTGCCGCCGCATTCGCTCGACGACCGCGAGCGGCAGGACAACCTCGACGAGTACGAACGCGAGTTCGCCGACCCGGCGTACCCCGACGGTGGCCCGGACTTCGGCCGCGAGGAGTACGGCTACCGCGCCGACGACTACGAAGACGACTACGACGAGCAGGACGCGGACGTCGTCGAAGAGGCCGAGGCCGAGGAGCCCGCCGAGAACGCCTCACCGGGGAAGCAGTGGCTGGCGCTCGCCGGTCAGCTCGCCCTGGGCGTGGTCGGCGGCGCCGGGGTCTGGCTGGGCTTCAACTGGCTGTGGGTGAACATCCCCGCCGCCGCGCTGGTCGCCGCGTTGCTGGTGATCGTCGCGCTGGTGTGGATCGTCCGCAAGATCCGCCGGGCGGAAGATCTGCAGACCACGGTGCTCGCGGTGCTGGTCGGACTGGTGGTGACGGTCTCACCGGCCGCACTCCTGCTGGTCGCGCGTTAGCCGGTGCCAGGGCGCTTTAGGCTCTCCCCGTGAGTGCTCTCGGGGACTCGCGCCCTGGCAGCGAGATCGCGAAGGGCGCGACAGACAAACACAGCGCGACAAATATTCCAGTAGGCGTATCCACCGCGTCCGTTTGGCCGTTGAAGGCGGGCGTGGCCTTCGAGATGGCCGCGGACCTCGGCTACGACGGCGTCGAGGTGATGATCTGGGCCGACCCGGTCAGCCAGGACGTCTCCGCGCTGCGCCGATGGTCGCGCCGCACCGGGGTGCCGGTGTTGTCGATCCACTCGCCGTCGCTGCTGATCACCCAGCGCGTGTGGTCGCCGGATCCCGAGGTGCGCCTGCGGATGTCCGTGGACGCGGCACTGGAACTGGGCGCGCGCACGGTCGTGGTGCATCCGCCGTTCCGGTGGCAGCGCCGCTACGGCGACGCGTTCGGGGACCTCGTCGACGAACTCGAAGAAGAGAGCGGCATCGAGATCGCCGTCGAGAACATGTTCAAGGTCCGCCCGCCCGGTGGGTCGCGGACCTCGCGCGTGTCGGCCTTCCGGCCGTCGATCGACCCTACGGACGTAGGGTTTCGCCACTACACGCTCGACCTGTCCCATACAGCGGCAGCCGGAATGGACGCCCTCGCGCTCGCCGAACGAATGGGAAAGGGGCTCACGCACGTCCATCTGGCGGACGGCACCGGCCTCCCGAAGGACGAGCACCTGGTGCCCGGACGCGGGATCGAACCCTGCGCCGAACTGCTCGAAAAGCTCGTGAACAGCGATTTCGCCGGACAGATCGTTCTGGAGATCAACACCCGCCGGTCGCCGAGCGCGGCACAGCGGTCGCGAGACCTCGCGGAGTCACTCTTGTTCGCGAGGTTTCACCTCGGTCAGTGACAAAGATCGTCTCCAGGTGCGGAGATTCATTCCTGCCTGCGCCCAAGGCGCTGCTACACGTAAAGTTCCGACCGTGAACCAGCTGCGCTTGTTGATCTCCCGCACCCCGATGGATCGGCTCGTGGCCTGGGTCAGTGCTCGGTGAACGCGGCAGACGAAACGGGCACCTCCTTCGACGCGGCATGCGCGACTCGATCACTGGGTGACGGCACGTTCACGGCGGTACTGCGCACCGAATGGTCGATCGGCGGCCATCCGCACGGCGGCTTCCTGATGGCGCTGATGGCGCGAACCGCCCTCTCGCTCCTCCACGAACGCGGCGAGCCGCCATCCGAGCCGCTGGCGATCAGCGCGGAGTTCCTGCACCCCCCGGCGGTGGGGCCGGTGCTGCTGCGTACCGACGTCCGGAAGGTCGGAAGGCGCGCCTCGGTCGTCGCGGTCCTGCTGGAGCAGCGGGGCCGCAGTTGCGTCGAGGCCAGGGTGACCACCGGGCGGCTGCCGATGCGGCGTCCGGAGTGGACCGACGTCCCGGCCATGCCCGCCGAGCCGCCGCCCGGCGCGGTGCCCATGACCGGTGAGACGTCCGAAGGCATGTTCAACCTGGCGAAGGGCTGCGAAGTCCGGCTGGATCCGGCGAGCGTCGGCTACCTGCACGGCCGGATCGGCGACCCGCCCAAGATCCGCCTGTGGGTCCGGCCGCGGCACGGTCTGCCGGATCCCTACTTCGCCCTGCTCGCGGGTGACGTGAACCCGCCGGTGGTCTACAACCTCGGCCGCGTCGGCTGGGCGCCGACCGTGCAGCTGACCGCGTTGCTGCGCACCCGCCCGGCGCCGGGCTGGCTGCGGGTGATCGTGCAGGCCCAGTCGGTGCACGAGGCCTGGTTCGATTCGGACGCCGTCGTGGTGGACTCGCAGGGCAGGCTGGTCTGCCAGTCGCGTCAGCTGGCGCTTGCCCCGGCGCCCGGAGGCTGACGGCGGTTTGGCACGCTGAACCGCCATGAGCGAGCCTGCGAGCGAATCATCGGCATAGTGTCCGCTCATGCGACGCGAAGTGACCCAGTACGAGGAGTAGGCATGAGTGTGATCGCGGTTCTGGGTGCCGGGAAGATCGGGGAGGCCCTGCTCTCGGGCCTGCTGCACGGCGGGCACAGCCCCGCTGACCTGCTGTTCACCGAGCGGTATCCGGCGCGCGCGGCCGAGCTGACCGAGCGCTACGGCGTGCACGGGGTCACCGTCGCCGACGCCGCGCGCCGTGCCGACGTGCTGGTCGTCGCGGTCAAACCGCAGGACATCGATCCGGTGCTGGCCGAGCTCGCGCCGCTGCTCGGCAAGGAGTCGCTGGTGGTCTCGCTGTGCGCGGGCCTGCCGACCGCCCTGTACGAGCGCAGGCTGGCCGAGGGCGTCCCGGTGGTGCGGGTGATGCCGAACACCCCGATGCTCGTCGGAGAGGCGATGAGCGCGGTCTCCGCGGGCGCGCACGCGACCGCCGAGCACGTCGCGGTGGTGAAGGAGCTGCTCTCCCACGTCGGGCAGGTCGTCGAGGTGCCGGAGTCGCAGCAGGACGCCGTCACGGCGCTCTCGGGATCCGGGCCGGCGTACTTCTTCTACCTGGTCGAGGCCATGATCGACGCCGGGATCCTGCTCGGCCTTCCCCGAGCGCTCGCCGGGCAGCTGATCATCCAGTCGGCGGTCGGGGCGGCGAAGATGCTCGCGGAGTCCGACGAGCACCCGGTGCTGCTGCGCGAAGCCGTCACTTCGCCCGCCGGGACGACCATCAACGCCATCCGGGAGCTGGAGAAGCACGGCGTCCGCGCCGCGCTGCTGGCCGCCATCGAGGCCGCGAAGGACCGCTCGACCGAGCTGGGCCGCGCCCACGAAGGCTGAAATCCGCTGGATACAGGCCCATCTCGGTGACTCGCGTCGCTTTAGCCACACGTGTCCCGCTACTCTCAGGAGAGCACGTGCGTGTCGATACCACAGGTGGGGAAGCCGCGTGGCGCGACACGTGTCGAAGGGCACGGTGATTCATGCCGTCGAACAAGAAGGATGATCTGCCCTCGGTGGGTCAGGTCCAGTTTCTGACGGTCGCCGAGGTGGCCACGCTGATGCGGGTCTCCAAGATGACCGTCTACCGACTGGTTCACTCGGGCGAGTTGCCCGCGGTGCGCGTCGGGAAGTCGTTCAGAGTGCCCGAAAAGGCCGTTCACGAATATCTGCAGGGCGCGTACTTCGACGTGGGCTGAGGCTCGCTTCGCGGAGCACAACGTGCCCGCCCGAGGGTGTCTTCCGGGGCGCGAGTACCCTGGAAGACCGCTCGTGCCTGTGCGCTCCACCCGTTGGACGCTGCGCCGGGCAGCGTGACCGACGACGAAGGAAGGAGCGCTCTCGATGGGCTCTGTGATCAAGAAGCGCCGTAAGCGCATGTCGAAGAAGAAGCACCGGAAGTTGCTGCGCCGGACGCGCGTTCAGCGTAGGAAGGCCGGCAAGTAAGACACAGCCGGTGAGTGGCCCGTCCAGTTTCTGGACGGGCCATTCCCATTTAGTGGACGGTTTCCGCCCATTCGAGTGAGACGTGGATCCCCTCTGCGAGCGTCGGGTTAATAGCATGTAAGCGCTGGCTCGACTACCCCTAATGAGCGGTAACATCTCAAGGGCAGCCGCGCGATGCTTCCCATGAGTGCGGGTTCGCGCACACTCGGTGGATCAAAGTCGTGCTCAAGGTCATCAGGACCCCGTGATCGAAGTCCGAGAACCGCCCCATAGCCGCAGGGAGTCCTATGCCGTCGAACATCGTGCTCGTGACCGGGGTCGGGGGAGACCTTGGCGGGAAGCTGCTCGCCAGACTCGGCAACAATCCGGAGTTCGAGCGGGTGATCGGCGTGGACACCACGCCCCCGCAGAAGTCGGTTCTGCAGCGCATGGGGCGCGCTGAGTACGTCCGTGCCGACATCCGCAATCCGCTGATCGCCAAGGTGATCAGCACGGCCAAGGTCGACACCGTGGTGCACGCGTCGTGCACCGCGCATCCGGCCGGTCCCGCTCGCCGCACGGCGATCAAAGAGGTCAACGTCATCGGCACGATGCGGCTGCTGGCGGCCTGCCAGCGCTCGCCGCTCGTGCGCAAGCTCGTGGTGAAGTCGACGGCCGCGGTCTACGGCGCGGGCGCGCGCTCCCAGGCCGTCTTCACCGAAGATTCCGAACTCATCCCCACCTCCACGAGCGGCTACGCGAAGGACGCCGTCGAGATGGAGGGGTACGTCCGCGGGCTCATGCGCCGCCGTCCCGACATCACGACGACGCTGCTCCGGTTCGCCAACATCATCAGCCCGGAGATCGATACCGTGCTCTCGCGCTACTTCGCGCTGCCGGTGGTCCCGACCGTCTTCGGCTACGACGCGCGGATCCAGCTGCTCCACGCCACCGACGCGCTGGCCGTCTTCGAACAGGCGACGCTGAACGACAAACCCGGCGTGTTCAATGTCGGCTCGGAAGGGGTACTCACCCTTTCACAGGCGATCCGGCGAGCCGGCCGGGTCGAACTGCCGATGCCCAGCGGTGTCGTGCCGTCGGTCGGCAAGGTCCTGCGCGGAGCCCGGGTGGTCGATTTCTCCGCCGATCAGGTCCGGTTGCTGAACTTCGGCCGCGTCGTGGACATCACGAAGCTCAAAAAGGACTTCGGCTACATCCCGCGGTGGACGACACGCGAGGCGTTCGACGACTACATCACCGGCCGCGGGCTCCGGCCCGTGGTGGACGGTGGCAGGCTGGCCGGGTTCGCGGGCAAGGTCCTGGTGGCCGCGGCGACCGGGCAGGCGGCGCACCGGTGAGCAGGCCGCGCGAGAACACCCCCGAAAACTCTCACGAAGGCGAGGCGGAAAACGTGAGCGGCGCTGAAGCGCAGGTCATCCCGTTGCACGGCCCCGGCAGAGAGAAGCCGGACTCGGCCGCTCAGGCGGATCGGGATCTTCGCGAGTCCGAAGAGGCGCAAGAGCAGCTGAAGCAGGAGCGCCGGGCCGACGCGCCCGTCGTCGAGTTCCCCGGGGCGGCGCGGGTCTCGCCCGCCCGGACCAGCCCGGCCGACGCGGACCTCCTCCCGGCCTCGCTCAGGACGGCGCTGGGGTTCCTGCGGGACCGGCTGACCGGTGACTACACCGTCGACGAGTTCGGTTTCGACGCCGAGCTCACCGAAACCCTGCTGCTGCCTCCGCTGCGCGCGCTGTACGAGAAGTGGTTCCGCGTCGACACCTTCGGCGTCGAGAACCTGCCCGCCGACGGCGGCGCGCTGCTGGTGTCGAACCACTCAGGCACGTTGCCGCTCGACGCGCTGATGACCGCCGTCGCCGTGCACGACCACGTCCCCGGCGGCAGGCACCTGCGCGGCCTCGGCGCGGATCTGGTGTTCCAGGTCCCGCTCGTCGGCTCCTTCGCCCGCAAGTCCGGGCAGACGCTCGCCTGCAACGCCGACGCGGAACGCTTGCTGCGCAAGGGAGAACTCGTCGGCGTCTGGCCGGAAGGGTTCAAGGGCATCGGGAAACCGTTCTCGTCGCGGTACAAACTCCAGCGGTTCGGCCGCGGTGGTTTCGTTTCCGCCGCGCTGCGGACCGGGGTGCCGATCATTCCCGTGTCGGTCATCGGCGCGGAGGAGATCTACCCGAAGATGGGCGACATCAAGCTGCTCGCGCGGGTGCTCGGCCTGCCGTACTTCCCGGTGACGCCGTTCTTCCCGCTGCTCGGCCCGCTCGGCGCGATCCCGCTGCCGACGAAGTGGAGCATCGAGTTCGGCGAGCCCATCCGCACGGACACCTACGAAGCGGACGCCGTGGACGACCCGATGCTGGTGTTCACGCTGACCGACCAGGTGCGGGAGTCGATCCAGCAGTCGCTGTACAAACGCCTTTCGCGGCGGAAGAGCGTCTTCAAGGGCTGAGCCCCCTACCCACGCGTTTCGTCCTCTAGTTGCGTTTGCTCCGCCTTCGGACGCTAGGAAAGGCCCGTTACTTGCAAAATTTGCAAGTAACGGGCCTTTCATTGCACGGGGGGGTGACACCCTCCGCAACTAGAGGACTAAACGCGAGAGGCGTCAGCGGCGCCGGTAAGCCATTCCGGCCGCCACGGCGCCTGCCACGGCACCGACGCCGAGCACCGAGGGCACGCCGATCTTCGCGGCCTTCCGCCCGGTCCGGAAGTCGCGGATCTCCCAGCCGCGTGCCCGCGCGACGTCCCGGAGACCGCCGTCGGGGTTCACCGCGACCGCGGTCCCGACGACCGACAGCATCGGGACGTCGTTCTGCGAGTCCGAATACGCGGTGCAGCGCTTGAGATTCAGCCCTTCGCGTGACGCCAGCGCCCGGACGGCATGGGCTTTCGCGCGGCCGTGGAGCAGGTCGCCGACCAGACGGCCGGTGTAGACGCCGTCCTTGGTCTCGGCGACCGTGCCCAGCGCGCCGGTGAGGCCGAGGCGCCGCGAGATGATGGCCGCGAGTTCGATCGGGGTCGCGGTGACGAGCCAGACGCGCTGCCCGGCGTCGAGGTGCATCTGCGCGAGCGCCCTGGTGCCGGACCAGATCTTGTCCGCCATCAGCTCGTCGTAGATCTCTTCGCTGATGTCGGTCAGTTCCTGCACGGTGCGACCGGCCACAAAGGACAGTGCGCGCTCGCGGTGGGTTTTGATGTCTTCCTTGTTCTCCCGGCCGCCGAGCCGGAATTTCACCTGCTGCCAGACGAATCCGGCCAGATCGGCGGAGGTGAAGAACTTGCGCGCGGCCAGGCCGCGGGCGAAGTAGAAGATCGACGCGCCCATCATCATGGTGTTGTCGACGTCGAAGAACGCGGCCGCTGTCAGGTCCGGCGGTGCGGGTGGCGCGGGCGGTTCGAGTGCTTCGGCGGACGCGGTCGCCATGGCGGCCTCGGCCGACGCTTCACCCGCCAGCTCGGCCAGCCGTTCGAGCTCTTGACTCTTATCCTTGCCCCGCCAAACTGACACGCACACCGCCTCCGGAATCCCAGGTGCCTATGCACAGCGTAGCGAGAGCTCAACCGAGTCGTACCAGGTGTGGCGCCTGCCTCATCACCCGGCGCGTCAGCCGATGATGATCGGCGGTAACCCCGGGATGAGCGGCGGAATCGAAATCAGCGGCGGCGGGGGTGTGGTGGTCGTCGGCGGGGGCGGCGTCTTCGTCTGGGTGGGCGTCGCCACCACGGGCGGCGGCGTCCCGCCGGTAGGCGGCGCGAGCGGTCCGGTCGGGGTCGCGGTGTCCACGTTCGACGTCGGCGGCACCGAGGTCGGCGACGGTGACCCGGTCGGTGCCGAGGACGGCGCGGGCGAGATCACCGGCGGCACGACGGCGTTGGGGGAGCCGGGGTCGCGGACGCAGTCACCGGCGGCCGGGAGCGCGCCCAGATCGTCGGAAGTGCCCGTGGTGATGGTGTAGCAGACCAGTCGGGAGCCGAGATCCGTCGTGCGCGCCTGGACCTTGTCGAGCAGGACACGGGCGGCGGCGAACTTGTCGCGGGCCTCGGCGGGGGCGTTCCCGACCTGGAGGCCGAGCCGGTCGGACTGCTGCCGCGCCCACGAGCTGAGTTCGGCCAGCCTGCTCTGGCCGCCCTGATCGGTGACGACCGCCGTCAGCTGCGTCACGCCCGCCCGCAGATCGGTCTCGAAATCGGCGAGACCGGTGAAGTACGCGCCGGTGGACGCGCCCTGGCGGGTCAGTTCGTCGAGTTCGCCGACGCGGTTCGTGGCGAATTCCAGGTGCTTCTTCGCCTTGTCCTGCTCGTCGAAGGTGAGCCCGAGCGCGGCCGATTCACCCGCTCGTTTGATGCCGTAGAGCGGATCGCCCGGCAAGGCGTCCCTGGACAGCAAGAGGGTGATGCCGCCCAGAGCGAGGAAGAGCGCGACGGCGGCCGCGGAAAGGTTGGCGATGGTGTGACCACGGCGTTTCGAGGGGGCTTCGGCTTCGGCGAGGCGTCCGGCGATCTCGTCGCGGATCCGCTTCCGGGTTTCGGCGTCGGGGGCGCCACCGGCGCCGAGTTCGCGCAGGCCGCCGACGAGCGCCAGTTCCAGTTCGAATTCGTCGTCCCGGGGTGGGGTGCCGTCGACAAGGTCCGCGAAGCGGTCACCGTCCGCTCGCTCCCGTGCGAACCATCCCGGCACGCCCACGGCGAAGTCTCCATCTGCTCAGCCCGGTCCTGACACCGGTCTGGCTGGGAAAACGAGCGGGGACGCCCAAGGGTTACGGCAAGGCCCGGTCAGGAGTAAATATGGGACTTTAACGCAATCCGGTGGGCAGAAGTTGTGCCAAACGGCGTACCGCGCGGTGCTGAAGGGCCTTGATGGCACCTTCGTTGCGCTTCATGATGGCCGCCGTCTCGGCGACCGAAAGTCCCTGCATGAACCGCAGCACGATGCACTCACGCTGGTCTTCACCGAGTTCGGCGACGCAACGCAGCAGTTCGGCGCGGGTGGCGCGGCTGATGGCCTGCTGTTCGGGCCCCGCGACGGCCTGCACGCCGACGTTCCCGATCGGCGCACCGCTCGGCTCGGCGACCTCGTCGGTGACGACCTCGAGGCGGAACCGGCTCGACTTCACGTGGTCGAGGATGATGTTGCGCGCGATGGTGACGAACCAGGCGCCGACGTCACGCCCCTGGTAGCTCACCGACGTGATGCGGCGCAGCGCGCGCAGGAAGGTCTCGCTGGTGACGTCCTCCGCGAGATCCCGGTCGCCGAGGCGGAACAGGACGTAGCGGTAGACGACGTCGACATAGCGGTCGTAGAGCCTGCCGAAGGCGGACGTGTCGCCGCCTTGCGCGGCACTCACCAGTTCCCAGGCTTCGGCCTTCGCGGCCTCGGCGGCGGCGTCGGTCGTCTCGGTCTTGTCGCCGGACTTGGCCCTCGACGACGGAACCGCGGGGAAACCGCTCCGCCGGAGGATGTGGCCCGCCAGCATCGAGACGGGGTTCGGCGCGGGAAGGGTCACCGTGCACCTCCCGTTCCGGACTCCGAAGACCGGCCCGCATGTCCCACCGCCGCGTGGGCCTGCAAGATCTGCACGTCCGGACTCCCTTTCTCACCATCGAGTGATCAACACCACTCGACGACGATCAGCAGCATACGTGTAGTTACCGCGAAGTAGGTAGCGGTGCCGGGGTTACGGAACTGCGACGAAAGCGAGTGACACCCATGACGGTGGCCGAGATGACAAACTGGCAACGCCGTTCACCGAGGGAAGAGGTTCGCAGTTGAGCGCGGAGCAGGTTGCCGAAGGAAGCGTGCCCACCTTGCTCGCCGAGGCCGCCCGGCAGTGGCCCGGCAAGGCCGCCGTCCACGAGACCGGCGGAGGGGTCTCGCTGACCTGGGCGGAACTCGACAGCGCCGTCCACACGCTGGCCCGCGCCCTGCTCGACGCGGGAATCGAGCGCGGCGACAGGGTGGCGTTGCGGCTGCCGACGTCGGCCGCTTTCGCCGTCTCGCTGTTCGGGGCACTCCGGGCGGGCGCGGTGGTCGTCCCGATCTCGCCGCAGGCTCCGGTGGCGGAGCTGAACGGGCTGCTGGAGCACAGCGGCGCGCGGCTCGTCCTCGAACGTGAGACGACCGAAGAGCTCCTCGACGGAGTGACGAGCCTCTCACCACCTGTTACTTCGGATGGAGCAGCCGAACCGGTCGAGGCGGCCGGGGCCGGTGAGGACATCGCGGTCATTTCGTACACCTCCGGAACGACGGGCCCGCCGCGCGGCGTGATGCTGTCGCACCGGGCGTTGCTGGCGAACCTCGATCAGCTGAGCCGGATCGTCCCGACGCCGCTCGTGCACGGCGACCGCGTGCTCATCACCATCCCGCTGTTCCACGTCTACGGACTGGGGCCCGGCCTGCTGCAGGTCGCGTCGGTCGGCGCGACGGCGATCCTGTCCGAGCGTTTCCTCGCCGAGCGGACGCTGGCCGACTGCGCCGAGTACCGGGTGACCTCGATCGCCGGCGTGCCCGCGATGTACGCCGAATTCGCCGCGATGGACCCCGAAGAACTGGGCGCAGGCCTGTCCACCGTCCGGCGGATGACGTCGGGCGCGGCGCCGCTGCACCCCAAGATCCTTACCTCGCTTCGCGGCGCCACAGGGTTGGACGTCTACGAGGGCTACGGCCTCACCGAATGCGCGCCCGTGGTCACCACGACGCTGGTCACCGGCTATCCGAAGCCGGGTTCGGTGGGACGGCCGTTGCCCGGTGTCGAGCTCCGGCTGGTCGACAGCGACGGCGACGCGACGCCCGTCCCGCAGGATCCGGACGAACTCGGCGACGCCTTCGACGAGGACGGCGGCACCGGCCTGGTGTCGATCCGCGGCGCGAACCTGTTCTCCGGCTACTGGCCCGACGGCTCGCACGGTCCCGACGAGGAAGGCTGGTTCCGCACCGGCGACGTCGGCTACCTCGACACCGACGGCGACCTGCACCTGGTGGACCGGGCCAACGACCTGATCATCGTCAACGGCTTCAACGTCTTCCCGCACGAGGTCGAGAACGTGATCTCGATGCTGGACGAGGTCGTCGAGGCGGGTGTCGTCGGTGTCGTCGACGAGCGGACCGGCGAAGCGGTGAAGGCCGTCGTCGTTCCCGCGCCCGGCGCTTCGCTCTCGGAGCAGCAGGTCGTCGAGCACTGCGCGGCGCACCTGGCCGGGTACAAGGTGCCGCACACCGTCGAGTTCGCGGAGTCGCTGCCGCATTCGGCCACCGGAAAATTGCGCCGCCTCCGACTGCGCTGATGGGCCCTCGGCGGAAAAGAGTGCCTCGGACCAGGTAAGGATTGACGCATGGCGCACCACGTGACCGTCATGACCCGCACGGGCTGCCACCTGTGCGAGGTCGCGGAACAGGACATCGAGCGGATCTGTGGCGAGCTGGGCGTCGCCTGGTCGGCGGCGGACGTCGACAGCGACCCCGAATGGCGGGCCGAATACGGCGACCGCGTGCCGGTGATCCTGATCGACGACGCCGAGCACGGGTACTGGCGGGTCGAAGAGGACAGGCTCCGGAAGGCGCTGGCGTAACACACTCGTAAGGGCGAACGGCCGATCTTCCGGGGTATCCCTGGCGAAGATGGAGTCGTGGACGACGAACGCAGGCTCACCTTCCCGCAAGCCGCTCTGACCGGGCTGCTCGCCCTCGCCGCCGCGCTCGGCGTCGGGCATCTCGTCGCGGGCTTCGTCGGGTACACGGCCTCGCCGTTCGTCGCCGTCGCGAACTTCGTCATCGACCACAGTCCGCACGCCGTCGTGGCCTGGGCCGAGCGGACGCTGGAGACGTGGGACAAGCCGATCCTCAAGATCGGCCTCGCCGTGGTGCTGGTGCTGATCGCGCTGCTCGCGGGTCAGCTTTCGCGCCGCAAGCCGCTGCCCGGCCAGGTGATCGTCGGCCTGCTCGGCGCGGCGGGCGTCGCCGCCGTCTACGTGCGCACCGACCTCGGGCAGGTCTCGTTGCTGGCGCCGGTGGCCGCGACGGTCGCCGGGCTCGTCGTCTTCACCTGGTTGCAGTCGTTCTTCCGCCCGCCGGTGTTCTTCGACGCCCGCGAGGGCGAGGGCCCGGACCGGCGGAAGGTGCTGATCACCGGCGCTTCCGTCGCGGCGGGCGCGGGTGTCGCCGCGCTGACCGGCCAGTTCGTCGGAACGCGGAAGAACGCCGAGGAGTCGCGCGCCGCCGTCGGCAGGCTCGTCGCGACGAGGACCGCGCCGCCGATCCCGCCCGACGCGGACTTCGTGAAGTTCGGCACCCCGCCGTACCTCACTCCATCGAAGGATTTCTACCGGATCGACACTGCCCTGGTCGTCCCGCAGGTCCGCACCGAGGACTGGAGCCTGCGGATCCACGGGATGGTCGATCGCGAAGTCACCTATACGTATGACGACATCCGCTCGCGGCCGCTGCTCGAACGCGACGTCACGCTGTGCTGCGTCTCCAACGAGGTCGGCGGTCCGTACATCTCCAACGCGCGCTGGATCGGCATCGACCTGCGCGACCTGCTGACCGAGGCGGGCGTGAAACCCGGCGCCGAGCAGATGTTCGCGACCAGCGTCGACGGCTGGACCTGCGGAACCCCGGTCGAAGCCGCGCTGGATCCCGGACGCGGCGCGATGCTCGCCATCGGCATGGACGGCGAACCGTTGCCGATCGAGCACGGCTTCCCGGCGCGGATCGTGATCCCCGGGCTGTACGGCTACGTGTCCGCCACGAAATGGGTGACCGAGCTGGAGATCACCACGTGGAAGGACCGCGAGGCGTACTGGCTCAACCGCGGCTGGGGCCGCGAAGGACCGGTGAAGACACAGTCGCGGATCGACGCGCCGGGTTCGGCCGTGACCGCGGGCAAGGTCGTCGTGTCCGGGATCGCGTGGGCGCAGCACACCGGCGTCGCGAAGGTCGAGGTCCGCGTCGACCAGGGGCCGTGGCGGGAGACCGTCCTGTCGGCCGAGACGTCGAAGGACACCTGGCGGATGTGGTGGGCCGAGGTGGACGTCGCCGCTGGTCAGCATCAGGTCGCGGTCCGGGCGACGGATCAGTCCGGCTACACGCAGACGGAAACGCGGGTGGGAACGGTGCCCGACGGGGCGACCGGCTGGCACGCAGTGTCTTTTAACGCGCGCTGACGGAAACCTTTCGCAGGGCGCCGGGCCGTCCTGCACGTCACGCAGGTGCGAAGGGCGCCCTGCAAAACGTTCCCGTGGGCCTTCGGCCCAAGAGAGGCGCGCGCCGGTGAAGTCCCCCGTCGAGCTGACGCGCTCCCGAGCGACGGTCCGCCGGTAGGGTTAGAAGCTCTACGCGACATTGAACACAGCACCTACCAGTGACTTTGTGCCTGCGTTCACAAGTGGCTACCGTAGATACGTCGCCTCCGAAAGCGCCCGGCATCGAACCGGACTCAGCGCCGCGGGTCAAGAGCCGATTTCCCGGTTCGGGCGACTCATGTACTCAGCAGGACCAGAGGAGCGGACAAGCGTGGTGTCGCAACGAGGCCGGCGCACCCGGGTGACACCGGACGCCGACAACGCGCCCACCGCGGAGATGCCCGCCGTCGAGGCCACCGCCGAGCCGGAAGCCGTCCGCGCGAAGTCGATTCCCGAGGCCGCTGTCGCGCGCCTCGCCGTCTACCTCCGCGTCCTTTCCGGGCTGGCCGAGCAGGGCGCGACGACGATCTCCAGCGAGGAGCTCTCGCAGGCCGCGGGCGTCAACTCCGCGAAACTGCGCAAGGACCTGTCCTACCTCGGCTCGTACGGCACCCGCGGCGTCGGCTACGAGGTCAGCGTCCTGGTCAGCCAGATCGAGCGGATCCTCGGCCTGACCCGCAAGCACAAGGTCGCCGTGGTCGGGATCGGTAACCTCGGGCACGCGCTGGCCAACTACGGCGGGTTCCCCGGCCGCGGGTTCCCGGTCGAGGCGCTGTTCGACCTCGACCCGGATCTGGTCGGCGTGCCGGTCGGCGGCCTCCCGGTCTCCCATCTCGACGAGATCCCCAAAGTCTGCGCCGAACGGCAGATCTCCATCGGCGTCATCGCCACTCCGCCCACCGCCGCGCAGTCGGTCTGCGACCGGCTCGTCGCAGGTGGCGTGCAGTGCATCCTGAATTTCGCCCCGGTGGTGCTGCAGGTTCCGGCCCATATCGAGGTGCGCAAGGTCGATCTCGCCGTCGAGCTGCAGATCCTGTCGTTCCACGTCGCTCGCCGCGCGGATTTGGCCGCTCACGGCAACGGCGGAGGAGACGCCGCCCCCAAGGGCGCCGAGAATGGCAGCGTGAACGGCCACGGCAACGGAATGGTGGTGCGCTGAAGATGAGCGTGTTGGCGGTCGGGCTTTCGCACCGCAGTGCCGAGCTGAACACCCTGGAGCGCGTCGCGGTCCCCGCGACCGACGTGACCAAGGTGCTCCACGAGCTGCAGCAGGCCGAGCACGTCAGCGAGGCGATCCTCGTCTCCACCTGCAACCGCATCGAGGTCTACGCGGTCGTCGAGACCTTCCACGGCGGCCTGAACGACGTCTCCGACGTGCTCGCCCGGCAGGCCGGGATGGAGCCCGCGGACCTTTACGACTCGCTGTACGTGCACTACGCGGGCGCCGCGATCGAGCACCTGTTCTCGGTCACCTCCGGGCTGGACTCGATGGTCGTCGGCGAGACGCAGATCCTCGGCCAGATCCGGTCGTCGTACGCCACCGCGCGCGACGCGGGCACCGTCGGCCGCACGCTGCACGAGCTGATCCAGACCACGCTGCGCGTCGGCAAGCGCGTCCACAGCGAAACCGGGTTGGACAAGCTCGGCGCGTCGGTCGTCTCCGAGGCGCTGGCCGCTGCCGGGGACATCGCGGGCAAGCGCGCGCTGATCGTCGGCGCCGGGTCGATGGGCGCGCTGACCGCGTCCCAGCTGCGCAAGTCCGGGATCGGCGAGATCACCATCGCCAACCGCACCGAAGCCAGGGCCGCCCGCCTCGCCGCCGCGAGCGTCGAGCAGGGAGTGCCCGCGAAAGCCGTCCAGATGAGCGGGATCGCGGACGCGGTCGCCGAGGCGGACGTCGTCGTCTGCTGCACCGGCGCGAACGCCGCGGTGTTCACCACCGCGCACGTCCCGGCCCGCGCCGGTCGCCCGCTGGTCGTCTGCGACCTCGGACTCCCGCGTGACGTCGAGCACGAGGTCGCCGAGCTGGCCGACGTCACCGTTGTCGACCTCGAGACCATCCAGCGCCGCATGCGCGAAGCGGGCACCCCGACCACGGAACGCCAGACCGCGAAGGCCACCGGCATCGTGCTCGACGAGGTGCGCGAGTACCTCGCCGGCCAGCGCAGCGCCGAGGTCACCCCGACGGTGACGGCGTTGCGGCGCCGGGCGGCCGAGGTGGTCGACGCCGAACTGCTGCGGCTGGACAACCGCCTGCCGGACCTCGAAGCCGGGGTCCGCGAGGAGGTCGGCCGCACGGTCCGCCGAGTGGTCGACAAGCTGCTGCACGCGCCGACAGTGCGGGTCAAGCAGCTGGCCGCCGAGACGGCCGACACCGATTACGCCAACGCGCTGCGCGAGCTGTTCTGCCTCGACCCGCAGGCGCCCGCCGCCGTGGCGAGTCCTACGTCAACGCCGAAAGACAGTGATCATCAGTGAGCAGAGTCATCCGGATCGGGACGCGCGGCAGCAAACTCGCCCTCGCGCAGACCGGCACCATCGCCGACGCCCTGCGCGCCACCGGGGCCGAGGTCGAGCTCGTCACCGTGACGACCCCCGGCGACAAATCGTCCGCCCCGATCCCGACGATCGGGGTCGGCGTGTTCACTTCCGCGCTGCGCGAAGCCTTGCTGCGCGAGGAAGTCGACGTCGTCGTGCACTCGTACAAGGATCTGCCGACGAAACCGGAGCCGGGCATCGTGCTCGCCGCCGTGCCGCTCCGCGAGGACCCGCGTGACGCGCTGATCGCCCGTGACGGGCTCACTCTCGGCGAGCTGCCGCCCGGTTCGACCGTCGGCACCGGCTCGCCGCGGCGCACCGCGCAACTGCGCGCGCTCGGTCTCGGTTTGGAAATCGTGCCGATCCGAGGCAATATCGACACCCGCATGCGCAAGGTGACCGACGGAGAGCTCGACGCCGTCGTCCTGGCGCGTGCCGGACTGGCCAGGATCGGCCGGGCGGAGGAGATCACCGAGACCCTCGACCCGATCCAGATGCTGCCCGCGCCCGCACAGGGCGCGCTGGCGGTGGAGTGCCGGGCCGGAGACGTGGACATCGAGCACCTGCTCGGGTCCACAGTGGACGATGAAGGCACCCGTGCCGTGGCGACCGCCGAGCGGGCGTTGCTCGCGGCGCTGGAAGCCGGGTGCAGCGCACCGGTCGGAGCGCTGGCGGAGATCGTCGAAGACCTGGACGCCGATGGCCGGGTCGTCGAGCGGATCTCGTTGCGGGGCACCGCCGCCGTCGAAGCTGACGGGGAAGCGGTCGACATGGTGCGCGCTTCCGCGCTCGCCGACAAGCACGAAGCCGAACAACTCGGCCGGACACTGGCCGCCGAGCTGCTCGACCTGGGGGCCGGCGCACTGTCCGGCCCCGCCCAGTGAGTCAGAACGTTGAAGGTAGGGCCGCGATCGACTGCGGCCGCTCAAGAGGAGAACGCACAGATGACCCCCGCGCGTAAGACCACCGGGCGTGTCGCCTTCGTGGGCTCGGGCCCCGGTGACGCCGGTCTGCTGACCGTCCGCGCTCAGGAGCTGCTCGCCAAGGCCGAGGTCGTGGTGACCGACCCGGACGTCCCTTCGGGCGTCCTGGCCCTCACCGCCGAGGGCGCCGAAGTGCGCCCCGCCGTCGGCGAGGCCACCGAGGTCGCCAAGGACCTGGTGAACGAGGCCAAGGCGGGACGGCTGGTACTCCGGCTGATCGCCGGTGACCCGCTGACCCAGCCCGCCGTCGTCGCCGAGGTGCAGGCCGTTTCCCGGACCAGCGCCGTCTTCGACATCATCCCGGGCGTCTCGCCCGGCGCCGCCGTCCCGGCATACGCCGGTGTCGCGCTCGGCGGCACGCACACCGAGGTCGACGTCCGCGGTGACGTCGATTGGGCCGCGCTGGCCGCCACCCCGGGCCCGATCGTGCTGCACGCGACTTCGGCGCACTTGGCCGAGGCCGCGTCCGCGCTGACCGAGCACGGGCTGCCGTCGAGCACCCCGGTCGCGGTGACGTCCAACGGCACCATCAACACCCAGCGCACCCTGGACACCACGCTGGCCACCGTCGCGAACGAGGCAGGCGAGCTCGTCGGCCCGCTGATCGTGACCATCGGCCAGGCCGTCGGCCAGCGCTCGAAGCTGTCGTGGTGGGAGTCGCGCGCGCTGTACGGCTGGAAGGTCCTGGTGCCGCGCACCAAGGAGCAGGCCGGTGAGATGGCGGAGCGGCTTCGCGGCCACGGCGCCACCTCGCACGAGGTCCCGACCATCTCGGTCGAGCCGCCGCGCAGCCCCGCGCAGATGGAGCGTTCGGTCAAGGGTCTCGTCGACGGCCGCTACCAGTGGATCGTCTTCACCTCGACCAACGCCGTCCGCGCGGTGTGGGAGAAGTTCGAGGAGTTCGGCCTCGACGCCCGCGCGTTCTCCGGCGTGAAGATCGCCTGCGTCGGCGAATCGACCGCCGCGAAGGTGCGCTCGTTCGGCATCATCCCCGAGCTGATCCCGGAAGGTGAGCAGTCCTCGGAAGGCCTCCTCGCCGAGTTCCCGCCGTACGACGACGTCCTCGACCCGGTCGACCGCGTGCTGCTGCCGCGGGCGGACATCGCCACCGAGACCCTTTCGGCCGGCCTGCGTGAACGCGGCTGGGAGATCGACGACGTGACCGCGTACCGCACGGTGCGTGCCGCGCCGCCGCCAGCCGAGACCCGCGAGATGATCAAGACCGGCGGTTTCGACGCGGTCTGCTTCACCTCGTCCTCGACCGTGCGGAACCTCGTCGGCATCGCCGGCAAGCCGCACACCCGCACGCTGGTCGCGTGCATCGGCCCGAAGACCGCGGAAACCGCCGTGGAATTCGGGCTGCGGGTCGACGTCCAGCCCGAGAAGGCCGACGTCCCGCACCTGGTCGACGCGCTCGCCGAGCACGCCGCGCGGCTTCGCGCCGAAGGTGCGCTCCCGCCGCCGCGCAAGGCGAAGCGGGCCCGCCGCTCCTGACGGTTCGTTGAAGTACGTGAAGGCCCCCTTCCTTGCGCCAGACGCAAGGAAGGGGGCCTTCACGTACTTGGGCCCTTCGCGCAGGTAGTCGACTACTTGCGTAGGGGTCGTGAGTGGAGATTCGTGGACTGTGTGGATTTTGGGTCATCTAACGCCCCAAAATCCACACAGTCCGGTCGTCACTGGTCCGATCGTGGTGGGCTGTGTGGAAATAGGGACACTCAACGTCCCTATTTCCACACACCCCTTCGCACGTAGTCGACTACTTGCGATCCGCACACTGGTCTCCTGACGATCACCGCTGAAGCCCCCTTCTCACGTTTCGCGTGGGAAGGGGGCTTTTTCGGTCCTTAGTGAATATTTATCGCGCGGGTAGCGGTGGTACTTAGCCTCGGTGGCTCGACAATCACTGGGGAGTGATCATGAAGTTTCTTGTTCGGGCCACGACGGTCGCCGGTGTGCTGGCGCTCGGTTTCGCCGGATTGGCGGGCACCGCCTCCGCCGCGCCGACCACGTCGCTGGAGGTGTGCAGCCCGCTCGGATGCGCGGTGCAAAGCGTCCAGGCCACCATCGGTCCGGGAGAGCTGTTCACCACGTTGACCGACAACTCGCCGACTGCGGCCCTCATCGCACAGTTCATCGTGTCCCCGCCGAGTCAGACCAGCATCGTCCACGTCAACGATGGGGCGTTCCATGGCTTGGTCAGGTTGCCGAGCGGCTGGAAGCAGCTGACGGTGAAGGCCTGCTCCACCCCGACCAACTGCAACAGCAAGTCCATCATCCGGCTGTAAGGCCTCGTGAGTGGCCCTACTGGATTCTGGCTTCGGCTGATCGGAGGTCCGGTCCGTGAAGGCCTCCTTCCCTACCTTCAGAGTAGGGAAGGAGGCCTTCACGGACCGGCTCGACCACCCGGCGAACGGCTCAACGTCGCGAGGCCTCAGGACCGCGGCGGCATGTCGCGAAAGCCACTTTCACAACCATCAACGTTGCGAAAGTGGCTTTCGCACCTCCGGCGATGGAGTCCGAAACCGGAGCGGTCCCGTCGACCCGAATCGCCACTCAAGACCGCCTCAGCTGAAGAACTTCACGACCTCCGTGTAGGCCAGGTACGCGAACATCGCCAGGCAGATGCCCAGCAGCCCGTTCGAAACCCAGCCGGACCGCCCCGACCTCGGCACCCGCGACGTATTCAGCATCACCAGCAACGTCGCCGCCAGGAACGGCATGAACAACGAGCCCAGTACGCCGTAGATCACCGTGAGCTGGAAGGGCTGGTCGAGGAACAGCAACGCCATCGGCGGAAAAGTCAGCCACAGCACGTAACCCCGATAGGCAAAACTGCGCTCCCCGGCCTTTTTCTCGTACGCCTCAACGCTTTCCGTCGTGTCCGCGGGCAGCCGCAGGATGCGCCACCAGTCCGCGAAGAGCAGGCTCACGCCGTGCCAGACGCCGATCACCGACGTGAACGAAACCGCGAAAAAGCCGATGAGGAACGGGATCCGCGCCCATTGCCCGTAGTCCGCGGCGAGCGTGTCACCGAGGAACAGGAGGCCCTTGTCGCCCGAGATGATCTTCTGGCCCAGCAGCAGTTCCGCGCCGACGATCAGCATCGCGATCACGAAGATCCCGGTCATGAGGTAGCCGACGGCGTTGTCGGTGCGCATCATCGGCAGCCACTTCGCCGAGCGCCAGCCCTTCGCGAGCGTCCAGTAGCCGTAGGCCGCCAGGGTGATCGTGCCGCCGACACCGCCGACCAGGCCGAGGACGTAGACGAGCGAGCCGTCGGGCAGGGTCGGGACGGCGCCTTCGAACAGCGCGGTGAAGTTCGGCATGACGAGGATCGCCGTGCCGACCACGGTCACGAACATCACGCCGGTGAGCACCGTCATCAGCTTCTCGATGATCGCGTACCGGCCGAACCACACCAGCGCGAAGCCGAGCAGGCCGCAGATCATCGCCCAGTACCGCACCGGAAGCGCGGGGAAGAGCGCGTTGAGCGGCAGCCCGGACGCCGACATCGCGGTCGCGCCGTAGACGAACCCCCAGATCACCGCGTAGATCCCGAAGTAGATCAGCGCCCAGATCCCCAGCGTCCGCCAGCCGGACAGGATCGTCCGGCCCGACGTCAGATGCCAGCGGCCGACGGCTTCGGCCAGCGCGAGTTTGAAGATCGTCCCGACGAGCACCGCCCACAGCAGCGTGTACCCGAAGCGCGATCCGGCCACCATCGTCGCGACGAGGTCGCCCGCGCCGACCCCGGTCGCGGCGGCCATGATTCCTGGCCCGACCTGGCGCAGCCGTGCGCGCCAGCCGACGGGCGGTTCTTCCAGTTGGTCGGTCACCGTTGAACTCGACATGCGGTGGAATGTAACCCGCGTCACAGTGGGTACAAACCGGACGAAGGTGACTCTTTACCGTCTCTTAGGGAACGCCGCCCGACTGGACCAATGCGCCTTTCACCGCGCCTGCGGACCGGTTCTCAAGCGGGCCGGAGTACCGTCGTAGGGGTGTTTCCCGAACATCGTCCCCGCAGGCTCCGTACCACTCCGGCCATGCGCAGGCTGGTCGGTGAGACGACGCTGCGCCCGCGCCAGCTGATCCTCCCGATGTTCGTGGCCGAGGGCATCGACGCGCCCCGCCCGATCTCCAGCATGCCCGGGGTCGTCCAGCACACCCGTGACACGCTGCGCAAAGCCGCCGTCGAGGCGGTCAACGCCGGCGTCGGCGGGCTGATGCTGTTCGGCATCCCGAAGACGCGTGACGCGGAGGGTTCCGGCGCGGTCGATCCGAACGGCATCCTCAACGTCGCCCTGCGCGATCTGCGGGCCGAGCTCGGCGACGCGACGGTCCTGATGGCCGACACCTGTCTCGACGAGTTCACCGACCACGGTCACTGCGGCGTCCTCGACGCCGATGGCGGTGTCGACAACGACGCGACCTTGCGCCTGTACGCGGAGATGGGTCTCGCGCAGGCGGAATCGGGCGCGCATCTGCTCGGGCCCAGCGGGATGATGGACGGCCAGGTCGGTGTCATCCGCGCCGCGCTCGACCGCGCCGGGCGCACCGACACCGGAATCCTCGCCTACTCGGCGAAGTTCGCCAGTGCGTTCTACGGCCCCTTCCGCGAGGCCGTCGACTCGCAGCTGAAGGGCGACAGGAAGACATACCAGCAGGATCCGGGCAACGTGCGTGAAGCGCTGCGCGAGATCGAGCTGGACATCGCCGAGGGCGCGGACATGGTCATGGTCAAGCCCGCGCTGTCCTATTTGGACGTCATCAGGGCCGCCGCCGAAGCGTCGCCGGTTCCCGTGGCGGCGTACAACATCTCGGGTGAGTACGCGATGGTCGAAGCCGCCGCCGCGAACGGCTGGCTCGAACGCGAGCGCACGATCCTCGAGGTGCTGACGTCGATCCGCCGCGCGGGTGCGGACATGATCCTCACCTACTGGGCGGCCGAAGCCGCTGCTTGGCTGGACTAGGCTGCCTCGCGTGAGCGACAGCGAAGCGGGCGAAACGGACGACGAGCGCCGCAAGCGGGGGAGGGCACCCGACCCGATCCTTCTGGGTCAGGAGCCGCCGAAGCGGGTCGTGCCGAAGCCCGTCGCCCTCTCGTTCTGGCTGTGGATCGCGACCGGTCTCACCCTGATCGCCGGACCCGCCTGGCTGCAGATCGGCAGGCAACAGGTGATCGACGAGTACTCCAGGCAGAACGCCGTGCAGCCCGACCCCGCGCTGAAGGTCGACCCGGCACGGATCGTCGAGGGCGTCGATGTCCTGATCAGGAACCTCTTCGTCGGAGCGATCACCTTCGCCCTGCTGTTCGGCCTTTTCGCTTACAAGGCCCGCGAGGGCACGCGTTCGGCCAGGGCGGTGCTGACCGGTCTCGCGATCTTCCTGGCGCTCGTCGGGGTCTTCCTCCTCGGTGGCGCGCTCTTCGTGGTCATCGCCACGCTGATCGCGGCGATCGCGCTGATCCTGATGTACCTGCCCAGCGTCGCCGACTACTTCCCGAAGGTCGGGCGCGAGCTGCCATGACGCCCGAGCCGGCTCTCTACGGTGAACCCGGCGTCGGCTGGACGGCGTTGCTGTGGGCACCGCTGTTCGCCCTCGCCGGGCTGCTCGCCGAACTGGCGACCGGCGGACCGGTCCACTGGCTGGCCTGGATCCTGGTCGCGGCGGGACTGGTGCTGATCACCGTGCCGTGGGTGTACGCCCGCCGCCGGTACCTCTCGCTCGAAGTCACCGCCGACGGCTACCGGCAGGGCCGCGAAACCCTGGAGGCCGCCCGGATCACCGAGGTCCTCGATGACGAAGAAGCCCCGGTCGGGGCGCGGGTCCTCGGCGGCGGCTGGACGATCCCCAAGAAGCACGGCGAGGTCGGCCTGAAGCTCGACGACGGGGTCTTCGTCCGCGCCTGGGCCAAGGATCCGGACGCCCTCCGTGAGGCTCTCGAAGATTTGGTGCGTGCTCGCACCACAGAGTCATGAGAAGCTGCTCACTGTGATCGACCTTCCCCAGCCGACCGGGGCCGACCTGTGGCCACCGGAGGACGCCCGGCCCGCGGCCCGCCTGCACAAACCCCTGCGCGCCGTGGTGGGTGCCGTCGAGCTGATCCTCGCCGCGCTCGCGGTGTGGGGTGTTTTCGCGTGCTGGAAAGCCGGGGTCGTCCCGGTCGTGATCACCTACGGCGAGACGACGACCCTCGAATCGCAGCGCTACTTCGGCGGCCCGCTCGCCGGCGCCATCGGGCTGGGGGTCCTGGCCGCGATCCTGGTGGTGGACGCGATCCGCCAGTTCCTCCTCGCCGTCCGCACCAAACAGCGCAAGCCCAAGGACTAGTTGAGCCAGACGACGGCGGCGTTGACCGCGGTCGAGAACAGCAGCCACAGCAGGTACGGCACGAGCAGCCAGGCCGCGAGCTTCGACCGGCGCCCGAATTCCATCATCGTGATGGGCACCACGAAGTCCAGCAGGACGACGTCGGCCAGCGCCAGGGCGTGCGCGCTGCCGGCGAAGAACAACGGCGTCCACAGCAGGGTCAGCAGCAGGCAGAGGCCGTAGAAGGCGAAGCCGCGCGTTTCACCGTCCGTCCGCCAGTAGAACCAGCCCGCGACGGCGACCACGAGGAGCAGAACCGACCACATCGGGCCGTAGAGCCACCCTGGCGGCGCCCACGACGGACGCGCCAGCGCGTTCTGCGCCTCGGAGCGGGTGGCCACGGCCAGTGCGGCCACCACCCCGACGATCACCGACAGGGCGATGAATCCGGCCAGGGCCTGCCAGCGCAGGCGACGATGGTGGGTCGGCGGTGAAGGCACCGTGGACACGTGGGTTCCTCCGCGAGTGTTTCGACAGGAGTGCTTCCCACCCTAGTGGGACCGGTCACGCCGCGCCCGGAACCGCGAGGACTCGGCGGCGGGTGTCATCCGGGATTTGCGAGACTGGGGGCGTGACTACCGGAGTCGATCAGTCCAAGGCATGGTTCGAACGAGCGAAGGCCGTGGTCCCGGGCGGGGTGAACTCCCCGGTGCGGGCCTTCAACTCCGTCGGCGGCACCCCGCGGTTCATGGTGCGCGGCGAGGGTCCGTACCTGTGGGACGCCGACGGCAACCGCTACGTCGATCTAGTCTCCTCGTGGGGGCCGATGATCCTCGGGCACGCGCATCCGGACGTCGTCTCCGCCGCGCGCGAAGCCGCCGTCAACGGCCTGTCGTTCGGCACGCCGACCCTCGGTGAGGTCGAGCTGGCCGAGGAGATCATCGGGCGCGTCGAGCCGGTGGAGCAGGTCCGCCTGGTCAACTCCGGCACCGAGGCGACGATGAGCGCGATCCGGCTGGCCAGGGGGTTCACGGGCCGGGCGAAGATCATCAAGTTCGCCGGTTGCTACCACGGTCACGTCGACGCGCTGCTCGCCGAAGCGGGCTCCGGAGTCGCGACACTCGGCCTGCCGACGTCGCCCGGTGTCACCGGCGCGCAGGCGGCCGACACGATCGTCCTGCCCTACAACGACCTCGACGCGGTCCGGAAGTCCTTTGTGGACAACCCGGAGTCGATCGCCGCGATCATCACCGAAGCGGCCGCGGGCAACATGGGCGCCGTCGCTCCGGTCGAGGGCTTCAACGCCGGGCTCAAGGAGATCGCGCACGAGCACGGCGCGCTGCTGATCATGGACGAGGTGATGACCGGGTTCCGCGTCTCGAAGGCGGGCTGGTTCGGCCTCGAAGGCGTCGCCGGTGACCTGTACACCTTCGGCAAGGTGATGTCCGGCGGGCTGCCCGCCGCCGCCTTCGGTGGCCGCGCCGACGTCATGGCGAAGCTGGCCCCGGGCGGGCCGGTGTACCAGGCGGGGACGCTGTCGGGGAACCCCGTCGCCGTCGCCGCCGGGCTCGCGACCCTGCGCGCGGCCGACGACGCCGTGTACGCGGCCCTCGACGCCAACGCGAAGCGGCTCGGCGACCTGTTCGACCGGTCGCTGACCGAGGCCGGGGTCACGCACACCGTGCAGTACGCGGGCAACCTGGTCAGCGTGTTCTTCAGCGAGACCCCGGTGACGAACTACCCGGGCGCGCAGGCTTCGGAGACCTGGCGGTTCCCGGCGTTCTTCCACGCGTTGCTGGACAACGGCGTGTACGCGCCGCCGAGCGCGTACGAGGCGTGGTTCGTCAACGCGGCCATGGGTGACGCCGAGTTCGAGATCATCGAGTCCGCGCTACGCGTGGCCGCCCGCGCTGCGGCCGAGGCGGTCCAGGCGTGAGCGAGACGACGATCGTGCACCTGCTCCGCCACGGTGAAGTGCACAACCCGGACAAGATCCTGTACGGCCGGCTGCCCGGCTTCAAGCTCTCCGACCGCGGCCAGCGCCAAGCGCTGACCGTCGCCGAAGCCGTCGCGACGCACGACATCACGCATGTCGTCGCTTCGCCGCTTCAGCGCGCGCAGGAGACCGCGGCGCCGATCGCGGCCGCGCACCGGCTCGACGTCGACACCGACGAGAGGCTCATCGAGGCGGACAACCAGTTCGAGGGCGAGCGGGTCGCCGTCGGCGATGGTGCCCTTCGCCAGCCGAAGCACTGGCCGAAGCTGGTCAACCCGTTCCGGCCGTCGTGGGGCGAGCCGTACGTCGAGATCGCGCACCGCATGCTCGGCGCGATCTACCGCGCGCGGCAGGCGGCCGAGGGGCACGAGGCGCTGTGTGTCTCACACCAGCTGCCGATCTGGACCGTGCGGCGGTTCCTGGAGGCGAAGCGGCTCTGGCACGACCCGCGCGTCCGGCAGTGCTCGCTCGCGTCGCTGACCAGCCTGGTCTTCGAGGGCGAGGAACTCGTGCGGATCGTCTACAGCGAGCCCGCCGGCACCACCGATCCGAAGGTGACCGGGGCATGAAGCGGATGCTGGCGGCCATGGCGGTGCTGCTGCTCGCCGTCACGGGCTGCACGACCGGCAAGGACGCCGTCGTCACCGGCGGCAGCTTCAACTTCGTGTCGCCGGGCGGGAAGGTCGACATCACCTACGACGTCGCGGACCGCCAGAAGTCACCGACGCTGTCCGGCGACGACCTCATGAACGAGGGCAAACAGCTCTCGATCGCCGACTTCCCCGGCAAGGTCATCGTGCTGAACCTGTGGGGCCAGTGGTGCGGGCCGTGCCGCGTCGAGGCGCCCGAGATGCAGAAGGTCTACGACCAGACCAAGGCGTCCGGCGTCGAGGTGATCGGCATCGACCTGCGCGACAACGACCGGCAGCCGCCGCAGGACTTCATGCGGGACCGGAAGCTGACGTACCCGTCGATCTACGACCCGTCCGGGCGGACGCTGCTGCAGCTCTCGGGCTACCCGCGCAACATCATCCCGTCGACGATCGTGCTGGACAAACAGCACCGCGTCGCGGCGGTGTTCCTGCGGGACCTGCTGGCTTCGGACCTGCTGCCCGTCGTCGAACGCCTGGTGGCCGAACCCGCCTGACCCGCGCGTTTCGTCCTCTGGTTGCGGTCCTTGCACACGCAACGACCGCAACCAGAGGACGAAACGCGGAGGGCGGCGGCGGTCTGAGCTCGGAGCTGAAGGGGCCTTTCCCTGCATCTGATGCGGGGAAAGGCCCCTTCGGGGCGTTACATGCGGCGAAGGGCCCCTTCAGCCCGCCGCCTGACCCGCGCGTTTCGTCCTCTAGTTGCGGTCCTTGCACACGCAACGACCGCAACTAGAGGACGAAACGCGGAGGCTGGTTATCCTCCTCGTCTGCCGCGTAGGGCGGCTCTGAACTGGGGAGAAGGAAATGACGACTGCTGGAGATGTGCCCAGAGCAGGTCAGCGTGACGCCGAAGCCATGATCGCGGAGGCCAAGAAGGCCCTCTTCGTCATGGTCGGCGTGCTCGTGGTCCTCTGGCTGATCCAGATCTACAACGCCATCGACGGCTACGCGCTCGCCCTCGAATACGGGACACGGGCGCGGGAGATCAGCTCGCTGCCCACCGTGCTCACCGCGCCGCTGATGCACGCCAGCTGGGGGCACATCGAGTTCAACTCCGGGCCCCTGTTCATCTTCGGGTTCCTCGCGGCGTATCGCGGGGTGAAGAAGTTCCTCAGCGTCACGGTCCTGATCGCGGTGACGAGCGGCCTCGGCGCGTGGGCCCTGCACGACTCCGGCACGATCGGCGTCGGCGCGAGCGGGCTGGTGATGGGGTACTTCGGGTACGTGCTCGTGCGCGGGATCTTCGACCGGCACAAGATCGACATCGTGATCGGCCTGGTCATGGCGTTGTGCTTCGCGTACCAGTTCACGAACCTGTTCCCGCAGGACGCGGGCGTCAGCTGGCAGGCGCACCTCTTCGGCTTCCTCGGTGGCCTGATCGGCGGCTGGGTGTTCCGGGACCGTCGTCCCAAGCCGGTGGACGCCGCGCCCGCCTTCCCCACCATCCCGCTGACGCCGCCCGACACCCTCAAGTAGTCCTCTGGTTGCGGTAGTTCGTCAGCGAACTACCGCAACCAGAGGACGAAACGCGGGAACCTCGGTCACGACAGGGCTGAAGGGGCCTTTCCCCGCATCTGATGCGGGGAAGGGGCCCTTGCCCGCGTCGCATGCGGCGAAGGGCCCCTTCAGCCCCCACCCCACGCCCCGCGTTTAGTCCTCTGGTTGCGGTCCTTGCGCGTGCAACTACCGCAACCAGAGGACGAAACGCGGGAGAGGGGGACGGGACCAACGTCCTGACCGGGTGCGACGTAGGTCCCGTTGGGCCAGCCCCGGCGTTTTGACTCCGACCACACTGCCTACGCTCAGCCGAGTGAACGCAGTAACTCCGCAAGATGCGTGGCCACGTTGGCGACGGGTGTAACCGAGCTGGCCCTCTCAGGGCCATTGCTGCTCGCTGCGGGTGTCGCGCTGCTGGCCGGGACGATCTCCTTCGCGTCCCCGTGCGTCGTGCCGCTGGTGCCCGGATACCTCGCGTACCTGGCGGCGCTGGTCGGCGCGGACGCTCCCGCGGTCAGCCCCGACGAGGAGCGCAAGAAGGGCCGCTACGCCGTCGTCGGTGCGGCGGCGCTGTTCGTGCTCGGGTTCACCGTCGTCTTCGTCGTGACGCTGGGGACGCTGGTCTGGATCGCCGACGCCGTCGCGGTGAACATGGACCTCCTCCAGCGCCTCGGCGGCGTGCTGACCATCGCCATGGCGCTCGTCTTCCTCGGCTGGATCCCCGGCCTGCAGCGCGAGTTCCGGTCGCACCACGTGCCGCGCGGCGGCCTCTGGGGCGCGCCGGTGCTCGGCGCGGTGTTCGGGCTCGGCTGGACGCCGTGCATCGGGCCGACGCTGTCCGCGGTCATCTCCATGGCCAGCGCCACCGGCGGGGCGGCGGCGCGCGGTTACGTGCTGATCCTGGTCTACTGTCTCGGCCTCGGGCTGCCGTTCCTGCTCATCGCGTTCGGCGCCCGCTGGGCCGTCCGCGCCACGGACTGGCTGCGCCGCCACGGCCGTCAGGTGCAGGTCTTCGGCGGCGCCCTGCTGATGATCGTCGGCATCCTGCTGGTGACCGGACTGTGGGGCGACATGACCGGCTGGATCAGAGACACCCTCGTGACCGACCTCAGGCTGCCCTTGTGACCACCGAATACCGCCAGACGCCGCTGAAGCGGGTCCTCGCCTTCCTGCGCAACACTTGGCGCGGGCTGACGTCGATGCGCACCGCCCTGGTGCTGCTGTTCCTGCTCGCGCTCGCCGCGATGCCCGGCGCCCTGCTGCCGCAGCGGAACCTCAACGTCGCCAAGACCGACGAGTACATCGCCGCGCACGGCTGGTGGGGCGAGCTGCTCGACCGCACGCAGTTCTTCGAGGTCTACGGCAGCGTGTGGTTCTCGGCGATCTACATCCTGCTGATGGTCTCGCTCATCGGCTGCCTCGCGCCGCGCAGTCTCGACTACGCGAAGGCGATGCGCGCCAAGCCGGTGCTCACGCCGCGCAAGCTCGCGCGGATGCCGCACCACCTGTCCACCACGACCGACCGGACTCCCGAAGCGGTCATGAAGGACACGCACGCGCTGCTCAAGGGCTGGCGCCGCGTCGAGCACGAAGAGGCCGACGGAGCCCGAAGCATCTCCGCCGAACGCGGGTACCTCCGCGAGACCGGCAACCTCGTCTTCCACTTCGGCATGCTCGGCCTGATCATCTTCTTCGCGCTGGGCAAACTCTTCGGCTACGAAGGCCAGGTCATCGTCCAGGCCGACAACAGCCAGTGGTGCAACTCCGGGATCCTCGGTTACGACACCTTCAACGCGGGCCTCCGCGTCGACGGCACCGACCTGAACCCCTTCTGCATCCGCCTGAAGGACTTCGAGGCGCGCTACACCGAGGCCGGACAGGCGAACTACTACCACTCCAACATGGAGTACCAGTCCGGCGAAGACCTGCAGACCGGCGCGTGGAAGCCGTACGGACTCGAGGTCAACTCGCCGCTGCGCACCGCGGGCGACCGCGTCTACCTGCTGAACTTCGGGTACTCCCCGAAGTTCACGGTGACCTTCCCCGACGGCACCGTGCGCACCAACATCACGCCTTGGCGTCCCGCCGACGAGCCGACGAAGCTCTCCGAAGGCGCGACGAAGATCGACCAGCCCGGCATCGCCGACCCGATCGAACGCCGCACCCGGCAGCTCGCGATCACCGGACTGCTCGCCCCGACCGCGTTCCTGCACGGCAACGTGCTGACGTCGTCGCGGCCCGAGGCGAGCAAGCCGGCCGTGGCCGTCGACATCTACCGCGGCGACCTCGGCCTCGACGCCGGCCGCGGGCAGTCGATCTTCCAGATCGACCAGTCGCTCGTCGAGGACGGCAGGCTCAAGAAGCTCACCCGGCAGAACCTGAACCAGGGCCAGGAGACCGTGTTGGACGACGGCACGAAGGTCCGCTTCGACGGCGTCCAGGAATGGGTCGCCATCCAGGTCTCGCACGATCCCGTCCAGGGCTGGGTGCTGGTCTGCGCGGTCGCGATGCTGATCGGGCTGGCGGGATCGTTGCTGGTCAAGCGGCGCCGGGTCTGGGTCCGGGTGATCCCGGCGCGTGAGGGCGGGACAGGTACCGTGATCGAGGTCGCCGGGCTGGCGCGCACCGATCAAGCGGGCTATGGCGAAGAGTTCCAGCGGATCGGCGACAAGCTGGTCCAGGGGCAGAGAGGCAACTAGAGGTCATGCCGATCAACGAGACGCTGTCCCAGTACAGCGACTACTCCTACACCACCGCGGCGGCGATCTACGTCATCGCGCTGATGTTCGCCCTCATCGAGCAGGGTTTCGGGGCGAAGGGCCGCCTGGCGGCCGAACGCAGCATGCAGCGCTCCCGCGAACTGGTCGGCGCGGGCGGTCCGCCGTCGACGCCGCCGGCTTACGGGACGCCCGCCGAGCCCCCGCGTGAGATCGGCCGCCCCGAGCGCATCGGCCGCATGGGCGCCGCGCTGCTGGTGCTCGCCGCGCTGCTCCACCTGTCCGCGATCGTGTTGCGCGGGCTCGCCGTGAACCGCGCGCCGTGGGGCAACCTCTACGAGTACGGCATGGCCACGACCTTCATCGCCGTGGTGACCTGGATCGTCATCATGCGGAAGTTCCCGGTCCGCCACCTCACCGGCTTCCTGCTGCTGCCGGTCGTCATCCTGATGTTCGTCAACGGCACCATGCTCTACACGACGGCCGCGCCGGTGCAGCCCGCGCTGCAGTCGTACTGGCTGATCATCCACGTCTCCGCGGCGATCATCGGCTCGGGTGTCTTCCTGGTGCCGGGTGTCGCGAGCGTCCTTTACCTCTTCCGCGCCGCCCACGACGACAACCCGGCGAAGTTCGCCAAGTTCGGCCCGAAGCTGCCCGCCGCGGACGTGCTCGACCGCATCGCCTACCGGACCACCATCTTCGCCTTCCCGATCTTCACCTTCGGCGTGCTCTGCGGCGCGGTGTGGGCCGAGGCGGCGTGGGGCCGGTTCTGGGGCTGGGACCCCAAGGAGACCGTCGCGTTCGTGGCGTGGGTCGTCTACGCGGCGTACCTCCACTCCCGGGCCACCGCCGGCTGGCGGGGGAAGCGGGCCGCGATCATCAACATCGTCGGCTTCTCCGCGACGATCTTCAACATGTTCTTCGTGAACCTGGTGACGTCGGGCCTGCACTCCTACGCCGGGGGCTGACCGTCGCCGCTGCACGCGAGCCGACTACCGTCAATACTGAGGTAATGGGGGAAGACGTGCGCGGAGGAGGAATTCAGCGGTGACCGGACCCAACGAAGAATCGGCTCCTGGCCACCCCGAACCCGTCGAGAGCGACCAGTCCTCGGAGTTGTTCTCCGAGGACAGGACGGACTCGGCGCCGCACCCGCCCGCGAGCGCCTTCGAGGCCGAGCCGACCCAGGTCGTCCAGCCCCAGTACCCGCAGCAGGCGCAGTACCCGCAGCAGCCCGCCCAGCAGCAGCCGCCGTTGCCGCAGCAGCCGTTGCCGCAGCCGTCGCAGGGGCAGTACCAGCAGGCCTACGACCAGAACCTGCCCCCGCTTCAGCCTCAGCAGCAGGCGCCGCAGCAGGCCGCCCAGTACCCGCCTCAGCAGCAGCAGTACGCGCCGCCTCCGCAACAGCAGGCGGTCCAGCAGCCCGGGGTGCCGGGGCTCCCGCAGCCGCAGGGCAGGCACGCGCTCCCGGACGAGCTCGCCACCGCGAGCCTGGTCAAGCCGCAGAAGCGCAAGCCGCAGTCGGGCTGGCGCAAGGCGCTCTACGTGGGCACCGGCAAGCTCCTCAACCCGGGTGAAAGCCCGGCCGACACCCGCAAGCGTGAACTGATCGCGCAGATCAACCAGCCGCTGCGCGGGTGCTACAAGATCGCGATGCTGAGCCTCAAGGGCGGCGTCGGCAAGACCACCACGACCACCACGCTGGGCTCGACGTTCGCGTCGCTGCGCGGTGACCGGGTCGTCGCCGTCGACGCGAACCCGGACCGCGGGACGCTGTCGCAGAAGATCCCGATCGAGACCACCGCGACCGTCCGGCACCTGCTGCGGGACGCGGACAAGATCACCAGGTACAGCGACGTCCGGTCGTACACCTCGCAGGGCGGGAGCAGGCTGGAGATCCTCGCCAGCGAGCAGGACCCGGCGGTTTCGGAGGCGTTCTCCGAGGACGACTACCGGCGCACGGTCAACCTGCTGGAGCACTTCTACAACATCGTGCTCACCGACTGCGGGACCGGTTTGATGCACTCGGCGATGAAGGGCGTCCTGGACGTCGCGGACGCGCTGGTGGTGGTCTCGTCAGGGTCCGTGGACGGCGCGCGCAGTGCCTCGGCCACGCTCGACTGGCTGGAGGCGCACGGCTACGGTGACCTGGTCAAACGGTCCGTCGCGGTGATCAACTCGGTGCGGCCGAAGGGTGGCTCCGTCGACCTCGACAAGCTCTCCGCGCACTTCGGCGCGCGAGTCCGGTCGGTCTGCCGCATCCCGTTCGACCCGCACCTGGAAGAGGGCGCCGAGATCGAACTGGACCGGCTCGACGCGGACACCCGGCTCGCGCTGCTGGAGCTGGCCGCCACCGTTGCCGACGGTTTCGGAGGCCAGCAGTACCGGCAGGTCCAGCCCTAGTCTTTGTCCTCGTCTTTACCTTTGCGCTGTTGCTCACCGAGCTTGCGCAGGAAGTCGGGGTCGTCGTCCGGGGCCAGCGTCGGCCGCGGCGAGGGCACCCCGACACGCTCGATCCCGAACGCGCGCCACAAAACCACGGCGACGGTGAGCGCTCCGATGGCCGCGAGCAAATAGATCATGCTCGGTCCCTTTCCGCGTGGAGGACGTTGCTCAGTCCCACGAGGCTAGCCTCTTTGCCGCGCGCGGGGGGACTCACGGATACCCCAATGTGACGAAGGGCCATTACGAACCCTTCGTCACCGGAGTCCCGTTTGGGAGTAATGCGAGGTCAGACCTTGCGAGTGGGCTCGCTGGCGTCGGTGGTCAGCTCGGCGAGGAGCTCGTTCACTTCGGCCTCACGGAACCGACGGTGTCCGCCGGGCGTGCGGATCGAGCCGATCCGGCCCGCGGTCGCCCATCGGGTCACGGTCTTGGGGTCAACCCGGAACAGGGCCGCCACTTCACCGGGGGTGAGCAACCTTCCGCCCATGGTCGCGGTCATTTTCCGCCTCCTTCACGGCTCAACTGCTAAACCGGCTCCACTGCCAAAACCGAGAGAGGCCTTGTGTCCGTCGAGCTCGGGTAGCCAACACGGCAATCGTTGCATCTCACCCGTCAGGTACTCGAACGGTTGTCCAACAGTAAAGAGCCCTTAAAGGTCAAAACCGACAACCGCGACATGTGTGGCCGGACCCCGCGGTCTTGTCACGGATGTACGAAAACGCGCCCTGGTCATGCGAATCGGGCCATGGGACCTAAGGTGTAGCGGTGGACCAGGTGGATCGGAAGATCATCGCGGCATTGCGGGAGAACGGCCGGGCTACCTACGCCGACCTCGGCCGGTCTGTCGGGCTCTCGGCTTCATCAGTGCACGAGCGGGTCGGCAAACTCGAGGCCGCCGGCGTGATCACCGGCTACCACGCCATGGTCGATCCCAGCACGGTCGGACTCGGGGTGACGGCGCTGGTCGGCATCCACCCCACCGACACCGCGACCGACGAAGACGTCGCGGCCGCACTGGGGGCACTGGACGAGGTCGAAAGCTGCTACGCCGTCGCAGGTGACGAGGCTTTCGTGGTCAAGGTGCGCGTGGCGACCGTCGACGATCTGGAGCGGTCGCTCAACCGGCTGCGGCGGATCCCCGGCGTCGGCCGGACGAACACCACCGTCGTGCTCTCCACCCGCTTCGAAGGGCGGCCCAACAACGCGGGCCTGGACGACGTGCAGAACGGCAACGCGTAGCCTCCGTTGATGTGAGCGATAATCACCTGCCCCGTGACTTGACGCTGTACGTGCTGGCCAGGTTCCTTCTGGTCGGGGTCATCGGCGGCGGGTTGCTGCTGGTCAACGTCCCGCTGCTGGTCGCGCTGCTGATCGGCCTGGTCGTGGGCCTGCCGCTGGGCCTGCTGCTGTTCCGCCCGCTGAACGCGCGCGTGACGGCCGGGCTCGCCCGCCGCAACGAGAAGCGCGCTCGCGCTCGTGCCGAACTGCGCTCCCAGCTCCGCGGCGACCGGGCGGACGGGGCAGCGTGAGCAGGCTCCACAGCCGCAGCTGGGTCCGCGAAGCCGTCCGCATCATCGAGGCCGACGCGAACCGCAGTGCCGACACGCACCTGCACGTCTTCCCGCTGCCCGCCGACTGGGGCATCGACCTGTACTTGAAGGACGAGTCCGTCCACCCGACAGGCTCGCTCAAGCACCGGCTCGCGCGTTCGCTCTTCCTGTACGGCCTGGTGAACGGCCAGATCGGGCAGGACACCGTGCTCGTCGAAGCGTCCAGCGGCTCGACGGCGGTTTCGGAGGCCTACTTCGCGCGGATGCTCGGGCTGCGGTTCATCACCGTGGTGCCGCGCAGCACCTCGCCGGAGAAGATCGCGCTCATCGAGTTCTACGGCGGCGAGTGCCACTACGTCGACCGCGCGCCGGACATGTACCCGGAGGCGGAGCGGCTCGCTTCGGAGTGCAACGGCCACTACCTCGACCAGTTCACCTACGCCGAGCGCGCGACGGACTGGCGCGGCAACAACAACATCGCCGAATCGGTGTACGCGCAGATGCAGTCCGAGCGGCACCCCGTGCCGACGTGGATCGTGGTCGGCGCCGGGACCGGCGGCACGAGCGCGACCTTCGGCCGCTACGTGCGCTACAAGCGGCACACCACGAAGATCGCCGTCGTCGACCCGGAGAACTCGTCGTTCTTCGGCGCCTGGGAAACCGGCGCGCTCGACTACGCGACCGGGATGCCTTCGCGGATCGAGGGGATCGGACGGCCGCGCGTCGAGCCTTCGTTCGTGCCCGGCGTGATCGACGAGATGTTCCAGGTGCCGGACGCCGGCTCGCTGGCGGCCATCCGCGTGCTGCGCGAGCGGACCGGGCACTGGGCGGGCGGCTCGACCGGGACGAACCTCTTCGGCGCGTTCACCCTGATCTCGCGGATGATCTCGGAAGGCCAGGCGGGCAGCATCGTCACGCTGCTGTGCGACGGCGGCGAGCGGTACGCGAACACGTACTACGACGACGAGTGGCTGGCGCGGAAGAACATCGACATCGCGCCTTATCTGGAGAAGTACCAGGAGTTCCTGGTGAGCGGGAAGCTCGCTCCGGAGGTCTAGGGGCTCGTGAGTGGTCGCTGGCCGGGGCACGTCAGCCGGTTCGGGGTGTCGCGAAAGCCACTTTCGCGACGTCTGATGTCCCGAAAGTGGCTTTCGCGACACTCACGGACCCGAATCGCCACTCAAAACCCGGGCTTTACCTCAAGATCGCGGGATCGCCAAAGGAGCGAGGGACCTTTGCTATCGCCTGGGCCACCGGTAGTGGGCGCCGCCTCCGGCGAGACCCACGGATAGTGGGTCGAAGCGGGAAACCCAAGGCATGAACGGTCCGTTCACGCCTCCTCGCCCACCCGAGCCCGACGTGGGCTGAAGGGCCCTTTCCCCGCATCAGATGCAGCGAAGGGGCCCTTCGCCGCGTCGCACTCGGTGAAGGGCCCCTTCAGCCCACTAAAGAGACGTCAGAGCGCGAGAGCGACCGCGGTCAGGATCGCCCATCCCAGCATGGCGAACCCGGTGTCGCGCAGCGCCGGGATCAGCGCCCGTCCCTGCTGTCCGCCGCCGACGGCCTTGACCGACTTCAGCAGCAACGGCGCGGTCAGCAAGCCCAGCAGCGCCCACGGTGTCACGAAGGCGAGCAGCACGCTCACGACGTACGGCACCGCGATCAGCACCAGGTAAAGCCGCCGCGTGCCCTTGTCACCGAGCCGGGTGGCGAGCGTGCGCTTGCCGGACTCGATGTCGGTCGGGATGTCGCGGAGGTTGTTGGCCGTCAGCACGCCGGTCGAGAACGACCCGACGGCGACCGCACAGCCGAACGCAGTCCAGCTGAGCTGTCCGGCTTGGACGTACACCGTGCCCAGCACGCCGGCCAGCCCGAAGAAGACGAAGACCGCGATCTCGCCGAAACCGTAGTAGCCGTAAGGCTTCTTGCCGCCGGTGTAGAACCAGGCGCCGAGGATGCAGACCGCGCCCATCGCCAGCAGCCACCACAGTCCGCTGATCGCGACGAGCACGAGCCCGAGGAATCCGGCGAGCCCGAGGGACACGAGAGCGGCCGTCAGGACGGCTTTCGGCTTCGCGACCCCGGAGCCGACCAGCCGCAGCGGGCCGACGCGGTTCTCGTCGGTGCCGCGGATGCCGTCGGAGTAGTCGTTGGCGTAGTTGACGCCGACGATCAGGGCCAGTGAGACCAGCAGCGCGAGGAGCGACCGGGACCAGGAGAAGCCGTCGAGCGCGACCGCCGCGCCGACTCCGGCGACCACCGGCGCCACCGCGTTGGGCAGCGTCCGCGGGCGCGCCCCTTCGATCCATTCACCAGCAGTCGCCATTCCGCCATTCTGGCCCTGGCGACTACCCGCCGGTATGCGGGGCTCGTCACCCGCTCGCGGTGCCGAGCCACCGCGAGCAGGGGACGAATCGTGCTACTTCAGATCCTTGATCGTGTCTTCGAGCGTCCAGGTGAGTGTGCCGCTGTTCGGAACGGCGGTTTCCGGTTCGTCCGCCAGCGCGGGCCCGGCCAAAGCGACCAGTCCCATCGTGACGGCGGTGCAGGCCAATACTGTGCGTGTCCAGCGCGTCATGGTTAGACGTAAACCCGCGGGTAATGATCCTGTCAACTACGTCCCGGTAATCGGTGGAGAATTCACGACCTTCGTAGGAGATTCCGGACGGCCGTCCTGTCGACCTTTCCGGGGCCTCGCAACGGTAGTTCTTCCGTGAATTCGACCCGCTTCGGAGCGGCCGCCGCACCGGCCTCTTCGCGGCACGCGGCACGCAGGGAATCGACGTCGCAACCAGCGCCGACGACGAGCGCGACGACGGCTTCGCCCCACTCGGGGTCAGGTACTCCGACCACGCACGCGTCCCGGATTCCGGGCTGTGCGGTCAAGATCCGTTCGACGGCCGCGGCGGCCACCTTCACGCCGCCGGTGTTGATCATGTCGTCGACCCGGCCGAGGACCTCCAGGCGTCCATCCGGTGACCAACGGCCGCGATCGGAGGTGCGGAACCGGCCTCCCTCGAAGGCCTCCGAAGTCAGGTCAGGTCGCAGTCGGTAGCCGTGCGCGAGGATCTCACCCGTGATACAGACCCGCTCGTCTTCGAGTTCGACGTGTACTCCATCCAGCGGTACGCCGTCGTAGACGCAGCCACTTGCGGTCTCGCTCATGCCGTACGCGGGCACGATCTTCACGCCCGCTTCGGCCGCGCGCTCGCGGAGTTCCGCGGTGGTCGCCGCGGCGCCGACGATGATCGCGTCGAACGCGCGGGCCGCCGCGAGTCCCGGCCCGGCGTCGTCCAGCAGTCGCCCGAGCTGAGTCGGCACGAGCGCGGTGTAGCGAGGCCCCTCCAGCGCCAGCAGCGGCGCGGCGGCTTCGGCGAAGTCGTCCGGGCGGAACCCGGGGGCCTGCAGCACGGCGGGCGTCGTCCCGGCCAGGAGCGAGCGGACCAGCACTTGCAGCCCGCCGATGTACTGCGCCGGTGTCGCGAGCAGCCAGTGTCCCGGCCCGCCGAGCCGCGCGTGGGTCGCCCGCGCCGACGCGGCCAGCGCGGCAGCCGAGAGCAGGACACCCTTGGGCTCGCCGGTGGACCCCGAGGTGGCGATGATCACGGCCGTCCCGGGCTCGGCCGGGCGTGTCGGCTCCATTGCGTCCCGCAAGGCCTCCGACGCGTAGGGGAGGACGGCCGGGCCGCCGCCGAGCGCCTCGGCCAGTGCCGAGGTCAGCTCGGTGATCGACTCCGGACTCCCGTCCACCCCTACTGTGCGCATCCCGCCAGCCTAGGCCCGCGCCCACAGATCGCGTTTAGCCCGCTAAACGCAGGTCAGTAGTAGTACGGGAAGGCCGACCAGTCGGGGTCTCGCTTCTCCAGGAAGGCGTCCCGGCCTTCGACCGCCTCGTCCTGCATGTACGCGAGCCGAGTGGTCTCTCCGGCGAAGAGCTGCTGGCCGACCAGGCCGTCGTCGGTGAGGTTGAACGCGTACTTGAGCATCCGCTGCGCCGTCGGCGACTTGCCGTTGATCGCCCACGCCCAGTCCAGCGCCTCGGCCTCGAGCTCCGCGTGCGGGACGGCGGAGTTGACCGCGCCCATCGCCTGCATCTGCTCGGCCGTGTACTCGCGCCCGAGGAAGAAGATCTCCCGCGCGAACTTCTGCCCGACCTGCTTGGCCAGGTAGGCCGAGCCGTAGCCGCCGTCGAACGAGCCGACGTCGGCGTCGGTCTGCTTGAACCGCGCGTGCTCGGCGGAGGCGAGCGTGAGGTCGCACACCACGTGCAGCGAGTGCCCGCCGCCCGCGGCCCACCCCGGGACCACCGCGATGACCACCTTCGGCATGAACCGGATCAGCCGTTGGACCTCGAGAATGTGCAGCCGTCCGGCCCTGGCCGGATCGATCGTGTCGGAGGTCTCCCCATCCGCGTACTGATACCCGGAGCGTCCGCGAATACGCTGGTCACCACCGGAACAAAACGCCCAGCCGCCGTCCTTCGGCGACGGGCCGTTGCCGGTGAGCAGGACGCAGCCGACGTCCGAGCTCATCCGCGCGTGGTCGAGCGCGCGGTACAGCTCGTCGACGGTGTGCGGACGGAAGGCGTTGCGGACCTCGGGACGGTCGAACGCGATGCGCACGACACGTTTGCCTGAGCGGCTCTCAGAGGAGCGGTGATAGGTGATGTCGGTGAAGTCGAAACCTTCGACTTCCGTCCACGAGGCGGGGTCGAACAGCTCGGAAACCTGGGCGTCATCCACGTTTGGGAGAATAGGACGTGTGGCCGTGAGTCGTAGTGTGAAACCCGAGGTCTGCCGGTGAACCCTTCCACCGCGCAGGCAAGGGTCATCGTCGACGAACTCGTCCGCAACACCGTCTCCCACGTCGTCCTCTGCCCGGGTTCCCGGAACGCCCCGCTGTCGATCGCGCTCTACGACGCGGCGGCCGCCGGACGTCTCCAGCTGCACGTCCGCATCGACGAACGCGGCGCCGCCTTCCTCGCCCTCGGCATCGCCGCGCGCACCGGCCGCCCGGTCGCCGTGCTGTGCACCTCGGGCACCGCGGCCGCGAACTTCCACCCCGCCGTGCTGGAGGCCGACCGCGCGGGCGTCCCGTTGATCGTGCTGACCGCCGATCGCCCGCCCGAGCTGCGGGCCGCCGGGGCGAGCCAGGTCATCGACCAGCACCAGCTCTACGGCAACGCCATCCGCTACTTCGACGAGCTCGCCGTCGCCGAACGCCGTGCCGGGCAGAACTCGTACTGGCGCGGCCAGATCTGCCGCGCCTGGAACGCCGCGTACGGCGAGTGGCGCTGCGGGCCGGTACACCTGAACATCCCGTTCCGCGAGCCGCTCGTGCCGGACATCGACGATGACGGCGAGTGGTACGAGTCACTCGAAGGGCGCCCCGACGGCGCTCGCTGGACCGAGCTCCCCGACTTCGGCGCGCTTCCCTCGTTCGTGGTGCCCTCGGCCCGTCACGGTCTGGTCATCGCGTGCGACACCGGCGTGCAGGCCGCCAGCGAATGGGCCGAGCTGCACGGCTGGCCGGTCGTCTCCGAGACCGGTGGCATCGGGCTGGCCGGAGCGACGGCGATCTCGTCCGGCGCGTGGCTGCTCGGCGTCGAGGAGTTCATCTCGCGGCACAAGCCCGAGCAGGTGCTCTGCATCGGCCGTCCGACGGTGTTCCGGCAGGTCCAGCGGGTCCTGTCCGATCCGGACGTCGAGGTGCTGCTGGTCCGGCCCGATTCGGACTGGCCCGCGCCCGCGCACAACGTCCGGCAGGTCGGCCAGTGGTTCGACGAACCGACCAAACCGGCGGATCCGGAGTGGCTCGCCAGCTGGCAGCGCGCGGACAAGGCGGCGTCGTCGGCGGTGGCCGAGGTGCTCGCCGACGAACCGTGGCCGAGCGGGCTGCGCCTGGCCACCGAGCTGGTCGACGCGGTCCCGGAGGGATCACTGCTGGTCGTCGGCTCGTCCAACCCGACCCGCGACGTCGCGCTCGCCGGACGGCTGCGGCCCGACGTCCTCGTGCACCGCAACCGCGGCGTCGCCGGGATCGACGGCATGGTCTCGACCGCGATCGGCGCCGCGACCGTCCACAGGGGACATTCGTACGCCCTGCTCGGCGACCTGACGTTCCTGCACGACGCGAGCGGCCTGCTGACCGGGCCCGCCGAACAGCGCCCCGACCTGACGATCGTGGTCCTCAACGACGACGGCGGCGGCATCTTCTCGCTGCTGGAGCAGGGCGCGCCCGAGCACAACGCCAGCTTCGAGCGGGTGTTCGGGACGCCGCACGGCGCCGATCTCGGTGCCCTGTGCGCCGGCTACCGCGTCCCGCACGTCGTCGCCGAGACGCTCACCGAGTTCCGGGCCGCGCTGAAGCCCGCGCCGGGTCTGCGGGTGGTGGAGGTCCGGGTGGACCGAACGCGCCATCGCGAGCTGCACGGGCGCCTCCGTACGGCGGTTTCCTCCGCGGTACGGGCTGTCTAGCCGATTTCCGTCTCAGTCCAGAGGGTAGGAACCCCTCCTTCGGACGTGTCTGCGTGGTGATCATCTGGCTACGTTCGAGCGCGCTGACAAATCCTGGGAGGGATTCGCAATGCGCTTGAAGACTCGCGCCGGCTTCGCCGGACTGACCGCGGGCGTCGTCTCGGTGCTGCTCGTGGGCTCCGCGGCCGCCGCACCCGCGCCTGGCTCGATCGGCGTCGGTGACCCGTACTACCCGCACGCCGGGAACGGCGGCTACGACGTCGGGCACTACGACCTCAGACTGACCTACCAGCCCTCGACCGACCTGCTGTCCGGGGCCACGACGATCCTGCTCACCGCGACGCAGGACCTGTCGCGGTTCAACCTCGACTTCGGCCTCAAGGTGTCGAGCGTCCGGGTCAACAACCGGCCCGCGCAGTTCGCGACGTCGACCGACGGCACCGGTGAGCTGACCGTCACGCCGTCGACGCCGCTGAAGAAGGGCCAGACGGCGACCGTCGTCGTGGCCTACGCGGACACGCCGTCGAAGGTGAAGATCGACGGCTTCACCGCCTGGAAGAAGACCCCGGACGGCGCGCTGGCCGTCGACGAGCCGCAGAGCGCGGCCTGGTGGTTCCCGTCCAACGACCACCCGACCGATCTGGCCACCTACGACATCTCGGTCGAGGTCCCGAACGACGTCGCCGCGCTGTCGAACGGCACCCTCGTGCGCAAGACGGTGCAGCGGCCGGGCTGGACGCGCTGGAACTGGCGCAGCACCAAACCGCAGGCGACGTATCTCACGTCGCTCGAAGTCGGCAAGTTCGAGGTGAACGAGCAGACCACGCCGGACGGCAAGCCGTTCATCACCGCCTACGGCGCGGACCTCGGCGAATCGCTCGGCGCGGCCAAGGCCAGCATCGAGCGGACGCCGGAGATCACCGAGGTGCTCGCCTCGAAGTTCGGGCCTTACCCGTTCGAGGCGCAGGGCGGCGTCGTCACCACCGGCATCACCTTCGCGCTGGAGAACCAGACGCGTCCGGTGTACGGCGCGCGGGCCTTCCGGTCCGGCTCCAACACCTCGATCGTCGCGCACGAGCAGGCGCACCAGTGGTTCGGCGACAACGTGACGCTCGGCAAGTGGAGCGACATCTGGCTGAACGAGGGCTTCGCCTCCTACGGCGAGTTCCTGTGGTCGGAGGAGACCGGCGAGGGCACGGCCGACGAACTCGCCCAGTACATCTACGACTCGGCCCCGGCCGAGGACCCGTTCTGGCAGGTCCTGCCCGCCGACCCCGGTGAGCCGAACCAGTTCCACGCGGCCGTCTACGACCGCGGCGCGCTCGCGGTGCACGCGTTGCGCAAGGCTGTGGGCGACGACACGTTCTTCCGGATCCTGCAGACCTGGCAGCAGGTCAAGAAGGGCAAGTCGGCGGTGATCCCGGAGTTCATCGCGCTCGCGGAGAGGATCTCGGGCAAGCCGCTGTACGACCTGTTCCAGACCTGGCTCTACACCAAGGGCAAGCCGTCGGTGAGTCCTAACGGGACCCCGGCTTCGGCACTCCGGGCCGCCACGGCCCCGGTCGCGCCGAAGTCCTACCCGCAGATCAAGGCGACGCACGAATTCCTCGGCGAGCGACACGCCCACTGACGGGTAGCGCTACGCTCGCGGCGTGACGGCCAAAGCGGAGCGGGTGAGGCGCATCGGGTGGTATGCCGCCCTCGTTGTCGCCTCACTCGTCACCGTGCTCGGCGTCTCGCTGCTGTTCGCCGCGTTCCGCAACGACAGTGCGATCGAAGCCGAACTCGGCCAGGCCACCGCGCAGGTCGAGTCGGTGACGTTCGACCGCACGATCATCAACTACGCCACCCCCGACGGCATCGTGCACAGCCCGGCCAACGGTGTCCTCTACCCGGCCGGGCTGGCCGCCGGGCAGCTCGTGAACATCGAGTACGACGTCGGCGACCCGGAACTCGCGCGGGTGGCCGGGCGTTCGGCGGCGAACACGCTGCTGCCACTGGGCAGCATGATCTTCTTCACCTGGCTGGTCGCCGGGCCACTGCTGTGGTGGATCCGGCGGCAGCGGCTGGCTCACCGGCGCTCGCTCGCGGAAGTCGCCGCCTGAGCGGTCCGGTCCCCAGAGAGACGCTATGAAAGGCCCGTTACTTGCAAATTTTGCAAGTAACGGGCCTTTCCTCTCACGCGCCGCAAGGAACGGGCCTTTCCTGGCGCGCCGCAAGTAACGAGTCGTTCCTCTCACGCGCGCGGGCGGAGACGAGCGCTCAGCCGACCGACTCCTGCCACCACCCCAGTACCTCGTCGGCCACCCCCGGCGCCGCGACCAGCAGCGCGTCGACGGGCAGCGCCGAGCCTTCCCCGTGCCGGTCCAGCACCACGGCCCCCGCCTCGATGGCCAGCGCGACCGAGCCCGCGACGTCCCATTCGCGGTAGTTGTGCAGCACCGCCGCGGCCGCGTGTCCCAGCGCGACCTGCGCGATCGCCAGCGCCGCCGAGCCCAGCACCCGGACCCCGGCGTGCGCGGCGGCGGCCCGTTCGATGAAGTGGCCCATCCCGGGCCACACACCCTTGCGCGTGAGTTCCGTGCAGACGATCGCCCCGGCGACCCCGCAGCGGTCGGTCAGCGTGATCGGCTTGCCGTTCGCCCGGGCGCCGCGGCCGCGTGCGGCGGCGTAGATCTGGGCGCGGTACGGGTCCGCGACCACGCCCACCACCGGCCCCGAAGCGTCGATCAGGGCGAGGCTGTAGGCGCACCAGGGGACGCCGGCGACGTAGTTCGCGGTGCCGTCGACCGGGTCGACGACCCAGCGGTACTCGGCGACGTCGGCACCGTGGTCGGCGCCGAATTCGCCACCGACGACGGGGATGCCGGGGAACTCCGCGGTCAGCACCCGGCGGGTGTGGCGTTCGAGGATCCGGTCCGTGTCGGTGACCCAGTCGAAGGGCGAGTCGTTCGGATCCGGCTGGGCGCCCCGGCCCGCGGTCGCGGTGATCACGTCGGTCGCGTCGTTGGCCAGCCGCCCGGCCACTTCGAGGGCCCTCGACAGCAACCCGGGCTCGACGGGTTGCGGCGGCCTTGACGACAGGAGGGTCATGCCTGCCTAGTGTGGCCGAAACTGGTTTCCGGAACACGACCTTGAGATGACATGTCGTCTGTTCCGTTTTTGTTGGCGTGGGCGTCACAACCGGATGCGACAGTGAGCATCGTGCGAGTCGCGATAGTCACCGAAAGTTTCCTGCCCCAGGTGAACGGCGTGACCAACTCCGTGCTCCGCGTCGTGGAACACCTCCGCGACCGCGCGCACGACGTGCTGATCATCGCCCCGGGACCGGGTCCCTCGGAGTACCTCGGCGCCCCGGTCGTGCGCATTCCCGCCCTCGACTTCCCCGGGGTGAACTCCCTCCCGGTCGGCGTGCCGACCAGGACGGTGCTCACCGCGCTGGCCGATTTCGGGCCGGACGTGGTGCATCTGGCGTCGCCGTTCGTGGTCGGCGCCCGCGGTCTCGCCGCGGCGAGACGGCTGCGGGTGCCGTGCGTCGCGGTGTACCAGACCGACATCGCCGGTTTCGCCTCCGCGTACGGCTTCGGTCTCGCCGCCCGCGCGGCCTGGCGCTGGGTGCGACGGCTGCACTCGCGGGCCGACCGCACGCTCGCGCCCTCGTCGGATTCGGTGGAACAGCTGAGACTGCACGGGATCCCGCGGGTGCACCGCTGGGCGCGTGGCGTCGACATCGAGCGGTTCTCGCCGGTCCACGCCGATCCCGCGTTGCGGGCCGAGCTGGCGCCGAACGGTGAACTGCTGGTCGGTTTCGTCGGCAGGCTCGCGCCCGAAAAGGAGGTCGAGCGGCTGACCGCGCTCGCCGGGGTCGACGGGATCCGCGTGGTCGTCGTCGGCGACGGGCCGGAACTGCCGATGCTGCGCGAGCGGATCCCGGGGGCCGCGTTCCTGGGCGCCCGGTACGGCGAAGAGCTTTCCGCCGCGTACGCGAGTCTCGACGTCTTCGTCCACACAGGACCGCACGAGACGTTCTGCCAGGCCATCCAGGAGGCGATGGCCTCCGGGCTGCCGGTGCTGGCGCCGAACGCGGGCGGTCCGAAGGACCTGGTCCTGCCCGGTCGCACCGGCTACCTGCTGCCCGCCGACCGCGCCGGGTTCTCGTCGGCGCTGGTGGAGAAGGTGAACGACCTGCGTGACGACGCGCTGCGCGCCAGGCTGGGGGAGAAGGCGCGCAAGGTGGTGCTGAACCGGACCTGGCCCGCGGTCTGCCGGGAACTCGTCGGCCACTACGAGGCTGTTCAGGGCAAGATCGCGCGCGCGGCCTGAAATGCATATAGTCCAGCTGGCCAACTTCTACGGGCCACGCTCGGGCGGATTGCGGACGGCGCTCCATCATCTCGGCGCCGGGTACGTGGCGAGCGGTCATCAGGTGACCCTCGTCGTGCCCGGGCGGCGCTACGCGGACGAGACGCTGCCTTCCGGCGTCCGCCGGTTTTCCCTTCCGGCACCCCGGATCCCGGGCACGGGCGGCTATCGCGCGGTCGATCCGCACCGGGTGCGCGCGGTGCTGAACCGGCTGGAACCGGACAGGCTGGAGGTGTCCGACCGCCTCACGCTGCGCGGTATGGGCGGGTGGGCGCGGCGCAACGGCGTGCCCAGCATGGTGATCTCGCACGAGCGGCTCGACAGGCTGCTGGAGCAGTTCTTGATGCCGGAACCCGTCGCTCGGCGCGTCGCCGACGTCGCGAACCGACGGATGGCGCGGCACTACGACACGGTGGTCTGCACGACGGCGTTCGCCCGTGCGGAGTTCGACCGGATCGCCGCGCCGAACGTGCGCCGCGTCCCGCTCGGTGTCGACCTCACGACGTTCGCCCCTGCCCGGCGTGACGACGGCTGGCGGCACACCCTGTCCGGCGACGCGGACGCGCTGCTCGTCCACTGTGGACGCTTGTCGCCGGAGAAGCACGTCGAGCGCAGTGTGGACACGGTCGCCGAGCTGACCGAGGCCGGGCACCGGGTGCGGCTCGTGATCGCGGGTGACGGGCCCCGGCGGCGAGCGCTGGAACGGCGGGCGCGCGGGCTCCCGGTGACCTTCCTCGGCTTCCTTTCCGGACGCGGTGACGTCGCGCGCCTGCTGGCCAGCGCGGACGTCTCGCTCGCGCCCGGTCCACACGAGACGTTCGGGCTGGCCGCGCTGGAGGCGCTCGCTTCGGGAACGCCGGTGGTGGTCTCGGCGTCGTCGGCGCTGCGGGAGATCGTGCGCCCCGGCTGCGGCGAGGCCGTCGACGACCGGGCCCCGGCGTTCGCGGGCGCCGTCACCGGATTACTGGAGCGTCCCGAGGGGACCCGACGGGCGGCGGCGCGGGCACGGGCGGAGGAATTCGCCTGGCCACAGTCGGTTCAGGGGATGCTCTCCGTCCTCATTTGAGCTTTTGTATCCAATTTGTACAACCGGCATTCATCGTCCCCTCAGCCATCGAGCGAGAGGACGGCACGTGAGGTTCGAAGTACTGGGCACGTTCAGCATCTCTTCCGGTCCGAGGTCGATCCCGTTGCGCGGCCGGATGAGAAGAACGCTCCTCGGGGTTCTGCTGGTCCGGGCGAACACCTTCGTGCCGGTGAACGTGCTCACCGAGGCCCTGTGGGACAGCCGGTGGGAGCCGCGCGCGGTGCCGAAGCTGCATTGGCACGTCCACAAGCTGCGGCAGGCCTTGCCCGAGGGGGACCGGCTCGGCTTCGACAACGGTGGCTACCGGCTGGAGGTCCACCCCGGCGAGCTCGACGTCGAGACCTTCGAGACGCTGGGAAGCCAGGCGCTGAAGTCCGCGGACCCCGCGCAGCGCGCGTCACTGATCCGACAGGCCCTCACGCACTGGCACGGAGCGCCCTACGACGGCCTCGACGTCCCGCTGCTTTCGGACGAGACGATGCGCCTCTCGGAGCACCGCCTGGTCCTGCTCGAAGAGCTCTACCAGGCCGAACTGAGCCTCGGGCGGCACGCGAGCGCGGCCGTCGAGCTGGCGGATCTGGTGCGTCGGCACCCGTTGCGGCAGCGTGCCCAGTACCTCCTGATGGACGCTCTCTGGCGAGCCGGGCGCACCTCCGACGCCCTGGCGGCGTACCGGCGCGCGCGCCGGGTCTCGGTCGATCAGCTCGGCCTCGAACCGGGGCCGGAACTGCGGTTGCTGGAGCGGCGGATCCTCGCCGGCGAGGTCGCGGGGGCCGGTGCGCACCGTGCCCCGGCGTTGCTTCACCGGGCCAGGTGACCCTACGGCGCGCCGCTTTGCTCCTGCTTGGCCGACGTGTCTCAGAGAGGCCGGGTTAATGTTCGGGTATGTCCCGAGCGAGTCTTGACAAGGATCCGCACGAAGTCGCCGCCATGTTCGACGACGTCGCGGACGGCTACGACCGCGCGAATTCGTTCATGACCTTCGGCTTCGACCGCCGCTGGCGCACCACCACCGCACGGGTGCTGGACGCCAAACGCGGCGAGAAGGTGCTCGACCTCGCGGCGGGCACCGGCGTGTCCACCGTCGAGTACGCGCGCAACGGAGCCTGGTGCCTCGCCGCGGACTTCTCGGTCGGCATGCTCAAGGCGGGCAAGCACCGCGGCGTGCCGATGGTCGCCGCCGACGCGCTGAAGCTGCCGTTCGCCGACGACAGCTTCGACGCGGTGACCATCTCGCTCGCGCTGCGGAACTTCGTCGACACCAAGGCCGCCCTCACCGAGATCGCGCGCGTGGTCAAACCGGGTGGGCGCCTGGTCATCTGCGAAGTGTCGACGCCCACATTCCCGCCGATCCGGTTCCTGCACCGGACGTTCATCGCGAAGCTGCTCACCTGGGTCGGCAGCCGGACCTCGTCGAACCCCGAGGCCTACTCCTACCTGGCCGAATCCATGCTGGCGTGGCCGGATCAGCGCACGCTCGGCGAGATCATCGCGAGCGCCGGGTGGACCGAGGTGGAGTGGCTGAACCTCACGTTCGGCGTCGTCGCCATCCACCGCGCGAAGAAGCCCTCTGTAGCTCCGCCTTCCTCCCCACCGCCACCCTCAACGGACGAGCTTCGCTCGACTGTAGATTCGTAAGCATGACCCGTCGCAACGCAGACCACGACGCCGAAGTCATCGTCGTCGGTGCCGGACCGGCCGGCTCCACCGTCGCCACGTACCTCGCCCGCGCGGGCGTCGACGTGCTGCTGCTGGAGAAGACCGAGTTCCCGCGCGAGAAGGTGTGCGGCGACGGCCTGACCCCTCGCGGCGTCAAACAGCTCATCGACCTCGGCATCGACACCAGCGAGGACGCGGGCTGGGTGCACAGCCGCGGCCTGCGCATCCTCACCGGCGAGCTGACGCTCGAACTCGACTGGCCGGACCTGACCAGCTACCCGCCGTACGGCGTTTCGCGTACTCGTCAGGACTTCGACGACCTGCTCGCGAAGACCGCGGTCAAGGCGGGCGCGCGGCTCTACGAGCGCACCACCGTCACCGGCGCGATCACCGGCCCGACCGGCCGCGTGATCGGCGTCGAGGCGAAGGTCGGCCCGGAGAAGACGCCGGTGAGCTACCGCGCTCCGCTGGTCCTGGCCTGCGACGGCGTCTCCGCGCGGCTCGCGCTGAGCGTCGGCATCCAGAAGAACGAGAAGCGCCCGATGGGCGTCGCGGTGCGGCAGTACTACAAGAGCCCGCGTCACGACGACCCGTTCATCGAGGGCCACCTGGAGCTGTGGGACCGCTCGGACCCGCGCGACCCGAAGCTGCTGCCCGGCTACGGCTGGGCGTTCCCGCTGGGCGACGGCACGGTGAACGTCGGCCTCGGCATGCTGTCGACGTCGGCCGCGTTCCGCAGCACCGACTACCGCGCGCTGCTGCGCCAGTGGCTCGACGGGACGCCCGAGGAATGGGGCTACCGCGAGGAGAACGCCATCGGCAAGGTCGGCGGCGCCGGTCTCCCGATGGGCTTCAACCGCACGCCGCACTACCGCGACGGCCTGCTGCTGCTCGGCGACGCGGGCGGCATGGTCAGCCCGTTCAACGGCGAGGGCATCTCGGCCGCGATGGAGTCCGCGCAGCTGGCGTCGGAGTTCGTCGTGCAGGCCTTGGCGCGGCGTGAGGGACCTTCGCGCGAGCGGGCGCTGGAGGGTTACCCGCGCGCCGTCGGGGAGCTGATGGGTGGCTACTACCGGCTCGGCAACGTGTTCGCGAAGCTGATCGGAAAGCCGAAGATCATGCACGCCGCGACGAAGTACGGACTGCGGATCAACTCGATCCTTCCGCTGGTCTACAAGGGACTTTCGGGCTGCTACGACGCCAAGGGCGGGGACGGCGTGGACCGTCTCATCGCCGCGCTGGCTCGGGCTACGCCCACTCCGCGCTGATGGCTCCGGGAACTCGCCGCTGAGCCGGGAAACGCCCTGCTGTCAGTGTCCCCAATGCCACATTGGGGACACTGAGCGTCTCCAATGTGGCATTGGGGGCGGCGGCTACCGGGCCGCTGGTGCTCACGGTTCGCCCACCCGCACCCTCGCTTCGCGAAGGACGCCATGCCCGCATCGCATGCGGTGAAGGCTCCTTTCACCCCGTCTGACGCGGGCAAAGTCCCCTTCAGCAGTACTCCGGGCAGTGGTATCGGTCACAGGACAGAACCGGTCAAAACCCGCATCGGAGTCGATCTTCGGAACGACGTCGCAGGTCACCGGTACCGCACGTCGGAAGTAACCGTACTGGCCGTGCGGCCAAGTTAGGGCAGCCTTATAGCACGGGGCCTAGGGACAAGAATGTGAGTCACGTCCTACACTCGCCCCATGCTTTGTGAATCGCTTCACATCCTCGACGGGAGGCTTGTGAACTATTTCACAAGCAAGGGGGTCGTCATGCACGGCCCGTAAGGGTTGCCTAACCCTCGGCGGTGTGACCCAGGTGACTTAGGGTGCCGACCGAGGGAAGCGGTGAACCCCGACTCGAAAACCGCAGCGGCGCGGAAAGGATGGCGAAAACCCCGTGCTGATGTTGCCCGTGCTGACCCAGGCCGGCACCCCCTCGGTGCCCAACCTGAACATGTACCTCCCCCTGGTCCTCCTGTTCGTCCTCGCTCTCGGATTCGCGGTGCTCTCGGTACTGCTCGGCCCGCTCGTCGGCCCGAGCCGTCCCAACAGGGCGAAGACCGCGGCCTACGAATGCGGTATCGAACCGTCGCCGCAGCCGGTCGTCGGCGGCGGCCGGATGCCGGTCGCGTACTACATCACCGCGATGCTGTTCATCCTGTTCGACATCGAGATGGTCTTCCTCTACCCGTTCGCGGTCTCCGCGGACGCGCTGGGCATGTTCGGCCTGGTGGAGATCGTGCTGTTCATCGCGACGGTCGGTTTCGCGTACGCCTACGTATGGCGTCGCGGCGGCCTGGATTGGAACTAGAGAAGCATGGGCCTCGAAGAAAAACTCCCCAACGGCATCCTTCTCGCGAGTCTTGAAGGCCTGGTCAACTGGGCGCGCAAGAACTCGATGTGGCCTGCCACCTTCGGTCTCGCCTGCTGCGCGATCGAGATGATGACCGTCGGCGGTTCCCGGTACGACATCGCCCGCTTCGGCATGGAGCGCTTCAGCGCGACACCGCGCCAGGCGGACCTGATGATCGTCGCCGGCCGCGTCACGCAGAAGATGGCGCCGGTGCTCCGCCAGATCTACGACCAGATGGCCGAGCCCAAGTGGGTGCTGGCGATGGGCGTCTGCGCCTCGTCCGGCGGGATGTTCAACAACTACGCCGTGGTGCAGGGCGTCGACCACATCGTCCCGGTCGACATGTACCTCCCCGGCTGCCCGCCCCGCCCCGAGATGCTGCTCGACGCGATCCTGAAACTGCACGCCAAGATCCAGGACGAACCGATCAACGCCCGTCGCGCCGCGATCCGCGCCGCGAGTGGTGAGCGCACCGAGCTGATCGCCTCCTCGATCAAGTACGCGAAGAAGTGAGCGACGTGCCTGAAGAGACCCCCGAAACCCCGGAGACCGGCGGCGAGCAGTCCAGCGCCGACCGGCCCGAAGGCGGCTTGGAGCCGCGAGGCGTCCGCCCGGCCGAACCGGTCGTCACCGGTAAAGAGCGCCAGGGCATGTTCGGCGTGCACGGCACCGGTGACACCTCCGGTTACGGCGGCGTCCGTCTCCCCGCGTACAACCCGCCCCCGGCGGAGCGCCCGTACGGCGGCTGGTTCGACGAGTTCGCCGACGAGTTCTACGCCGCCTTGGCGGACAACAAGGTTCCGGCGAGCGCGGTCCTGCAGACGACGGTCGCGCACGGCGAGATCACCTTCTACGTCGCCCGCGAGCACCTCGTCGAGATCGCGCGGACCCTGCGCGACGACACCGGTCTCCGGTTCGAGCTGCTCAGCTCGGTGTCCGGCGTGGACTACGGCGTCGACGTCCCGCAGCGGCTGCACTCGGTCTACCACTTCACGTCGATGACCTACCGGCGCCGCATCCGCATCGAGGTCACCCTCGACATCGAGGACCCGCACGTCCCGTCGCTGGTCGGGCTCTACCCGACCGCCGACTGGCAGGAGCGGGAGACCTGGGACATGTTCGGCATCGTCTACGACGGTCACCCGGCCCTGACCCGCATCCTCATGCCGGACGACTGGGACGGCCACCCCCAGCGCAAGGACTACCCGCTCGGCGGGATCCCGGTCGAATACAAGGGCGCGGAGATCCCGCCGCCGGACCAGCGGAGGTCGTACTCGTGAGCATCAGCGAGAACGCAGCAGAAGCAACGGAAGTCCCCGAGGCCGATTCCCGGGACACCACCGAAGGTCGCGTCTACACCGTCTCCGGCGGTGACTGGGAAGACGTCATCGAGGACTCGCGCCACGACGAGCGCATGGTCATCAACATGGGCCCGCAGCACCCGTCGACGCACGGCGTGCTCCGGCTCGTGCTGGAGATGGAGGGCGAGACCGTCACCCAGCTCCGCTCGGTCATCGGCTACCTGCACACCGGGATCGAGAAGAACTGCGAGTACCGTACGTGGACCCAGGGCGTCACCTTCGTGACGCGCATGGACTACCTCGCGCCGCTCTCCACCGAACTCGCATACTGCCTCGGCGTCGAGAAGCTGCTCGGCATCCAGGCCCCGCGCCGTGCCGAACTGCTGCGCGTGATGCTGCTGGAGATCAACCGCATCGGTTCGCACCTGGTCTACATCGCCACCGGCGGCATGGAACTCGGCGCCACCACCGCGATGACGCTCGGCTTCCGTGAGCGCGAAGAGGTCCTGCACCTGCTGGAGCACCTCACCGGTCTCCGGATGAACCACGCGTTCATCCGCCCCGGCGGCCTCGCGCAGGACATGCCGGACGACTACCAAGAGGTCGTCAGCGCGTTCGTCAAGACGATGGACGAGCGGCTTCCCTTGTACGACAAGCTCTTCACCGGTCAGCCGATCTGGCGCAACCGGCTCAAGGGCGTCGGCTACCTGCCGGTGGACGCGTGCCTCGCGCTCGGTGTCACCGGCCCGGTGCTGCGCAGCGCCGGTCTCCCGTGGGACCTGCGCAAGACCGAGCCGTACTCCCGCTACGACGAGTTCGAGTTCGACATCCCGACCTCGACCGACGCGGACTGCTGGGCGCGGTACCTGATCCGCGTCGAGGAGATGCACCAGAGCCTGCGGATCATCAAGCAGTGCCTGAAGAAGCTCGAGCCGGGCCCGGTCATGGTCGAGGACAAGAAGGTCGCCTGGCCCGCGCAGCTCTCGCTCGGCAGCGACGGCCTGGGCAACTCGCTCGAACACGTCCGCAAGATCATGGGCCAGTCGATGGAATCGCTGATCCACCACTTCAAGCTGGTCACCGAGGGCTTCAAGGTCCCGGCGGGCCAGTCGTACACGACGGTCGAGTCGCCGCGTGGCGAGCTCGGCGTGCACCTCGTGTCCGACGGCGGCACCCGGCCGCTGCGGGTCCACGTGCGCGAACCGAGTTTCGTGAACCTGCAGTCGATGCCCGCGATGGCCGAAGGCGGCCTGGTGGCGGACGTCATCGCCGCCATCGCCTCGATCGACCCCGTCATGGGGGGAGTGGACCGTTGAGCACCCAGCCCGGAACGACACCGACGCCCGAGCCCGGCACCAGTTTCGCCGAGCAGACCCACGTCGCCGCCGGTGGTGACGTCGACGTGATCGCGATCGCGCCGGATCCCGCCGAGGCGGAGGGGATCCTGGAGAACGCGAAGCTCGAAGACATCTTCGACGCCGACACCTACGCCAGGGCGCAGAACCTGATCTCGCGCTACCCGCAGTCGCGCTCGGCGCTGCTGCCGCTGCTGCACCTCGTGCAGTCGGTGCAGGGTTACGTGAGCCAGGAGGGCATCGCCTTCTGCGCCGCGCAGCTGGACCTGTCCGACGCCGAGGTCAGCGCGGTCGCGACGTTCTACACCATGTACAAGCGCCGCCCGTGCGGCGAGCACCTGGTGAGCGTCTGCACCAACACCCTTTGCGCGGCCATGGGCGGCGACGCGATCTACAAGAAGCTCCAGACGCACCTCGGTTCCGAGGAGAAGCCGCTGGGGCACAACGAGACCGCGGGCACGCCGAACGAGCCCGGCTCGATCACCCTCGAACACGCCGAATGCCTCGCGGCCTGCGACCTCGCCCCGGTCATCCAGGTCAACTACGAGTACTTCGACAACCAGACCGAGGACAAGGCCGTCGCGCTGGTCGACGCGTTGCAGGCGGGCAAGAAGCCCGCCCCGACGCGCGGCGCGCCGCTGAGCAGCTTCAAGGGCGCCGAGCTGCAGCTCGCCGGGTTCTTCCCCGACGACGCGCAGCAGTACCGCACGGACGTCGACGGTCCTTCGCAGGCCGTCGAAACCCTGCGGGGCGCGCAGGTCGCGCAGGACCGCGGCTGGACGGCGCCCGCCATGAAGGACGTAGCGCTCCCTGAAGTGGAGAAGAAGTAATGGCAGACCCCATCACTCCGGTCCTCACGAAGCGCTGGCTTTCGCCCAACTCCTGGACGATCCAGTCCTACGAAGCCCTCGAGGGCTACACCGCGATCCGCAAGGCGCTCAAGGGCACTCCCGAGCAGATCGTCCAGCTGGTCAAGGACTCCGGCCTCCGCGGCCGTGGCGGCGCGGGCTTCCCGGCCGGCATCAAGTGGTCCTTCATGCCTCCGAACGAGGACAAGCCGCACTACCTGGTGATCAACGCCGACGAGGGCGAGCCGGGGACCTGCAAGGACATCCCGCTGATGATGGCGGACCCGCACTCGCTGATCGAGGGCTGCATCATCGCCTCGTACGCGATGCGCTCGCACCACTGCTTCATCTACGTCCGCGGCGAGGCGCTGCACTGCATCCGCCGTCTCAACGCGGCCGTGCGCGAGGCGTACGAAGCGGGCTACCTCGGCCCGAACATCCTCGACTCCGGATTCGGCCTCGACATCACCGTGCACGCGGGCGCCGGGGCGTACATCTGCGGCGAGGAGACGGCGCTGCTGGATTCGCTGGAAGGCCGTCGTGGCCAGCCGCGGCTCAAGCCGCCGTTCCCGGCCGCCGCGGGTCTCTACGCCGCGCCGACCACGGTGAACAACGTCGAGACCATCGCCAGCGCGCCGTACATCATCAACGGCGGGTCCGACTGGTTCCGCCAGATGGGCCGCGAGAAGTCGCCCGGCCCGAAGATCTACTCGATCTCCGGCCACGTCGAGAATCCCGGCCAGTACGAATGCCCGCTCGGCACCACGCTGCGCGAGCTGCTGGACATGGCCGGCGGCATGAAGGACGGTGTCCCGCTGAAGTTCTGGACGCCGGGTGGTTCGTCCACGCCGATGTTCACCAAGGAACACCTCGATGTTCCGCTGGACTTCGAAGGCGCGGCGGAAGCCGGGTCGATGCTGGGCACGACGGCCGTTCAGGTCTTCAACGAGACCGTTTCCGTGCCGTGGGCCGTGATGAAGTGGACGCAGTTCTACGAGCACGAGTCCTGCGGCAAGTGCACGCCGTGCCGCGAGGGCACGTACTGGCTGGCGCAGATCCTGGAGCGCATGGTCGAGGGCAAGGGCACCGAAGAGGACATCGACACCCTCCTCGACGTCTGCGACAACATCCTCGGCCGGTCGTTCTGCGCCCTCGGTGACGGCGCGGTCTCGCCGATCCAGAGCGGGATCAAGTACTTCCGGGATGAATTCCTGGCTTTGTGTAACGCAAACAAGCGCGAACTGGTGGGGGCGCAGGCATGACGATCGCACCCGACAAGCCCGAAACGTCCACAGAGGACATTCCGGTTCCCGAAGGCCACGTCAAGCTGGTCATCGACGGTGAAACGGTCATCGCGCCCAAGGGCGAGCTGCTGATCCGCACCGCCGAACGGCTCGGCACGGTCATCCCGCGCTTCTGCGACCACCCGCTGCTCGACCCGGCCGGTGCCTGTCGCCAGTGCCTCGTCGAGGTCGAAATGGGTGGCCGTCCGATGCCGAAGCCGCAGGCCTCGTGCACCATGACGGTCGCCGACGGCATGGTCGTGAAGACCCAGCTGACCTCGGCCGTCGCGGACAAGGCCCAGCAGGGTGTGATGGAGCTGCTGCTCATCAACCACCCGCTGGACTGCCCGATCTGCGACAAGGGCGGCGAATGCCCGCTGCAGAACCAGGCGCTCGCGCACGGCCGCGCGGAATCCCGCTTCGTCGACACGAAGCGGACGTTCGCGAAGCCGCTGCCGATCTCCTCGCAGGTGCTCCTGGACCGGGAGCGCTGCGTGCTCTGCCAGCGCTGCACCCGGTTCTCCCGCGAGATCGCCGGTGACCCGTTCATCGAGCTGCTCGAACGCGGTGCCCACCAGCAGATCGGCACGGCCGAGACGGCCGACGTGCTGGACCTGGCTTCCCGCACCACATCGGGCCAGCCGTTCCAGTCGTACTTCTCCGGCAACGTCATCCAGATCTGCCCGGTCGGCGCGCTGACGTCGGCCGCGTACCGGTTCCGTTCGCGGCCGTTCGACCTGGTGTCCGCGCCGAGCGTGTGCGAGCACTGCTCGTCCGGCTGCGCCGAGCGGACCGACTTCCGCCGCGGCAAGGTCATGCGGAAGCTCGCGGGCGACGACCCCGAGGTCAACGAAGAGTGGCTCTGCGACAAGGGCCGGTTCGCCTTCCGCTACGCCTCCGCCGAAGACCGCATCCGCCGTCCGCTGGTCCGCAACGCCGACGGTGTCCTGGAAGAGGCTTCCTGGACCGACGCGCTGCGCGCGGCCGCCGCCGGGCTCACCGAGGCGCGGGACGGCAAGGGCGCCGCGGTGCTGACCGGCGGTCGCCTGACCGTCGAGGACGCCTACGCGTACTCGAAGTTCGCGCGGATCGCCTTGGGCACCAACGACATCGACTTCCGGTCCCGTCCGCATTCGGCCGAGGAACTGAACTTCCTCGCGTCGCACGTGGTCGGGACGACGCCGGAGAGCGGCGTCACCTTCGGCGAGATCGAGCGGGCGCGCACGGTGCTGTGCGTGGCGTTCGAGCCGGAGGACGAGGCGCCGATCGTGTTCCTGCGGCTGCGCAAGGCGGCCCGCAAGAACCGCACCCGCGTCGTCCACTTGGGACAGTGGACCACCTCCTCGGTCCGCAAGACCTTCGGTGAGCTGCTGGCCTGCGCGCCGGGCAGCGAAGCCGCCGCGCTCGACGGCATCGCGCAGCACGCACGCGATCTGGACGAACACTTGTCAGGTGACGGCTCGGTGGTACTGGTCGGCGAACGCGCTGCCGAGGTCCCCGGCCTGTTCTCGGCCCTGCACCGGCTGGTGGAGCGCACCGGCGCCCGGCTCGCGTGGATCCCGCGTCGTGCGGGTGAGCGCGGTGCCCTGGCGGCGGGCGCGACGCCGACGCTGCTTCCCGGCGGCCGGCCGGTCACCGACGCCTCGGCTCGCGCCGAGGTCGAAAAGGCCTGGGGCGTCACGCTTCCCGCCGCCGCGGGCCGCGACACCACCGCGATCCTCAAGGCCGCTTCCGGTCACGACCTCGACGGCCTGCTCGTCGGCGGCGTCGACCCGGACGACCTGGCGGACCCGGATCTGGCCCGTCGCGCCCTCGAGAACGCGAAGTTCGTGGTGAGCCTGGAACTGCGGCACAGCGCGGTCACCGAGCACGCGGACGTCGTCCTCCCGATCGCCCCGGCGGTCGAGAAGGCGGGCAGCTACCTGAACTGGGAAGGCCGCCGCCGCGAGTTCGCCGTCACCCTCGAAGGCACCGGCGCCCTGCCGGACTGCCGGGTGCTCGACACCCTCGCCGTCGAAATGGACGCGGACATCTTCACCCAGACCCCGGCCGCTTCCGCCGCCGATCTGGCCAAGCTGCAGGGCAAGACCGAGCCCGCGGCCTTCGAGCCGATCGCCGCCGCGGCGGCCTCGATCGCGGGGAACGGCAAGGTCCTGCTGGCCACCTGGCGTCAGCTGATCGACAACGGTTCGCTGCAGGACGACGAGCCGCACCTCAAGGGCACACAGCGCGAGGTCGTCGCGAAGCTCTCGGCGAAGACCGCCGAAGGCTTGGGCGGCACCGTGAAGGTCTCCACCGAACGCGGCTCCATCACGCTGCCGATCGAGGTCGCGGACCTGCCGGACGGCGTCGTGTGGCTCCCGGGCAACTCCGACGGCTCAGCCGTCCGCGCCGCGCTCGCGGCCGGACACGGCTCGGCCGTCACCCTCACCGGAGGTGAGAAGTGACTCCGTTGCTCACCCAGATGCCGGACGCCGCCGAGCGGGCGGCGCTGCTGGCGGACGACCCGTTGTGGCTGATTCTGATCAAGACGGTCGTCATCCTGCTGATCGGCCCGATCCTGACGATCTTCCTGATCGTCTGGGAGCGCAAGGCCGTCGGCCGGATGCAGAACCGTCCCGGCCCCAACCGGGTCGGGCCCGGCGGCTACCTGCAGTCCCTCGCGGACGCGATCAAGCTGCCGTTCAAGGAACAGATCATCCCGGACACCGCCGACCGCAAGGTGTACTTCCTCGCGCCGGTGATCTCCGCGGTGCCCGCGCTGATCGCGCTGGCGGCGATCCCGTTCGGCCCGGTGGTCTCGATCTTCGGTGAGAGGACCACGCTCCAGCTGGTCGACCTGCCGGTCGGCGTGCTGGTGATCCTGGCCTGCTCCTCGATCGGCGTGTACGGCCTCGTGCTGGCCGGCTGGTCTTCCGGTTCCCCGTATCCGCTGCTCGGCGGGCTCCGCTCGGCCGCGCAGGTGATCTCCTACGAGATCGCGATGGGCCTGTCCATCGTGGGCGTCATCCTCTACGCGGGTTCGATGTCGACCTCGCAGATCGTCGAGTCGCAGCAGACCGGCTGGTACTTCTACCTGCTGCTGCCGAGTTTCGTGATCTACCTGATCTCCATGGTCGGTGAGACCAACCGCGCGCCGTTCGACCTCCCCGAGGCCGAATCCGAGCTGGTCGGCGGTTTCCACACCGAGTACAGCTCGATGAAGTTCGCGATGTTCTTCCTCGCCGAGTACGTCAACATGGTGATCGTTTCGGCGTTCGCGACCACGTTGTTCCTCGGTGGCTGGAAGTTCCCGTTCGTCGGCGCCGAGCACGCGCTCAACCAGGGCTGGCTCCCGCTGCTGTGGTTCACCGCGAAGCTGTTCATCCTGCTGTTCGGCTTCATCTGGCTGCGCGGCACGCTGCCGCGGCTGCGGTACGACCAGTTCATGCGGCTGGGCTGGAAGGTCCTGGTCCCGGTCAACCTGGTCTGGATCGTGGTGATCGTCTCGGTCCGCGCGATCAAGAACTCGGGCGGGCTCTCCACCCCGCAGATCCTCATCGGCGGCGGCGCGCTCATTCTCGTCGTCGTCATCCTGAGCCTGCTGCTGCCGGACAAGAAGGTCCCGGACGACGACTACGTCCCGGTGACCGGCGGCGGGTTCCCGGTGCCACCGCTCGACCTCCAGGTTCCGGACAAGACTCCGCGTCAGAAGGCCCTAGAGAAGGCCGAAGCCCGGGCGGCCAAGCGCAAGCCCGCGGCGGTTTCCAGTGGAAGGGAGGCCGGCGATGGGGATGTTTGATCCCATCAAGGGTTTCGGTGTCACCTTCGGGATGATGTTCAAGAAGGTCGCCACCGAGGAGTACCCGGAGGCCGGCGCCCCCGCCGCTCCGCGCTATCACGGCAGGCACCAGCTCAACCGGCATCCGGACGGGCTGGAGAAATGCGTCGGCTGCGAGCTGTGCGCGTGGGCCTGCCCGGCGGACGCGATCTTCGTCGAAGGCGGCGACAACACCGAAGAGGCACGCTTCTCGCCCGGTGAGCGGTACGGCGCCGACTACCAGATCAACTACCTGCGCTGCATCGGCTGCGGGCTGTGCGTCGAGGCCTGCCCGACCCGGTCCCTGACGATGATCAACTTCTACGAGCTGGCCGACGACGACCGGCAGCGGTTGATCTACACCAAGGAAGACCTCCTCGCGCCGCTGCTGCCGGGTATGGAGCAGCCGCCGCACCCGATGCGGCTCGGCGAGAACGAGCAGGACTACTACGTCAACGGCCCGGAACTGGCGCGCCCCAAGCCCGTCGAGAGCACGGAGGCCGCCAAGTGATTACGGCCTTCCTCGCCCAGACCGACGTTTCGGCCGGGATCACCACCGGCGAGACCATCGCGTTCTGGGTGCTCGGCCCGCTCGCGCTGCTCGGCGGGCTCGGCATGATCTTCTCCCGCAACGCCGTGCACTCGGCGCTGTGGCTGGTGCTCACGATGCTGTGCCTCGGCGCGCTGTACATGATCCAGCAGGCGCCGTTCCTCGGCTTCACGCAGATCATCGTCTACACCGGCGCGATCATGATGCTGTTCCTGTTCGTGCTGATGATGGTCGGCCGGGAGAGTTCCGACTCGGTCGTCGAAGTCCTGCGCGGGCAACGGGTCATGGCGACCTTGCTCGGCGTCGGCGTCGGCGGCCTGCTCGCGGCGGGGCTCGCCCGTTCGCTGGCCAACGTCACCCCGGCGCTGCCGCTCGACCCGGCGAACGTCGACGGCGGCGGCCCCGGTGGGCTGGGACGGCTCATCTTCACGAAGTACCTGTTCCCGTTCGAGCTCACGTCGGCACTGCTGATCACCGCCGCGCTCGGCGCGATGGTGCTCGCCTTCACCGACCGGCACGCCAAGGGCGGCAAGAAGTCGCAGAAGGAACTCGTCGTCGACCGGTTCACCGGAAAGCACGACAGGCCTTCGCCGCTGCCCGGCCCGGGTGTCTTCGCGACGGCCAACTCGATCGCCACCCCGGCTCTGCTGCCGGACGGCTCGATCGCCCCGGAGTCGCTCTCGGACATCATCGAGTCGACCTCGGCCTCGCGACTGGAGGACGAGCGCAAGCAGGTGTCCGGTGCGGAACCGGGCCCGGACGCCCACGCGCTCGTCGGCAAGAAAGAAGGGGACGAGGAATGACCCCGACGTACTACCTGCTCCTGTCCGCGCTGCTGTTCACCATCGGCGCTGTCGGGGTTCTGGTGCGCCGCAACGCGATCGTCGTGTTCATGTGCATCGAGCTGATGCTGAACGCGGCGAACCTGTCCCTGGTCACGTTCGCCCGGATCAACGGCGGACTCGACGGTCAGGTGATGGCGTTCTTCGTGATGGTCGTCGCCGCCGCCGAAGTCGTGGTGGGCCTCGCGATCATCATGGCGATCTTCCGCACCCGGCGCTCGGCCTCGGTCGACGACACCAACCTGCTGAAGTACTGAGGGAGCACCGAAAGTGACCGCATCATCGTGGCTGCTGGTGGCCTTCCCTGCCCTCGGCGCCCTTGTTCTCCTGCTGGCCGGTAAACGCGCTCGTCCCTGGGGGCACCTCCTCGGCAGCGCGACCGTCTCACTGTCCTTTGTGTACGGCCTGATCCTCTTCTTCGCGGCCGACACGAAGAACATCGCGGACGTCAAGCTGTTCTCGTGGATCCCGGTCTCGGCGCTGCAGGTCGACTTCGGACTCCGGATCGACGCGCTTTCGCTGACCTTCGTCCTGCTGATCACCGGCGTCGGCATGCTGATCCACTTCTACTCGATCGGCTACATGGCCGAGGACCGCGACCGGTCGAGGTTCTTCGCGTACCTCAACCTGTTCGTCGCCTCGATGCTGATCCTGGTGCTGGGCAACAGCTTCGTGACGCTGTACCTCGGCTGGGAGGGTGTCGGCCTCGCGTCGTACCTGCTCATCGGCTGGTACCAGGACCGCCCGTCCGCGGCCACCGCGGCGAAGAAGGCGTTCCTGATGAACCGCGTCGGCGACGTCGGGCTCGCGCTGGCGATCTTCCTGATGTTCAAGTACGTCGGGAGCACCGGCTACGCCGAGGTCTTCGGCGCCGTCGGCCAGATCCCGACCGGCGCGGTCACCGCGATCGCGATCCTGCTGCTGCTGGGCGCCTGCGGTAAATCCGGTCAGTTCCCGCTGCAGGCCTGGCTTCCCGACGCGATGGAGGGCCCGACCCCGGTCTCGGCCCTCATCCACGCGGCGACGATGGTCACCGCCGGCGTCTACCTGGTCGCCCGCGCGCACGAGATCTTCAACGCCACTCCGGACGGCCGCCTGATCGTCACCCTCGTCGGTACGGTCACGCTGCTGATCGGGTGCATCATCGGCTGCGCCTACGACGACATCAAGAAGGTCCTGGCGTACTCCACGGTCAGCCAGATCGGCTACATGATGCTCGCCGTCGGCCTCGGGCCGATCGCCTACGCGCTCGGCATCATGCACCTGGTGGCGCACGGTTTCTTCAAGGCCGGGCTGTTCCTCGGGGCCGGTTCGGTCATGCACGCCATGAACGACGAGGTCGACATGCGGAAGTTCGGCGGGCTGCGCAAGCACCTGCCGGTCACCTTCTGGACCTTCGCCCTCGGCTACCTCGCCCTGATCGGCATCCCGCCGCTTTCCGGCTTCTTCACCAAGGACGCGATCATCGAAGCGGCCCTGTCCCAGGGCGGCTGGCGCGGCTGGGTGATGGGCGGCGCGGCACTGCTCGGCGCCGGGCTCACCGCGTTCTACATGACGCGCCTGATGGTGATGACCTTCTTCGGCAAGGAACGCTGGAAGGAGATCAAGAGCAGCGACGGCCGCGACTTCCACCCGCACGAGTCCCCAGCGGTGATGAAGTGGCCGATGATCATCCTGGCCGTCGGTTCGATCGGCGCCGGCGCGTTCTTCGCCCTCGGCGACCGGTTCGCCGAATGGCTCTCGCCGGTGGTCGGACCGCTCGAAGAGGGTGGCCACAGTGTCATCCCGCACCTGCTGGTCCCGTTCCTCACCGTGGCGCTGTCCGTGCTCGGTGCGGTGGCCGCGTGGCTCTTCGTCGGTCGCAAGGACGTTCCGGTGGAACGCCCCGAGCGGGTCTCCGCCGTGGTCAAGGCCGCGCGCAACGACCTCTACGGCAACACCCTGAACGAGACGCTGGTCGCCCGTCCGGGCACCTGGCTCGCCCGCGCGCTGGTCTACGTGGACAACCGCGGGGTCGACGGCGCGGTCAACGGCCTCGCCGCCGCGCTCGGCGGCGGATCCGGGCGCCTGCGCCGCCTGCAGACCGGCTTCGTCCGCTCCTACGCACTGTCCATGCTGGGCGGCACATTCCTGCTTCTGGCGGCACTCCTGCTGGTGAGGTTCTCCTGATGACTTGGCTCCTGGCAACCATCCTGGTGCCGCTGGTAGGCGCGGCGGTCGTGGCGGGGTTGAAGAAGAACGATCGCCTGGCGACGCTCACCGCGCTCGGCGTGTCCATCCTGACGTTCCTGCTGGTGATCCCGCTGTGGGCGAGCTACTCGCCGACGGGGGACCGGATCCAGCAGAAGTCCTCGATGGACTGGATCCCGAACTTCGGCATCCACATCTCGTTCGGCATCGACGGCATCGCGCTGGTGATGATCGCGGTCATCGGGCTGCTGGTGCCGATCGTGGTCGGCTCGCTCGGCCTGACCGACAAGCTCCCGGCCGGGCGCTCGGCGGGCGGGTACCTCTCGCTGATCCTGGTGCAGCAGTCGCTGACCATCGCGGTGTTCGCCGCGACCGACGTCTTCCTGTTCTACGTGCTGTTCGAGATCATGCTGATCCCGATGTACTTCCTGATCGGCGGCTACGGCGGCGCGAACCGGCAGTACGCGGCGGTCAAGTTCTTCCTGTACTCGTTCCTCGGCGGCCTGATCATGCTGGCCTCGGCCATCGGGGCGTACTCGATGGCGTCGGACGAACTCGGCAAGGGCACCTTCGACTGGGAAACGCTCGTCACGGTCGTCCGCGACGCGCCGACGGGCACCCAGATCTGGCTGTTCCTCGGGTTCTTCCTGGCGTTCGCGATCAAGGCCCCTTTGGTGCCGTTCCACACCTGGCTGCCGGACGCCGCGGGCCAGGCGCCCATCGGCGTCGCGGTGCTGCTGGTCGGCGTGCTGGACAAGGTCGGCACGTTCGGGTTCCTGCGCTACTGCCTCCCGATGTTCCCGGAGGCCAGCAAGGAACTCGCGCCGTGGGTGCTGGTGCTCGCCGTCGCGGGTGTCCTCTACGGCTCGATCCTCGCCGCCGGGCAACGCGACATGAAGCGGTTCATCGCCTACGTGTCGATCGCCCACTTCGGGTTCATCGCGCTGGGCATCTTCACCTTCAACGAGCAGGCGATGGTCGGCTCGGTGTCGTACATGCTCAACCACAGCCTCGCCACCGGAATGCTGATCGTGGTCGTCGGGCTCATCGTGATGCGCGGCGGATCCACCAAGATCTCCGACTACGGCGGCATGGCGAAGGTGACCCCGCTGCTCGGCGGGATGCTGCTCATCGCCGGTCTGTCCACGTTGTCCCTGCCGGGCACGAACTCCTTCATCAGTGAGTTCCTGGTGCTGCTGGGATCCTTTGTGGACTATCCGGTGTACACGATCATCGCGACGGTCGGCATGGTGCTGGCCGCGGCGTACGTGCTCTGGCTCTACCAGCGCGTCATGCAGGGCCCCGTCCGCGGTGACGCCCTGATGGGCGCCGGTGGGGGCCCGGGCACGGCTATCGCGCCCGAACTGGGCGCGACCAAGGCCATCAAGGACCTCGGCGGCAAGGAGATCGCGATCCTGGCGCCGATGGTGGTGCTGATCATCGCGCTCGGGTTCTACCCCAAGCCGGTGCTCGACACGATCACCCCGTCGGTGCAGGCGACGATGTCGTCCGTACAGGGAGGCAAGTAAACAGTGCTCTTCTTGACTCAGGCGCCACCGGTGAAGGTGCCGTCGATCGACTACTTCGCCGTCACGCCGATCTTGATCATCCTCGGCGCGGCGTGTGTCAGCGTGCTGTTCGAAGCCTTCCTGCCCAAGCACATGCGGTGGCCGTCGCAGGTCTTCCTCTCCCTGCTCGGGATCGGGGCGGCGGGTGTCTTCCTGGCCTGGTACGCCAGCTCGTCCGCGCCGGAGGGCGGTGTCACGACCTTCAGCGGCGCGATCGCCGTCGACCGGCCGTCGCTGTTCCTGTGGGGCACCCTGTTGGCGCTGGCGCTCGGCGCGCTGCTGCTGATCGCGGACCGCTCGGTCGAACCGGGCGGCGCGTTCGTCGCACAGGCCGGTATCCGCCCGGGCACCGTCCAGGACCGCGCGCAGGTCGGCACCACCGGCATGCAGACCGAGGTCTTCCCGCTGACGCTGTTCGCGCTCGGCGGCATGATGGCGTTCGTCGCGGCCAACGACCTGCTGACCATGTTCATCGCGCTCGAAGTGCTGAGCCTGCCGCTGTACCTGATGTGCGGTCTGGCGCGGCGGCGTCGCCTGCTCTCGCAGGAATCCGCGGTCAAGTACTTCCTGCTCGGCGCGTTCTCGTCGGCGTTCTTCCTCTACGGTCTCGCGCTGCTCTACGGCTACGCGAACTCCGTGCAGCTGTCGGACATCGCCAACGCCGCCGCCGGTTCGGACCGTTCGGACACACTGCTGTTCGCCGGGCTCGGCCTGCTCGCTGTCGGCCTGCTGTTCAAGGGCTCGGTCGGCCCGTTCCACACCTGGACCCCGGACGTCTACCAGGGCGCGCCGACCCCGGTCACCGCGTTCATGGGCGCCTGCACCAAGGTCGCCGCGTTCGGCGGGATCCTGCGGGTGTTCTCGGTGGCGTTCGAATCGACCAGCTGGGAATGGCGCGGCGTGCTCTGGGGCGTCGCGATCATCTCGATGCTGATCGGCGCGGTGCTGGGCCTCACGCAGACCGACGTGAAGCGCATGATCGCCTACTCGTCCATCGCGCACGCCGGCTTCCTGCTCATCGGTGCGATCACGATGACCGAGGAAGGCCTGTCGAGCACGCTGTTCTACCTGCTGGCCTACGGCTTCACCACGCTCGCCGCGTTCGGTGTCGTCTCGCTGGTGCGGGACTCGAACGGCGAGGCGACGCACCTGTCCGCGTGGGCGGGCTTGGCGAAACGGTCTCCGGTGCTGGCGGGCGTGTTCACCTTCCTGCTGCTCGCCCTGGCCGGTATCCCGCTGACCAGTGGTTTCGTCGGCAAGTTCGTGGTGTTCTCGGCGGCCCTGTCCGACGGGATGGCGCCGCTGGTCGTCATCGCCCTGATCTTCAGCGCCGTCGCCGCGTTCTTCTACCTGCGGGTGATCGTGCTGATGTACTTCTCCGAGCCGGCCCCCGACGGCCCGACCGTCACCGTGCCCGGCGCGTTCACCACGACGGCGATCACGCTCGGCGTCATCGTCACGCTGGTGCTCGGCCTGATCCCGGCGTTCGCCCTCGACTGGGCGGCCTCGGGCGGCTTCGCCCTCAAGTAGTTCTTCGCGCGTGAAGGCCCCCTCGCTCTTGTGAGGGGGCCTTCACGCGTATGTGGGTAGTTGCCCGGTGAGGGGTCCGCGAGCACGCTTCGCGCGTCATAGTGTGGTCACGTTGTCACGCTTGGGGAGGGGTGCGATGTCAGGCGGGTATGAGGTCGTCTTGACGGCGATCGAGTCTTCGGCCGGTGCGGCGAAGCGCGCGGCCGAGGTGGTCCGGCCGACAGATCTCGCGGCGGGATTGACCGGCGTCGCGGCAGGACTGCCCGGCGGTGTCTCCGGTGAAGCGGCCAGGCTGCTCGCCGACGCCTGGGGCCGCGCGGTGCCGACGTGGGTCGAGAACGTCGATGCCTACTCGGCCCAGCTGGACCAGGCCGCGGCGCGATACCGGTCGAACGAACAGTCCGCCGTCCACGACCTGCGTCCGATGGCCCCCGGCGGTGGGCGGAGGCCGGTCTGATGGTCACGTGGGCCGACGTCCGACGATGGGATCCGGCCGCGGTGGGGCGGGTCGCCGACGACCTCAACGCGTGGTGCACCCGGATCATCGGCGCGAACGACGACGTCGAAGCGATGGCGCGGTTCGACGGCTGGACCGGCGACGCGTCCGTCGCCGCTTCGACGCGGGGAAACTCGCTGATCACCACCGCGGAACAGTTGGTCGCGCAGGCATCGGCCGTCCGCCGAGGTGCCCATGAGGTGCAGATCGCGCTCGAGCGGATCAGCGCGTTCGTCCGGGAGACCGAAGACCTCACCTATCGTCACGGGCTGACGATCGGTGACGGTTGTGTGGTGCCGATCCCCGGTCAGCCGCCGCTCGCGCCGGAGGTGCTGGCGATCCGTCACCGGGTTCAAACGGAGATCGCGGACAAGGTCGAGCAGATCCTGCGCCGGGCGACGGACGTGGACGCCGATTTCGCCGCGATCATGACCAGGGCGATGCGCGGCGAGATCAGCGAACAGGGCGTCGGCACCCTCGCCCAAGCCGCCGACGTCGGTGCCGCGCAAAGCGGACTGTCGATCATCGGTCCGCCCGAAGGTGGCACGCCGAGCGACAACAAGGCGTGGTGGGACAGCCTGTCCGACACGGCGAAGGTCGCCCTGCTGCAGAACGCGCCGGACCTGATCCGCAACCTGGACGGTGTCCCGGCGGTCGATCGCGACTCGGCCAACCGCGCCGTTCTGCAGCGGGAGATCGACCGCCTGCAAAGCGAGGCGACCGAGATTTCGCGCGCCAACCCGAACGATCCGCGCACGCCGAACCAGGGCGACTGGGCGGGTAAGGAGAAGCTCGACGAAATCGCGGCGAAACTGGACGGGCTGCGGGCGATCCAAAGCCGTCTCGATCATCCGGGGCCTGGTGACCAGCAGGCATTTCTGCTCGGACTGGACGTGAACGGAGACGGCAAGGCGATCATTTCGGCGGGTAACCCCGACAAGACAGTGAATGTCGCCACTTACGTTCCGGGCACTGGCGCGGACCTGGCGGGAATCGGCGGTGAAATAATCCGCTCCGACCGGATGGTGGAAGCTGCGATGCGAGGGGGCTCACCATCGACAGCTGTGATCTCGTGGGTCGGTTACGACGCGCCGGACGATGTCGTTCCGAACGCGATGAGTGAGAGCTATGCGTACAACGCGAAGAAGGACCTTGACCGTTTCCAGGATGGCTTGCGGGCCACGCACGAAGGAACCCCGTCGCACAATACGGTGATCGGGCACAGCTACGGTACGACCGTCATCGGGCACGCCGCGCGTGACGAGCACTTGGCGGTCGACGACATCGTTTTCGTCGCGAGTCCTGGTGTCGGGGTCAACCAGGCGGAGGAACTCGGCCTGCCCGCCGACCGTGTTCACGCGACCGTGGATCCTAAGGATCCGATCCAGTTGGTGCCGATCCACGGGATAGAGCCGCAACATTTCGAGGGCGCGGATGTGTTCGCTTCGGGACAGCTGAACGCGCCGCCACCGTCTTCGTGGGAGGGATACGACGAAGCGGCACATTCGAAGTACTGGGATCCTGAAAACAGGGCACTGATCAACATGGGGCGGATCATCGCCGGTAAGCCCACCTCCTGACTGGATCGGACACCATGCGGTACTCGATGACAATGGCGGCATTTGCGATGCTGGTCACGCTGGTGGCCGGTTGCTCAGGAGGGAGTGACATGAAACCGACTATCACCATCAAGCAAGCCAATCAGAGGGTCGAGGACCACTTGACCCGAGTGCGGGAGGCTTTGCCTGTCGAAGCCCGTTACGAATTGAAGCGTGCCGAGGAGCAAGGTCCATGCCTTGATCCGACGGATGGCGGGTCGAACAAACGTGTCGTCGCGAATCGAAGCTACGAAGTCCTCGGTTTGCCTAAGGAGAACATTCCGTCGTACTTCACCGCGGTGAAGGCCTGGGCGGGCACTCATGACTTTCGGGTCCTGGACAACAATCGGCCCAACGAGTATCTGTGGCTCGAGAACAATACTGATTCCTTCCGGATGGCGATGCAGGCGAACGACTTGGGCAAGTTGTATCTGATCGCCTCGTCGCCCTGTGTCTGGCCGGATGGAACCCCCGCGCCAGAAGCCGCTGCGCTGGAAGCACCGGCGCAGGAAATCGTTGCGCAGCCCGTGACACCGCCGGTTCAGAAGCCGCGTAAGACCCGTCCGCCCGTTGACGACGAAGACTTCGCGCAGACCGATTGGACTGACGAAGACACCTATTGAGTAGGCGAATTGCTGTCGTGCACATGGCAAGGTCGCTCGCCTGGAGAAGGGGAGCGATGCCGAAACCGAAGCCCGCGCCGCTGGCTCGAGGACTTGCCGAGTGTCTCCGCGTCGCGCGGAAGGCCAGCAGACTGGCGATGACCGAAGTGGCCGACAAACTGGCGTGGTCCCAGTCGACGCTGAGCCGGATCGAAACCGGCGTGCGCTCGGCGTCAGCCGAAGAGGTGTCTGCCTTGCTCGCGGTCTACCAAGTCACCGGAGAACACCGGGAGACGCTGCTCGAGATGGCTCGCGACGTCGACCGGCCGAACTGGCTCGAAACTCGTCAGAGCGGTGTGCCGTATCAGGTGAAGACCCTTGCACAGTACGAAAAAGAGGCCACCAGAATCATTGAGTCCAGCACGACGATGGTGCCTTGCCTGCTGCAAACGCCCTCCTATGCGAGGGCCGCGCTGGTCGCTGTCGGCGCATCCACCGCGGAGATCGAAGTGTCGGCGGAGGCGAGGCTGGAACGTCAGAAGGTGCTGGGCCGGAAGAAACTGATCGCCTACCTCGATGAGGGCGCCTTGCGACGGCAGATCGGCGGCGCGCGGATCATGGCGAACCAGCTTCGGCACCTCGTCTCGATGGCGCAACGGCCGTCCGTCGAGCTCCGGGTGTTTCCCTTCGACGTCGGTGGCCACCCAGGGATGAGCGGCGCCTACGCCCTGCTCGATTTCGCGGACGGCCCGCCGGTGGTGCGGCTGGAACACCAGCGGTCGGGTGTCTTCCTGCATCGGCCAGCCGATGTCGAGCCCTATGTGCAGGTGACACTGCGGTCGAACGCTGTGGCGCTGGATTCGGCGCGATCGGTGCGCCTGATCGAGAGCCTGGTGCCGTCCGGCTAGTGGTCGAGGCTCGCCCGCAACGCGGCGACCTTCTGTGCCAGCAACGTGGGTTCGCCGGGCAGGACGGTGATGTACCGGTTCCGGGGCGAACCGGTCACGTGCATGGCCACCCGTCCTGCGTCGAGGTCCAGATACGTCAGGCCGTCGATGGCCTCGATGCGGCGTCCTCCGTCAGGGCGTTTGGCCGCGGCGAAGAACCCGACGCCGAAGTACGGCTGATCGAAGACCTCGTCCAAGCGACGCGCGTCCCGGCTTCGTGACTCGGGTTCGTCGTAGAGGTCGTTCCCGGCGTCGAGCTTGAAGTCGTCTTGGGGCAAGGAGAACGGAGCGAACCGCGCCGGCGGGTACTCGGGCAGGTTCATCACGAGGGCCGCCGCACGGTCGGTGGTCCGCACGCCTTTCAGCCACACTCGGTTTCCTTCGCAGATCGCGGTCACCGCGGCACGCCCGCGGACGGCGACGAGCACGCCGTACTGCTCGGTTTCCGTCCGCACGGTCGCGTAGTACTCGGTGTTCGGCCGGTCGAGTACGTGCAGGACGTCCTCGAAGTCACTGGTCAACCGCTTGCCCTCGGTGAACCCGAGCCCGGCGAGCTCCTCGAACGCCGCCCGGTCTTCGCCGTTTCGCGACGACGGCGGGATGTAGCGCAGGCCGCCCGCGAAGATCAGATGCGGATCTCCGCAACCGGCGTGACGGAACGCGGTCAACAAGGTGTCGAGCGTGATCTCGACCGGGCGCGCGAGCACCACGTGTCTCCCTCCCCTGGGAACTGTGGTGCTAGCTCTTCTTCTCGCCGATCACCGGCGGCGTCGGCTTCTCGGTGTAGCCGCCGAAGGTCTCGTCCGGATCCGGGTTCTGGAGGTACGCCGGAGCCTTCTTCTCTTTGTCTTCCTCGCCTTTCCCGCGACCCGCGCCGGGCGCCATCGGCATCCCGTTCGCCCCGCCACGACCGGCGGCACCCGCCGCTCCCGCCGTGCCACGGCCACCGGCACCTTCACCCGGCATCCCGGCGCCGCTTCGGCCGCCCATCCCGGGCTGCCCGGACCCACCTGGCGTGCCGCCTCGGAACCCGCCACCGGGTCCACCGGGCGATTTACCGCCGGTTCCCGGACCTGCGAGACCGGGGCCGTTCGGTCCGCTTGTTCCCGGACCGAAGGGGCCGTACCCGGGTGGGAACGTGCCGGGCGGGTTGTAGCCGGTGGGCGGCCTGCCGTTCGGCCCGAAGTCGAGGTTCGCCGCCGGCGGTACGACCGGCGTGGTCTGAGGCGGCGTGTACGAGTTCGCGCGTGTGCCGTCGTCGGGCTGCCGGTGCTGTGTGCCCGGGTCCTGCTGGTGCTGACCCGGCTGGGGGCCTTGTCCGGGCCGCGGGCCGCTGTCGGCGGGGCCTCCCTGGCCTGGCCCGGGCGCATAGGCGCCCGGCCCGTTCGGTCCACTCGGCCCGTTTGGTCCACTCGTGCCGCGATAGGGCTCGCCGATTCCGGGATCACGCCCGTCCGCGCCGTCGCCGAACCCCTTCGCCGCAGGCTTCCCGGAGCCGCCGTCGTCCAGGGTGACACTGCCGCCGGGGTCGGTGAGCTGCGCGTACTGGGCAGGCAACTCGTCGCCGTTCGAAGTGCTGGCCGAGTGGTAGGTCGCGAAGGTGTCGATGTTGTGCTGGCTGTCGGCCTGGTAGCCCTTGAGCTTGTCGAAGTAGCCGACAGGCTTGCCTTCCATCAGGTCGAGCGCGTCCTGAGCTGTTGGCTGGGGCTGCTCCGGCGGCACCGGCTTGACCGAGTTCTTCGCCGATCCGAACGCGTCCATCTGCGAGGTGATGGCGCTCTGGGCGCGGGCCAGGTGCATGGCGTCGTCCATCGATGCCTCGACGAGCGGCTTGGTCGCGTCCACGGCCGCGTTGCTAGCCCCGCCCTGCCAACCTGCGGCCGTCTTCTGAGCGAGCGCGGTAAGTCTCTGCGCACGTTCATGGTGTCGTTGGGTCAGCTTGAAACCACTTCGCTGAGCATCGGACAGCGATCCGGGGCCTTCGCCTCCGGTGATCTGTTCGTAGATCTGAGCTGCAGTGAGCGGTCCTTCCGTGGCCATCAATTGCCCCCTCGGATGGTGGCCAAGACCCTGATCGCGGCTTCGCGGGCTGCGTCGCAAGGGTCCTTCTTGCCGATGTTGGCCGCAGACTGTTCCAGAGAGATGCTGATAGTTTGGGTATCGCTAGTTCCCAGCGCCACCGAACAGCGGCCTTCGGTTTTGCGTTCGTCTTTGGTGTCGTAGGCAGTCACCGGATATCCGTCAATCGGTGCTAGCGGTTCGAGGAGCTTGTAGGTCGTCCCTTTGGCCTCGTAGAACTTTGCTGTGCCGCTGTCCGGCAGATTGCTGAAGATCACGTTGACTCGAGGCTGGGCGGTGGCCGGAACCGACCACCTGCACGCTGGGCCTGCTGAGCCGTCCAGCTGCTCTACGTGCTCGATCGCGGGGCCGAGGATCTGTTTGGCCTGAGTGTCGGTAAGGGCATTGCAAGGTGTTCGCTTGATCTGTGCGAGTTCGATCGGGTCGCGGACCTTGGGGACGTCAGTAGTCGGACTGGCCGAGTTCGAAGGGCTCGGGCTTGTTCCGCCATTAGTAGGCGTGGCTGTGCCGTTGGTGGTGGGAGTCGAGCACGCGGAGAGCGCGAGGGCGGTCGCGCAAAGAATGAGAATGGTGCGTCGCATCAGGCGATGCCCTCCGGCAGCTGGTTGATGACTGTTTTGGCGTGGTCCTCAGCGGTGGCGTACTTGCCGAGCGCGGTCAGGTACTTGCTAGCCATACCTTTGCAGTAGGCAATGCGATGCCTGAGCGCATCTTCAAGTGCGGCGCCTGACTTTTGGGTGATTTCAGCGTTGCCCCCGCTGGCGTACTCCCGCCCAGGGGGCCGAGCCACAGCGATAGCTCTCGCCTGGTCGAGATCGTCTGCATACTCGTTGGCCAGGGCGTTCCACTCCTTCACCAGTTCGTGAAGGGTCGCCTCGTCGTACTTGAACCCCGCACCCTCTGCGACCGGCGTCCCATAGGAACCGCCGGTCGGCGGAGCTTTGCAGATCGAGTCCGGGTTGAACCCCGGTTGGTAGACAGGTGCCCCCTCAGGCATGGCCATGCACCCCTGGCACCGCGAATCGATCCCCGCTGAATGGGCGAAGCCGCCCCGAAGTCACCGTCGTCATGTGCCCCTCCCGTGGCTACAAGGCGCGTCTCCCCGATGCACCCTGCGTAATCCGACGCCGGGAAGATTACCAGGGTTCCCTAGGCGGGGAACCCGTCCGCATAAAGTCTCGCTCCCCACTGAATAGCGTCAGTGACCCTGGTGACTATCCGTGAAAACCATTCGTGTGAATGTGACTCGGGGAACAGGGTTCTACCTGGTAGTCGACACGCTGACTTCGCATACTCTGCGTAATGAAGTTCCGAAGAGTGATTCTCGGCGCAGTACTCGTCGGCCTGTTGACGGCTTGTACGGATTCCGTGGATACACCCCCTCCGCCACCGCAGTTTCCGAAATGGCATCCGAAACAGCCCCGCCCCGCCGACCGCGACGAACAGGTCGTCGATGCGGCGCTGGCCGCACTCGATTTCTGTCCACTGATCGACCAGGCCGCCTACGAGCGCAGGAGGGGAGGTGACACCCGCCCGGTCGAGCGGAAAACGGAGGTCAAGGACGGCAGGAAGCGATGCACGTTGTTCCGCGGCGGCTACGACCTCGTCGAAGTCCGCGATGTGGAGCCGAGCCACCTTGTTCTTCGCCGGGTCGACGGAGCCGCCATCGACTTGGGCGGAGTGAAGGCCTACCAGGTCGAAACGCGCAGGCAAGGCGGGATCAGTGGGTGCGCGATCACGGTTCCGGTCAGTTTCGAGCGGGCCATCGGATTCGAGATCGGCAGTGGCAGCCGTGGCAAGGACTGCGGACTCCTCCGAGATTTCGCCACCGCCGGTGCCGCGAAGCTTCCCCGCGACCTCGTCTATCCGCCGGGCGGTCAGGACAGCGGCCGCGTCGGGGCCTGCGCCGACTGGGTCGTCACCAGCAAGGGCGAGAACTGCGATCCGGCGGTCGGCGCCCAGGTGCCCACCGGCACCGAGTCGGTCCTCGCCGCCGGTGCCGCCGATCCGAACGTCGAATGCGCGGTGTTCCGCGACGCGGTCAAGAAGACCTTCGGGCCGGAGTTCGAGCCGATCGCCACGCCGGGCTCCTGCTACTTCGTCGAACCGCGGCATCGACTCCAGATCGAAGCGGGGGCGACCGGGCTCGGGGACCCACCGGGGATGTGGCTCGCCGATCCGAAGAAGACCTGGGTGGATCATCGGAAGGTCACGTTCAGCGGAAACCCTGGCGTCACGTTCCGCTCGACGGACGACCGCGAGTTCTCCCTTTACGTCTCGCCGCTCGGCAACCTCGACTCACGTGGGCACGTCCGGCTGACGATCACACCTGAACGAGAACGCGGGATCGACGACTGGGACCGGTCGAAGACGGTCACCGCCGTGGACGTCGCCAAGGCACACGCTGTGATGGAACTGGCGATGGCGACCCACTTTCGGACGACCAGGTGACGTCCGCGCCGTCGTAAGCTTTCTCCATGTACATCGAGCGGGTCCGGCTGGAGAACATCCGCGGCTTCAGCGGTGCCCGCACCGTCGACCTCCGGTTGCCCGGCCCCGGCTGGGTGGTGCTCGCCGGGCGCAACGGCTCGGGCAAGACGTCGCTGCTGCGCGCCATCGCGGTCGCGGCGGCGCCGGACGTGGCCTGGGGGCTGCTGTCGGACGCCGGGAGCTGGATCTCGATGGACCAGACCTCCGGGTCGATCGAGTTGTCGGTGATGCGCGAGGAGGGGCCGGCGCCGGTCGAGGTCCGTTGGCTCGACTCCGGCCTGCTGCCGATCTCCGGGCTTCCGCCGGGTCAGCCGTTCTGCGCGGCCTACGGGCCTTTCCGGCGGCTCGCTGGAGGTAGTGGCGAAGCCGAGTCGTGGATGCGTGGCGCGGGATCGTTGGCGCGGATGGCCAGCCTGTTCCACGAGGACGCCTCGCTCGCCGAGGGGGTCACCTGGCTGATCAACCAGCATCTCCGTGCCCTGGAAGGGAAAGCGGGCGCCCGCGAGCTGAAGGACGCGGCGCTGGAGATCCTCGGCGACGGCCTTCTGCCCGGCGGTTACCGGATCCGGGACGTCGATTCGGACGGGCTCTGGGTCGAGTACCGGGGCGACAGGTTCCCGCTGCGCGAGATGAGCGACGGCTATCGCACGGTGACCGCGCTCGTGGTCGACCTGCTCAAACAACTCGACAGCGCGGGCCTCGATCACGAGAGCCCCGGTGTCGTGATCATCGACGAGGTCGACGCGCATCTCCACGTGTCGTGGCAGAAACGCATGGGACCTTGGTTCAAGGCGCATTTCCCGCGGATCCAGTTCATCGTCACCACGCACAGTCCCTACGTCTGCCAGGCCGCCGATCCCGGCGGGCTCATCCGGCTTTCCGGGCCGGACGAAGAGGTTCCGCCGCGGGTGGTCTCCGAGGAGCTGTACGAACGGGTCGTGTTCGGCACGGGGGACGACGCCGTGCTGTCCGACCTCTTCGGCTTGGACACGCCCTATTCGCCGCAGGCGGTCGAACTGCGGGAACACCTCGCCGAGCTCGAGTTCCAGGTGGCTTCCGGCCGGGCGGACGCGAACGGTGTCCGGGAATGGGAACGCCTCCGGGACATGCTGAGCAGCTCTCCGCCGAGCCGGGTGGACGAGGTGGCCAGGCGGTTCGAGGCCGACGATCGGTGATCGGGATCCGCCGGATCGCGCTGCCGGAACGGGTGGTGTCCGATCTCGAAGACCTGACCGCGCGAATCCCTTCCGGTGACAGCAAAGAAGCGCGACGGCTCTGGCGGGTTTCCCGTGCCGTGCGGCGCTCCTTGCGGGCGGGCCTCGACGCCATGGCCTCCGGCCGCGGGTACTGCATGTACTGCGGCGACGGGCTCGGGTCCACTGTGGACCATTTCGAGCCGATCGCGCGGAATCCTGGGCGCGCCTTCGACTGGCTCAATCATGTGCTCGCGTGCGAGTACTGCAACAGCCACCACAAGCGCGACCTGTTCCCGGTGGACGACGACGGCAACAGCCTGCTGATCGACCCGACCGCCGAAGACCCGCTGGAGCACCTGTTCCTGGTGCTGTCCATCGGGACCTATCGTGCGCTGACCGCAAAGGGTGAGCAGACGATCAAGGTGTGCGGGCTCAACCGCGCGCAACTGGCGCGTGGGCGGGAAACGGCGGTCAACCAGGTGAGCGCGCTCGTCACAGGATGGTGGATCGCGCGTGAGCTGGGAGACGACGTACGGCGGCGCGCGATGGCCTGGACGTTGCTCGACCAGCCGCACGCCGACGTCCTGCACGCGATGCTCCGCCAGGCGGGGATGCCCGGGGCCCGCGCCGTGTTCCGCAAGGACGACGAGCTCATCGAGCTGCTTCGCGCCCCGGAACTCGCCGAAGACCTTCAGCTCTCCGGCGGCGCGGTGTAAGCGGCGAGAGTCGCGTCCGCGCGTGTGCGGGCGGTGGCCGCGTCGGTCCCGTTGGCGACGTCGGCCTCGTACCAGGCCTCGCTGCTCAAGGTCATGAACCGGACGCCGTCTTCGCTCGTCATCCAGGCCATGGCGGCTTCGGGGTCGTTGGCCTCGCCGGATTCGAGGTGCAGCGCGAGGCCGTGCAGCATCATGTCCCAGCCGATGCCGACCGCGCCCGGGCCGAACTGCTTCCAGTGCTCGTTGGGGATGGCGGTGTGGTCGAGTTCGAACCGCGTCCGCCCGTCGGCTTCGGCGCTCAGGCGGACCTCGACCCAGCTGACGTCGCCGTCGTACTCCCAGGTCGCGGCGAAGCTCTTCGGCGGATCGCAGCGTTCGACCGTCCCGCCGGCGTTGCCTTCGAACTGGTACTTGCCGCCGACCCGCAGTTCGCCGCTGACCGGGAGGAACCAGCGCGGGATGCGTTCGGTGCTGGTGCAGGCATCCCAGAGGTCGTCGAGGTCGGTGTCGTAGACCTGGCTGACGGTGGCCGTCACCGCCTCACCCGCATCGATCACGCGGTTGCCCAGCTTGCGCTGGACGGAGTTGATGTGGCTGGTCACGTCGACCATCGGTGCCCTCCTCGGCTCGGTTTCCGCCAAGGTATCAGCGTAGACTTATATAAGCCAGGACAGAAAGGGGCGCCCGGAAGGCTCCGGGCGCCCCTTTCCCTGGCGGGGTGGCTCAGGGGGTGGGGGAACAGGCCGCGCGCCCGATGACCACTTCACCGGTGATGCCGGAGGCGGGCGCGAACTTGATCCGCAGCATGGTCAGGCCGATGCTGCCGTTGCCGGGAAGGTGCTGTTCGTTGAAGATCGCTTCGGCGAGCAGGGTCCCGTCGGATTTGGTGAGCGGCTTGACGTAGCCCACCGGCACCGGCTTCGGCAGGGTGCCGAGCCCGCTCGCCGCGCTGTAGGTCCAGCTCGCGCTCGTTTCCCGCTGCGTCGCCGAGCAGGTGACCGTGTAGTCCCCGATCCTGACGCGCGGCCCGCGCGACGAGACCAGTGCCGACAGTTCGAAGTTCTTGCCCTTGGCCTCGGACTTCGTCGTGGTCACGTCGTTCGCCGGGTCGACGACCGTGGTCGTGCAGGTCGTGGTGCCGCCACCGAACGTGATCCCGGTCTTGCTCACGGCCCCGGACGAGTTGGCCGTCGGTCCCTCGACCGCGCAATCGGCGAGCGACGAAATGGAGATCGGCGCCGAGTTTCCCTTGGTGAAGGCGGCGGAGCCGAGTGAGGCCACGCCGTCCGGGTTGGCCGCGGAGGCGGGCGTCACTCCGACGGTGAGACCTGTCAGCAGCAGTGCGCCGACCAGGCCGGCCCGGCTTGCGATGGTGATGCGCATGGGCTTCCTCCTCACGTGATGGAGAGCGAGCCGGATCGGCCGTTCTTCCCTTTGTGATCACTATCTGCGTGTCGGATTCGACCGTTGCGCGCGTGACGGTCGTTTCACTCGACCGTGGATCATGGGCACCCGTTGGATATTCGAGTTCGTATCCGGATACAGGTCTGTATATTCGAGCGCATGCCGACCTACCGCGTCCTCGTCAACGGCAAGTTCGACCACCCCGACGCCGACACCCGCGCCCGGCTCATGGCCGGGCTCGATCGGCACCAGGCGATCGGGTTCACCGAGGACGGGCTGCTCACCTACAGCGCGCACCTCGGCGCGTTCACCTTCCGCGTCACGCTGGTGGGCGAAGAGGAACGCGACGTGCTCGACGAGGCGGAGCTGAAGGTGATGGAACTGCTGGACGCCAAGGGCTACCCGTACCGCGATGTCGCGGGGAAGGCGACCTGCATGGACGACATCAAGATCCGGCGCCGCTGAGCTCGCCGGTCAGGACACCTCGCTCGCCGGGGCCGCGAAGGTGTTGCACGCCGACGTGTCCTTGGCCTTCAAACCGCGCTTCTGCCACAACGCGGCGCTCTTCGACGAGCCGTGGGTGTCGCTGTCTTCGAACGTGCTTCGCCTGAGTTCGGAGACCAGCCCGGCGCCGATCGACCCGCGGCCCGCCGCGTTGGCGAGGAACATCGCGCTGAAACAGTCGGCCTGGAGTTCGAGCCGCCTGCTCAGGTCGAGGATCTTCGGCCGGTCGCCGTCCGCCTCGCGGTAGAGCGAGTCGTGCTTCGAGAGGATGCCGGACTGCTCCTGGACGTGGTGCCCGTACTCGTGGGCGAGCAGGAACAGCTGGGTCAGGAGATCGGGGCCGCGGTCCTCGAGCTGCCTCGGCAGCGGGACGAAGATCGTCGCGCCGTCGGAGCAGTAGAAGCCCATGGCCTCCGAGGCGGGCGGAGGAGGGCCGCAAGCGGTGTTCTGGACGTCGTCCGCGTTGACCTCGACCGGGATCCGCGGTTCGCCGACCTGGGTCAGGACCGGATGCCACGCCTGCTCCAGGCAGGGGACCAAGGCCAGGTAGAAGGCCTCCAGCTTCTCCTTCGTGCCGCCGAGCTTCGGCAGCTCGCAGGTCACCTTCGGCATGGTCACGCCGGGGGCGACGAGCGGGTTGTTCGCCGTCTCGTACTTGCGGGTCGGCACAGGCGGGCGTGAGACCGAAGGCGCGGAGGACGGCGAGACGGTCGGCTGCTGCCGGGGTTGGACGGCGCCCGCCCTCGAGTCCTTCATGCCGCCCACCACGAGCGCGGCGACGACCAGCATCACCGTCATGAACACGGCGAACAGGATGACGGTGATCCACACCGTCGAACGCTGCTCCCGGTGACCTTCGGCGGGAGGCGCCCACGCCGGTCTTTCGCCGGAATCATCCGGTGTCGTCATGCTTTTTCCCCAGTTCGCGTGAAGAGCAGCAGGATACTCGGCGGGGGTGTCATGTTCATCACCGTTTCCCCTGGACAGCACGTCAACAGGCCTCAGTGGGTAGCCACTACGCTGGAAGCAATCCCGAACGGTGTCAAAGAGAGCGGAGCCGACGTGTCTGTGTCTTCACCTGCCCCAGGTGGTGCCATCGAGGACCTGCGCGCGTCCGTGGGGCTCCAGATCGCCGATGAACAGCTCCTGCGCACTCTCGCGGCCGGCCTCGCCGACGTCGAGACGCTGCTTCGCGACGTCGTGCGCAGTGACGTCAAGGCCGTCGAGGACGCCGCTTCGCACCTGGTCGAGGCGGGGGGCAAACGCTTCCGTCCGCTGTTCACGCTGCTGGCCTCGCAGTTCGGGCCGAAGCAGGGCGACCAGGTGGTCATCGCCGCCGCGGCGGTCGAGCTGGTGCACCTCGCGACGCTGTACCACGACGACGTGATGGACGAGGCGACGATGCGCCGCGGCGCGGAGAGCGTCAACGCCCGCTGGGACAACACCATCGCGATCCTGACCGGCGACTTCCTGTTCGCGCACGCCTCACGGCTGGTCGCGGACCTCGGCACCGACGCCGCCCGGATCATCGCCGAGACCTTCGGCGAGCTGGTCACCGGCCAGATGCGCGAGACGGTCGGCCCGGCCGACGGCGACGACGCCGTCGAGCACTACCTCACGGTCATCGCGCAGAAGACCGGCTCGCTGATCGCCACGTCCGGCCGCTTCGGCGGGATGATGTCCGGCGCCGCCGACGAGCACATCGACGCGCTTCGCCGCTTCGGAGACATCATCGGCACGGCGTTCCAGATCTCCGACGACGTCATCGACATCGCGTCGGCCTCGGACGAGCTCGGCAAGGCGCAGGGCACGGACCTGCGTGAAGGCGTCAGCACCCTGCCGATGCTGTACGCGCTCGCCGACCCGGCCACCGACCCGCGTCTGGTCGAGCTGCTGTCGGGCCCGATCTCCGACGACGAACTCGTCGCCGAGGCCCTGGACCTGCTGCGGGCCTCCTCCGGACTCGAACGCGCACGCGAAACTCTTTCCGACTACGCTCGTCGGGCGCGTGCCGAGCTCGCGTCGCTGCCCGCGTCGCCAGCCCGGGACGCCTGCGAATCGGTCGCCGACTACCTGGTCGCGCGAACGCATTAAAGGGGCAAGATAGATGTCCATTTTCGGACAGGTTTGGCTGTGGAGCCTGCTGGCGTTCGTCGTCGGCGCGCTGCTCACCTGGCTGGTACTGGTGCTTCCCGCGCGCAAGCGCATCCGTGAGCTGGAAGGCTCGCTGGCCACCGTGCACGCCGAGACGTCCCGGCTGCCCGCCGGGGTGAGCCTCGGCGCGGGGGCCGCAGCCGCCGCGGGCGGGACGGCGTACTTCACGAAGCCGGTGGACGACGAGCTGGACGAGGAGTTCGCGGCCGCCGAGGAGCCGAAGCCCGCTTACCCCGAGACGCTCACCGAGCACGAGCCCGCGCAGGTGTGGACCGAACCTGTCCAGGAGCAGGCCCCGGAGCCCGTCCAGGACGTCGTCGAAGAGCGCCCCGTCGAAACCCGGACCTTCGAGCCGGAAGACGAGTACGAGGCCGAGTACCGCACCGCGCCCGACGTGGAACCCGAGCCGGATCCGGAACCCGCGGCCGAGCGGACGCAGTTCATCCCGGCGGCCCAGCTGGAGCCGGAACCCGAACCCGAGCCGGAGAACCCGTACGCGGCCGCCGCGACCGAGTACCTCCAGCCCGCGTCGAAACTGGACGTCGAGCCCGAACCGGAGCCCGAGCCCGAGCCCGAGCCTCAGCCGATCTTGCCTGGCGAAGGGCCGTATAGGTCCCGCCTGGAGATCCAGCTGGACCCCGAAGGCGTCGAGACGCAGCCGGAGCCGGTCTCGCTGTTCAGCCCCGCTTCGCGCGTGGACACGGAGCAGGCGCCCATCGAGACCAACTGGTTCGAACGGGAAGAAGAGCTTCAGGATCCGCCCGCGTACGCCTTCGGTTCCGATGAAGAGGCGCGGGCCGGCCTCCTCGACTCGGAGCCCGAGACGCCCGCCGAAGCCACCCAGGTGCTGCCCAAGCGCACGCCGAGGGGCATGGTGCGCGGCGGTTTCGAGCCGCCGCAGCCGATCCAGCCGTCGATGCGGGCGATCGAACGTCGTGAGCCGGACCTGTCCGGCGGTCAGAGCGGTTCGCTGTTCGAGCCCGCCGTCCAGCCGGGCGACGCGATGCCCGCCCCGGAGCCCCCGCCCGCGCGGGAAGCCGCCGCTCCCGTCGCGGAGTCCGTTCCGCCCGGCCCGTTCGGTCCCGGTTCGGCGATGCCGCGTCCGGGTGGCGGCCGTCCCGCCGACGACTTCGCGGTCAAGGCCAGCGTGACGGCCCTGCGGTACTGCACCGAGGATTCGCCGCAGTTCCCGAAGATGGTCGCGGAGGTTTGGTTCCGCACCGCCACCGACGCGGAGCGCGTGGGGTTCCGGCCGCTCAGCTGACGAACGCTATGAAAGGCCCGTTACTTGGAAATTTTGCAAGTAACGGGCCTTTCATAGCGCTTGTGCGAGGACGGACGGCTAGCTGACGACGGTCCAGGTGTCCTTGCCGCGAAGCAGGGACTGGAGGTTCGGCGCCTTCGCCTCTCGGGCCGCCGCGACCTGCGCACGCGCCTGGTCGTCGTAGGTGGGCCGCTCGACCTGGCGCAGGATGCCGGTCGGCACGTGGTTCAGGTTCTGGTCGCCGATCCGCGACAGCGCGAACGCGTACGCGGTGTCCTCGATCGTCGGGTCGTGCACGACGAGGTTCTCCTCGCCGATGTTCGCGACCTTCCCGACCTCGAGCCCGCCCCAGCCGCCGCGCGTGACGCCGAACTCGCCCTGCGGTCCGAACTTGATCGGCTCGCCGGACCGCAGCGGGATCAGCCGGGACGCGGCTTCGTCCTTGTCCTTGAGGACGTCGAAAGCGCCGTCGTTGAAGATCGGGCAGTTCTGGTAGATCTCCACCAGCGCCGACCCGCGGTGCTTCGCGGCGGCCTCCAGCACTTCGGTCAGGCCCTTGCGGTCCGAGTCGAGTGCGCGGCCCACGAACGACGCCTCGGCGCCGATCGCCAGCGAGAGCGGGTTGAACGGGGTGTCGACCGAGCCCATCGGGGTGGACTTGGTGACCATGCCCGGCCCGGACGTCGGCGAGTACTGGCCCTTGGTGAGGCCGTAGACCCGGTTGTTGAACAGCAGGATCTTGATGTTCACGTTGCGCCGCAACGCGTGGATCAGGTGGTTGCCGCCGATGGACAGCGCGTCGCCGTCACCGGTGACGACCCACACCGACAGATCGGGCCGCGCGGTGGCGAGTCCGGTCGCGATCGACGGCGCGCGGCCGTGGATCGAGTGCATGCCGTAGGTGTTCAGGTAGTAGGGGAACCGGGACGAGCACCCGATGCCCGAGATGAACACGATGTTCTCGCGCTTGAGGCCGAGCGTCGGCAGGAACGACTGCACGGCGTTGAGGACGACGTAGTCCCCGCAGCCGGGACACCAGCGGACCTCCTGGTCCGACTTGTAGTCCTTCGCCTTCTGCGGCTCGGTTTCGGTCGGCACAAGGTCTAAGCCGCCGAGAGTGGGAATCCCCAGGTCAATCGCGGTCACTTCGCCGCCTCCGTACTGGTGATGATCTCCGTGAACACGCCTTGCAGCTCCTCCGCCTTGAAAGGCAGCCCGGCGACCTTCGTGTACGAATTCACGTCCACGAGGTACTTGGCCCTCAAGAGCATCGAGAGCTGGCCGAGGTTCATTTCAGGGACGACCACGGTGTCGTACGAACGGAGTACGTCACCGAGGTTGCCCGGGAACGGGTTGAGATGCCGTAGGTGCGCCTGCGCGATCGGCATGCCTTCCTTGCGGACGCGGCGGCACGCGGCGCCGATCGGCCCGTAGGAAGAACCCCAGCCGAGCGCGAGCACCCGTGCCTTGCCGCCGCTCGGGTCGTCGACGACGAGGTCCGGGACGTCGATGCCGTCGATCTTGGCCTGCCGCAGGCGGACCATCGTCTCGTGGTTGTCCGGGTCGTAGGAGATGTGACCGGTCTTGTCGGCCTTCTCCAGCCCGCCGATCCGGTGCTGCAGACCGGCGGCGCCCGGCACCGTCCACGCGCGGGCGAGGGTCTCGGGGTCACGCACATACGGCCAGAATTCCCCGGAACCGTCCTCGGCATTCGGCTCGGTGGCGAATTCCACCCGCAGATCCGGCAGCGTCTCGACGTCCGGGATCAGCCACGGCTCCGAGCCGTTCGCGATCGCGCCGTCCGACAGCAGGAAGACCGGGGTCCGGTACTTCAGCGCGATCCGGGTCGCCTCCATCGCCGCGTCGAAGCAGTCCGCGGGGGACAGCGGCGCGACGATCGGGACCGGGGACTCGCCGTTGCGGCCGAACATCGCCTGCAGCAGGTCGGCCTGCTCGGTCTTGGTCGGCAGGCCGGTGGACGGGCCACCGCGCTGGACGTCGACGACGACCAGCGGCAGTTCGGTCATCACCGCGAGGCCGATGGCTTCGGACTTCAGTGCGACACCCGGTCCGGACGTCGAGGTGACGCCCAGCGCACCGCCGTAGGAGGCGCCGAGTGCCGCGCCGATGCCGGCGATCTCGTCCTCGGCCTGGAAGGTGAGGATGCCGTAGTTCTTGTGCTTGGACAGCTCGTGGAGGATGTCCGACGCCGGGGTGATCGGGTACGTGCCCAGCAGGATCTGCAGGCCGGACTGCTGCCCGGCGGCGACCAGCCCGTACGCCAGCGCGGTGTTCCCGGTGATCTGGCGGTACGTGCCCTGGTTCAGCTTCGCGGGCGCGACCTCGTACGTCGTCGCGAACGACTCCGTCGTCTCGCCGTAGTTCCAGCCGGCGCGGAAGGCCAGGATGTTGGCCTCGGCGATGTCGGACTTCTTCGCGAACTTCTCGCGCAGGAAGCGTTCCGTGCCCTCGGTCGGCCGGTGGTACATCCAGGAGAGCAGCCCGAGCGCGAACATGTTCTTCGCGCGTTCGGCGTCCTTTTTGGACAGTCCGGTCTCTTCGAGCGCGCCTCTGGTCAACGTCGACATGGCCACCCGGTGGACTTGATAGGCCGAAAGGGTGTCGTCGTCGAGGGGATCGTTCTCGAAGCCGACCTTGACCAGGTTCCGCTTCGTGAACTCGTCGGTGTTGAGGATGATCGTCCCACCCGTCGGGACGTCGGCGAGGTTCGCCTTCAACGCCGCGGGGTTCATCGCGACCAGGACGTCCGGCCGGTCGCCCGGCGTCAGGATGTCGTAGTCGGCGAAGTGCACCTGGAAGCTCGAGACGCCCGGGATGGTGCCCTGTGGCGCGCGGATCTCCGCGGGAAAGTTCGGCATGGTGGACAAGTCGTTGCCGAAGGCGGCCGCCTCCGAGGTGAACCTGTCGCCCGTCAGCTGCATGCCGTCACCGGAGTCGCCGGCGAACCGGATGACCACCCGGTCCAGCTTGGCGACCTCGGTGGGCCTCACGGCCGACAAAGAGCTGTTGCCGTTCGCACTCGTGCTCATAGGTCAGGGATTCCCTCTCTCCCGACGTGCGTCGTCCCCGGCAGCGCCGGAGATCCGGTGCCTCGCCCGGCGATGTCGGCCAGGTCACAGGTGCCATGTCCCGAGGTTAGTCCTCGGCACCCGTCCCAGGTTGCCGTATAAACGGCCTGGACCTACTCCTCGAGTGTCCTGAGCTCGGCGCTGAGCGGGGGTTATCCGGTTTATGTGTTACCGATGGTAACGGTTAACGATACGTCCCGATTGTGAGCCGTATCTCCTTCAAGCGTACGGAAGTCTGCTCGAGGAATGGTCATTGGCCGGTCATTGCGGCCCTCAGCCTGGCCAGCCGCTCGGCGAAGGCGGGCGCGGTGAGCGACGCGAGCTGCGGCTCGATCTCGGCGTCGACGGCGGCCGAATGGTCGGTCAGTGAAGCGGTGTGCCGAAGCGTGCGCTTCGTCGCCAGAAGGACGTCGCGAGGGGCGTCGACGGCGGGTTTCGCCAGTTCAAGGGCGGCTTCGAGCAGATCGCCGTCGGCGAGCCGGAGCGCGAGCCCGGATTCGACAGCGGCTTCGGCGCCGACGACCTCGCCGAAGAGCGTCATCGCGGCGGCCTTCTGCGGGCCGACGAGCCGTTGGATCATCCACGTCATCCCGCCGCCGGGATGGATGCCGAGATCAAGAAATCTGGCCACGAACTTCGCCTTCGGTCCCACGATGCGGACGTCCGCGGCGAGCGCGAGGTTCAGGCCGGCGCCCACCGCGGCACCGCCGACGGCGGCGATCGTCGGCAGGGAACATCGGGCGATCGAGAGGAAGCCGTCGTAGATCGCGCGGAGCCCGTCCTCCCGTGCGCCGGCGAGCGTGTCCAGGTCCGCGCCCGCGCAGAAGGCCGGAGGCGCGCCGGAGACGACCACGGCGTGGACGCTCTCGTCGGCTTCGGCACGCGCGACGGCGTCGGCCAGCTGGGCGGACAGGTCGAGGGTGAGGGCGTTGCGGGTCTTGGGCGCGTCGATGGTGAGTACGGCGACGCCGCCGTCGTGGCTGGAGCGGATCTGATCGGTCACGGTGCCGAGGGTTTCACGCTTCGGGCGTCGGCGGGCGCTCCAGCAACCGGGAAAGGACGACGGTGGAGACCGTGCGGTCGACGATCTCCAGCCCGCGCAGCCGCTCCAGCGCGGTCTCCAGATGGTGGATGTCCGACGCGCGCAGATGGACGATCGCGTCGGCCGCGCCGGACACCGTGTAGGCCGCGACGACCTCCGGCAACGGCTCCAGCCTGGCGCGGATCCGGGCCGGGGTGATGTTGCCGTTGCAGGTCATCTCGACGAACGCCTCGGTGCCCCAGCCCAAGGCTTCGGGGTCGACGACCGCGGTGAAGCCGCGCAGAACCCCGGTTTCGAGCAGTCTGTCGACCCGTCTCTTCACCGCGGGCGCGGACAGGCCGACGACTTTCCCGATGTCGGCGTAGCTGGACCTCGCGTTGGCCATCAGACATGAAACGATTCGCTGGTCGATGGTGTTCACACGCAATGTTTAGCAGGTATACGCGCAGCGAACAGCGATTGATTGCGGAATTAGGTGAGCCTTACCCTTCGTGTATGCCGGTACTAGAGCAGCCCCGTGTGCCCACGACGCGCCGCTACCTCATGTGCCCGCCGCGGTACTTCGCGGTGGATTACGTCATCAACCCGTGGATGGACCCGTCCGTCCCGGTCAGTGTCGACGCCGCGATGGCGCAATGGACCGAACTCCGTGACACCTACCGACGCCTCGGCCACACGGTCGAGGAGATCGACGCCCAGCCCGGCCTGCCCGACATGGTGTTCGCCGCGAACTCCGGCACCGTCGTCGACGGCCGGGTCCTCGGCTCCCGGTTCCGCGCCCCGCAGCGCACCGCCGAGGCCGAGCACTTCCGCCGCTGGTTCGTGGAGCACGGCTACCGCGACATCACCATGCCCGAGAAGATCAACGAGGCCGAAGGCGACTTCGCCTGGACCGGCAAGGTCCTGCTCGCCGGCACCGGTTTCCGGACCGACCCGGCCGCGCACGCCGAAGCGCAAGAGGTCCTTGGCGTCCCGGTCGTCTCGCTGCGGCTGATCGACCCGAGCTACTACCACCTCGACACCGCGCTGTTCGTGCTCGCCGAGGCCACCGACGCCACACCCGCCCAGATCGCCTACTACCCGGAGGCGTTCTCGGCCGGGTCGCGGAAGGTGCTGGCGCGGATGTTCCCGGACGCGGTAATCGCGGACCGGGCCGACGCGGAGTGTTTCGGCCTGAACGGGGTGTCCGACGGCCGCAACGTCGTCCTGCCGCTCGAAGCGACCGGTTTGGCCGCGCGGCTGACCGAACGCGGCTACGAGGTCGTCTTCCTGGACATCTCCGAGCTCAGGAAGGCGGGCGGCGGCCCGAAGTGCTGCACCCTGGAGATCCGCAAGTAATCCGTTCGTGGACATCTTGCTCGATCATGTAACTACTCCATTCGCCAACTCGATTAATCGGGAAACACACTCGGTCCCGAATGAGGCGCGGATGGTGATCCTGGCGATTGGCGGCGTGGGCAGACCCGTGCGCGCGCTGGATCCAGGCGAAAACGAAACCTGGGTGACGGTCGAGCAGTTCGAGCGGGTGCTCGACTCGGTGGCCGGACGGGAAGACGTCGGGCTCACCTTCGACGACGGCAACTCCTCCGACGTCGAGATCGCGCTTCCCAGACTGGTGGAGCGCGATCTCACGGCGGAGTTCTTCCCGCTGGCAGGCCGGATCGGCCAGCGGGGCTTCCTCGACGCGAACGGCCTGCGCGAGCTGGTCGAGGCGGGGATGTCGATCGGCTCGCACGGCTGGGAGCACCGCGATTGGCGGCGGCTCGACGACAGGCACGCCCGGCGCGAACTGGAGGCGGCGCCGAAGCTGCTCGCCGACCTGAGCGGGAAGCCCGTCCGCGCCTATGTGCCGCCCTTCGGCGCGTACGACCGGCGGGTGCTCAGCAGGCTCCGGCGTTCCGGCGCGACGAGGATCTACACCACGGAAGGTGGCGTGGCGTCACGCGACGGCCTGGTGCGACCGCGGACGAAGATCAGGTACGACGTCGACCAGGAGTGGATCGACGGCGTGCTCGGTGACCGGGACGGCCTGTACCGCCGAGCGGGACGGGTGATGGCGCGAGTCTCCAGGCTTGTCCGCTTTTGACCGTTTTTCGTTGTGCAGTGGGAAAACAACACCCCGCCGGCCCTTGAGTCCGGCCACTGACGACTGCATCCTGGGCACCCTCGATAAAGAAGCCTTATTAACTAAGGGGTGCACGGTATGCGGAAGTTGCTCCTGTTCTCGGCGATGGTGGTGGCCGCAGGACTGGCCCCCGCGGCGACGGCCGTGGCTTCGACGGCTCCGGCCGCCATCCAGGCGGGCCCGACCGCGCAGCAGTTGCTGGCGAAGACGACCGGTTGCAAGCAGGTCTCGAACGGCAAGTACAAGACCGACGACGAAACCGGCCGGACCATCGCGGTCTGCGACGCGGGCGGCGCCGTGTTCTGGAAGGCCGACATGGACATCGACTGCGACGGGCAGCCGACCGCGCGGTGCAACGAGAACACCGACCCGTGGTTCCAGGACGGCACGGCCTTCCCGCGCTCCGACGGCAAAGCGCTGATCGCCGACCAGACGCCCTACGTCGTCGTGCCGAGCGTCAGCAGCACGTGGAACTTCGGGAACTCCGGGCTCAAGGGCGCCGGCTCGTGCGCGGTGATCTACAACAACAAGGTGCTCTACGCCGTCATCGGTGACACCGGCCCGAACGACATCATCGGCGAAGCGTCCTACGCGGCCGCGAAGGCGCTGGGCATCAACCCGGACCCGGCGAACGGCGGCGTCGACTCGGGCGTGACCTATATCTGCTTCAAGAACTCGAAGGTGTCGCCGATCGAGGACAACGGAAAGTCGACCTCCGTGGGGGAGGGCCTGGCGGCGAAGTTCGTCCAGGGGTAGCGGAAGTCGTTGTACGGCAACGGCCCCGGCGCGAATCGCGCCGGGGCCGTCGTGTCGTTCAGCGGATCAGCCCGGTACGACCTGCTGGTACCAATCGCCGAGGCGATAGGGCGGTGCGATGACGTAGGCGGTCGTGTCGCCGACGGTCCGCCACTGCCCGGCCACCCGCAGCCGATAGACGCCGACACCGACCTGGGGGAAGGTCGCGAAGCCGGTGGCGTCGGTCCGGGTCAGCGAGACCAGCTTGTTGTCCTCCGTGACGAGGGTGACCGTCGTGTTCGGGACCCCTTCGCCGGTGTCCGGCCTGCCGTTGCCGTTGTTGTCCGTCCAGAGCTGTCCGCGTTCGTCCACGCGCTTGCCGGGCACCTTGCCCGCGGCCTGCGCGAGCGGGCCGGAGGTGTCGGCCCCCGACGCGATGTAGCAGGTGAGGTGGGCTCGGCCGGTGTAGCCCGACTTGTGCGGCACCTTGCCCGACACCTTGAATTCCACACGCTGGCCCGGCGCCAGCACACCTGCCTGCTTGGCCGGGTCGAAGTCACCCCACTGCCCTGAAGGCATTTCGAGATGGACTCCTTCGCCTGCGGGATCGCAGCCTGCCCAGAGGCCGGTGAGCCGCCGGTCGCTGATGTTGGTGACGGTGACGGTCCCCGTGGCGATGCCGCCCACGGCGTAGCTCGGCTTGTCGAGGCGCGCGCTCGCCTGAAGCGAGTCGGTCAGCGGCCGCCCGGCCCGGATCTCGAGTGCGGTGTGCTGTCCTGCCCCGTCGACCCGCAGTGGTCCGAAGCCCGGGTTGACCCAGCCTTCGGGGAAGCTGTCGAAGTTCACGGAGTAGTAGCGATCGACGGGGACCGCGTCGAATGTGAACCGGCCGGATCCGTCGGTGGTCGCGACCCGCTCGATCACTCCCGGTCCCCCGGAGCGCAGGCGGATCTCCACTCCGGCCAGGTCTTCGCCGGGGGAGGGAAGTCCGTTGTGGTCGGCGTCGCCGTAGAGGTGCCCCGCGACCCGGTCGGTGGTGCCCGCGGGAACCAGGCCCACCGTGACCTCGGGATCGTTGTCCGACTCATCGGCTTCGGCCGATCCGATCACCCGGACGCGGAACACGGGGTCGCCCTGGGCGAGGGTGCTGACCGTGCCGCGCAGTCGGTAGGTCCGGCTTTCCCCCGGGGCGAAGGAGGTCCCGGCTCCCCGGTTGTAGAGATCCCCCCAGGCGTCCGGCCGGACGGCGAAGTACGGTCCGGAGAACATCCAGACCTCGCCCTTGACCCCCTCTGCCTTCGTGTCGCCGACGTTGGTGATCGTCACGTCGAGGGGAATTTCGTCGTTCGGCAGCCAGCGCCCCTGACCGGCCGTCGCCGTCACCCGCAGATCAGGCCCGGCCGCGGCGTGCGCGGGTGCCGCGGTGACCAGCCCGGCCAGCGTCAAGGCCGCCGTCAGCGCGCCGAGGGCGTGGATCGATCTTTCGGGCAGGATTCTTCGCATCGGTGTTTCCCCCAGGTGCTCGACAATGCCGAAACCAACCTAAAAGCCGCGTCGCCCGATTGACCAGTACGGAACATTCGGGCGTTACCGAAAGGCAACCCCGAGGGCGTTTCGGACGTGTACGAGAGATCGAGACGCTCGCGCGCGGTGATCTGCGCCTGCTTCGAGAACTCGAAGGAAGTCGTTGTACGGCAACGGCCCCGGAGCGGAATCCGCTCCGGGGCCGCTGTGTCGTTCAGGGGTCAGCCCGAGGTCACCTTGATCCGGTACGCGGTGTCGTAGGGCGGGGCGTAGTGATGGACGGCGGGGTCGCCGGCCGCTCTCCACGGAGCGGCCGGACGGAGCAGGTACTCGCCGACAGGGACGTCGGTGAAGGTGGCGAAACCGTTGGCGTCCGTCTGTGCGACGGAAACCAGCTGCTCGTCGGCTGTGAAGGTGTGCAGGGCGACGGTCGTGTCGGCCAGCCCTTCGCCGGCGTCGAGGCTCCCGTTCTCGTTCCGGTCCACCCAGGCCTGGCCGTGGATGTCGCCGCGCTTCCCCGGCACCTTGCCTTCGGCGGACACCCGCGGACCGGAGAGTTCGGTCGTGCCGCTGAACTCGCACTCGAGGAAGGTCCTGCCGAAATCGATCGCGTTGTCCGGAACCTTGCCGGAGAAGGTGAAGACCTTGCTTTCGCCCACGGCCAGCGCCCCGCTCCGCGAGGGGCCGAACGCGCCCCACTGGTCCTGCGGGATCTCGAGGTTGTTGCCGAGGCCGCGGGGGTCGTCGCAGGTCGCGTAGAGACCGGAGAGCGGGCGGGTGCCCTTGTTCGTCACCGTGACGGTGGCCGTGGCGGTCTCGCCGATCGCGTAAGTCGCCTTGTCGAGTTCGATGTTCGCCCGGAGTGACTCGGTGAGCGGACGGACGCCTCGAATGCTCACGGCCTGGTTCCCGCCGCCTCCGTCCAGGCGCAGCATCTGGAGCGAAGGCAAGAACCAGCCGCTGGGGCCGTCTTGGATGCGCAGCGACCGCGCGGGGCCGACCGGAACCGCGTCGAAGGAGAAGCGACCGTCCGGATCGGTGACCGTGACCAGCTCGTTCGGCATGTCGAATGACTCCACCCGGACCGTGATCCCGGCGAATCCTTCGCCGGGACCGGCCACGCCGTCGCCGTTCCCGTCGCCGTAGACCTGACCCGCGACCCGCTCGGTGGTGTCCAGCGGGACCAGTGCCACCGGAACGTCGACGGTGTTGTCCGCGAGATCGGTGTCGGCCGCGGCCTGCACGTTGATCCGTGCCAGGGGATTGCCCGCATCGTTGGCCCAGACCCGGCCGGTCAGGCGGTAAGTGCGGCTTTCGCCCGGCTGGACGGACGTTCCGGGACCATCGAAGCGCAGATCGCCCCAGGAGTCCCAGTCGAAGCTGAAGTAGGGGCCGGACAGCAGGTCTGCTTGCGCCCGGACGTCGGTCGCCGGGGCATCGCCCGCGTTGGTGACCCGGAGGTCGATCGGGATCGTGTCCCCGCGCAGCCAGCGACCTTCGGCGGCCACCGCGGTGATCTTGAGGTTCGGGCCGGGCTCGGCGAGCGCCGGCGTCGCCGCCAGCGTCCCGGTGAGCGTGAAGGCCACGGTCAGCGCTCCGAGCGCGCGGATCGGTCTTCCGGACAGGGTTCTTCGCATCGGTTTCCCCTGGAGACAGGTGGGATACGCGGTCCGTCCTCGCGACGGCCACCCCCACGGCGTTCCTCGTTGACTAGATCGAACTTAGAGGCCCAGATGTCCGGTTGGCCAGGAGATAACCAACCAGGCGAGCGGGGACGGTGGCGGTGGCGGCCGAGGGTGGCGGTACCGAGTGGGGGGGGGGGGGGGGGGGGGGGGGGGGGGGGGGGGGGGGGGGGGGGGGGGGGGGGGGGGGGGGGGGGGGGGGGGGGGGGGGGGGGGGGGGGGGGGGGGGGGGGGGGGGGGGGGGGGGGGGGGGG